>NZ_JAJTTE010000040.1 GCF_021343995.1 Pseudonocardia terrae | reverse complement strand
CAGCGGTGCGAGCCTCGGACGAGTCGTCAGACCCGGATCATCTGTGGAACCCCGGCCAACCGCGGCCGTAGAAAGCGTGGACGTCAAGGCGACGAAGGCGGCGGCCGAGCCCTGGGCCGCCTACGTCGATGATGGTGCCAGCTGGGCCGCACGCGACCTGTCCTGATCAGTGAGACCGACTCCCGCGCCGCTGCTCCGTCGGCACCAGTGCCGGGTCTGGCTTCCCCTTCGGAGGGGACGCGAGTGCGCTGAGCTGTGCCTCGATCTCGGTAATTTCTGGTCGCGGGTCAGTTCCTCGGACGAAGGGGCGATCGAGCTGGTCGGTGGCCCGGGCGATCTCGCGGTGAGCGCTGTCTGGCCCGTCGCGGGCTTCATACAGCGTCTTGTCCGGCTCCTGAGTCGGCTCTCTATGCGCACGACGGGATCCATGCTGTGGCGTCGTCCGAGCCTGGAGCGACGCCACGACGAGAATCCCTGGGGCCGGCGACGAGCGCGGACGTCGGTGCTGTCCGTCGGCACGATGTCCTCGCCCTCGGAATCAGTCCCCCGCAGCCGAGATGGGCAGTGTTGAAGAGCGCCGGTACCTAGTGGTACGTTCTACTGGTACTCAGCAACACAGAGTAGATGGGAGGAGGTTGGGCGTGAGCAGCCAGATGACCGAGATGCTCAAGGGCACGCTGGAGGGAATCGTCCTCGCGATCCTCGCGACGCAGCCGGCGTACGGGTACGAGATCACGGCACGGCTGAGGGACGAGGGCTTCTCGACCATCGTCGAGGGCACGGTCTACGCGATCCTGCTCCGGATCGAGAAGCACGGGTTCGTCGACGTCGAGAAGGTGCCCTCGGAGAAGGGTCCGCCGCGGAAGGTGTACTCGATCAACGCCAAGGGTCGGGAGCAGCTGGACGGGTTCTGGCAGACCTGGGGCTTCCTGACCGAGCGCATCGCCAAGCTCCACACCGAGCACACACGGGGAGAGGACTGACGTGGCCAGAAAGTGGATCGAGACGGTTACCGGCTCGCTCGAGCAGAAGAAGCAGTACCGCCAGGACCCGGCTCGCATCAACGGGCTCCCCGAGCCGTATCTCTCCGCTGCGAAGGCGATGCACCGGTACCTGACCTACTACGGGGGCATCACCGACGGCGACTCGCTCATCACGATGTTCGGGGACCTGGCGGATCTGTGGGAGCGCGCCGCCGCCGACGGGACGCCGCTGCGCGAGATCGTCGGCGAGGACCCGGTCGAGTTCACCGAGACCTTCGCCCAGACGTACATGGACAGGCAGTGGATCGACAAGGAGCGCTTCCGCCTGACCCAGGCCATCGAGGACGCAGAACGGCAGGAGCGGAAGTGACCACCGAACCGAGCGTGGCACCGGCCATTCGGGTCCAGGGCATCGAGAAGTCGTTCGGCGACCTGCAGGTGTTGCGCGGCGTCGACTTCGAGGTCCCGACGGGGAGCATCTTCGCGCTGCTCGGTTCCAACGGCGCGGGGAAGACCACGTTGGTCCGCATCCTCTCGACCCTGTCGAAGGCGGATGCGGGCACCGCCACCGTCCACGGCTTCGATGTCTCCGGGCGGGCCGGCGACGTGCGCGAGTTGATCAGCCTGACCGGGCAGTTCGCTGCGGTCGACGACGTGCTCACCGGCCGGGAGAACCTCATGCTGGTGGCCCGGCTGCGGCACCTGAAGAACCCCGGCCGGATCGCCGATGACCTGCTGGAGCGCTTCTCGCTCGCCGAGGCGGGCACCCGCAGGGCGTCGACCTACTCCGGTGGTATGCGCCGCCGGCTCGACATCGCCATGAGCCTGATCGGCGACCCGCCGGTCATCGTCCTCGACGAACCGACCACCGGCCTCGACCCCCAGGCCCGCATCGAGGTGTGGGCGACCGTCAAGGAGCTTGCCGGCCGGGGGACGACGGTGCTGCTCACCACGCAGTACCTCGACGAGGCCGAACAGCTCGCGGACCGCATCGCGATCCTGCACAAGGGCGCGATTCTGCAGAACGGGACTCTCGCCGAGCTCAAGAAGCTGCTGCCGGCGGCGGAGGTCGAGTACGTCGAGAAGCAGCCCTCCCTCGAGGACGTCTTCCTCGCCCTCGTCGGTGATACCGGCGGGACCGACACCACCGGCGACCGCACGGTCGCGGCAGGGAAGGAATGCGGATGACCACGCACGTTCTCGCCGACACCGGCGCCCTGACCGGGCGCTCGCTGCGCCACATCCTCCGCAGCCCTGACACGATCATCACGACCGCAGTCACCCCGATCGCGTTGATGCTGCTGTTCGTCTATGTGCTCGGCGGCGCGATCACCACCGGATCCGGCAGCTCGTACATCAACTACATGCTGCCCGGCATCCTGCTCATCACGATCGCCTCCGGGGTGGCGTACACCTCGTACCGGTTGTTGCTCGACCTGGAGGGCGGCATCTTCGACCGCTTCCAGTCGATGCCGATCGCGAGGTCGAGCGTGCTGTGGGCGCACGTGCTGACCTCGGTGGTGGCGAATCTGGTGTCGGTCGCGATCGTCGTCGGTGTCGCGCTGGCGATGGGGTTCCGCACCGGGGCCTCCGTGGGCGCCTGGCTCGCGGTCGTCGGCGTACTGAACCTGTTCACCCTCGCGCTGACCTGGCTCGCGGTGGTAGCCGGGCTCTCGGCGAAGACCGTCGACGGCGCCAGCGCGTTCAGCTACCCGCTGATCTTCCTGCCCTTCATCAGCTCGGCGTTCGTGCCCACCGACTCTATGCCGGGCCCGGTCGCGTGGTTCGCCCGCCACCAGCCGGTCACCTCGATCGTCGACACGCTGCGCGCGCTCTACGCCCAGCAGCCCGTCGGCAGCAGCATCTGGATCGCCCTGGCCTGGCTCGTCGGAATCCTGGTCGTCGCCTACCTCTTCGCCACTGTCCTCTTCGAGCGCAAGATCAGCTGAGGTTCGGGTCGCTCCTCAGATCTCGAGCCGGTAGCCCATCCCCGGCTCGGTGAGCAGGTGCCGCGGCTGCGAGGGGTCCGCCTCGAGCTTGCGGCGCAGCTGAGCGAGATAGACGCGCAGGTAGTTGGTGCGGTCCTCGTGGCGGGGCCCCCAGACGTGGCGGAGCATCTCGCGCTGCGGGACGATCTTGCCGCGGTGCCGGATGAGCATCTCGAGCATCTCCCACTCGGTGGGTGTCAGGTGCACCGCCTCGCCGGCCCGCCGGACGCGTTTGGCCGCGAGATCGACTTCGACGTCCCCGAACGTCACGGTGCTGTCCCCGCCGCCGGTGGTGGTGGCCGCGCGGCGGATCGCGGCGCGTAGGCGGGCGAGCAGCTCGGCCATCCCGAAGGGCTTGGTGACGTAGTCGTCTGCGCCGGAGTCGAGTGCGGTGACCTTGTCCGCGGAGTCGGTGCGGGCGGAGAGCACGACGATCGGGACCTGGGTCCAGGCCCGCAGCCCGGTGATGACGTCCGTGCCGTCGAGGTCGGGCAGCCCCAGGTCGAGGACGACGAGATCGGGATGGACGTCCCCGACCGAGGTGAGCGCCGAGCGCCCGTCGCGGGCGGTGGCTACCTGATAGCCGTGCGCGGACAGGTTGATCCGCAGGGCTCGCAGGATCTGCGGGTCGTCGTCGACGACGAGCACCCGGACCTGCTCGGCCCCGTCCCGGACGGGGCGAGGGCGCGGCCGGTCGTCGACGCCGGTCATCGGTGGGTCCCGGGCAGGGCCGCGACCTGTGGGGAGGCGGCATGGACGGCGACGGGAAGGGACACCACCAGCGTCAGGCCGCCTCCGGGGGTGTCCTCGGCGTCGAGGGTGCCCGCCATGACCTCGGTGAGCCCGCGGGCCACCGAGAGCCCGAGACCGACCCCGGTGGTGTGGCGGTCGCCGAGCTGCTGGAACGGTGCGAAGAGCTTGTCGCGCTTCTTCCTCGGCACTCCAGGACCGGAGTCGACGACGCGCAGCTCCGCGCGGCCCTGGTGGGCGCTCGCGCGCAGCACGACCGGGGCGCCGTCGCCGTGGCGCAGGGCGTTGTCCACGAGGTTGGCGACGACCCGTTCCAGCAGGCCGACGTCGGCGATGACGGCGGGCAGGTCGGCGGGTATCTCGAGGGTGATCCGGTCCGTTTCGGGCAGCCCGATCAGGGCCCGTGCGGCGATCTCGTCGTAGCCGACGGCCTCGAGCAGCGGATCCACCGCGCCGGCGGCGAGCCGGGAGGAGTCCAGGAGGTTGTCGACGAGCCCGGTGAGCCGGTCCGCCGACTCCTCGACGGTCTCCAGCAGCTCACCGCGGTCGCCGTCGGAGAGTGGGAGCAGGGGATCGCGCAGGCTGCCGATGGCGGCCTTGATCGAGGTCAGGGGGGTGCGCAGGTCGTGGCCGACCGCGGAGAGCAGCGCGCTGCGGGCCTCGTTGGCTTCCGCGCGGCGCTGGGCGTGCAACGCCTCCTCGGCCGATCGCTGGGTCCGCAGGGCGAGCAGCGCCTGGCCGCCGACGGTTTCCAGGAGCCGTCGGTCGTAGGCGGGCAGGGCGCGGCCCGTGCCGATCAGGTTCAGGCCCTCCTCGACCTCGACGTCGACATCCGCGTCCTCGGGCCGGCCGCACTGCGGCGGCCCGGACACCGCGACGCGCACCCACTCCTCCCCTTGCCTCTCGAGGAGGGCGACGCAGCGCAGCCCGAACACCTCGCGCACCTTCTCCAGCAGCCGCGGCACCGGGTCGGCGCGAGTCAGCACGGTGCGGGCGAACGAGGCCAGCAGCGCCGCCTCGGTGCGGGCGCGGGCGGCCTGTTCACCGCGCCGCGCGGCCCGGTCGACCACCAGCGCGACGAGCACCGCCACCAGCAACATGGCGACGACGGTGATCGCGTTCTCCGGCTCGTTGATCGTGAAGGAGTAGAGCGGCGGGGTGAGGAAGAAGTTCAGCAGCAGCCCGCCCAGCAGCGCAGCGACCAGAGCCGGTCCGAGGCCACCGATCAGGGCGGCGACGATCGTGGCGAGGAAGAACAGCACGACGTCCGTCGAGAGCCCGACAACGCCCTTGAGCGTCGCCCCGAACACGGTGGCCAGCACCGGGCCGACGACGCCGAGGACCCAGCCGAGCACACGGCGGTTCACCGGAAGCGCGTTGCGCAGCCGGGGCACCCGCAGCGCCGAGCCGGCGGCGCTGTGGGTGACCATGTGGATGTCGATGGACCCGGACTCCTGGATCACCCGGGCGCCGATGCCCTCGTCGAACAACCGGGCCAACCGCGAGCGCCGTGAGGTGCCGAGCACGACCTGGGTGGCGTTGACGCCACGGGCGAACTCCAGCAGCGCCTCGGACACCCCACCGGCCCCGGAGTCACCGACGACGGTGTGGAAGCTGGCTCCGACGTCGTCGGCCAGGCGGCGCAACGCATTCGTCGCCCCGACCGGCGCGCCGGCCAGCCCGTCCCCCCGCAGCACGTGCACCGCCAGCAGATCGGCCTGACCGGCCCGCTTCGCGATCCTGGTGGCGCGCCGGAGCACTGTCTCGGACTCCGGTCCGCCGGTCAGCGCCACGACGACCCGCTCGCGGGTCTCCCAGGTTTCGCGGACCTGCTTGTCGCTGCGGTAGCGCCGCAGGGCGATGTCGACCTCGTCGGCGACCCACAGCAGCGCCAGCTCGCGCAGGGCGATCAGGTTCCCGACCTGGAAGTAGTTCGCGAGGGCGGCGTCGACCTTCTCCGCGGCGTAGACGTTGCCGTGCGCGAGCCGCCGACGCAGGGCCTCCGGGGTGATGTCGACGAGCTCGATCTGCTCGGCGCGGCGCACGAACTCGTCCGGCACGGTCTCGCGTTGCCGCACCCCGGTGATGCGCTCGACGACGTCGTTGAGCGACTCCAGGTGCTGCACGTTCACCGTGGACAGCACGTCGATGCCGGCGGCGAGGATCTCCTCGACGTCTTGCCAGCGCTTCCTGTGGCGGGAGCCCGGCGCGTTGGTGTGCGCGAGCTCGTCGATCAGCACGACCTCGGGCGCGCGGTCGAGGACCGCTTGGACGTCGAGCTCCCCGTCGACCACGCTGCCGACTCGGGTGGCCCGGCGCGGCAGGACCTCGAGCCCGTCGAGCAGCTCGGCGGTCTTCTTCCGGCCGTGGGTCTCGACGACCCCGACGACGATGTCGGTGCCGCGTTCGAGCCGGCGCCGGGCCTCGCACAACATGGAGTAGGTCTTGCCCACCCCCGGCGCGGCGCCGAGGTGGATCCTCAGCTCCCCGGCCGGCGTGGACGGCGACAGCTCCGTCATCGACGCGCCCCCGTCTTCAGGGTTGCCGTGCGAGGCTCGGTCATCGCTGGCTCACCCGCCTATCGTGCGGCCGCGATCGCGGCGTTGAGCTTCGGCACGTTCACCGTGGGCTCACCCAGGAAGCCGAGTATGCGCCCGTCCGTCGCATCCGCCACAATCCGTTGCACCTTGGCCGCAGGGAGACCCGTCACCCGCGCCACCCGGGCGGTCTGCAGGGCCGCATAGTCCGGGCTGATGTCGGGGTCGATGCCCGAGGCCGACGCGGCGACCGCGTCCGCGGGCACGGCCTCGGGGGCGACACCTTCGCGCTGGGCGATCTGGGCGCGGCGCTGGGCGAGAGTGTCGAGCAGGTCCGTGGAGTCCTGGGCCTTGTTCGAGCCCCCGGAGGTGCTGGTGTCGCCCGGGCCGAGGACGTCCTGCGACGACGCCGAAGGGCGAGTGTGGAAGTAGGGGTCGGCGGCGGGGTCGGCCGGCACCTGGTCGACGCCGACGACGGGGACCGAGCCGGTCCCCTCGGCGGTCGCGGTGAGCCCCGGGATGCGCGACACCCCCCAGACGACCAGCGGATAGACGATCCCGCAGAGCACGGTGAAGACGACCAGCACGAGCATGCCGGTCCCGGCCTGGCGCCGCAGTCTGGTGAGCACGTCACATCCCCGGAATCAGTCGGACCAGCAGGTCGATGAGGAAGATCCCGACGAACGGCAGCACGACGCCGCCGAGGCCGTAGACCAGCAGGTTGCGCCGCAGCAGCCGGTCCGCCGTGGTGGGCCGGTAGCGCACGCCGCGCAGGGCGAGCGGGATCAGCACGATGATGATCAGGGCGTTGAAGATCACCGCGGAGAGGATCGCGGACTGCGGCGAGTGCAGGCCCATGACGTTCAGCGCCCCCAGCGAGGGATACAGCGCGGCGAACATCGCGGGCAGGATCGCGAAGTACTTCGCCAGGTCGTTGGCCACCGAGAAAGTGGTCAGCGCGCCGCGGGTGATCAGCAGCTGCTTGCCGATCTCCACGATCTCGATCAGCTTCGTCGGGTCGGAGTCGAGGTCGACCATGTTGCCGGCCTCCTTGGCCGCGGCCGTCCCCGTGTTCATCGCGACCCCGACGTCGGCCTGGGCGAGCGCGGGGGCGTCGTTGGTGCCGTCGCCGGTCATCGCGACCAGCCGGCCGCCCTCCTGCTCCCTGCGGATGTAGGCCATCTTGTCCTCTGGCGTGGCCTCGGCGAGGTGGTCGTCGACGCCGGCCTGGGCCGCGATCGCCCGCGCGGTGCGAGGGTTGTCCCCGGTGACCATGACGGTCCGGATGCCCATGGCCCGCAGCTCGGCGAACCGCTGCGCGATACCGGGCTTGACCACGTCGGACAGCCGGACCACGCCCAGCACCCGGTCATCGTCGGCGACGACGAGCGGCGTGCCGCCCTCGTCGGAGATGAGGTCGACCCAGCGCTGCACCTCACCGCTCTGCACGCCCGTCGCCGCCAACAGCGTCTGGGCGGCGGCCTTGCGGATCCGGCGGTCGCCGATGTCGAGGCCGGACATCCGGGTCTGTGCGGTGAACGGCACGAACTCCGCACGCGCCTCGTCGGTCGTGGCTTCGGCGGGTAGGCCGTACTCGCGGGCACACAGGGCGACGACGCTGCGGCCTTCCGGGGTCTGGTCGGCGAGGCTGGACAGCCGGGCGGCCTCGGCGAGTTCCTCGATGGTCGCGCCATGCACGGGGATGAGCTCGGTGGCCTGCCGGTTGCCGAAGGTGATGGTGCCGGTCTTGTCCAGCAGCAGCGTGTCGATGTCACCGGCGGCCTCGACGGCCCGGCCGGACTTGGCCAGCACGTTGCGCTGCACGAGCCGGTCCATGCCGGCGATGCCGATGGCGGAGAGCAGCGCCCCGATCGTCGTCGGGATCAGGCAGACCAGCAGGGCCACCAGCACGACCACGGACTGCGGGCCGCCGGCGTAGGCGCTCATCGGTTGCAGTGCGACGACAGCGAGCAGGAAGATGATCGTCAACGCGGACAACAGGATGGTCAGGGCGATCTCGTTGGGCGTCTTCTGTCGCGAGGCGCCCTCGACCAGCGCGATCATCCGGTCGACGAAGGACTCCCCCGGCCTGGTCGTGATCTTCACGACGATCCGGTCGGACAGCACCGTCGTCCCGCCCGTGACGCTGGAGCGGTCGCCGCCGGCCTCGCGCACCACCGGCGCGGACTCGCCGGTGATCGCCGACTCGTCCACGGTCGCGATGCCCTCGACGACGTCGCCGTCGCCGGGGATCGTCTCACGGGCCTCGACGACCACCCGGTCGCCGATCCGCAGCTCCGCGCCGCCGATCTGCTCCTCGGACCCGTCGGCGCGCAGCCGGCGGGCGATGGTGTCGCGCTGGGTGCGGCGCAGCGACTCGGCCTGCGCCTTGCCGCGGCCCTCCGCGACGGCCTCGGCGAGGTTCGCGAAGAGCACGGTGAACCACAGCCAGACGGCGATCAGCCAGCCGAACAGCGTCGGCTGCGAGATCGCGTCCAGCGTGACCAGCACCGAGCCGACCCACACCACGAACATGACGGGGTTGCGCAGCTGGGTGCGGGGGTCGAGCTTGCGCAGCGCGTCGGGCAGCGCGGCCCACAGCTGCGCGGGCCGGAACGCGCCGGCCTTCACCGGGCTGCCCGAGGAGACCGTCTCCTCGGCGGCCCGTTCCAGGGTGGGGGTGGTCATGCTGCGTGTCATGCCAGTGCCTCCGCGAGGGGACCCAGCGCGAGCGCCGGGAAGAAGGTGAGGGCGGCGACCAGGACGATCGTCCCGCCGACGAGGAGACCGAACAGCGGCTTGTCCGTGGCGAGCGTGCCGGCCCCGGCGTCGACCCGCTTCTGCTGGGCGAGGGACCCGGCCAGCGCCAGGATCGCCAGGATCGGCACGAACCGGCCGAGCAGCATCGCTATCCCGAGCGTCGTTTGGAAGAAGTCGCTGGTCACGGTCAGCCCGGCGAACGCCGACCCGTTGTTGTTCGCCGCGCTGGCATAGGCGTAGAGGACCTCGGAGAAGCCATGGGCGCCGTCGTTGTTCAGCGCGTCAAGCGTGCCAGGCAACGCGATCGCCAGCCCCGCCCCGATCAACACCACCGACGGCATCACCAGGATCGACACCGCAGCGGCGGTGACCTCGCGGCGGCCGAGCTTCTTGCCCAGGTACTCTGGCGTGCGGCCGACCATCAGCCCCGCCAGGAACACCGCGATGATCGCCAGGACCAGCAGCCCGTACAGCCCGGCGCCGACGCCACCCGGCGCGACCTCGCCGAACAGCATGTTCAGCAGCGTGACGCCGCCCGCACCGCCGGAGTAGCTGTCGTGCAACGAGTTGATCGCACCGGTCGAGGTGCCGGTCGTCGAGACCCCGAACAGGATGGAGCCGGGGATGCCGAAGCGGAGCTCCTTGCCCTCCATGCCCCCGGCTGCGATGCCTGCCGCGCCGGTGGGGTGTGTCTCGGACAGCCAGGCCAGGGTGAGCATGACCGCCCACAGCCCACCCATCACCGAGAGCAGGACGGTGCCCTGCCGGCGGTTGCCGACCATCGTCCCGAACGTGCGCGTCAACGAAACGGGGATGACCAGCATCAGGAAGATCTCGAACAAGTTGGACAGCGGGTTCGGGTTCTCGAACGGGTGTGCCGAGTTGGCGTTGAAGATCCCGCCGCCGTTCGTGCCGAGCTGCTTGACCGCTTCCTGGGACGCAGCAGGGGCCAACGGGTAGGTCGAGCCGCCGATGTCGCCCCCGGAGTGCAGCGACATCGTCACGCCCATGATCACCAGCAGCACGGCGGCGACGAACCCGAAGGGCAGCATGATGCGGACCGTGGCGCGCGTGAGGTCGACCCAGAAATTGCCGATCCGGTCGGTGTTGCTGCGGAGAAAGCCCCGGATCAACGCGACGGCGATGGCGATACCGAGTGCGGCGGACAAGATGTTCTGCACGGTCAGCCCGGCCATCTGCACCGTATTGCCGAGCGTCTGCTCGGGCACGTAGGACTGCCAATTCGTGTTGGTGACGAACGAGATCGCCGTGTTGAAGGCGGTCGCCGGGCCAACCGCACCGCGATCGAACGATGCCGGCAGGATCGGCTGCAGACGCTGCAGCAGGTAGAGCAGCACGATCGACACGAACGAGAAGCCGAGGACACCGGCAGCGTAGACGGGCCAGCGCTGCCCGGACGACGGATCGACCCGCACGATCCGGTAGAGCACGGCCTCCGCGCGCCAGTGCCGCTCGCTGGTGAAGACCTTCGCCATGTAGTCCCCGAGCGGGGCGTAGCAGGCGGCCAGCAACACCAGCAGGAGCACGACCTGCAGCAGGCCGGCGACGGTGTCGTTCACGTCAGAACCTCTCCGGTCGCAGGAGGGCGACCACGAGGTAGACGAGCAGTGCCAGCGCGACCACCCCGCCCACGACGTTCGTCACGACCTCGCCGGTACTCACAGGCGCTCCAGGCCACGCAGGCACAGCGCCAGCACGGCGAACCCGCCGACCAGCAGCAGTGCGTAGAGCACATCGGCCACCGGACAACTCCTCAGGAACCTCCCCGCCGGACCGTCCGGCGGAGGCGTCGCCGAGTCTGAGTCCTCCGGCGCGGCCGCGGGGGAATCCCAACGAGACCTTGACGCTCCCACCAGCAACATTGATGCGATCTTGACGGCCAGGAGACGCCCGTCACCGACCCGGGCTCTCAGCTCAGCGCTCGGGCAGCGCGCTGGTGAGGCCGATCTGGCTCGCCAGGGTCACCGCCACCTGACGCTGCTCCACGCTCGGACGCCGCGCCCGCGTCGACGCGGTCAGCAGGAAGGTCCCGACACCGTCACGCACGGGGAGCTCGACGACGTCCATCGTGGGGAAGCCCTCACGTTCGACGTCGACAGTCCGGCCACGCCAGACGCTGCCGTCGCTGGTGAGGCGTGGGCGGTCCTGACGCGGAAGCTCGGGGGTGAACCGGCACTCGTCGAGGTCAAGCACCTCGGTGATCATGCGGCTGACGAGGTCGACCAGGTTCTCACCGCCCTCCCCGGCGAGACGTGCGGCCTTGGCCACACCCGCGAGGTAGGCCTCACGGCGTCCGGCCTGGTCCAGCTCGCGGCGCGCCCATTGCGGGATCAAACCCGCGGCCGCCGCCAGAGGCAGCAGGACCGCCCAGCCAAGAGCGAGGGGCGGGAACTGTCGGTTCACGATTCGAGGCAAGCACCGTTCGAGGCCCGCAGCGGCCAGTCGGCGGAGCTCGACGAGATCCCCTCGCTCGGACGCAAGCTCGACGAGTTGATCCTCCGCATCGCGATCGCCCACGCCGGCCCCGCACCGGAGCCGTTGCAGATCGTCGTCGGTTCATCTGGGAAACGGTAATCTGCGGAACCCGACGCCGTCCCGTTCCTCATCCGAGGTGTCCGCGGCGGCACCGCCACTCCCCGGATGTCTGTCCTCTCGCCCCACAGCCCCGCAGGGGCGGTCGAGCCACGAGCCGACGCCGCATCCACACCCCTCGCGCGGGCGGCACACCAGGCTCGACCGTCGGACCGTCAAAGAGGCAGAGCAGCGCCCCCACGGACACCGGGCATCGGTGGCCGGGCGACAGCGTTGTAGCTCGAGGCCATCGACCGGGTGTATACGCCCGTGCAGGGGACCGCGAGCAGGTCACCGAGCGCAACGTCTGCGGGCAATGGCGCGCCCTCGGCGATCCGGTCCGTCGACTCGCAGTGCCGCCCGACGACGGTCACCGGCGAAAGCAGCACCCGGACGGGCCGGCCGATCCGGCGCACCGGATAGTGGTCGCCATAGAGCGCCGGGCTGGGATTGTCGCTCATCCCGCCGTCGACGGCGACGTAGGTCGTGTCGCCGATGTGCTTGACCGCCCACACCCGGTACACCGTGATGCCCGCCCGCGCCACGATCGCCCGCCCCGGCTCCAGGACCAGTCGTGGTAGCCGCCACCCCGGCCAGCACCCTACCTGGCCCGCAGCGGGGTGGCGAGGCGTTGCAGTTGTTGTTCACGTTCGTCGCGCTATGGCGGCGTTGCTGCGCTTCAGTGGTCGTAGGCCAGGAGCGATGCGCCATCGTGGTCGACCCCTCAGAAACATGCGCCCCAGGTCCCCGGTCGCGCGCTGTTCGCCCGTTGCCTGGTGCGGTGAGCAGAGGAAGGTCATCCACACTCCGAGGACAGGTGTGGGTCGGTGTCAACGGCGGTCAGTACGTCGGAGTCGGCCTGGCCGGGGGCGTCCGGCGCAACACCGGGAGGATGATCTGTGGGCTGGCTTGATCCGGGCGTCGATTTCGGTCCGGAGTCACCTCGCTCGTTCGGGCGTGATCGCTCTTCGGGCAGGATGTCGGCGAACCGGCCGGCGGGCCGGCACCGAATACAGATCGTGAGGGGCTCGCTGGTGGTGGATGTTGCCGACGGTGCGGGACTGCCGCCGAGGCTTCCCTGCGACTCGCACCGATCGGGCGCCGGGGCTGAGGTCGACAGGATCCTCGTCGGCCGGCTGGCCGAGGGGGATGATCGGGCGCTCGCCGAGCTCTATGACCGGCACGAACGCCGGGCGTGGTCGCTCGCGCGGCGCATCTGTGCCGATGAGGGGTTGGCCGAGGACGTGGTCCAGGAGGTGTTCCTCGCGCTGTGGCGTGACCCCGGGCGCTTCGACGCCGGACGCGGTGCCTTCGTGACCTGGTTGCTGACGCTGGTGCATCACAAGGCGGTCGATGCGGTGCGGCGCGAGGCCACGATTCGGCGTCGGACGGAGCCGGTCGAGGACAGCGGCGGTGCTGTGACGCCTGCTGGGCCGGGGGCGGACCAGCAGGCGTTGGGGGCGGTGGTTGCCGGTCAGGTGCGTGACGCCCTCGGCGGGTTGCCGACGGAGCAACGGCAGGCTCTGGCGCTGGCCTATTACGGCGGTTACACCCAGCGGGAGGTCGCGGCCTTGACCGGCGTGCCGCTCGGGACGGTGAAGTCGCGGATGTTCACCGGGCTGGCGCGGCTGCGGGTGGCGTTGGGCCCGATCGCTGGTGACGGTCTCGTCACGGAGGGAGGTGCGTGATGAGTGGGGCGCACGCGCGGGGCTGTCCGTTCGAGGAGGACGTGGTCGCCTCGGTGGTGCACGCGACCGAGCCGGGGGAGGAGGCGGAGGTGTTGCGCCACCTACAGGAATGTTCCTCGTGCCGGGCGCTCGTCGGTGAGCTTCAGGAGACGCTTTCCGCGCTGGGCGGGGCGGTCGAACCGAGCGAGCCGCCGCCGGGCCTGCGCGATCGGATCCTGGACGCCGCGGCGCGGACTCCTCAGGACCTGGGCAGTCCCCACCCCACGACCGGGCCGGTCGCCCGGCCGCCTGCCCCGGCAGCGCCCCCGGTAGCGCCCCCGGGACCGCCGGAGGTGCGGTCGGAGTCTCAATCCCCGGCCGACACCGCCTCGCGGCGGTCCACCGGGAGCGGCCCGGTCGGGGATGCGGGTTCCGGCCCGGGTCGCGGGCGTCGCGGGGTGCGTGGGCGGGTCGTGGCAGGCGCGATCGCCGCCCTGGTCGCGGCGGCGGCGATCGCGGGGCTGGGCGTATACAGCGCCCAGCTGAAGGCGCAGCGCGACGTCGAGACGGCCCGCGTCCAGTCGATCGTCGCCATGGTGCAACAGCTGGGTGAGCCGGGGACCACGTCCGCCTTCCTCTCGCCCCCGGGCGGTGGGGCGGTGGTTGCCGTGGCCATGATGCGTGGTCCGGACCGGAGGGTCCTGCCCGTCGGCCTGCCGGCCAACGGCAACGACCGGATCTATGTCCTGTGGGGCCTGCCGGCCGGGGGAACCCCGGCTCCGCTCGGCACCTTTGACGTGCCCGCCGACGTCACGGGCGTGGAGTCGGTAGAAGCGGGGGCCGGCGGGGCCGGCTACACGCAGTTCGCGATCTCGCTTGAGCCCGGGCGGGTCGCTCCGGCCGCGCCGAGCCGGGTGGTGGCCGAGGGGGCGGTGTAGGCCGGAGGGGCGGTGTAGAGGCTCGGGCGTGGGCCCGAACCAGATCGGCGCCCGGCGCGAATCTCCCGCGTGACCCTCACAGATTCCGCAGGACCGGCCGCCACATCGGACGAGGCGATCGGGCGGCCCCTCGCGGCGCTGATCGGGATCGTCGCGGTCGGTGCCGCCCTCGGATTCGGCAATCTCGCCGCTGCGCTGGTTGCCCCGACGTCCTCGCCGTTCCTGGCAGTCGGGACACTGTCATCCGGTTGTCCCCCGAGCCGTTGACCGAGTTCGCCAAGACGACGTTCGGCACTGCGGACAAGCCGGTCCTGCTCGGCGGAATGGCGGCGATCGCACTCGTCGCGGCGGCGGCCGGGCTGGCGTCCCGGCGCCGGGCCGGCCCCGGGATCGCGGTGATAGCGGTGCTGGGCCTGGCCGGGACGACCGCGGTGGTCAGCGGAGCGTCCTTGCGGGCCGCCGCGCTCATCGCACCGCTGGTGGCCCTGGCGGTCGGGGTCCCGACGTTCGTGCTGCTGCACCGCGCCGCCCGCCCCGCCCGGACCGCCCGGCCTGCCCGGCCCGCCCGCAGCGGCATCGCGCGGCGGGCGGTGCTGATCGGCGGGGTCGCGGTGGCTGCGGTGGCTGCGGGCGGCGCGAGCCTGCTGCTCGGCGGCGGTGTCACTGACGCGCGGCGCGCGGTGACCGACCGGCTCGCCCGGGCTCGCCTTGCCGAGCGCGCTCCCGCGATCCCGGCGGGCGCGGATTTCGCCGCGTTCGGCACCCCCACCTTCCTCACCTCCAACGCCGGGTTCCACCGGATCGACACCGCCCTGCAGGTGCCGCAGCTGCGCGCCGAGGACTGGCCATGCGGGTGCACGGCATGGTCGGCCGGGAGACCGTGCTGTCGACCTGCTGGGCCGCCCGCTGGTCGAGCGGACCGTCACCATGACGTGTGTGTCGAACCCGATCGGTGGGGACTTGGTGTCCACGGCCAACTTTGTGGGACCGTCCCCGCGGCTTCGCCTCCGTGCCCGCCGGGCGGGTGACGTGCGCGGGGATCGCCTGGTCCCAGCCGGTCGGCATCGAGCGGGTCGAGGTGCGGATGGACGGCGGGCCGTGGCGCGGGGCCACCCTGTCCACGGCGGTGAACGGCCGCACCTGGCGGATGTGGACGATCGAGTTCGACCTGGGCCCGGGCAGCCACACCGTGCAATCGCGGGCCACGGACGCGGCGGGGCAAGTTCAGGCAGAAACACGCACCGACCCCATCCCCGACGGGGCTTCCGGGTGGCCGGCGACCATCTTCCGCGTCACCTGATCGGCGCCGAACCGATCCGCGCGGAAATTCGATGCGGAACTTTCTTCGAACCGCACGGAGCCGGGTGCCGAACTCTGAGTGGAAGGCCCGGAGGATCCGGGCCGGCGCCCCAGGAGGGATCCCTGAGATGAACAAGCCTTTCCGGCTCGCCGCCGCCGCTGCGATCGCCGCGCTGACCGTGACCCTGGCCGCCTGCTCCTCGGGCGCCTCGTCCTCGTCCACGCCGTCCGCCGCGATGCCCGCGCCGGCGTCCGCGCCGATGTCGGCCGCGCCGGCCTCGGGGGCCATGTCCGCCGGAGTGACCACCAACGCCGACGTCTTCGGCCCGGCCTGCGGCCAGCTGCCGCAAGGCGACGCCCCCGGATCGCTCAACGCCATGGGCCCGCAGCCCGTGGCCACCGCGGCCAGCACCAACCCGCTGCTCTCCACGCTGGTCACCGCCGTGGGCAAGGTGCCCGGGCTGGCAGACACCCTCAACCAGCAGAAGGCCATCACCGTGTTCGCCCCCTACAACGGCGCGTTCGACGCGGTGAAGTCCCAGATCGGCGCCCCGGCGTTCAACAAGCTGCTGGCCAACCAGCAGCAGCTGTCGGGCCTGCTCAGCTACCACGTGGTCCCGCAGCGCTACGACGCCCAGGGCCTGGTCGCCGCCGGTACCACCACCGAACTCTCCGGCGGCACCCTCAAGATCGGCGGCACCGCGCAGGCCCCGACCATCACCGACGGCAAGGGCAACACCGCGAACGTGTTGTGCGGCAACATCCCGACCTCGAACGCCACGGTGTTCGTGATCGACAAGGTGCTCATGCCGGCGAGCTGATCCCGGCGCAGCCACCCGCGCCCCTCGTCAGCCGGCGAGGGCGCGGCGGCATGCTCGCTGTCGCTTTTTGCGCCGAACCTCACTCTTCACGGCTCACGTCAACACGTGCCACCGGCCCTGCCTGGAAGCGCTGCCCGCCGGGCGCCCCAGCCCCACGTAGGAGGCCGGCGCTTGCACACCGCGTTGTCGGACCGGCCGGCAGTTCGGCAGCCGCGACGACGTGACCGGCCCGCTGTTGTCCCTTCCCCCGCGATAGGTGTGCCTCCGACGAGCGCGCGTCGAACCGGAGGAGCCGGTGATCGCGAACGCCTGGTGGCAGTCCAGCACCGGGCGCCCCAGGTCCTCACAGGAGTCCGATGAGTACGGTCGCAGTGATCGGCAGCGGTGTGGCCGGCCTGACCGCCGCCCACCTGCTGAACCGCACCCACGACGTCACCTTGTTCGAGGCCGACCCGCGGCTGGGCGGGCACGCCCACACTCACGATCTCGGGGCAGCGCAGGTCGACTCGGGTTTCATCGTCCACAACGACCGGACCTACCCGACACTGCTACGGCTGCTCCGCGAGCTCGATGTGCCGACCCAGGACGCGGAGATGTCGATGAGTGTCCGGTGCGAGGGTTGCGGGCTGGAGTATGCGGGCGCGCGCAGGCTGGCGGGGCTGTTCCCGACACCAGGCATGGTGGCTCGGCCGCGGTACCTGCGGATGCTGGGCGAAGTCCTGCGGTTTCACCGGCACGCCCGGCGGGTGCTCGCCGATGAGCGCGCCGGTGAGGTCACCCTCGGCGCCTTCCTCGCGATCGGCGGCTACTCGCGCTACTTCGTGGATCACTTCGTGATCCCGGTGGTGTCGTGTGTGTGGTCGGCCGGCGCGCACGTCTCGCTTGCCTACCCGGCCCGCTACTTGTTCACCTTCCTCGACCATCACGGCCTGCTGTCGGTCAGCGGGTCGCCACAGTGGCGCACGGTGGTCGGCGGGTCGCGCACCTACGTCGAGCGGATCGTCAAGGAGCTGCCCGAGGTCCGCACCGAGGCCCCGGTCCGCCATGTCACCCGCGGTACGGGCGTCGAGGTCCGCACCCACGACGACCGGGTGCAGCGCTTCGACCGCGTCGTCGTCGCCACCCATCCCGACCAGGCCCTGCGGCTGCTGGCCGACCCGACCGGCGACGAGCGCAAGGTGCTGGGTGGTTTCGCATACTCGCGCAACGAGACCTGGCTACACGCCGACACCTCGCTGCTGCCCCGCGCCCCGCAGGCTCGCGCCAGCTGGAACTACCTGAAGCCGACGTGTGCGTCGGCCGACTCGTCGGTGCTGGTCAGCTACGACATGACCAGGCTGCAGCGGCTCGAGGGCGGCCCGTTCGTCGTCACCCTGAACGGGGCGGGCCGCGTCGACGAGTCGCGGGTGGTCGCGCGCATGGTCTACGAGCACCCGATCTACACGCGTGAGTCGGTCGCGGCGCAGCGGCGGCTGCCCGAGCTGACCACCGGGCTCACCGCCTTCGCCGGCGCCTACCACGGTTGGGGTTTCCACGAGGACGGCTGCCTGTCCGGGGTCCGGGCGGCGGAGGCGTTCGGAGCGCGCTGGTGAGCACGACCGTGGCGACTTCCCCGGCGGGTTCCGTGTCCGTCAAGGCGACGCGGTGCGTCGGCACCGTCTCGGGTGCACAGCTCTACGCGGTCGAGGTCCGGCACGTTCGGCGCGAGGCACTGGAGTACGGCTTCCGGCACAGCCTCTATCTGTGGCTGGTCGACCTCGACGGGCTCCCCCGACTGCCGCGGGCGCTGCGCCCGTTCGCCCGGTTCGAGGCGCGGGACCACATGGGCGACCCCGACCGCACCCTGCGGGAGAACGTCGACGCCTACCTCGCGGGTCAGGGCGTGGACCTGCGTGGCGGGCGGGTCCGCATGCTCGCTCACGCCCGCTGCGCCGGGTATGTGTTCAACCCGTTGACCGTGTTCTGGTGTCACCGCGACACCGGCGAGCTGGCCTGCGTGATCGCGGAGGTGCACAACACCTACGGCGAGCGGCACTGCTACCTGCTCCGCCCTGACGCCGACGGCCGCACGACGATCGCCAAGGACTTCTTCGTCTCGCCGTTTTTCACCGTCGACGGCGAGTACCACCTGTCGGTGCCCGAGCCGGACGACCGGCTCGCGCTGGCGATCACGCTGTGCCGCGACGGGGTCACCGCCCTGACCGCCACGGTGACCGGCACCCGCCGGCCGGCTACGCCGCTGGCGTTGGCCGCGACGCTGCTGCGCCGCCCACTCGTCACCCACCGCACGTCCACGCTGATCCGCTTCCACGGGATCCGCCTGTGGCTGCGCCGGCTGCCGGTCCTGCCGCGTCCCACCCACCGCCCCCAGGAGGGAGTCCAGTGACCGTCCGACAGCCCATCGAGAACACGGTCGCACCACCGCGCCTGGTTCCGCGCCCAGTGCCGCATCCAGTGCCGCGTCCGAACGAGGGCGTCTGGCCGGGGCTGGCCGCCGTGCCCGGCGCGCCGATCAAGGCTCGTGTCGCCGAGGCACTGTTCCGGCGGGCCGTGCGGGCCCTGCCGGTGCGGGTCGAGCTGGCGGGCGGGGAGGTCCTCGGTGCCGGCGACGCCACTGCGCCGGTCATGCGGATCGCGCGGCCCGCGGCCTTCTTCCGCCGCCTGGGCAACGACTCGAAGATCGGGTTCGGTGAGGCCTACATGGTCGGTGACTGGACCGCCGAGGACCTCCCGTCCGTGCTCACCCCGTTCGCCGCGACGCTGGCCACCCTCGTCCCGCCGGTGCTCCAGCGCCTGGCCCGGCGGTGGGTCGAGGCCCGGCAACCGGTCGAGGAGCTCAACAGCGTCGAGGGCGCGCGGGAGAACATCCACCGCCACTACGACCTGTCCAACGAGCTGTTCGCGCTGTTCCTCGACGAGACGATGTCGTATTCCTCCGGCTGGTTCGCGTCGGGCTCCGATGACCTCGTCGGCGCCCAGGAACGCAAGATCGACGCCGTCCTCGACCTCGCCGGGGTCACCGCGGGAACGCATGTCCTGGAGATCGGTACCGGGTGGGGCGGGCTGGCGATCCGCGCGGCGCAGCGGGGCGCGCGTGTCACCACGCTCACGATCTCGGCGGAGCAGGCCTCGCTCGCGCAGCGCCGGATCGTCGAGGCCGGGGTGGCCGACCGGGTGCAGGTCCTGCTGCGCGACTACCGCGAGGCCCGCGGCAGCTACGACGCCGTGGTCTCGGTGGAGATGATCGAGGCCGTCGGCGAACGGTACTGGCCCACCTACTACGCCACGCTGGACCGGCTGCTCAAGCCGGGCGGCCGGGTCGGCCTGCAGGCCAGCACCATGCCCGACGACCGGCTTCGTGTCTCGCGCAACGACTACACCTGGATCCACAAGTACGTCTTCCCCGGCGGCCGGATCCCGTCAACGGAGGCGATCGAGCGCGGGCTGGCGGGGCACTCGTCGTTGCGTATCGCCGAGCGTCGCTCGCTCGGCGCGGACTACGCCCGCACCCTGCACCACTGGCGTGCCCGGTTCCTGTCCCGCTGGGCCGAGGTCCGCGGGCTCGGCTTCGACGAGACCTTCCGCCGGATGTGGGAGTTCTACCTCGGCTACTGCGAGGCGGGCTTTCGCGCCGGCCACCTCGACGTCCACCAGCTCTGCCTCACCCGCTGACCCGCTGACCTGTTGGGGTGTGGGACGTGGTGCTCCGCGCACCGCGTCCCACGCACCGGCACTGGAGGTGCTCATGTCCCCTGTCGCTCCTCGCCTCGCCGCACTGGTCGAGGGCGTGCTCGGGGCCTGTCTGCCGGTGCGGCTGCGCGCCTGGGACGGGTCCGAGGCCGGGCCCGCCGGACCCGGGCCGGTCGCCGTGGTCCGGCACCGACGGGCGCTGCGCCGGCTGCTGTGGAACCCCGGCGAGCTGGGCCTGGCGCGCGCGTTCGTGGCCGGCGAGCTCGACGTCGAAGGCGATCTCGCCGAGGGCCTGTCCCGGTTCTGGAAGCTCGGCCGCACCGCCCCCGTCTCCCTGACGACCACCGACCGTCTCGCCGCGCTGCGCACCGCCGCCGCGCTCGGAGCGATCGGCCCCCGCCCGCGACCCCCGGCGACGGAGGCCCGGCTCTCCGGCGGCCTGCACACCCGCCGCCGGGACCGCGCCGCGATCACGCACCACTACGACCTGTCCAACGCCTTCTACGAGTTCCTCCTCGACCCGCAGATGGCCTACTCCTGCGGCTACTGGACCCGCGACGCCGTAGAAGGCTACGGGCTGGAACAGGCGCAGCGCGACAAGCTGGAGCTGATCTGCCGCAAGCTCGACCTGCGGCCCGGGATGCGGCTGCTCGACGTCGGCTGTGGCTGGGCCTCCCTGCTGATCCACGCGGCCCGCCACCACGGCGTCACCTCCGTCGGGGTGACCCTCTCGGCCGAGCAGCGGGCCTACGGGCTCAAGCGCGTCCGCGAGCTCGGGCTGACCGACCGGGTCGAGATCCGGCTGCAGGACTACCGCGAGATTGGGGTGAACTCCGCAGACCCGCCGTTCGACGCGATCGCCTCGATCGAGATGGGCGAGCACGTCGGACAGGACAACTACCCCCTCTACGCCGCGCAGCTGCAGCGGCTGGTGCTCCCACACGGTCGGGTGCTGCTGCAGCAGATGTCGCGCGGGGCGTCGGGGTCCAACTCCGTGCCCGGCGGTGGCGCGTTCATGGCGTCCTACGTCGCCCCCGACATGTACATGCGCCCGCTCGGCGAGACACTGTGCTTCCTCGAGGCGGCCGGGCTGGAGATCGTCGACGTCCACTCGCTGCGGGAGCACTACGTCCGCACTATTCGCCCCTGGCTGGATACGCTGCAGCGCCGCCGGACCGACGCTGTCACGCTGATCGGCGAGGAGCAGTACCGGGTGTGGCTGCTCTACCTCGCCGGCGCCGCGCTCGCGTTCGCCGAGAACCGGATGGGTGTGCACCAAGTCCTGCTGGTTCGCCCGGACGCCGACGGCCGGTCGGGGCTCCCGCGCAGCCGCGCCGCGACCCTCGGCGCGGACCCGGCGCTGGACCGGCTGGCCGCAGACGTCCGCCCGGGCGAGCTCGACCCGGCGCGCGCCCCCATCCCCTCGCCCCGAGGATGACCAGGTCGACGGATTTCCCCTGGTCGGCCTGGCTGACCAACCTGTGGGTCAGCGCCGCGGCCGTGCTCGCAGTGATGGCGATCGCGTTCGCCGTCGCCCGTGTTCGTCGACGGCACGACGGTGTCGACGTCGCGTGGGGCAGCGGTTTCGTGGTGATCGCCGTGATCAGCTTGGGCCTGTCGGCAGGCGAGGGCGACGCCTGGCGGCGCTGGCTGGTCACCGCACTCACCGTCACCTGGGGGCTGCGGCTCGCGGTGCACATCGCCCGGCGCAACCGCGGCGAGCCCGAGGACGCCCGCTACGTGGCGCTGCTGCGTGCCGCTGCGGGCCACCCGTGGTGGTACGCGGTGCGCCAGGTCTACCTGTCTCAGGGCGTGGTGATGTGGTTCGTGTCGCTGCCCGTGCAGCTCGCGCAGTACGGGTACGCGAGCGGCGCAGGGTCCATCGTGGTGACGGTGCTCGGTGTCCTGGTGTGGGCGGTCGGGATGGTCTTCGAGACCGTCGGCGACGCCCAGCTCGCCGCCTTCACCGCCGATCCGCGCAACCGGGGCCAGGTCCTGGACCGTGGGCTGTGGCGCTACACCCGCCATCCCAACTACTTCGGCGACGCCGCGGTCTGGTGGGGCCTGGCGCTTATCGCCCTGCACCACCTGGCCGGTTTGATCGGGCTGCTCGCCGCGGCCGCGCTGACCACCAACCTCGTCCGGGGCACCGGCGCCCGACTGCTGGAAAGCAGCATCGGCGAGCGCCGCCCCGGCTACGCCGACTACGCCCGGTGCACCAGCCGATTCCTCCCGCTCCCCCCGAGCAAGGAGATCGACGCATGACCGTCAGGGCACAGATCAGCGACTTCGAGCTACACGACGAGACCGGCACCCTGCGCCGGCTCACCACCCTGCTGGCCGGGGGCCCGGTGGTGCTGTTCTTCTACCCCATCGCCTCCTCGGGCGGCTGCACCCGCGAGGCCTGCCACTTCCGCGACCTCGCGGCCGAGTTCGCCGCGGCCGGCGCCCAGCCGGTCGGGATCAGCTCCGACGCGGTAGCCGCGCAGCGCACGTTCGCCGCGGCCCACTCGCTCGGCTACCCCCTGCTGTCCGACCCCCATCACACCGTCGCCAAAGAGTTCGGCGCCTACCGAGGCTGGCTGCCCGGCGGGCTGCACACCCGCCGACGCACCTACGTGATCGGGCAGGACCGCCGCATCCTCACCGAGATCGCCAGCGAGACACAGTTCGACGCCCACGCCGATCAGGCCCTCGACCTCGTACGCAAGAACGTCACGGCCTGACCGCGGCCAAATCACTGCCGCCCACGACAGTGAGCCCGGCCGCCGATACGCGACGAACCCGGGCGCCCGACGAACTGTGCACACGTCACCGTCCTCACACGCCAGTGACCTCGATGGCGCCGCTACGAGGGGCGAACGAACAGCCCAGCTGATCTCCGCGGCAGTGACCCGACGGCTTCGCGGGCCTGCTACTCGCGACGGTCGTTGGTGGTGTCGGACCGTACGTCGAATGTCCCGAGAGCAGTTGGCGTTCCCGAGGCGGGCAGCCCCCACACGACGTAGATCTGCTCGTAGCCGTTGGTGTGCAGGCCGACGGGCAGTACGTCCCGATCGGTCCCGTGTGTGGTCACCACAGCGACGACCGGTCCGGAGCCCGTCGCGGTGAGGAAAGCGGACCTGGTGCCCGCTTCGCCCATCTCCTGGATCGCCGTGGCCATCCCCTGAGCACGGGCCGCCTCGGCGTCGCGCTGCGCCTTCAGCTGCGCGCGGTAGACGCCGAGCCCTGCGATCGCGGCCACGGCGACCAGGACGGTGGCCGCAAGCGCCACGACCCGTCCACGCAACGGGAGGCGCCGTCCGCGGCCCGGCCCGAATCCAGAACCCCCGGTCGGTCCGGCCTGCGCTGGCCGGCGGGACTGAGGGCGTCGCGCACCTGTCCGGCGACGACACCGGCCAACGCGTCGTGGTCTGCGCCCGGCCCCGGGGGCGCTGCGGTGGCGGCGTCCTCGACCGGCACCGTGCGACGCCGGCTCGTGGCCTCACGCCGTACGGCGTCGACGGCCTTGTGATGCACCAGCGTCAGCAGCCAGCTCGCGAAAGCACCGCGGTCGGGGTCGAAGCGCCCGGGCTCGCGCCACAGCGCGAGGAACACCTCCTGGACGACGTCCTCGGCCCCTGTCTTCGTTCCCGACCCGCGGCCGGTTCGACGAACATCCTGCCCGGAACAAGGAATCCCAATGACTCCGGCCAGCCAGTGGAGGTGCCTTCCGCGGTACCGGCCCGGGCGGAATCAGTGGCAAGAGCCGGCGGGGTGGACTCGCGCACGCCGGACACCTGCGGCAGCGCCTTGTGTGCGAGCTGCGCGCCGGCGGGCTCGTTGATCGCCGGCACGGCGGACAGACCAGCAGCTGCGGGCGACTGCGCCGCTAGGGGCTGACCGGTGAGGACGTCGCTGGCCGGTCGCGCTCGCCGGCGGCGAGCAGATCGAGCACGCCCGCGCAGCAAGGCGAGCACCGCCGTGCGCCAGGCGGGACCCACGGGCTACCGGCACCTGCTTGCGCACAGTCGCGGCCCTGAAATGCGGGACAGCACGCCGGGCGCGCACGGACCGTTGGGAGGCAATGACCTCCTGCGGAGGAAGAACCGGTTCTGCGCCTCGATCAGTCGGCCGACCTGCGCCACACCCACAGCATCGCGGTGAGCACGTCTTCGCATTCCGCGACGTTACGCGTGGCTAACGAGTCGATCAGCACGTCATCCGCCAGACACGCTGCCAGCAACTCCGGATCACGCGACGAGAACACGTCGACCAGTACCGCGGGCAGACGCTCGCCACTCGCTGGATCGGGCATAGGACTCACGCCAAACAACATCGTCTCGTCATCCGAAAGCGTCACATGCACCTCGCGGATCCTCTCACCCCGCGACGACCCGGCTCTCGGCCGTCACGGTGGGGCGGTGCGGATCGCGCCACACGCCGCGACTCCTCGAGATCCTCGAGCACCATCAGCGCGAAGGTCGTCGCCCGGCTGGCCCCGCAGGGCTGCCATGGTCGGGCCCGCCGGGCGCTACGACGCGGCCGCCCCCGCAGCTGGTCATGGACGACCGTCATCGTCATTCGCAGCTAGGCCCCGAATCTCAACGCCGTGGCGCTGGGCTCCCGCACCTTCCGGAACAGCATATGGCCATCGCGCGGGACAGGGCTCACCGCACCGACCCCGAGGTCATCGCCGCCTGGCGCCACAGCGGCGGCATGGACCAGGTCAGCGCGGTCGCCGGCGACTTCGGCAAGATCGACGACGCCGCGCAGAACGCTGACGTCCCGGGCATCACCGGCGGATGCCAGGCGCTGCAGTCCGACATCGAGACGGCCCCGGCACCACGAGCGCCTTCGCCGTCGCGAGCGCCCGCCACCTCGTCGTCGGGCCCAACAGCACCAGCAAAACCCACGGCAGTACCGCCCGGGCCGCGGGCCGGATCGGCCCAAGGACCAGAGACCGAACGGTCCAGGAGATCAACCTACGGAGGACTCGCACGGCGCTCACGCCCCCTCGGCCGGCCAAGCCGCGAGGTCCACCACGCTCTGCGCGGACACCGCAGCCTCCACCATCGCCTCGACCGCCTTGGCCGGAATGATCAACCGGCCACGGATCCGCACCGCCGGGAAAGTCGCCATCTGCGATCGCCCGGTACACCGGCACCTTCGACATCCCGAACATCCGCGCGACCTCCGCCACGCTGTAGAACCGCGGCCGCTCCCCGCGCGAACCCGATTCCAACCGCAACCCGGACATGCCCACTCCATCCCGTGCGTTCCATGCAGATCAGTGAGCGACGGAGCCTGCTTTCGATCAATCGCTCGCGATCTCGCCTGTGGACAAGAGCCTGCGGCTGTGGACAGCAGTCGCGGAAGATGACGGCAGGTAACGCTGGTTAACGCGCTACGCGTTACCTGCTCCACCGAAGTACGGCGGTTGCCTCGGGAGCGCCCGGCTTCCGTACCTCGAGTTCGTACTGGGTCACCCAGACTTCCTCCGCGGCGAGCGGCGTCTCGGACTCCATCCGGACAATGCCGACAAGATGGGTCCGGAATGAGTCCGGATCGCCCAGGTCTCCGCGGACAAGCCGGGGATCGGAGCGCGTCCGTCCTGGCCCCGCACCACGACGGACCACAGGGCGCCGGGATCGCCTTGCGCGGGCGGCAGCGCGACCGACATGGTCGAGGCCCGAGCGCGGCCACTGACAACTCGCGCACGGCCGCTCCCGACGCGCAGCGCCAGCTCCTACTGCACCAGCAGCGCGACCGCGCGGCGTGCCGTGGAGACCGCGACGCCGTACTGAGCAGCGAGATCCTCGGCAGCCGGGCACCAGGTCCCCGGGCGGCAGCGCGCCCTGGTGGATCTGGTCGGCGAGATCAGCAGCGACGACCTCATAGGGGGCTGCGGGGGTCCAGACGCGCCCGCTCGAGCGGGGTGGGCTCCTCCGGCCTCGAGGGCATGCGAGCGCTGATTCCGCCCGCGGCGCGCTGGCCTGCCTCCGAAACCCAGGCCGCGTAGGTCCTCAGCGTCGTGACGCCACCGCCCGAGTGACCGAGCCAGCCGGCAACCGTGCGCACGTCCACGCCGGCGGCGATCAGCTCGGTCGCCGAGTAGTGCCTCAGCTTGTGGATGGTCGTGTGGATACCGAGTTTGCGGACCAGCCGCTCGTACCGCTGAGTGACGCTGTCCGGCACGAGGAACGTGCTGCCGTCCGGCGCGCCGCTGAAGACGAAGGCGGCTGACTCTAGCTCCAGCCCTAGAGAGGCCGATCGATTCCTAGCTCGCTCCAGCTGCTCCCGGAGGACCGCCACGGTCTCCGGGTCGAGGGCGATGCGCCGCTGCTGGTGCGTCTTCAGCCCGGCCTCGACCAGGCCGCCGTTCTCCTTGCGAATCGCGTGCCGGAGCCAGATCGATTCCCGGCCCTCGTCGAGGTTCACCGCTGACCAGCGGAGGGCGCAAAGCTCGCCTCGTCGCATGCCCGTCGTCATCGCTATCCACAGCAGCGATCCCCAGTCTGGATCGCGCCATGCCTCGTTGAGAATCTGTGCCGCCTCGGCCGGCGACGGCGGCTGCGGGTTGGAGGGCGAGGCGGACGGGGGCTCGGCCTGCTTCATCGGGCTGTAAGCCACCCAGCGCCAGCGGACGGCCTTCTCGTAGGCCCCAGAGAGGATGAAGTGAATGTGCCGCACCGACGAGCGCGAGAGCGGCTTGCAGACGTGCTTGCGACAGCGCTCGTCGCAGTCGTGCGGCCGAGACGTTCGGTGGTCAACACCGGACCTGCCGCTGCAGTGCTTCCGGCAGCGGCGGAGCTCCGCGTAGAAGGAGTCGAGGATCTCGGCGTCGAGCACGCCGACCTTGAGCATGCCGAGGAACGGCGAGATGTGCCGCCGGATGTGCCCGCGGTACAGCTCGAGTGTGTTCGGGGCCACGTCGAGCTGGTCGACATACCGCTCGAGGAGCCGGTCGATGGTCGCGCTGGTGCGCGGGTTTCGCCGCTCCTCGACCTGCGCGACGAGACGGTCCCTGGCCGCGCGTGCCCGCCGGAGCTGGTCCGGGCCCGGCTCGATGATCTCGACGAGATTATGCCGCTTCTTCGTCACCGGGTCCTGCCCGGCGTACACGCGGACCCGCAACGCGCCGCTCGGGAGCTCGTCGATGCTCCCTCGGGTGCGGGCCGTGTCGAGGCCCTTCGGCTTGGCCATGACACGGAATCTACGGCCGCTCGTGTCACGTCTCGTGTCACGAGCACCCTCACTGGGGAAGATGCTCACGAGAACGTGCTGGTCAGGCGCTGAGCCGGAGGTCGGGATCGAACCGACGACCTACTGTTTACAAGTCAGTGCGGCGACCTGCTCTTGAGGTTCTACCAGCACAAGTGGCGGCCCAAGTCGCGCGAGATGTCTCTCTGAGAACTCCAATGCCCGCTCGTTCGCGTCACACTTGATGTCACGGGGCCTGGCCACCGTTCGACCGTGAGACGATCACGCCATGTCGGTGCCGCCGAGGCCACCCGGAACATACCGAGTCGCGGACGGCTCCAAGGTGTCCTTCGCGGAAGCGATGTCCGCCTGGGTCCCGCTGGCCTACGACGAGCTCCTCGCGACTGCCGGGAAGTACCACGCGGTCGTGACGTACCTCGAGCTCAGCGAACGCGTGCAGGAGTTGTCCGGGATAAGAACCCGCCTGCTCCTGACCAACTGGATCGGCAAACTGCTCGAAGAAGTGGCAGTGCGAGCCAAGAACGACGGCCAGCCTCCCCTCACATCGCTCTGCGTTCACCAGGACGGCACGATCGGGCCCGGGTACGCGCGCGCACCCAAGTCGACTGACGGCGAGCCCGGGGAGGACATCGAGTACTACGCCGCCGAACACCGCCTGCTCTGCTACCGGAGGTACGCAACCGATCTTCCGGCCGACGGAGGGGCGGCAGCGCTGACACACGCGGAGATCCAGCGCCGCCAACGGAAGGCATCGCTCACACCCGTGGAGCGACCCCGCTGTGCGACCTGCAACACGGAGCTACCCCGCTCCGGAGTCTGCGACTACTGCGCTTCCTGATTCATCCCGGCTACTCATCAACTCTGATTAAGTCGCTCAGTCCCGCGTGACGATCTCGTCGACCCTTACGACGAATGGCCGAGTCCTGCCGGCCCGTCGGGGGTTTGTCGATGTCCACGCTCCAGCACCAGCGCAACTTCACGGCACAGCACTCCAACGCCCGGATCCCATCGGCGCCGACGTCCGCAGGCGTTTACGACCCCTACGATGCTTCTCCGTCCTCGTCCCAAGGCTCCGGCCTGCCCCGAGGACGGGGCGGCAGGCACACGGCGCGTCGTCCTCGGCGGCGTCGACCGCTGACCACGCTCCTGGCGTTCTCCGTGGCGGCCGTCTTGATCGCGGGCGTCGGCGTCGCCGCCGCTCTCGGCAGCGGATCGTCCACGACCGCATGTGCACAACGCGCTGACGAGCTGCTTGACGACGGCCTGCCCACGGCGGTCGTCAACCCCGTTCTCCGCAGCGAGGGCTGTGGCAGCTGGCTGGACCAGCAGACCGCCTCCGGCCAGCCCGCCCCGGTCACCCCCGCCCAACCTGCCTTCACCCCGTCCGGGCCGCAGTCCGCGGACGCGAAGTGGGGGGAGCGATACACCTTCATCAACGGCGTTGTCTTCGCCCTCTCTAACCCCCGCGTGGTCCCCGTCGAGCAGGAGCTCTGGGCCCAGACAGGACCCGACGAGAAGGTCATCGCCGTCGACCTGCGGGTCGACAACCCCCGAAGCAGCAGGTTCGACCCCGACACTGTCACCTGCCGCGCCTCCCTCGACGGCACCAACGTCCGCGACGTCTTCAGCCTCGACTTCAGGCCCATGGCCTGGCACGACATCGTCCAGGGCGGGTCCATGTCGTGGACCGTCGGTTTCGCCGTTCCTCGCACAACCGGATACCTGGAAGTGGGCTGCGCCTACTACGGCGGTCAACCGGCGTGGTGGGGCGGCAGCCTGTAGCTCTACATCCCGCATCCAACGACGACCAGGCTGATGTCTCAGCTAGTCCGCGCTTGCTGCAGCCATGCCAAGTCCGCCGGGGCCAGCAAGCCGGCTAAGACCTGCACCTCCTCGTACTTGAGCATGACGCCGTCGTTGAACCGTCTCGCGCGATTGGTCGTGTACGGGGCCTTGTTCGTCCAGCCCGTCGCACTCGTGATCAAGTGGCTCGCGACCGGCTCGGAGAGGTGGTGCAGGATCCCGTCGCAGTAGTGGATCGTCCCGCGGGCTTCCTGCTCCTCGTACGGCTCGCTCGTGAACTGGATCAGTGCCGCCAGGCGACCACCGTCACGCCAGCGGTGGATCCACCCGATGGTCCCGGGCCCGACCCGCGCTCGGTTGACCTTCACCTGCCAGGAAGCCGGCCCGGCGTCGACCTTGTCGACGTCGCAGACCCGCTGGGTGACGCCAGACCATCCAACCTCGAGCGTCGCCTCTGGGCCGCAACTCAGGATTACGTCGGTCAGCTGTCCTTGGTCCATCTCGTCGCCTCTCACCGGTTGCGCGAAGACGTTCAGGCTGGTGCGAGTCTCGACCTTCTCACGGCAGCCCATCGCACATCTGCTGCCGGGGACGCGCGGATTCCGACGTTTCGCCACGGACTGGCCTCCGTCTGGCTACCGTCCCGCCCATGCTGGACGAGTTGGGCAAGCTGGATCCCTCCTCGGGTGTCGCCCCCTACCGCCAGATCGCAACGCGTCTGTACGCGGTGGTCCGGAAGGCGCCGGCGGGAACGCGGTTGCCGTCGAACGTCGAGCTGGCGGCCCACTTCGGTGTCGCCCGCATGACCATCCGCGCGGCAGTGGCCGAGCTTGTCCACGATGGCCTCGTCGTCACCCGGCAGGGGTCTGGGGTGTTCGTCGCCGCACGCAGCGCCTCGGGGTACTTCAAGGTCGCCGAGGCCGTTCGCAGCGAGCTTGCGAACTCGGAGTGTGACCAACTGCCCGAGGTCGCGGTGGTCGCCGCGCGCCATGGTGTCTCCGAGCATGTCGCCCGTCGGGTCCTCGACCTCCTCGAGGCGGAGGGTCTCGACCGCGACGTCCGACGCAAGCCGAGGTGTGTCGACACCGATGCGGCCGAGCTCGCGTTGGGCGCAGCAGTCACAGCGGTCGAGGCCGCGCAGGCATCGATCCGCCGCCAGCGAACCTTGAGCGGCGGGCAGCGGGAGCGGATGGCCGAGCTCCTGCGCGGCCTCCAGCAGGTCACCCGCGCTGCGACCCTCGCTGGCACCGCCGAGACCCTTGAGCTCGCCCAACAGCACCTGCAGGCCGAGACCGCTGTACTCGATGCCGCGCACCTCGCGCACGACTACCTCGCTGAGGCGAAACCACGACGCTGGTGTCACGTTCAGGCCGTCGCCGAACGTGCCGGTGAACTTGCCGTCCACCTGCCTCCACACGAGGCGTCCGCGCTCCGGGCAGCGGCATGGCTGCACGACATCGGCTACGCCCCTGACCTTGCTGCGACCGGCTTCCACCCGCTCGACGGCGCCCGGTTCCTCACCAGCGCCGGCACGGACGCCCGCGTGATCGCACTCGTGGCCCATCACTCGGCCGCCGCGAGCGAGGCCGCCGAGGTCGGCCTCGACGCCGAGCTCAGTGTCTACCCCGACGACGAGAGCATCGTCCGCGATCTGCTCTGGTGGTGCGACATGACGACAGGGCCCGACGGCCAACCAATGGCGTTCGCCGACCGGATGGCCGAGGTCCGGACCCGATATGGACCTGACCACTACGTTAGCCGCGCGTTGGCCCACGGCATGCCCGCCCGCACCGCGGCGGTCGAACGCGCAGAGGCCTGGATCGCCGAGAGGCGCTCCAGCCCTACCGCGTTAGACCGTTCGTCATAGGCGGCCGACCATCATTCCCTATCCACTACAGACCGGAGAAGCTCATGGCGGGGAAGTTTCCAGGTCAATCCCGCCTGAAAGGCCGGGCGGAGTCTCCTACGTCCGGCCATCGGGCTACAGCACTCGGATCGTCTCGCAGACCCACCACTTGCCCAGCTCGAACGACGCGGCCAACGCACGACGACGCCCCCGCAGCCGGATCGACGCCGCGACCTCCACCGCACCCTCGTGGGGCTGCACCGCTCGAAGTGTGAGCAATCGAGCTCCGCCGTGGGAACCGGTCGGATCGACCGGCAACGCGGCCAGGTAGCGCAGCACCCGCGGGTCTACCAGGTCCCGCACCTGCCGCGGTGAGCGGCGCTGGTCGAGCACGTCCACCAGCATCGCCACCGTCGTCGATGCCGCCCGCAGCACCGCGCGATCTTGCACGACGTCGACAACCAGGTCCCCGGCCGGGAGCGGCGCCGGCTCCTCGACAACCGGGTGGTGCCCGCACATCTCGCACGGCACCAGCAGGTCCTGGCCGTCCCAGACGTAGCGGTAGCTTGGCTTGAGCCCAAGTGCGGTTCGGAGAATGTCCTGCGTGGTCTCCTCGCTGTCGTGGGTGATGGTCATGGCGGCCTCCCGGAGGATCGACAGCCAGCCCGGGACGAATGGGCAGTTGCTGTCGTAGTTGGTGGGGCTGGCTGCGGGGCGCGGTGCGAAGCGCCCGCCCTTCCCCCCGCGCCCGACTCCGCCCGGCGAGGCTCGCGGGCAAGGGCGCCGCAGGCGTCGGCGAAGCCGATGCGCAGCACCCTTTCCCGTGAGACCGGGTGGAGTAAGCGGCCCCACCAATGAGGACAGCCCGAAGGGCCACGCCGCGTCAGCGGCCCGCAGCGGGCGTCTGAGTCACCGATTGCTCCACTCGGCGGCCAACCTGATCAACTTCAGCGGCGTCTTCACCATGAGAGCGACACATCGAGAGGCATCGGATCCGTGGATCTTTATCAGCGTGAGCGCGTGGCGGCCTTGGCCGCCAAGGTGCGGCAGCTTCCCGGGTTCCCGATCTTCCCGGGTGTCGAGCCCGGTGGCGCCCGCTATGAGCACATGGGAGCGCTTCTCGCCGACGCCGCGCTCCAGGCCGCGATCGACTTCGACTCCGTCGTCAAGCCTCGAGTCGAAAAGCTCCTGGCCAACTGGCCGGACGCCGTCACCCTTGATCTCTTCCGCGCACGGGTAGCCGCCGAGGGACTTGGCGAGGTGCTCGACTGGAAGCATCCGGAGAAGCTCGCCCGAGCGCTCCGGCTCGCCGACCTCCTCGCCGCCGAGGGCGTTCAGACCGTCGCCGATCTGCGTTCGTGGTGCCTGCTCCCGGACAGCCGTGCGAAGCTCCTGAGGATCAAGGGCGTCGGTGAGAAGACCGCGGACTACGTCGCGGTCTTAGCAGGCGGACAGGCGATCGCCGTCGACCGCCGTATCCGCGCCTTCGTCGGCCCGGGCTCCGACGAGGAGATCCGTGCTCTTCTCACGGCCGTAGCCGACGAGCTCGACCTCGACCTCGGCGTGCTGGACCGGGTGGTGTGGGCAGCAGGAAAGGATGAGCTCCCGATGGACGACCGTCCCGACATCGTCGAGGTCATCCTCGCCGTCCCCGCGGACAAAGCCGCACGGCTTCGGGACCTCACCAAGCTCTGGCTTGAAGGCAGGCCGAACGCCGAGTGGCGAGCGACCGATCACGACCTCGCCATCGCCCTCTGGGTCCAGCTCGACGAACGCCGACGCCGGGTCTTCAGCGTCCTCATTGACCATCCCGGGCGGCGATTCCGAGCCGAGGAAATCATCGAACTCACCGGCGACACCATGTCGCTGAAGAACCTGACAAGCCTGCTCGGCCACCCCGCAGTGCTGAGCGAACAGCTCGGCCGTGCCTGGCCTTGGCAGTACGACTACCCGGCAGGCCGGAGCGAGCACGCCGTTTACTGGTTCGAGCCCGACATCGCCGCATTGTTCGACAAGGCACGAGGCATCACTCCATCGAGTGACGGAATGCGCACACCCTGAAGGACTACCGTACGAGAGATGACAGTCCGGCCGAGTCCGATTCTGCTCATCGCGCACACCTGAGCCGACCATGAACGAGAAGACCTGCGCGAACTGCGGCACCACACTCGGTGTGCCCGTGACCAAGAAGGGCGGGGTCCGTGCGGTCGCGTGGATGAACCACTGCGACGAGTGCGCCGAGGGCGTCGCGGACCAAATGGTCCTCGCCGAGGAGTTCACCACCGTCCAGATCTGGCGGTGCGACTGGTGCGGGCTCACCCGGACTTGCCGGAATGGCTGGACCACCCGCTGCCATTCGTGCCTCGACGACCGCACGAACCTCGCTGATCTCGACCTCGACGGCCTCGCCGCAGAATTCGAAGCCCAGTTCCCCGACTATGTGCCGCAAGCGAGGCTGTGGCTCGAATCCGACACGCTCGACGACGCCGGCGTTCATGAGTACCTGTCCGCAGCCGCGTACGAGGAGGAGCTCGAGTTCCGCGCCCAACCCGGCTGGACGGTCATCGCCGGCGACGTCAAAGGCCTTCCCTACGAGCGTTGGGGGACCGAGTCCCACGGCTTCTGGGGAATTCACGACAAATGCGGCACGGTCCAGAACCTGAGCACTCGCGAGTGCCGGGAGTGCGAACCCGAGCCGGGATCGAGAACTCACCGCGCCCGTAAGGACGACCCGCACCTGCTCTACCTCGTCCGTAACGACGGACGGCTCAAGATCGGCCACGGCGACCGCAACCGAATCCTCACCCACACCCGCGGCGGCGCTGAGATCGTCTCCGTCCGTAAGGCGACGTTCGCCGAGACTGTCAAGGCAGAGCGCGAGATTCTCCAGCGGCACAAGAAGCTGATCAGGACGCGCCACAAGAATCTGCCCCCGAGCTTCGGCTCCGGCACTGAGGTGCTTCCCGGCGACACGGATGTCGACCTGGCCGAGTTCCTCCCCGACGCCGAGGACGTCACGGCCTATTACGAGCTTCATGCCCTGGGAGTCCGAGCGGTGGCTGATACCACGATCGGGGTCGCTCACTCACCCAGCGTGCTCGCGCACTAGTGTCAGGAAACCGGACATCCAGCAAGGGGGGTTGCCCGTGGCGGCAGCGTTCGCAGCCGGCAGCACGGTTCTGGTGCGGGACGAGGAGTGGGTGGTCTCCTCGTGCGAACGCGCAGGCGAGGGCTGGAAGCTCCGCTGCACGGGCAGCTCCGAGTTGGTCCGCGGCGTCACCGCGACCTTCTACGACTCGCTCGACGACGTCGTCGCCCTCGATCCCGCCGAGGCCACCCTCGTACTCGACGACTCCCCGCGTTTCCGGCGCAGCCGCCTCTGGGTCGAGTCCGTGCTTCGCAAGACTCCGGTCCCGCTGCACGAACCGGGCCTGACCGTCAGCGCGGACATGCTGCTCACCCCGCTGGAGTACCAGCGGAAGGCCGTCGCCACTGCGCTCGACGCCAACCGTCTGCGCCCCCGTCTGCTGATCGCCGACGCCGTCGGTCTGGGCAAGACCCTCGAGATCGGCATGATCCTCGCCGAGCTCGCCCGTCGCGGCCGCGCCGAGCGGGTCCTCGTCGTCACCCCACGGCAGGTCCTCGAGCAGATGCAGTACGAGCTCTGGACCCGTTTCAGCCTGCCGCTCGTCCGCCTGGATTCGGACGGCATTCAGCGCGTCCGCCAGCAACTTCCGTCGAGCCGGAACCCCTTCACCTACTTCCCCAAGGTGATCGTTTCGATCGACACCCTCAAGTCCGCGCGCTACCGAGCCCACCTCGAGAACCACAAGTGGGACGCCGTGGTGATCGACGAATCCCACAACGTCACCAACGCCGCCGCGCAGCGCAGTGAGCTCGCTCGTCTCCTCGCCGGTCAGACCGACGCGCTTATCCTCGCCTCCGCCACCCCGCACAATGGCAAGCCGGACTCCTTCGCCGAGCTCATCGGTCTGCTCGACCCCACGGCGATCGTGGACCGCGAGCAGTACGACGTGAAGGACATCGAGCACCTGTTCGTCCGCCGGCACCGGCACTCACCAGACGTCGCCCGGGAAGTAGGGCGCATGTGGGCCGAGCGCCCCGAGCCGCAGGTCCTCGCCGTGGAGGCCAATCCCATCGAGGACGCCATCGCCACGGAGCTGTCCACTGTCTGGCTGCACCCGGGGCCCGGCGGCTCGCCGATGACTGGGGGCGGCCGCCAGCTGTTCTCGTGGAACCTCGCGAAGGCGTTCCTCTCCTCCCCCGCCGCCCTCCTGGAGACCGTCGAAGCACGTCAGAAGACGATCGCCGCCAACCCCGACGCCCACGCCGAGGCGGAGGCCCTGACCCGGCTCGCGGAGCTCGCGGGTAAGACGACGGCGTCCGCCAAGCTCGACAAGCTCGTCGACCACCTCAAGGCGATCGGCATTGCGGCAGACAGCGACACCCGCGTCGTCCTGTTCAGCGAACGTCTCGCCACGCTCGACTGGCTGCGGACCCGGCTGCCGAAGCTCCTCGGCCTCCCTGAGGAGGCGTTCGCCGTCCTACACGGCAAGCTGCCGGACAAGAAGCAGATGGAGGTCGTCGAGGCCTTCCAGCTCGCAACGACGCCGGTGCGGGTCCTCATCACCGGGGACGTCGCGAGCGAGGGCGTCAACCTGCACAAGCGATGCCACAACCTCGTGCACGTCGACATCCCGTGGAGCCTCATCCGCATCGAGCAGCGCAACGGCCGCATCGACCGCTACGGCCAGCAGCACGCACCCACGATCGTCGCACTGGCGCTCACCACCTCGGACGAGAAGTTCAGCGGCGACGTCCGCGTCATCACCCGGCTCCTGGAGAAGGAGCACGCCGCGCATCAGGCCCTGGGCGACGCCGCCTCCCTCCTCCATCTGCACGACACCGAGCTGGAGGAGAGCGCGATCCGCCGCGCCCTGCAGAACGGCACCTCGCTAGACGAGGTCATCCCCGATCCCGTCCCCACCGACGAGTTCGCAGACGACGACGAATTCGCCGACTTCGACACCTCCTTCCTCACCCACGGCGAGAACACGGCCGAGGCACCTCCCGCGAGAGCCGAGCAGCAGGGCCTCTTCGACAACGAGGTCGACTTCCTCCGCGAAGCAATCCACGAGGCCTTCGACGGCAACCCGAGCGGACCCGGTGGGGTGGGCTGGGCCGAGCATCCCGACGAGGGCCTGGTCGAGCTCGTCCCGCCGAAGGACCTCGTCGCCCGGCTCGGCGCACTCCCCCAGAGCTACCTCGCTCAGCGGAAGATCAAGCAAAAGCTGCTCCTCGCCGTCACCCGCGAAGCGGGCGAGGACCATCTGCGCCGAGCGACCGAGGGTCGTGAGGGCGAGCAGGAGACGCAGTGGCCGCTGGCACACTTCCTCTCCCCGCTGCACCCCGTGCTGGACTGGGCGGTGGACCGGGCACTTACCCGCCTCGGCCGGAACCAGGTGCCGGTGGCCACCGCGGCCGTGGACATGCCCACCGCGATCGTCCTCGGCACGCTGACCAACCAGCGCGGGCAGGTGGTGCTGCGCTCCGTCGTCGGGATGCAGTTCCTGCCCAGCGGCGATCCGATCGTGCTCGACGATGCCGAGGACGTCCTGCGCTCCGCAGGTTTCCGCAGCGACGCGGTGAACCCGGAGATCCCGCTCGATCTGAGCGAGTACGCGGGTCTCGTCCCTGCCGCCGTGGACCGCATGCGCGCCCACATGGCGCTGCTCAAGCAGCAGCGCGCCGCCATGGTCACCGAACCATTACGTGCCGCCGCGCGCGGGATCGCTCAGTGGCGCAGGGCCTCCGAGGCGCTCGCCGACAAGCTCGACAACCCGCGACAGGCCGAGCGCGCCCGCCGCCGCATCGCCGAGCACGGCGACCAGGCCCAGGACCTCGTCGCGTCGCTGAGCGCCCGCAAGGAGCCGATGGTGCGCGTCCTGCTCCTGCTCGTCCCGAACGGAGACCCGCGTTGAGTGCCTTCGACACGATCGTCGTCGAGAACGACTTCGTCTCCGAACACTGGCTCGCCGAGCAATTCCCCGCCACCGTCCGCACCCGCCGCGCCGAGTGGAAGGAGCGGGAAGACCACACCAAGATCACGCCGCGCAGCGGCCTGATCTCCCTTGCGGGGGACTTCGGCCGGGACCTGGTCCGATACCGCGAGGCGGAGTCGCAGCACCGCGAGCAACTCGCCCTGCGCGAGGCAAAGGAAAGCCTTAAGGACCGCGCTCGCCTCAATGCTCAACTCAGCGCACTCCACGCGACGATTCGTGCGGCGCTGCTCCTCCCCGCTGAAGAGACCACCTGGGTCGGCGCCCGCACCGGAACCGAGATGACCGTGCAGGCGGCCGTCCCGCAATCCCCCACCGGCACTCCGCTGCTATTGCTGCAGGCCCGGGACGCCGCCAAGATCGAGGACCTGCTCGACACCGACGGCGCGGGCCACCTCCTCACCCCGGCCATCGTGGACGGCGAGCCGGTGTCGGCAACCTCCGAGGTCCTCTCCGGCCTGTTCCACACCGAGGAGAAGCCTGCACTCATCCTCGTCACCGCCGGTGCCTGGCTACTCCTCGCAGAGCGCGCCACCTGGCCCGAGGGCCGCTATCTCGCGATCGACCTCGCCACCGCCCTCGAACGCCGCGACACCAAGGCGAGCGGCGAGATCGAGACGATCGCCGCGCTCGTCGGCGCCGAGAGCCTCGTCCCGGACACGGGCGAGGACAAGGCCCGGCTGCTGAGTCTCCTCGAGGACTCGGTCAAGCACGCCGAGGGCGTCTCCAAGGGCCTCCGCGACGGCGTCCGCGAGTCCATCGAGCTGATCGCCTCCGACGTGCTTCGGCGACGTCGCGACAACGGCCTGCCGGACGACGTCGATGGCCTCGCCGCCGACCTCACCCGGCAAAGCCTGCGCTACCTCTACCGGATCCTGTTCCTGCTCTACGCCGAGGCACGCCCCGAACTCGGCGTGCTCCCGGTGCAGGCACCCGAGTACGCCGAGGGCTACGGCCTCGACCGGCTCCGCGAACTCGTCCTCACCGACCTCACCAGCGCAACCGCTCAAACAGGCACCCACTTCTACAGCTCGCTCGGCGTCCTGTTCCGACTGGTCAACGACGGCTACCCGCCTGAAACCCTCGGTCCGGACGGGAACCGCGTCCCTGAGCCGGACGACAGGGGCGGGCTGAAGTTCGAGGCTCTCCGCGCCGACCTCTTCAGCCCAAAGGCGACGGCGCTGATCGACGAGGTCGGCCTCGGCAACGCCTGCCTGCAAAAGGTCCTCGGCCGCCTGCTGCTGTCAAAGAAGCAGCGCGGCCGCGACCGCGGCTTCGTCTCCTACGCCCAGCTCGGCATCAACCAACTCGGCGCAGTGTACGAGGGCCTCATGTCCTACACCGGCTCCATCGCGCGGGACTACATGGTCGAGGTCGCCAAGGACGGCGACCCGGCCAAGGGCAGCTGGGTCGTCCCGATCTCCAGCACCGAAGGCTTCGACGACAAGTGGTTCGTCATGCGAGACGACCCCGACACCGGCGATCGCAACCGTGTGGAGTACGAACCCGGAGACTTCGTCTTCCGACTCTCTGGACGCGACCGCCAGCGCAGCGCCTCGTACTACACCCCCGAGGTCCTCACCCGCTGCGTCGTGACGCACTCGCTGGCCGAGCTGCTCGACCAGAACGAGACGACGACACCCGCCGCGGATATCCTCAAGCTGACGGTCTGCGAGCCCGCCCTGGGCTCCGGCGCCTTCCTCGTCGAGGCCATCAACCAGCTCGCCGACCAGTACCTGACCCGGCGGCAGCGGGAACTCGGAGAGGAGATCCCGCCGGAGAAATATGCCGAGGAGAAGCAGAAGGTCAAGGCATATCTGGCACTGCACAACTGCTACGGCGTCGACCTCAATGCCACCGCTGTCGAGCTCGCTGAGATCACCCTGTGGCTCGACGCGATGCACCCCGGCCTCCGCGCCCCCTGGTTCGGCCTCCACCTCCGCCGCGGCAACTCACTCATCGGCGCCCGCCGCGAGACCTACACCCCTGCCCAGGTCGCGAAGAAGGGCTGGCTCAAGACGGTCCCCACCGCCCGCCCGCTCTCCGAGCGAGTCGCCGCGACCGAGATTCACCATTTCCTGCTGCCCGCAGCGGGTTGGGGCGCGGTCGCAGACACCAAGGAGGCCAAGGAACTCCGGCCCGAGGAGACCAGAGCGCTCAAGGAGTGGCGCAAGCAGATCACCAGCACGCTCTCCAAGGCCGAGGTGCAAAAGTTCCAGGACCTCGGCCGGCGCGTGGAAGCGCTTTGGGCTTTGGCGAATCGACGCCTGGAGATCGCCGAGAGCGAGATCCGCCGGGACATCGCGGTCTGGGGCGCTACGGAGCTGCCAGTCGGCACGGGCGCGGTGAAGCGCGAGCAGATCGAAGAGTCGCTATCCAACCCCGACAGCGCGTACGGCCGCCTTCGCCGAGTCATGGACGCCTGGGCCGCCCTTTGGTACTGGCCGGTCGCGAACGGCGAGACACCTCCGACTCGCGAGCAATGGATCAACGCCCTCGAAGGCCTCCTCGGCCACACTAGCAAGGCGGAGATCAAGAAGGGCCGAGGCCTCTTCGCCGACGACGCCACCTGGGCCGAGTTGGACGACGCTGAGCACAACGAACGCTCCTTCGCCGACATGCAACCCGTTGAGGAGTTACTGGGACAGCACCCATGGTTGGAGATCAGCAGTCGGATCGCGGAGCGCGAAGGCTTGTTCCACTGGGAGCTCGACTTCGCTCCCATCTTCGCCAGCGGAGGCGGGTTCGACCTTCAGGTCGGCAACCCGCCCTGGGTTCGACCTGAATGGGACGACACCCTTACCCTAGCCGAGGCTGACCCTTGGTTCGGACTCACCGAGAAGATCTCAGTATCGACATTTGACGACCGTCGACGCTCCACTCTGGCCTTAAGTACTGTCCGCTACCTCGACGAAAGAGCGGCAGTAGCGGGAACAACATCTCAGCTCATTTCTTCGGTTGAAAGACCGATTCTCGCAGGCAGACCGGATCTCTACCGGGCCTTTATGGACCGGTGCTGGCGCAGCATGACGCCTAATGCAGCCGTGGGTCTAATCCATCCGGAGTCCCATTTCTCCGAGACCCGTGCGGCAACCCTCAGGCGACAGACCTACGAACGACTGCGCCGACACTGGCAATTCCGGAACGAGCTTCTCCTATTCGAGATTCACCACACGCGACAGTTCGGCGTCCAGATATACGGGCCGCCGAGAGAACCCCGTTTCTTGAACGCCTCGTCTCTCTACCATCCCGATACTCTCGAGAGGTCTCTGCGCCACAAAGGAGAGGGCGACGAGCCTGGCATCAAAGACGCAGATGACAGATGGGATACGCGCCCGCATTCCGCCAGGATTATCGAAGTGGATCGCACTACGCTAGCCACCTGGGCAGATCTGATCGACCCCCCAGGTACACCGGCACTCGAAGCTCGAATGCTTCGACCGGTCACCGAATCCAGCCAGAGGGTGCTCACGAAGATCTCTGGCGGATCGCGGCTACAGCACACCGGCTTCAATTGGACTCTAGGATGGATGGAGGCAGAGGCTCGCAAAGACGGCTTTTACGTCTCCGAGTCCGCAGTACCAGAAACGCTCGACGACGCCATCCTTCAAGGGCCGCATCTTACCGTTGCCAACCCTTTTGCCAAACAACCGAACCCATCGATGCGAAGCAACCTTGACTACACACCATGGGATCTCGAGACCCTTCCTAAGGATGCCATCTCGCGAACGAGTTATCAACGAGCGGTCGACCGAGCGAAATTCGTTGCCGGACTCCAACATTGGGATGGACAACCGGCCAACCGTTTCTGGCGCCTCGCTTGGCGCAACATGGTCGACTCGTCGACTGTCCGCAGTCTTCACGCAGCTCTTATCCCCCCTGGGCCGACCCACGTACACGGCGTGTACAGCTTGACCACCACGCCACCGGAATTGGCAATCGCCGCAGGCATGTGGGCATCGATACCTCTTGACTTTCTCGTCAAGGCCAGCGGAGTGAGTAAGGTCCAGGCCGAATTCGCTGCACGCTTCCCGCAACCCTCTGGCCACCCCCTCGTCCGCGAGCTCATTCTCCGCGCCCTCCGCCTCAACTGCCTCACCGCGGACTACGCCCCGCTGTGGGAGGAACTCTTCGATGAGGACTGGCGCCTCGACCGCTGGACCGCCAGCGGTATGCCGACACCCGAGGTCGGCGAAGTGGAGAAGTCGTGGACCATGGCGACTCCGCTTCGCAGGGACCAAGAGCGCAGGCAGGCGCTCGTCGAGATCGACGCCCTCGCCGCCGTCATGCTTAGCATTACCGCCGAGGAACTCTGCGCGATCTACCGGACCCAGTTCGGCGTCCTTCGCAAGTACGAGCGCGTGATGCAGTTCGATGCGAACGGTCGCCAGGTGCCGAAGGACGTGCTCAAGGAGTACGAGAAGCATGGCTCGCGCGCCGACCTCGGCCGGTACGAGCTGCCCTTCACCTCCGTGGACAGAGAGAAGGAGATGACCGAGGCTCATGAGCAGTTCAGTCGCCGCCTTCAGATGCGCGAGCTGAAACACGAAGACTTCGACACCGGTGACCCGGCCCTGAACGAGAAGATCCTGGGCCTGTCCCGGGCCACCGGCATGAGCCCGGGCTACTTGCATCGCGTCTACTACGGGGGATGAGAACGTGAGCAACTTCCTGCCACCCACGACCGTCGAGAAGACCCTCGCGGCCATCCAGCAGCGCCGCTACGTCCTCCCCGCCATCCAGCGCGAGTTCGTGTGGGACGCCGACCAGATCTGTCAGCTCTTCGACAGCCTCATGCGGGGCTACCCGATAGGTTCGTTCCTGTTCTGGGCAGTGAAGGCCGAACAGGCCCAGGACTTCACGTTCTACGAATTCCTCACCGACTACCACGAGTTGCGCAACCCCTACGCACCCATCGCGCACATCCCGGCAGGTCAGGACGTCACCGCCGTTCTCGATGGACAGCAGCGCCTGACCGCTCTCAACATCGGCCTCTACGGCAGCCTCGCTGAGCGGCTGCCCCGCAAGTGGGCGAACAACCCGGAGGCGTATCCGGTCAAGCGGCTCCACCTGAACATCACCCGCGGCGGGGACGGGGAAGGGCTGGCCACCCGCTTCCTGTTCCGCTTCCTTACTGACGCCGAGGCGGCCCCGAATGCGGAATCCGACGACCTCTGGTTCAAGGTCGCGGACGTGCTCAAGTTCAAGAAGGACAGCCTCGACATCTTGGACTGGCTGTCAGAGAAGAACGTCGTCCACAACCGCGACGCCCATGTCCGCTTGAACACGTTGTATCGCGCGATCCGCGAGCGTGACTCAATGAACGCCTACGAGGAGGACGACCAGGACCCGAACACCGTCCTGGACATCTTCGTGCGGGTTAACAGCGGCGGGACCCAGCTGTCGTACTCGGATCTGCTGCTCTCGATGGCCACCAACCAGTGGTCCGAGCTGGACGCGCGCCAGGAGGTCCGGGACCTCGTCGAGGACCTCAACGGCAGCGCACGCGAGATGAGCTTCAACCGCGACAACGTCCTCAAGACGGCCCTCGTCCTGATCGACGTCTCCGATGTGCGATTCAACGTCTCGAACTTCACTAGCTCGAACATGGCCGAACTGGAGAAGCAGTGGACCGGTGTCCGGTCGGCGATGCTCCTGGCCGCTCGGCTCCTGATGTCGTTTGGCTTCACGTCCCGCACACTGACGGCGAACAGCGTGATCATTCCACTCGCGTACTACCTGTACCGGCGCAACGCGACAGACTCCTACCTGACGAGCAACGCAGACCGTCCAGACCGCGAGAAGATCCGGACCTGGGTACTGCGCAGCCTGGTCAAGCGAGGGATCTGGGGTAGCGGTCTCGACACGCTGCTCATCCGACTTCGGGAGGCGATCCGCTCTGCTCCCGCGGACTCCGGGTGGCCCTCCGACCGGCTCGAGGCGGTGATGGCTCCCCTGGGCAAGTCGCTGAGCTTCACCCCCGCCGAGATTAGTGAGCTCGCTCAGCTGCAGTACAACTCCGCGCGCACCTTCGCCGTGTTGGCCCTCCTCTATCCGGGTCTGAACCTGGCCCACCAGTTCCACGAGGACCACATCTTCCCCCGGGCCCGCTTCTCCGCAGCGAAGCTGCGCAAGTTCGGCATCCCGGAGGATCAGCACAGCGCCTACCGTGCCGCCGTCAACGGGCTGCCGAACCTGCAACTGCTTGCCGGACCGGTCAACATCGCAAAGAAGGACTCCTGGCCCTGGGAGTGGTTGGCATCCGGAGCGTTTGCCTCCGAGGCCGCCCGCGCCCAGTACCGCGCGCAGAACGACCTCGATCTGCTCCCCGACTCGTTCGACGGCTTCCTCGAGTTCAACGCCGCCCGCCAAGAGCGCCTCGAGCACCGGCTTCGGAAGCTACTTGGTGTCGAAGAACGCGAGGACGATGCAGCCTCGTGATGGGCGGCCCCGTGCCGGCCAAGCGGTTCGTCGTGGCGCACTCGTGGTGGATTGCGAGCGAGCTGGTTCGTCGCCACCCACAGCTGACGATTATCGAGACCCGACCCGACTACACCGCTGAGGACAACCTCGCGCTCATCGACACCGTTGCGGCCCCGTCGTCGCGGGATCCCGTGCTGGAAGTGGACCGCAACGCCCCGCTCGGCACCAAATTCGGACCCCCGGTCGCTCCGATCCCGTGGAGCGAGGTGTTCGAGCAGGCGGACGCCCACGATGTGCTACGTCGACTCAAGGCAGCGGCCGGCCTCAAGGCTCCGACCGTGACTCCGCGGTCGGGGCGGCGAACCGTCACATTCCGGCTGATCGCTCGCCTGCTATCCACGACACTGAACGACCGGCGCCCGCTCCTGGTGCGGAGTGGTTACCTCCAGACCTTCCAGCTCGGCTCGGGGCTGCTGGCCCGTCCTTCGAGGATTCCCGGGCATGGCCGAAGCGCTGAAAGACGTCCGAGCCGACGACATCGACGGCCAGCCCGGGTTTCGCTTCTGGCTGATGGAAAGCAACCGTGACCTTGTCGCGGTGCTTGACACCGATGGCTGGCTTCACTACCTCGACCGCTCGGCGATCGACATCTACAGGAGCTATCGCCGCACCGGCTCGCTCACGACGACACTTGGCGAGACACTCGGGCATCTCCTGTCCTGAGCACCGTGCTGGCGACTCGTGCAATCGGAGTAACGCGCCTAGCACCGTCCGCGACCTCACGCCCGAGGCTGCTGTACGAGGTGGAGGATCAATGGCCGATCAGGCGGGACTACCCGAGGGTTGTCAACGGGCTGAGGACGAGATCATCGCTTCGTGGCGCGATCCTTTTGCCCTCCCCTCGTGGCGAACTCAGCGCGTCCCGGCTGCTTCTCTGCCCCCGCAGCGTCCGCGCCCGAACAGGGTCAGCGGGCCTGCCGCGCCGCCGACTCCGAAGCAGGAGGCGATCTCCGGCCGGAGCGACGAACTGACCAAGCCGCTACCCCAGAAGTCGCGACGGCCGAGAGATAAGCCGAGGGTTCAAGGCAGGGCTCGCTCCGCCATCGCCATCCAGCGCGCTCTTTCGGCGAAGAATGCGAATGCTTACCGTGCAGCTGCGGCCAAGGATCGAAGCGATCGAGCGAGCCGCCGAAGCACGTCGGTGAGAACCGTCGGCGGTGGGCTCCCGACCCTCGGCAGAGGACACCGCTGAGTCGCTTTCACCTGGATGTGCAATCCGCTGCGAAGCACGGGCCGAACTACGTTCTCTGCGAGAGTCGGGAGGCCAACGTGGTGGGGGCGACGAGTGACCGAGCCAGCACGACGATTTGTCATAGCCCAGTCGTGGTGGATCGCGAGCGAACTCGTACGCCGGAGTCCCAAGCTCCTGCTCGTCGAGACGCACCCCGGCGACGGCATGTACGACTGCCTCAGCCTCGTCCGGCGGACTGACAACGTGACGACCACACTGATCGACCTGAACCGGGAGGATCGCGCGCATGTCCATGTAGCCGAGGCGTATGAGCCCATCACTTGGGCGGACGCCTTCGCAGCTCGGGGAGGACACGACGTCGTCCGGTCGCTAGAGCAGGCCGCTGGGCTCATTCCGGCAGCCAAGGCCCCGCCCACCGGGCAACGGGTCCTGACCTACCGCCTCATCGCCCGGATCCTGACGTCTTTGATCGACGACCGCCACGAGTGGGACGCGCGCAGCGGCCAGCTCGACTCGTCGGGGATGGATGCAACCGCTGCTCATCGACCGGAGCTACTGCACTTCCCGAGCGTCGTCGAGTCGCTCCGCGACAGCCGGCCGGACGATCTCTTCGGACGTCCCGGCTACCGCTTCTGGATGCTGCTCCGAGACAACGATCCCGTCGCCGTCTTCGACACCGACGGTCGCCTGCACCTGCCGAATCGGCGCCCGAGTGAGCTGCTCCCGATCTACAAGCGGTCGCGTTCGCTCACGACGGTCATCGGCGAGGTCTTGGGCCACGTCCTTCCCTGACTCGGGCAGCCCAACGACACGCCCGGGTGCCATTCAGTAGATCGACCGACCCAGATCGCACTACGGTGAGTCACCGTGCGAGCACTTGGAGCCTTCCTGTGGAGGCACTGAACGAGGTCACACTGGCGGAACTCCACGACCTCGTCAGCAACGAGATCGCCACGGGTAACGAGTCCGACCAGCAGGAGGGGCGCAAGCGCCTACTCCAGGCCATCGAGGATTGTGCCGCCGAGGCTGCGGAAGGCAACGCAGCCGAAGTGCTGCTCGAGGCACGTTCTTGGCGGATCGCCGAGATCCGCGTCGCAGGAATTGGTGGAATCGCGTCGCTTGACCCGCCCGCCCTGAAGTTCGCTCCCGTACCCGGCATAACCGTCGTTCGCGGCCTGAATGGCCAAGGCAAGACGAGCCTCGCCCGCAGCATCGACTGTGCGCTCCGCGGCGACGGCGACCTCTCGATCGGCACGACGAACACGCTCTGGGCCGCCGAGTTGCTCACCGAGGGCGCCGCGGCGGGGAAGGTCTGCCTCACGCTCGTCAGCGGCGCGTCTCGTCTCGTCATCGACGTCGACTTCGCGGAGCGAGCTGATACACCGACAGTTGTCGGCTCCCTCACCGACGCGGGGGAGTCGCAGCGGCTCGAGCTCGGCAGCGCATGGCGGCGCGCCCTGGACAATGCTCGTGCGCATTACAGCTACGACGCCCTTCAAAACCAGCTCGTCGAGACCAAGGCGCTGCAGGGCTTCCTCGAGGAACTCCTCGTCCTCGGCCCGGAGTGGCAGCGGGTCCGGGATATGGTCGAGAGCCGGGCGCAGTGCGCGATCGCAGCGCAGAAGTCCTTCGACTCAGCGGTCAAGAAGGCAAGGACAGCCGAAGACCAACTCGCCGAGCAATACGACGTCCCTGGCAGCGACCTCATGCGTCCAGCCGCTGTGGACTGGCCTCGCACCAGGGACGTCGCCGACATCGACACGTGGCTTCGGGACACCGGCCTGTCGGTGGCGGACCCGCAGAGCGTGACAATGGTTGCCGACGACCATGAAGAGCGGATCGCGTCAATCCGAACCCGCTTCCAAGCAGCAGAGGAGCGACTCGCGACCGCTGAGGCCAGGATCGAGGGCCCGGGGATCGCTGCGGCGCTCCATCACATGGATCAACTCGTCGCTGTAGAGGCTCTCGACTCCGCTGTCTGCCCCCTGTGCGGGTCGTCCGCGGACTGGCGTGGACGCCTACGGCAGCTCACCGGCGGTCTCCAGGAGCGCGCTGCGGCAGCAAAGGAGGTCCTCGAAGCCGTGACCGAGTTACGGGACTGGATCGTGGCCGAACTGGCGCCGCTTCTCGACGCCGCGGTGCCAGGTGGGCCTGATCGAGAGACCGCCGCGTTCAGGGCGGCGACCGCACGCGGATGCCAGGCGCACTCCGATGCCCACGTTGCTGGGCGGGCCCTACTTGAACGGCTCAGTTCGGATGTCTACCGGCAGTGGCTTGACCAACTGCGAGCTGCGACAGACACCTCGGCGAGGTGGCGATCCGAACTCGCCACAGTTGTTCATGAGTTCGCCGCAGCTGTCAGGGGGAACGCCGCGGATGCCGCGGACGCCGTCATCTGGAAGAAGGCTCAGGAGACTCTGAACGACCTGCAGGTTGCCATCCGACAGCGACGGCAGGACGCAGTGACCGCGCGCCTCAACGACGCCCTCGCGCGAATGCTGCCTGACGCAGCCGTCGAGTTGCCGGCCATCCAGCATCAGGGCGGAGTCAAGCAGCAGCGCGGCGTCAAAGTCGATCTGATGATGGGTGGCCGTGTGGCGACCCTCGGAATGCTGAGCAGCGGCCAGCGGAACGCGCTCCTTCTCACGCCGTTGCTGGTACACGACGTGCCCGGCCCGTTCGGATTCCTGATCGTCGACGATCCCGTTCATGCGCTCGACGACACCCGAGTCGATCTCCTGGCCCGCGAGCTCGCCCGACTTTCCGAGACGCGGCAGGTGATCGCGCTGACCCACGATCCGCGCCTGGAGGAGCATCTGCGCGCCCGCAATCCGGACATGACCGTCATCGAGTTGCAGCGGGACGCGGCGACACGAACGGTCTCCTGGACGACGCACAGCCTGCCGTGGCAGTCGTTGCTCACAGACGCTCGCGAGATCCGGAAGCTGTCCACGGGTGCCGACTGGACGTACTCGGAGGATCTGCACTCCGTGGTCGCAGGGTTGTGCCGTGCAGCGGTCGACGGCGCTCTACGACAGGCGGTTATCTCGTGCGCGGTCACGCGCGGCGAGGACGTCAGCGCGTCGTTGGCCACCCTCGGGCTGAAACATGCCACGAGGGACCGGATCGCGCACGTTACTGCCTTGGCGGGCGGCAAGGCACGCTTGCCCGTCCTCGACCGCTCTCGCGCACGGCACCTCAAGTTCTGGAACAAGGGCGCCCATGGTCAGCTCCCACCTGAGGCCGACCTGGATTCGACCATTGCCGCCGCTGAAGCCGCGTGCCAGGAACTCGCGGCCCACGACTGGTCGAGCATCTAACATGCGGGCCTCGGTTGACCGCCGGATCCGAGTCATGATCGTCCGCAGACGCCTCGAGGAGACGGCGGCCTCCTTGGTCGAAGAGGCGATCGGGACACGGCCCGTTGCGCACAGCGTCGTCGCCCGCAGGCTTATGCTGCTGCCCGCTCGGGGCTCAGATGATCGCTGGCCAGAGCTCTACGGCCTGATGCGAAGGGCTTCGAGGGTCTACGAGCTGACTTCCGAGGTCCTCCACAGCAACCGCGCCTTCGGCGACGTGCCGGAGCACCTGGTTCAGGAGTGGGAGTACACCGTGGCCGAGGTGGCAGAAGCTCTCGCTGACAGGGATCGGCCGAGCGAGCCGGACCAGGGAGATTTCAGACCCGTTCCCAGTCCCCGCAGTTCTGCGACGTGAAGCTGCCGTCACCGGCTCGGATTGTCACCGTGACCGCTGTGCCATGCGTGATGAATTTGTTCGCGATGATGTCCCCGCCCGCGGTGGTGCGCTCCCAGTAGCAGTCGTCCGCGGTCCCGGTTAGCCGGAACGTCCCCGGGGCGACGAAGCCGAGCTGCCGACCGATCTCGTGGGTACCGTTGCCGAATCCCGTTTGACCGGCCTTCGCGAGGTCGAGGGCCGCCGTGAACTCGGGACACATCATCGGCAAAACGATCTCGTAGGCCCGCAGCTCGTCGCCGCCCTGCGTGCCGAAGTGGCGGGACAACCAGAGCTCTGGAGCGATCGTCCCCGACCGCAGCGTGTTGCAGGCGTCTTTGGCGAGGGCGTAGCCGCTGCCGTAATACGCGGCAGAACGAGACCGGCTGCCTTCACGGCGTCGTTCACTGCAGCTTGCTGCGGGTCGACCGCAGGAGCGGTGGTCGTCGCGACGGCTGGGGCGCCGGCGACTCGCCGGACCTGGATCTTGACGAGGTCCGAGAGCGACTTCACCGCGCTCCCCGCTGCAGGCACGGTGCCCGAGACCACCCAGTACTCAGGGTGGTCCTGCTCGGGGACGATCGTGCCTGACGGCGCGGGAGGCGCCAACTCAAGACCGATCAGCTTGAAGCCCCGGTCCTCCAAAACATCACGGGCACCGTTCATGGGCATGCCCGCAAGCCCGTCCGGCACGGTGGGGCCCGATGGCTTCACCCGAGCGGCCGAGCACGCCGCGAGAGCGGCGATGAGTACCGGGATCACAGCGGCGGTGCGGGCGAGCTTCAGCGTTGATTCGAGCCTCATGACGTCTCCGGGGGGCGGGAGCTAGCTGGTCCTGTCATCCCGGAGTCGCCGAAGACAGCCCAGCTTGTTACGCCCTCTCATCAGTCCTGTTGATGCATTCAGCCCTACGATCATTGAGCTGAAAGAGGGTACGCCCGGGGAGGTTGTTGTCCCTGCCGGCCTCCTCATCCTGCTCCGGGAGTACCTCGGCTCGGCCGCGGTCCATCGCCCCAGCGCGTCGCCTGCGCGCTGTGGCAACTCAGCGCAGAGCAGGAGGCCAAGGTGATTCGCGCACGGAACCGGCTGCGGCTGCCGACATTAGGTTAAGGACGCCGGGACGCCATTCGCTCCGGGGCTGGATCATAGGGTTCGAGAGGCCCGAGGCGTCCACCCTGCATGCAAGACGAATCAGCTGCCTCTGGGCGCAGCTGATGTCGTTGCAAACGAAGCCCTCCGTCTTGTTGCACCCGAGCGGGGTCTCGGTGCTCGCCGCCCCCCGACTCGATATGCCGGCCTGCGCGCTGGAGCGTCAGCCACGATCGCGACACCAAGGTCACCCGCATTGATGAGGAGCTGCCGGACGAGAGACTACGTAGGTGGCCACGATCGGGTTCCCCGGTGGAGTGCTCGCGATCACTGCTACTACCGTGAGTCACTCTGCACGTCGAGGGAGGACCTGAGTGCTGCCGTCTTTGGTCGCCGAGGACCTGCGCGCGTCGTTGACGAGCTTCCTGGGCACCACGTTCGCCCTCGCGGACGACGAGGTGCGGGCGGAGCTGGAACGCTTCATCGCGAACCCCCACGACGGCGTCTTCCGCGGCCCCTACGTCCGGCTCCGCACTCCGTTTCGACACGCGGACGACGCGTGGCGGCAGTTCCTCGACTGGTCCCCCGCCGGCTTTCACCCGCACAAGCACCAGGCAGAGGCGTGGATGCGGCTGTCGTCAAAGGGGCAGCTGCCGAAGCCGACGCTGGTCACTACCGGCACCGGCTCCGGCAAGACCGAGAGCTTCCTGATCCCACTGCTCGAGCACTGTCGTCGCGAGCGTCAGAAGGGCCGCGGCGGGATCAAGGCTCTCGTGCTCTATCCGATGAACGCGCTGGCCAACGACCAGGCTCGCCGCATCGCGAAGCTCGTCCACGGCCACCGTGAGGAGCTCGGCGATGTGAGCGTGGGTCTCTACACCGGCGACTCCGGCACCGGCACGGTGATGACCGAGACCGCGGTCATCGAGGACAAGCACCACATGCGGAAGAGTCCGCCGGATGTGATGCTCACGAACTACAAGATGCTGGATATGCTGTTGCTCCGCAGCGAGGACCAGCCCTTGTTTGCGGAGTCTGCCGAGTCTCTGCGCTACTTGGTGCTCGACGAGTTCCACACGTACGACGGCGCGCAGGGCACGGACGTCGCGATGCTGCTGCGCAGGCTCGGGATGAGCCTGGGGGTGTCGACGGACCAGCAGCCCCTTGGCGCAATAACCCCGGTCGCTACGTCGGCGACGCTCGGCGGCGGGGCGGAGGGCGGGCCCGCACTGCGCGAGTTCGCGCGGACCGTGTTCGGTACCGAGTTCGACGAATCCTCGCTGGTCGGCGAGGACCGGTTGACCGTGGACGAGTGGGTCACCTCCCCCGCGACGGGATCGGTGCCACTGCTGGACCGGGTGACCAAGGCGCTCACGGACGCGAGTTTCCACGAGGACCAGGTGCGCGAGGGGATCCGGCTCTTCCTCCTCGACACCGAGGACCGGAACGACCCGCGGATCGACGAACTGCTCGACGACGCCGAGGCCCTCGGTCGGGCCCTGGCCTCGCACCCCTTCACCCGGACGCTGGTGACTCTGTGCACCCTGCCGGTGGCATTGACGACGCTCGCGACGGACGCGGAGCCGAGCTGGGGTGCAGGCACCCCGCAGCGACAGGCGGCGGCACGCCACGCCATCGCGCTGTACCTCGCGCTGCTGTCGCGGGCCCGAAGCAAGGGCGGACGACCACTGCTGACCGTGGACGTTCAGCTGTGGTTGCGTGAGGTGAGCCGCCTCCTGCGTCAGCTGAGCAGGTCGCCCCGATTCCATTGGTTCGAGGGGGCGCCACCCGAGGACGGCGAGCGCTCGCTGCCATCGATCTTCTGTCGCCACTGTGGACGCTCGGGGTGGGGCGTCGTCGCCACGCCGGGCGGCGGGAACGCCACGTCACCGAACGCCGTGTGGCGCAGATCCGCCTCAGACCACAGCACCCAGCGGGCGTGGATCTTCGCTCCCGGCGAGGCCCAGCAGGAATCGCCGCTCGTCCGCTGGGTCGATCCCGACAACGCGGACTTCGTCTCCGGGCCGTCGGGCAAGCACAGCAACGAGGTGCCGGTGCTGGTCACGCCGGACGCCGAAGCTGCGAAGGAACAGCGCTGCCCCGCCTGTGGGCACGACGACGCCATCCGGTTCCTGGGCTCGCGAGTGGCAACGCTCGCGTCGGCGACGCTGGGCCAATTGTTCGGGAGTCCCGACGTCGCGCCCACAGAGAAGAAGACACTCGTCTTCACCGACAGCGTGCAGGACGCCTCCCATCGCGCCACGTTCGTCGAGAACCGTGCCTACGCGTTGAACCTGCGTGCTCTGCTCCACCGGGCGATCGGACCCGCAGGAACCACGCTCGACGCGCTCGGCGCCGCCGTCGAGGCTGCGGCCGCGAACCCAGCCGAGCGCTTTGCGATGCTCCCTCCTGACCTCCGGCTACACGAGACCTTCGCGCAGTACTGGACGGAAGAGCCGAGCGCCCGCGTCCGACAGGCCGTCGCCACCCGCATGACGTTCGCAGCAACGCTGGAGTTCGGCCTCGCACCTCTCTCCGCGCGCACGCTCGAACGGACTGGCGCGGCGACCGCCGAGGTGGTGGTGCCCGACCTCGACGCCGTGGTGAAGTCCGCGCTCGACTCCGTAGCCAGGCAGAACGTCCAGCTCAGCCTCGACGGACGAGCGCCGGAGGCGACACGCGCCTGGGCGCGCGGCCTGTTCGAACGGATGCGGTCGCGGGGTGCCATTGCGCACCGCTGGTTCCGTAAGTACGCCGAGACTGACGACCGATACCCCATCTGGGGCGGACGGCCGTACCGGGAAGGGATGCCGGCGTTCCCGGGCAAGAGCAAGGACCGGCCCGGACGTCCCGCGCCCGCCTACCCGACGAGCGCGCGCACGTCGAAGAATCTCGACATCGTCCTCGGGCCACGCAGCTGGTACACGACCTGGACGACGAAGGTTTTGAAGGTCCCGACCGTCGACGCCCACAAGTATGTGCTCGCCCTCCTCAAGGCGCTCACGGCCAACCAGGTGCTGACCTCGCTGACCGGCGTCGCGGGCTCCACGGTCTGGCAAATCCCACCCGAGCGGGTCCGGGTGGAGCGCACGGACGGCGTACCGGACCGCCTGCGGTGCAGCGTGTGCTCGACGATCCTCCCTGGGCCGCCTGCTGTGCTCACCGAGCTCAACAACGCCCCGTGCATGCAGGATCAGTGCCCGGGGAGCTATCGCCGCGAGCACGCCGACCCCGACTACTACCGCGACCTCTACCGCGGCGAGGAGGTCCGACGGATCATCGCTCGCGAGCACACCTCGCTCTTGAAGGCCAAGGAGCGCGTCGAGCTGGAGAACACGTTCAAGGCGGGTTCTACGCCCGACGCCCCGAACGTGCTCACCTGCACCCCGACCCTCGAGCTCGGCATCGACATCGGGGACCTGTCGACGGTCGCGCTGACATCGCTGCCGCGCTCCACGGCGTCCTACTTGCAGCGGGTCGGCCGTGCGGGCCGGCTGACCGGCAACGCACTCGTCGTCTCGCTGCTGCCCGCTCGACCGCTGGAGCTGCAGCGCCTCGCGCAGCCGCTGTCCATGATCGCAGGCGAGGTCGTGCCACCCGCCTGTTATCTCGACGCCACCGAGATCTTGCGCCGCCAGTACCTGGCGTCGCTTGTGGATCGGCGTGCTCGCTCGGGCCACCCGACTACGCGGCTCGCCAAGCAGGTGTTCCGCGACGGGCTGGCGCCGAGCTCCTGGCTCGGCAGCCTGGTCGCGGACGCTCGCGCCCACGCTGCAACCTACGTCGACGAGTTCCTGCGCGGCTTCGGCGACGAGGTCTCGAAAGACAGCGCGCAGGCCCTGCGGGAGTGGGCGGGCGACGGCAGCCCCGACGGCGAACCGCCGGAGATGGAGCGGGCGGTCGAGGCGGCGGTGAAGGCCTGGATCGCCGAGGGTGAAGAGCTCGCCGGACGGGTCGCACTGCTCAAGGCAGAGATCGAGGCGATGAAGGCCCGCCCCTCTCTCGACGACGCGGGCAAGCGGGAACTGCGGCGGCTGAACGGCGAGATCGCGGTCGCCCGAGCCACCGGCCGCGAACGCGACCGGATGTACTGGATCTCCGCGCTCGAGGCGAAGGGGCTGCTGCCTAACTACGCGCTGCTCGACGACACGACCCGGCTCGACGTCGGGCTCTGGTGGACCGATGAGGAGACCGGCGCGAGCCAGACCTCCGAGGAGCAGTACGTCCGTGGAAGCAGGACCGCGCTGGGCGAGCTCGCCCCGGGCGCGGTGTTCTACGTGCGCGGCACGGCCGTTCAGATCGACGGGCTGGACCTCGGCACGAGCCGCAACCCGGCCACGATCCGACGTCGCTTCTGCCCAGCCTGCGGCTGGTCCCGACCGCTCGACGGCTCGCCGGCCGGGTCGTGTCCGCGCTGCGGTGCGGTCACAGCTGCGGACGCCGGCCAGGTCCTCACGACCCTGCCCTTCCGTGGCGCCTCCGCCTATACCTCGCGGGAGAGCGCGATGCGCGAGGACGACGGCGAGGACCGCCGGAAGACCCGATTCGAGATCGTCACGACCGTCGACGCCGAGCCGGACGCCATCGCCGCAGCCTGGCAGCTCACCGACTACCCCTTCGGCGTCGAAGTCCTGCGCACCGCGGACATCCGCTGGGTCAACCTCGGCCCCGCCGAACGCGGCGGCAGCACCCTGCACGTCGCAGGCAACGAGGTGACAGCGCCACTGTTCCACGCCTGCCGACACTGCGGCGTCGTTCCGGCCGCCCAGCGAGTCGACGCGGCGCGGGCCCGTCACCGGGGCTGGTGCCGGCAGCGCAAGGAGCCGGACGACCAGGGCTGGGTGACCGTCGCGCTGACCCACGACCTGCGCACCCAGGCGGTCCGGCTTCTGGTGCCCCCGATCGTCGTCGCGGATGCGATCGTGCGGACGTCCTTCCGCGCGGCCCTGCTACTCGGCCTCCGGCAGGTACTGGGCGGTGAGCCCGAGCACCTCGACGTCGTCGAGGCTGCGGACCCCGTGCCGGGTAGTGGCGAGCGGTGGGTCATGGTGCTCCACGACCTCGTCCCGGGCGGCACCGGATACTTAGGGCGCTTCGCCGAGCCCGATCAGGTATACGAGCTCCTCGCCGCCGCGCTCCAGGTCCTCCAGGCCTGCGAGTGCCGCACAGAGGGTCTTGCGGCCTGCCACCGCTGCCTGCTCCCCCACGTCCCGCCGCACATGGCGACCGAGGCGCGTCGCGAGTCCGCGATCAGCCTGATCACGGAGATCTTCCAGCAATGGAGCCCAGAGCCGATCGAGACGCTTAAGGACATCGTCGTCGGGCCGCACGACACCCCGATCGAGCGGCGCTTCCGACAGTTGCTCGTGCGCTGGGCCAAGAGCCGCAGCGCCGCGGTCACCCTGACGGCGACGGGTGTCGGCGACGCGGCCGAGATCCGGTTCCCGCAGTCGCTCGGTGGCCAGGTCTGGCGCGCGACGCCGCAGGTCCCGCTCGGCGGCGTGCAGCCAGACTTCGTACTCGAATGCGGCGACCGGGCCGTCCCGAAGATCGCGGTCTTCTGCGACGGTCAGAAATTCCACTCCTCCAGCGACCACAATCGGGTCGCCGACGACGCCGAGAAGCGCGCTGACCTGCGTGCTAAGGGCTACCTCGTCTGGGCGGTGACTCATCAGGACCTCGATGCCTTCACGGACGTCCTCGACGGAATCGCACCCGAGCCGGCCGGGTGGATCGACGCGCGGTATTGGCAAGGTGCAGTCGGGACGTTCGAGAAGCAGCCGCCTCCAGGCAGCGTGCACATCCGCGAGCTCTTCGTCGATCCACTCTCGCTCTTGGTCGCGTTCGTACTGCGCCCGTCGCCGTCAGCGTGGAAGCCCGCCGCTCATGCACTCGCGCTGACCTACGCGCTCGGCGAGCAGGGCCTCACGAAGACCGTGCCCGAGGCGGTGCCGGAGTTGATGGAGGCCGCCATCACGGGGACCGGCGCTAATCCTGCGCCCGGCAAGCTGGGCGTGCTGACGAAGTACACCGTGCACGGCGCCGCTCTGGTCCTCGAACGGCGGAGCAAGATCGACATCCGCGCATGGCTGGGAGTCGACGACCGCGATGACGTAGTCGGCAGCGATGGCCAGGTCGTCGCCTGGCGAGACTGGCTCGCCCTCGGCAACGTGCTGCAGTTCCTCGAACCGGGGCGGTTCCAGGCGCACAGCCTCTCCACCGTCGAGTCGGCGCCCGCCTCCGCAGCTGAGACCGTGGCCGTCTCACCGGCGTGGCAGGACATCGCTGACACCTTCGAGGGGAGCCAGAAGGAACAGGTTCTGCACCTTGCGGTGGGGCATCTGCCGCCTCCCGAGCCCGGCTACGAGGTCGACGACGGGGAGCTTGCCGTCGATCTTGCGTGGCCTGACCATCGCGTCGCTGTTCTCCTCGAGGAGGACGAGGACGTACGACGGTGGCTGCTCGACAACTCGTGGACCGTCGTCACTCCGGACGTCGCCGCCGTCGCGACGGCACTGAGCGCAGGGGGAAGCGCCTGATGGGCGTCATCATGTCCAAGGAGTTCCACAAGGCGATCGACGTCGACGGCTCGATCAAGGCTAAAGCCTGGGACTTCGTCACCAAGCTCAATCAGAACGCCGACCTCACCGGGCTCGACCTCAAGATCCCGAAGAACCCCGCGGACAAGCGGGTTCGTACGGCGCGGGTGGACTTGAGCTACCGAGCTGTGCTGTTCGCCGTCGCTGAGGAGCCCGAGCCGATGTGGCTGCTCGCAGCGATCCGCTCCCACGACGAGGCCTACGAGGAAGCCCAGAACCAGGTCCTCGACATCAACCCGGCCAACGGCGCGATGGAGGTCCTCCGACCGAAGGCGATCACGAAGCGCGTCGAGGACTTCCGCGCTAAGCCTGCGAAACCAGACGCCCCCCAGGTCCTGCCCTTCAAGCCTGCCGAGCTCGTCGCCCTCGGCATCAACGCCGAGGTCGCCGAGGAGGCCATCCGCGCTGCGACGGAGGACGACCTGCTCGTCCTTGCCGGGGACCTCCCCGAGTGGCAGCAGCAGGTCCTCCTCGACCTGGCCACGGGTACCTCGCTGGATCAGGTGCGCACGATCTATGACCTCGACCGGCCAGCCGACGCCGATCCCGTCGCCGCGGTGCAGCGGCCGACGAGCCGCATGCAGTTCGTCTACCTGCAGACCGACGATGAACTGCGCCGCATGCTCGAAGCCGACTTCGCTGCCTGGCGCACCTACCTGCATCCCACCCAGCGGGCCGTCGCCTACCGCAAGACCTACAACGGGCCCTACCGCCTGGCCGGCGGCGCCGGCACCGGCAAGACCGTCGTCGCGCTCCACCGAGCGGCCTACCTCGCGCGGCAGCGTGATGTGCGAGTGCTGCTGTGCACTTTCACCCGCAATCTCGCGGCAAACCTGCAGGCGGACATCCACGGGCTGCTATCAGCGGAGGAGCTCGCCCGCGTTGAGGTCGGAGGCGTCGATCAGATCGTGCGGTCCGTCGTCCACGCAGTCGACGGACCGCCCGGCCAGATCCTCGGCGAGCGCGACCGCGAGACGCTGTGGGAGGAGTCCGTCGCGAGCAGCGGTGTTCCGGCCGACCTCGTCGACGCCCTTACTCCGACCTTCCTCGACAGCGAGTACCGCGCAGTCGTCCTCGCCCTGCCTGCCCACACACGGGAGGCGTACTTCAAGGCCCGGCGGACGGGCCGCGGGCTCCGACTCAACCGGGTCCACCGCGCCGCTGTCTGGCGGGTCATCGAGACCTTCGAGCGCGGCGTCGCCAGCCAGGGCAGGACGACGTTCGAGCGGCTCGCTGTGCGGGCCGCCGAGATCCTCGCCGACCCCGCGTTGCGAGAGAAGGCGCCTACGTTCAACCACGTCGTCGTCGATGAGGGGCAGGACCTGCACGCCGGCCACTGGCGCGTGCTGCGCGGCCTCGTCGCCTCCGGGCCGAACGACCTGTTCATCGCCGAGGACGGCCACCAGCGGATCTACGGCGACCGGATCGTCCTAGGGCACTACGGCATCGAGACCCGTGGCCGCTCCCGACGGCTCACTCTGAACTACCGCACCACGCGGCAGAACCTCGCCTTCGCCCTCGGGGTCATCGGCAACGAGCCTGTCGTCGACCTGGAAGGCGAGGATGAGTCGGTGGCCGGCTACCGCTCGCTCTACGGTGGCCCGGTCCCAGAGCTACAGGGATTCGCGTCCGACGGCGAGGAGTTGACGCACGTCGTGTCCACCATCAAGGCGTGGCTCGCCGCGGACGTCGCTGCCGCGACGATCGCCGTCCTGGCCCGCCGGACCCGCGAGCAGGAGCGGGCGCGCATCGCGCTGAAGGACGCGGGCATCCCCGTCGAGCTTCTCCAGCGCGACGGCCCCGGCAACGACGAAGCCGTCAAAGTGTCCTCCATGCACCGAGCCAAGGGGACCGAGTACGAGCGCGTGATCGTGATCGGCGCCGCCGAGGGCGTCGTCCCGCTCGACTTCGTGTTCGAGAGCAAGCCGGACGCCGAGCACGCCGCGATCCGCGGCCGGGAGCGCTCGCTCTTCTACGTCGCCTGCAGCAGAGCCCGCGAGCAGCTGCTGGTCACGTGGTCCGCCAAGCCCAGCCCGTTCATCCCCCAACTCGCCTGAGCGCCGCCATCACGATCTCCGCATCATCGTCGAACCCGATGGGGCTGCGGAGGTCATTCTCCTCGTCGTCGGTCTGGACCAGGTAGTTCACGGCACCCGTCAAGGCCGCCCGCTGCTCGTGGTCGTACGTCGACCAGCCGTCGAGGGCCGCTGTAAGACGGCTGTGGAGCTGCTCGGCAAGATGGAGGTCGACGAACTCGTTGTCCTCCGCCGCCGCCCGAACCTGCGCAAGATGGTCCTGAAGCCGGGCTCGGAGCCGATCGACGTGCACGTCCACAGCAGACCACATCCGCTTGACGCCAGCACACTGCGAGCCTCGTAGGCAGTCGCGCTCGCGCGCCGCCGAGCGCACGAATCCGACTGCTGACAGCGCGTCGTCATCAAAGCTGATGATTAGACCGAATGGCCTGGAACCTTCACCCGATCGCTGACGATATGCGGGGCAGTACTCCCCTCCCGCAAGGCGGATCTTATGTCGATCGACCCTCAGCCTGCTCCGGCACCCTCTTCACCCATCGGCGCTGCCGACCAGCACACGCCTCCCGTCCCGGCGGGTTCGGCGAGACGCCGAAAGATCGTTGGCGCCGCGGTAGCGGCGGTCATCCTCGCCGCAGTTGCTGGCACGATCGGGTTTGCCGCGGGCCAAGGCGGCACGACACCTGAGCAGCAGTTCGTGGCAGCTCTCAACGACCACGGAATCTGGGCTGGTAAGCCCGACGAGCAGCGGATCGACGCTGGCAAGACAATCTGCAACGCGCTCGTCACCGGGAACTCGCTGTCCTACGTCATCACGCTGACTGCGTACGGTGCCGCCCTGCCCACCAGGGAGGCCGCCTACGTCGTTGATGCCTCCAAGAACGCCTTCTGCCCAACCGCCGCCTGACGCGTCGTCTGACGCTCGACACAGAGGGCACGATGAACGACACGATCAACAGCGAACGCCACTGGCTGTGGGTGACTCGCCCGGAGCACTACCTCGAGGACGACGGCACAGAGCGACGTGATCTGGAGCCCTCTGCGGGCTTCTCCCCCTCCGCATGGTGGACCTGCTCGCCGCACACTCGAACCGGCGACACTGTGCTGCTCTACCGCTCCGGGATCAAGAAGGACATCTCTCACTTCCTGGTCGTTCGCTCCGATCCAGAGCAGCTCGACCGCCCTGGTCATCCACTTCACGGTAAGCCCATCTGCCAGTTCGAGGTCATCGAGCGGCTGCAACGGTCGGTCCCGTGGAGCGCCATCAAAGAGAACTCAATTCTCCGCGACTGGGGCGCTAACCGGACGCGCTTCGTGAAGAGCGCGGTAGAGGTGCCGGCCGACTGCTGGAGTGAGCTGGTCAGGCTCGCAGGCTACGACTCGAAGATGCCGGCCAAACAGGCGGCCGACGGGCTGCACCGCATCCGCCTTGAACGAGAGATCCAGCGCCGCCTCATGGAACGGAAGGACCTCCTGGAGCGAGCCGGACTTGGCCCTCTCACCTTCGTCGTTCACGAGTACATCTTCGGCAACGGCCGTCGCGCTGACCTTCTGTACAGCCGCGGGCGAGGCCTGCTCAAGCAGGATGTCGTAGTCGAACTCAAGCGGGGCGAGATCGGCGCGCACGCGGTCAAGCAGGTCAGCGACTACGCTGATCTTCTCCGCTCCGAGTGTGGCCGCCCTCGCCGACGGCCGATTATGGTCGTCATCGGCGACAGCCTCCGCTCCGACGCCGCCCACCTCGTTGGAGGTGGTGCCAGGAGGCCACGGTTTCTCTCGTTAGCACAGCTAGGGATCAGTCGCGTCTCAAACGCACGTCGTTGACGGACGCGAGCACCTCGGCCAAACTTGGTCTAACTTGAACCAAGGAGCGTCATGGGAAGTAAGAGCCTCAAAGAGGAGCTCGACGCGGTAGGCATCGAGTTAGCGGAGGCCAGGACGGAGTACGCACGCCTAGGAGCCCAGATCGCTGGCCTGGAAGCCCAGCAAGCCGCTCTGACAAGCGCTCTGACCCCTCCCCTCGACGAGTCATTCGCAGACGACGCGGGCATCCAGCACAGGACGGATGCCATTGTCGAGGTCCTCATGGCGAAAGGGGCGCCGATGTCGATCAAGGAAGTGGTAGCCGATCTCCGTGGAGCCGGCCGCCCCAACGAGAACTACGACAATGTCAGCGTCGATCTCGCATACCTCGCTGGGCGCAATCGGGTCAAGCGGGTCCGTCGCGGAGTCTATGCGGCGGAGCCAGCGATTCGAGTCGACGGCGCCCGCTGCCGAGTCATCGAGCTCAGCCAAGGAAACATCAACAATGGACACGTCTACCTAACCCGCTGCCTGGACTTCTTCCCGGAGGACGTTCTCGGCGCACCCAACCGAGAGGCCGGCATCGGCAAGGAAGTCCAACTGACCTTTGCAAACTCTCCGGGTTCCGGCATCTGGACCGACATCGCATCCGACAAGAAGATCTTTCGCGCCCGGAAAGCGTGGCGAGCCTTCTTCGCTCAGCAGGCAGTTCGCGCGGGGGACTCAGTAGTGCTGGACAGGCAGGCTGAGCGTGAGTATCACGTGTCAGTTCTTCGCGCCGAAGCTCGGCCATAACTCGGTTGATCAGATGTCGGGCGGCCGCTGCAAGATGAGTGGGCCTCTGTAGCAGAGACGCGCTTCCGCTGCGTGAGGCACGCTGGATACGTCTGATACGCCCGGCGGGCGCAGCAACGCGGGTGTTCAGCTGTTGTTCGCCCGGCTTACCGGCTCGAAGCCTCGATGACTTCTTCGGGACGCAGGTCGGGGCGGGACCGCACGAACCGCACGGGATGCCGCCAGCGGCCCAGCTCGAAGGCGGCGTCGACCTCGAGCTCGACCACCACGCTCGGCGCCACCTGCACATACTCGACGGGTTCGCTCGGCCGCTGCCCGAACCGGGCCGACGGGATCACCTCCGGCCACGGATGCTCACCGGCCGGCGCGGTCAGCACGCCCTGCAGCTGCGCGCGGGCGGCCGCGGGCAGCGGCGTGGTCCGGCCGGCGACCCGCAGCCGGCCGTGCGCGCCGTACCGGCCGACCACCAGCACGTCGGGCTCGGCGAGCGAACCGAGTACTCCCCCGACGACCGCCTCGGCGGTCAGCCGCGTCTTGACCTTCCGCCAGGCCCGGCCGCCGGCGCAATAGGGCTGGTCGACCCGCTTGGCCACCACGCCCTCGATGCCCGAGTCGGTGTGCTCCCGCATCCACAGCCGCCCGACCGCCGGATCGGCCGAGGCAGGCATGAGCACCAGCCCGTGCGGCAACCGTGTACCGAGCAGCTCCTCCAATCGCCGGCGCCGCTCGGCCCATGGCAGCGGCCGCAGATCCTCGCCCTGGCGTGCCAGCAGGTCGAACACGACGAAGGCCGCCGGCTTGGCCGCGGCGAGCCGACCGGCGCCAGCGGTGGACGGGTGTAGGCGTTCCTGCAGGGCGAGGAAGTCGAGCCGGCCCTGCTGCCACACCACCAGCTCCCCGTCGAGCACCACGTCCTCGCCGAGCTCGGCCACCGCCGCGACGATCTCCGGGAAGTACCGCCTCAGCGACCGCAGCTGCCGACTATGCAGCCGCACCCTCCCGTTCGCGGCGTGGGCCAGGCAGCGGAAGCCGTCGAACTTGGGCTCGTAGACCCACTTCTCCCCGACCGGCAACTCCCCCGCGCTCACTGCGACCATCGGCGGCAGCGGGTACGGCACGGCGCTCACACCCGGGACGATAAGCAGATTACCGAGGGTCCTGATCGGCGGACGAACCGTCACCCCGGCCACGGGAAGAAGTCCCGTGTCGCGGGTGCGGCGCGCCGGCCCCGCCCGGAGCGCCGCGACCGGACAGCACAGCGCGCCAGCTCGACTGCGGCGGCCTGAAGGGCCGGGCGAGAAGATCTCGCCCGACCCCAGCCGGTCACAGGATCCGGATCGTCGCGCACACCCACCGGTCCAGCCCGACCAGGGTGAACGAGGCGGCCAACGCCCGGCGCCGGCCCCGAAGCCGGACCGATCCGACGACTTCCACCGCGCCCTCGTGCGGCTGCGACGGATGGAAGCTCAACAACCGGGCCCCACCGCGCAGCCCGTTGGCCTCGACCGGCACCGCCCGCAGGTAGCGCAGTACCCGCGGGGCGACCAGGTCGGTGAGCTGCGTGGCCGGGCGGCGCTGATCGAGCACCTCCACCGCCATCGCTATCGTCCGGTATGCCTGGCCGATCGCGACGCGATCGAGCACGACGTCGGTGACCGGGTTACCGGGCGGGAGCTCGGCCGGGGCGTCGGTCGGGGCGCGGTGCCCGCAGGTGGGGCACGGGTCGAGGAAGTCCTCGCCGTCGAACACCACCGTGCGGACCGGGCGCAGTCCGAGCACCCGTCGAAGAGTGTTCTCGTCCTGGGGCGTCTCCTGGTGGTCGAGGGTCTGGGACATGGCGGCCTCCGAGGGGATCGGCAACCAGCCCGAACAGCAGGGCAGTTCGTGTAGCCGTGGTGGGCTGGCTGCGGGGCGCGGTGCGAAGCGCCCGCCCTTGCTCCTCCGCGCCCGACTCCGCCCGGCGAGGCTCACGCTCCAGGGCAGCCCGCAGGGCCGTCGAAGCCAGTCGATGCGCAGCACCCTGGAACGTGAGACCGGGCGGAGTAAGCGGCCCACCACCAACAACAGAGCCCGGCCGACGGGCCGGACCGAGACCTTCGAAGAAGGACACAGCTCGGCGCCCTCTCGGGTGTCCCTACAGGACCCGTAACGGACGACACTGTTACCCGAGCTTGATCTTGTTGATCGTGCGCAGAGATCCGCCGTGATCCGGCCCCGGCCCGCGATCCCGGCCGCCGACCTGCCCGAACGTACGACGATGCTCGCGAAAGCGGTGGGGCCGCCTCCCTCGGTCGGGTGTGCCGCTGGTGCCTGAGTACCTCGACGTCGTCACTGGCGATCGTTGGCAGCGTGTGGCGACGTCGGCGCTGACGCTTGTCGAGCCGCGCTTCCCCCGCGGTCGACCACCGGTCGGGGCCGCACGTCCACCAGAGGTCTGGCGCCGGCCGTCACCGACCATCAGGGGGCTCGACGTGCAGGAACGCCAGCTCTTCGCCAGGCTGCGGGCCGACCGCGAGCTGATCGACCAGGCCGCCGCGCGGCTTCGCCACCTCGCTGTTCAGGACGAGTACCGGGGCCGGCGCTACCCCGAGCACGCCTACGGCCTCGCGTCGATCCTCGACACCATCGCCCTCGGCCTCACCGACGTGCCGGACTCGATCCGGACGGCCGCGGTCCGCACCGCCAGGGGTGCTCCTCGGCACCGACCCGCACCACGGCGACCGTGCCGGCGTTGACTGATCACGTGAGCGACGCACAGAACCAGCCCAAGGCCCCAACTGTCCGCAGCCGCCTGCTCGACGCCGGCGTCTCACCCGAACGACTGGCGATGCACCACGAGGCGCGGCGGGTCCTGCTCGACGGCGCGATCGTCGACGACCTCGATCAGCCGGCTCCGCCCGGCACCCGGCTAACCTTCGCCAGCGCCTGACGCCCGGAAAGCGCTCCTTCCTCTGCGATCTTCTATACCAGGGCTTGGCCTTACAGGGAGCTCGCCAGTTGCGACCGCTGGCGACGGGCCTGGGCGAGCCCTGGCACTGATGCGATGAAGGAGCGGGGCCTCCCGCTCCTCGTGACCCTCGGTTCATGCTCGAGGTGCTTCACGTCAACGATGGTGGGAGGCCCCCTGTGAGCGAAGCATACGAGGGACGGCAGATCGTCGGGATGGATCTGCACCGGCGACGTTCGGTGTTGGTGCGGATGACCGAGGCCGGTGAGCATCTGGAGACGGTGCGGATCGCCAACGACCCGGACTATCTGGCGCAGGTGATGGCCCGCGCCGGTGAGGCCCCGGAAGTCGTGCTGGAGGCGACCTACGGCTGGTACGTGCGACGCGAGGTCGCACATGGTGAGCGAACGCTCAGTTTGGAGGGCCGGCGGATGCCGGATGGGTAGTTCCGGGCCTGTGTTCCAGGCTCGTCCCCGCCCTGACATGCCCTGCGGGTGACCGCGGGGTGTGAAGCTCAGGGGAAACGCCCAAGGGTCGCCGTCCCATCCGGGGACCACAGGCAAGGGGAAGGCCGGACGGGTGAATAGCGTGAACCCCCGTTGATGTCTCGTGACGTATGGCCCCGGGTGGTGGGAGGCGGTACCGGGGTGCAGGACCTGGCCGTGGAAGAGCGGCAGGCGGCGACCGGGGAGTACCAACCGGTCGTGGGAACACCGCCGGTCCCGGGATAAAGGGGGCACCCACCCCGGCCGTTACTCACGTGTGCGGAACGCGGGAACCCCGTCAGGTCCGACCCGGCCAGCAGCTGGGTCGGTAAGCCGACCGTAAGGGACGCTGAACTCCGTGGCGGGAACAGGATGCCCAAGAAGCGAATGCCGGCATGCCGAAAGGCGACGGGAAACCGCGGGCGATGGTGTCACCCCCTTCAGGTGGCCGTCCCGTGGATAACCGGCCGGATACCGGTCCGGGTGACCGGGCCCGAAAGGGCGCTGACGTGGGCAGGTGAGCTGGTGAAGACCGAAGACGGCACGCCGCCGGAACCGAAGGGCAAGTTGGACACCGATGGTGAACGGACCGGAGGACGTCGACCTGGACTGGGACGCTGTGGACTGGCGCGCCCACGAGGACAACGTACGGCGGCTGCGGCGGAGGATCTTCACGGCGTCGCAGGCGGGGGAGCTGGCCGCGGTCAGGAACCTGCAGAAGATGCTGCTGCGCAGCTGGTCGAACACACTGGTCAGCGTGCGCCAGGTGGCGCAGCGCAACGCTGGTCGCAAGACGGCGGGGGTCGATGGGGAGGTCGCGCTGACCTCGGCCGAACAGGGGCAGCTCGCGGTGCGGGTGCACCGCACGATCGCCTCGTGGACGCCCCTGCCGGTGAAGCGGGTGTACATCCCGAAGGCCCAGGGCAGCAAGCTTCGCCCACTCGGCATCCCGGTGCTGATGGACCGCTGCCACCAGGCACGGGTCCGCCAGGCCCTGGAGCCGGAGTGGGAGGCCCGGTTCGAACCCAAGTCTTACGGGTTTCGCCCCGGCCGAGGCTGCGCCGACGCGGTCGCGGTCCTGTTCACGACGATGCGGGGCACCAACGCCCGGTCGTGGATTCTGGACGCGGACCTCACGGCGGCGTTCGACAGGATCAACCACGACCACCTGCTGAATATGCTCGGGTCGTTTCCCGGGCGGCGGCTGGTGCGGGGCTGGTTGACCGCCGGAGTGCTCGAAGACGAGCAGTTCGCGCCGACCGAGGAGGGCACCCCGCAGGGCGGGGTGATCTCCCCGTTGCTGTTGAACGTGGCACTGCATGGGCTCGAAGGCGCCGCCGGGGTCCGGTACTACACGTCCGGTTCCAAGGCCGGGCAGACGATGCCGGACGCCCCGGTGCTGGTCAGATACGCCGACGACCTGGTCGTCTGCTGTCACGACAAGCAGCAGGCCGAGCAGGTCAGGGCGCGGCTGGTCGCGTGGCTGACGCCCCGGGGTCTGGCCTTCAACGAGGCCAAGACCCAAATCGTCTCTCTCGGCGAGGGTTTCGATTTCGTGGGGTTCAACGTCCGCCGCTACCACGACCGCAAACTTTTGATCAAGCCGAGTAAGGCGGCGGTCAGGCGAATGCGGGAACGGCTCGCCACCGAAATGCGCGCCCTGCGCGGGGCCAACGCGATGGCGATCCTCGGCCGGCTCAACCCGATCATCCGCGGGTGGGCCGCCTATTACCGGGGGGTGGTGTCCAGCGAAATCTTTCAGTCGCTGGACGACTACGTGTGGAAACTCACCTACAAGTGGGCCAAGCACAGTCACCCGAACAAGCCGAAGAAGTGGGTCACCAGCCGCTACTTCGGCAAGTTCAACAAGTTCAGGAACGACCGCTGGGTGTTCGGCGACCGCGACAACGGCGCGCACCTGGTCAAGTTCTCCTGGACCGAGATCGTCCGGCACACCATGGTCAAGGGCTCAGCGTCCCCGGACGATCCGGCCCTGGCCGAGTACTGGGCGCAACGGCGGCGCCGGGTCAGGCCGCCGCTGGACCGGCACAACCTACGCCTGCTCGACAGGCAAGCCGGTCGTTGTCCGCTCTGCGCCGACCACCTGCTCACTGCAGAGCAGCCCCCACAGTCCCCCCGCGAGTGGGAACGATGGTGGCTGCAGGTCGTCCGCAGGGCGATCGCCCAGGACTACCTCGTCCACCATGGACGAGCCGACACGCCGGACGGCACACGCACTCGCCTGGTGCACGCGTCCTGCCACCGCGCGCTTCGCGCGCGGCAACGCAGGACCCCAGCGACGCAGATCTGCACGCCCTCGCGGCTTGCTTGAGCCGGATGCTCGGAAACGGGCACGTCCGGTTCTGAGGGGGCCCCGGCGCAGCAATGCGCCGGGGCTACCCGACTGGGCCGCGGACACCCTCGCCGAGCTGGGCGCGAACGTGCACCTGGCGCACCCGCTGGGGGTGAAGATGTTCACCTACCGTCGGGTGAAGAACGACCAGCGTGACGCCGCCGACCTGGCGGATCTGCTGCGGATGGGTCGGCTGCCCGAGGCGTGGATCGCCCCACCCGCGACGCGTGAGCTGCGTGGGTGGGTGCGTCACCGCGCGAAGCTGGTCGGGGTCCGGTCGAACCTGAAATGCCAGGTCCACGCCGTGCTGGCGGGTGCTGGGGTGCAGGTGCCGATGAGTGATCTGTTCAGCCCGGGCGGGCAGAAGCTGCTCACCGCGACCAGGCTGGCGCCCGAGTCGCGGGCGCGGGTGGACTCGCTACTGCGGTTGATCACGGCGCTGGACTTCGAGATCGACACCTACACCAAGCTCGTCGCCGGGCGCCTGCGCACTGATCCCGGCTACACCGCGATCCAGACCATCCCGGGGGTGGGGCCGTTGCTGGGGGCGGTGTTCGTCGCCGAGATCGGCGATGTCGCCCGGTTCGCCAGGCCCGCTCAGTTGGCGTCCTGGGCGGGCTTGACTCCCTCGCACCGCGAGTCCGACACCACCGTGCACCGGGGACGGATCACCAAACAGGGCTCCAGGTTGGTCCGCTGGGCCGCGGTGGAGGCCGTCCAACGCGTGCCCGCGCACACCCGACTCGGGCAGCGCCGTGACCGGGTCGGTGAGCGGCGGGGCCACAACATCGGTGTCGTCGCCGCGGCCCGGGACCTGGTCACCCTGGTCTTCTACGGCCTACGTGATCACCACATCCGCTGCCTGCATCGTTGCGCGGACGGCGCCATCACCGATGCTGCGTGAGCAGGCCCCGTGATCGTGGTGGGCGCGGATCGAAGGGGTCATGATCCTCGAGCCTGCTCGGCGTGATCGTCCCGACTGATTGATCTCGCCCACCACCCCAAGCATTCGTCGCAGCGCACCATGCCGCCCGACCCCGGAAGGTCGGCGCGGCGAAGGGATGACCGACGACCCCCTCGGGGGCTACGTCCATATCGAGCCGGGACCACGGCTTCAGGCGCGGCACAACAATCCCAACACCCCCGAGCAGCGGAGCAACAACCACGTCGATCTCGCCCAGCTGAACAGAGCCTCGCGCCGCCCAGCGACGGCATCAAGGACCTTCGGCCGCTACGCGGGCGCCCTGCCGGGCGCTCCTTGACCCCGCCGCTACTTCAGCGCGCCCGGAAGCTGCAGCGACGAACATCAACAACAAGAACAGGGGGTTGACCGGCCCCGCTCCTTCAGGGATGACCTCCGGGACGCGGCGCTCCTTCTCCTCGCTCGGCGTTGACCCGCAACAGCGGCCGCAGCTCAATAGCCCGGCATACGAGGACATGCCGGACGATCACGGTATCCGGCGTGATGGCCCGGGAAGCCCTGGATCGGCGGCGCCGCTGAACGCGACTGTCATATGAGGCGTTCTCGGCATAAAGCCGCCGGGCGTGCCCAGCAACGGAGAACTCCGGCTTCCTCGGGGTGTCCCAGTGGCACCCAGGCGAGTGGGCCGAAACTCGGAGCCCTCGGCCCGACCCTTGACCTTTTCGTGCCCCTGACAAGCAGCGAGCTGATCATGACGTCAGCTTTCATATGAGGCGTTCCTCGGGTTGCGATTGAACCAGCTCTTGGTCATGGGCTTCCACGGCAGACGCCGCGACGAGTGGCGTGGCGCCGCGGAGCGCGTAGCCCCGTGGTGCTGCGCGCACAGGTTCGCGAGGTTGATCCGCCGACGAGCCATCTTCCTGCAAAGTCGTCGAGCACCGCGGCGACCCGAGTCCCTCGATTCGTCTTAGCTGAGCCTGAGTTCCGCAGCTAGCGTGTGATCTGGTGCATGATCGTGGGTGTTGGTGCAGGTCAGCGCGGTGAGGCCTGGCCAAGCGCCGCGTATTCCCTAGTAACACGACTTGGGCGTGGATCGGGTGTTGAGCTGGGGAGAAGTGTGTAAGCTCTGGTGGCGTGTTCGTGCGTACGTCGACCCGGCGGAACCGGGACGGGTCGAAGGTGTCCTACCTGCAGTTGGCGCACAACGAGTGGGACCCGGCCGCGAAGACCGCCCGGACGAAGGTGCTGTACTCCTTCGGCCGGGCCGACCAGCTCGACCGGCCCGCGATCGAGCGCCTGATCGCCGCGTTGACCCGGGTCGTGGGTGTCGAGGCGAGCGCGACCGGCCCGGATCGGGCTCGCGCGCTCGGGGTGCCCGGTCTGGAGTTCACCGAGTCCCGCCCGCTGGGTGGGGCGTGGCTGCTCGACCGGCTGTGGCACCGGCTCGGGATCGACACCCTGCTGCGTCGCCTCGCGGCCGGGACACGGCGGGATCCGGTGGTGGAGCGGGTGCTGTTCGCGCTGGTCGCGAACCGGGCGCTGGCGCCGTCCTCGAAGCTCGCCGCCACCTCGTGGGTCGCCCATGACGTGCACGTTCCCGGCCTGAACAGGTGTCCGACGACGCCTGTTACCGGGCCATGGACTGGCTGATCAAGGTCGAGGACCAGCTCGCGCGCGGGGTGTTCGACGCCGTCGCGCACCTGCTCAACCTCGAAGTCGACCTGATCTTCTTCGACACCACCTCCACCTACTTCGAGACCGAGGACTCCGACACCCCGCTCTGGCGCGACGAACACGGCCGCGTCGTCGACCCCGACCCTGCCCACGGTGCCGCCGAGGGCGGTGAGCCGCCGGGCGGCGCGACCGGGCGGGCGGGGTTCCGCAGCCGCGGCAAGTCCAAGGACTCCCGCGACGACCTGCCGCAGGTCGTGGTCGGGATGGCCGTGACCCGTGACGGGATCCCGGTGCGGGTGTGGTGCTGGCCGGGCAACACCAGTGACTCGCCGCTGATCCGCCAGGTCCGCGACGAGCTGCGGGACTGGACACTGGGGAAGGTCATCTGGGTGGCCGACCGCGGGTTCACCTCCGCGGCGAACCGGCGCCATCTGACCGCCGGCGGCGGGGGCTACATCCTGGGCGAGAAGCTGCGGTCGGGCTCGGCGGAGGCGACCGCGGCGATGGCCCGGCAAGGCCGCTACCAGCAGGTGAGCGCGAACCTGCGGGTCAAGGAAGTGAAGATCAGCGAGCACGAGCGGTTCGTGGTCTGCCACAACCCCGACGCCGCCGACCCCGACGCCGCCGACCGTGACGCCGCCGTGCGCGCGAACCTCGTCGAGCGCCTCGAGGCGATGGTCGCCGACTCCGACCGGCTCACCGCGACCAAGCGGGCCGAGCTACGCGGGGTGATCTCCACCAAGCCCGGCCTGAACCGGTTCCTGCGCCTGACCCCGGGCGGGCTGCTCCGCGTCGACACCACCAAGATCGCCGCCGACGCCAAGCTCGACGGGAAGTACCTGCTGCGCACCAGCGACCCGAACCTGACCACCGAGGACATCGCGCTGGGCTACAAGCAACTCCTCGAAGTCGAACGCGGCTGGCGGGACATGAAACAGGTCCTGGACCTGCGCCCGGTCTATCACCGCCTCGAAGACCGCATCCGCGCCCACGTCCTGCTCTGCTGGCTCGCGCTGCTGCTGGCCCGCATCGTCGAGACCCGCGCAAGCACCCCCGACCAGGCCACGACCTGGCCGCGGGCCCGCGACCAGCTCCAACGCCTGCACGTCGGCACCTTCACCGGCCCAGCCGGACTGTTCCGCCAGACCACCCCACCCAGCCCCGAGGTCCGCCGCCTGCACCAAGTCCTCGACATCGCCCTGCCACCGCGGATCCTCGACCTCGACCCCGAGCAGCCCGCAAGCCGCTGACCAGGCACAACACCCAAGCCTAGTGACACGACACGTCACCAGGCCCACACCCGTTCGCCCAGCTCAGACCCGAATCCGCGAGTAGGCCTTGAGTTGATCTGGGTTTGCCGGGCTGGGT
>NZ_JAJTTE010000003.1 GCF_021343995.1 Pseudonocardia terrae | reverse complement strand
CAGCTCACAACCCATTTTCACGGACTAGTCGACTGGCTGATCTGTGGAACCCCGGGTTGGGTCAGGATGGAGTTCCTGGGAGCTTTGAAACCGAGCGAGGTGTAGCCGGGTGCTGGCTTGCCGAGGGAGGACGCGAGCACCGGAGTGAGTTCGTCGTGGTAGCCGTGGACCTCGGCGGTCGTTTTGCCCGGATGTGGTCGCAGGATTCGTCCGACGAACTGCACCAGACGGCCCTTGAACGCGATCGGCGCGGCGAGGAACAGGGCGTCCAGCGCGGGACAGTCGAAGCCTTCCCCGATGTAGGAGCCGGTCGCGACGACGAGCAGGGGTGTCTCACCGGGTTCGAGCCGCGCCATCGCCGCGGCCCGGTCCCGGGCGCCCATGCCCCCGCGTAGCACCACCGGCTCCCGCCCGTCCTTGCGCAGGAGCTCCACGAAGGCGTCGACGTGCGATTTCCATTGGGTCAGGACCAGGCAGTGCCGGCCGCGCTCCAGCGCCGCCAGCACATCCGTCACGACCTGGGTGGTGCGTGCCTCGTCCGCGACGAGATCTCGGTAGATCGCGGCCATCGCACCTGGCGCCGTCGGGTCCGCGTCTCCCCGGTAGTCGTAGGACGTCGAATGCACGAGCAGAACGCGATCCGGGATATCGGAGGCCTCGAGGGTGCCGGCCCGTGCTGGGGTGATCGTGTGCCGGACGGGGCCGAGCTGATGGGTGATGAGCTCGTCGAGCCGGTCCCGGCGATACGGCGTCGCGGTCAGCCCGAGCCACCGCTTGGCACGGATCTGCCGGGCAGCGTTCTCGAACGCCGCAGCCGGAAGGTGATGACACTCGTCGACGACGACCAGCCCGTATCCGGCCGTCAACGCGCCTACGTCCTCTCGCCGCGCCAGTGTTTGCAACGTCATGACATCCACGGTGCCTTGCAACGAGGACCGGCCGCCGCGCAACTGGCCAGTACGAACGCCGAGAAGCTCCCGCACGTGAGCCCGCCACTGGTCAGCCAGTGCGGTCCACGAGGATGAGCGTGGGGACGCCGTGATGGGCGATCAACGCACATCCCACGACCGTCTTGCCCGCTCCGGGCTCGGCCACCAACACGCCGAGCTCATGGTGGGCAAGGGCGCTGACCGCAGCCTCTTGATCGCCCCGCGGCGTTGCCGCCAAGACGAAAGCCCGGACGGCCCCGGCCACCCGGTCGTCGGTGATTCGACCCGGCGGCCCGACTCCTCCACGACGCTGACTACCCGATCCGCCAGCCCGCGCGGCACGACGAGGGTGCCGTCCAGAGGCTCCTCATAGCTGAACAGGAACCGCGGCACATTCCACGTCGAGAGCCGCCGGCGCTGGCGCTCGGCGAAGAGCGGGTTACTCATCGAGGCCGCGTGCTTGATCGTCGCCAGGGTCGCGGGCGTCAGATCCGCGCTCGTGACCGCGCATCCGGCTCCCAGGGCGACCGTCACGATCGGCGACGGTTCCGGGCGCGTCTTCGTCGAGGTCGCCGCTGCGAGTCGTTCGACCGCACCACCGACCTTCACAGCGCACACCCGCTGGGCGAGCTTCGCGACTTCAGCCGGAGACAGACGATGCACGCTCGACAGATAGGCCCACTGATCCTCGTGCGGTTCGAGCGTGCCCAGGTCGAGGAACACCGTGGCCCCGTCCTTGCGCGAGCGTCCTTGCAGCGGGGCCGCGATGAGGTTGCCGATGCCTCCCGAGGCAGGGAGGACGTCCTGGGACGGGAAGAGTCTGTCGTAGGTGCGCAGGTCCATTCGGCCACGGACGGCGATGGCTTCGCGCAGCAATCCCATCCCGAGTGTCCTGGCCGCCGCCTCGGAGACCGGCCCGGAGAAGAAGATCGAAGCGTGGGCGCCGACGCCGGACCGTGACACCTCCAGTACCGCCGGCACGCCGACTGCCCGCGCCGCCTTGAGGTAGGCCAGAGCGTCGAGCATCGCCGCCGGTCCGTCGAAGTCCGCCGCCAGCCAGCGGCACATATCGCCGGGCAGCAAGGGATACAGGCCGATGTGCTGACGGCCGGACAGGTGCTCGGCCACCACCTCGTCCGACAGCCGCAGGTAGGGGCGACTCGCCCCCTTGCTCCAGCCCCCCGCGATCGCGGGCATCCAGCCCGACTTGCCGGAACGGCTGTTCTCCCACCGGACCGCATACACGTCTTCACGAGCCGCGAACAGCGTCCGGAAGAACCGCACCTTCTCCGAGGGTGTTGACGCGGCCGTCACCACCCCGGGAGGCTCGAGGAACAACCCCGACTGCGCCGCGGCGGGCACACGCGCTTGCTGCCCCGTCATGCCCAGCAGCCGCAGAAGCCGTGCGTTCTCGGCCCGCAGCCGGAGCAGCTCGCGCTCGAGATCTCCGGAGCCCACCACCACAACATCCACGATGCCAGCCGGGCAGAATCCGCGGTTCCCCGATCCCCACCGCAGCCAAGATGGTTGAGCTGCGGGTGAGGAATGCCGAGACTGCGCTGTCGAACTCGGTGAGCAGTCGTTGCTGGGTGCTGTATTCGTTGGCGTGGGTGTCGAAGCCGCGAGGCTGAGCGAGTAGACCCGCGCCGGCGCGCCGATCTCGATACAGGCGAGCTACGAGTTCGAGCTGGGCGGGGAGTTTGGCCGCTGCGCCTGCCCGAGGCGACCGCCGCTGTAATCAGGTCACGGTCCCTCTGCCCGGCAGCCCCACCGGGCGATCCTCACCACCCTCCGGGTGGCCGGGTGGACGCCGAAGGGGTCGTGCGCGGCGGCGTGTCGCGCACGACCCGCCGGATCAGGCCGGCTCGAGCGCGAAGGTCTCCAGGTCCAGGACGAAGCCCTTGACCCGCATCTCCGGGAGGGTGAAGGGGCTGTCCACCAGGCGCGCGACGCCCTGGCGGACGCTCTCGAAGGCGTCGGAGAACGCGCCGGGCGCCCAGTCGGGGGTGGCGCCGCACTCCTCCTGCAGCTTCGCGACGAACTCCGGGTCGGTGAACGTGCCCATCCCGCAGCCCTTGTGCTGCACCACGTAGACGGTCCGGGTGCCCAGCTCGCGCTGGCTGATCGTCACCGACCGCACCACGTCGTCGGTCACGATCCCGCCCGCGTTGCGCAGCACGTGCGCCTCGCCGGGCTCGATGCCGAACAGCGCGACCGGGTCGATCCGCGCGTCCATGCAGGTCACGATCAGCGTGTGCAGCGAGGGCGGGGCGGGCAGCCCCTTGGCGGCCTCGGCGGAGGCGGCCGCACCGCGCTCGGCGTGACGGGTCAGGAGTACGTCGTCGCTCACGCCCCCCATCGTCCGGGACGGACCGGGCCCGGGCGAGGCGGGGCGCTGCATCTCACGCCCCTGCGCGTCCCCGGACGCACGAACGGCACCCCCGCGCGTGGCGGGGGTGCCGTCGGCGGGCTGGATCAGACCTGGTCGGCGATGGTCTCGGCGATCTCGTAGGTGTTCAGCGCGGCGCCCTTGCGCAGGTTGTCGCCGCACACGAACAGCTCGAGGGTGCGGGGGAAGTCCAGCGCCTGGCGGACCCGGCCGACGTGCGTCGGGTCCTGCCCGACGACGGCGGCGGGCGTCGGCCACACGCCGGCGGCCGGGTCGTCGTCGAGCACGATCGTGGGCTGGGCGGACAGCACCTTGTGCGCCGCCTCGACCGTGACCTCGCGCGCGAAGGTGGCGTGCACCGCCAGCGCGTGCGTGGTGACCACCGGGACGCGCACGCAGGTCGCCGACACGCGCAGGTCCGGGATGCCCAGGATCTTGCGGGACTCGTTGCGGACCTTGAGCTCCTCGGAGGACCAGCCGTCGTCCTTGAGCGAGCCGGCCCACGGCACCACGTTCAGCGCGAGCGGGGCCGGGAACGGCGAGTCGCCACCGAGGCCGGACACGGCCTCCGCCACGTCCCCGGCCTTCTTGCCGACGTCCTTGCCCGCCACCGCGGACAGCTCGGCCGCCAATCGGTCGATGCCGGGCTGGCCGGCCCCCGACGCGGCCTGGTACGAGGCCACGACCAGCGCCTCGAGCCCGAACTCGCGGTGCAGCGCGCCCATCGCGGCCATCATCGAGAGCGTGGTGCAGTTGGGGTTCGCGATGATCCCCTTGGGCCGGTTCGCAGCGGCCTCGGCGTTGACCTCGGGCACCACCAGCGGCACCTCGGGGTCCATCCGGAAGGCGCCCGAGTTGTCGACGGCCACGGCGCCGCGGGAGGCGGCGATCGGGGCCCACTCGGCGGAGATCTCGTCCGGCACGTCGAACAGGGCGATGTCGACGCCGTCGAACACCTCGGGCGCGAGCGCCTGCACGGTGACGTCCTCACCGCGGACCTTCAGCACCTTTCCGGCCGAGCGGGCGGAGGCGACGAGCCGGATCTCGCCCCACGGCACGGTCGTGCGGGCGTCGATGATCTCGATCATGGTGGTGCCGACGGCGCCGGTGGCGCCGACGATGGCGAGCACGGGTCCGGACATGTCTCAGCGCCCCGTCCCGGCCGCGACGACGGCCTCTTCCTCGGAGTCGAGCTCGAACGCGGCGTGCAGCGCGCGGACGGCGTCGTCGAGCTGGTCGGACCTGCAGATCACCGAGATCCGGATCTCCGAGGTGTTCATGGTCTCGATGTTGATCCCGGCGTCGGACAGCGCCTCGCAGAACGTGGCCGTGACCCCCGGGTGGTTACGCATGCCGGCGCCGACCAGCGAGACCTTGCCGACCTCGTTGTCGTAGATCAGCTCGGCGTAGCCGATCTGCTCCTTGGCCTTCTCCAGCGCCGCGACGGCGTTGGGGCCGTCCGAGCGGGGTAGCGTGAAGGTGATGTCGGTCTTGCCGTCCGACTGGTTGGAGATGTTCTGCAGCACCATGTCGATGTTGATCTCGGCATCGGCCACCACGCGGAAGATCCGGGCGGCCATACCGGGGGTGTCCGGCACGCCCGTCACGGTGATCTTGCCCTCGGACCGGTCGTGCGCGACCCCGGTGATGATGGGGTTCTCCAACGGAATCTCCTCGATCGAGCCGGCGACGAGCGTGCCGGGCTTCTCGTTGTACGAGCTGCGGACGCGCAGCGGGACGTTGTAGCGGCGGGCGTACTCGACGGCGCGCAGGTGCAGCACCTTCGCGCCGCACGCGGCCAGCTCGAGCATCTCCTCGTAGGTGACGGTCTCGAGGTGCCGGGCCTTCGGCGCGATCCGCGGGTCGGCGGAGAAGATGCCGTCGACGTCCGTGTAGATCTCGCAGACGTCGGCCTCGAGCGCCGCGGCCAGCGCGACGGCGGTGGTGTCCGAGCCGCCGCGGCCGAGCGTGGTGATGTCCTTCGAGTCCTCGTTCATCCCCTGGAAGCCCGCGACCAGCACGATCTGGCCCTCGGCGAGCGCGCTGCGCAGCCGGTGCGGGTTCACCTCGACGATCCGCGCGTCGCCGTGCTTCGAGGTGGTGAGCATGCCGGCCTGGGAGCCGGTGAACGAGCGGGCCTCGGCACCCAGCGAGTGGATCGCCATCGCGACGAGGGCGTTGGAGATGCGCTCGCCCGCGGTCAGCAGCATGTCCATCTCGCGCGGCGGCGGGGCCCCGGTGGAGACCTGCTCCGCGAGGTCCGTCAGCTCGTCCGTCGTGTCGCCCATGGCGGACACGACGACGACGACGTCGTGACCCTCCTTGCGGGTGCGGACGATGCGCTCGGCGACCTTCTTGATCCGCTCCGCGCTCTCGACCGACGATCCGCCGTACTTCTGCACGACGAGGGCCACTCCGACCTCCTGTCCGGCGCCGGTCCGGCGCCCTGGTCCTCCGCCTCGGGGCGGGTGCGCACCGCACTCCGGGCGCTGGTCGGAAGCCGAGGATACCGGCTGCGACGTGCAGGGCTGATGTGTTTGACCGATGCCACAGAGGCCCACGCCACGTTTGGGTGCCGAGGCCCCGGGGCACCGCGCGCTGACCAGCGGGTCGGCGTCCGGCGCCGCCCCGGGGAAACCACCCGGAACCACCCCGTCGGGTGCGGCTGGGCGGGGCCGCGCCTCGTGTGCGCCCCGGCAGGAGATCATGGACCGATGAGCGCGGCGGGCGGCGACGGGGGCGCGGAGGCGGTCCGGGATCCGGTTCCCGGGTCCCTGCCCCGCGAGCTGCCGGCCGGGTCGCCGATCAGGCCGGGGCACGGAGCGCGGCACGCGCTGCCCGCCGAGGGCCCGACCGAGCCGCTCGCCGCCGTCCGGGGCCGCGCCCGCGCGGTCCCGTGGGCCGCCGTCGGGCACGCCCTGCTGCCGGCGGCGCTGTTCCTCGGCGTCCGCGCGGTGGGGATCGTGGTGCTCGCCATGGTCGCGACCCGGCAGGGCACCCGGCTCGGCGACGAGCTCGGCTCCTGGGACGGGCAGTGGTTCCTCGGCCTGGCCCAGGGCGGCTACGACGATGTCCCGATCGGGCTCAGCGACGCCTACGGCCACCGCAGCGGCGAGACCCCGCTGGCGTTCTTCCCCGGCTACCCGGCCACGGTCGCCGGCGTCCGGTTCGTGACGGGTCTGCCGTTGCTGCCGGCGGCGCTCGTGGCGACGGTCCTGGCCGGGATCGTGGCCGCCCACGGCGTCGCCAGGCTCGGCGAGCTCGTCCCCGGCGGCTCCCGCCGGGTGGGTCTGGTGCTGGTGGTGCTGTTCGCGAGCACGCCGATGGCGGTCGTGTTCTCGATGGCCTACTCGGAGGCGCTGTTCTGCGCGGCGGCCGCCTGGGCGCTGGTGTTCCTGCTGCGCGGGCAGTGGGTCGGCGCGGGGCTCGCCGCGGCCGCCGCCGGGCTGGTCCGACCGACCGCGGCCGCGCTGGTCGCGGCCGTCGGGCTGGCCGCGCTCGTGGCCGTCGTCGCGCGGCGGGACGGATGGCGGCCCTGGCTGGGTGGCCCGCTCGCGGCCGCCGGGCTGCTGGCCTACCTCGGCTACGTCGCGACCCGCACGGGCTCGCCGACGGGCTGGTTCGCGCTGCAGCAGCGCGGCTGGGACTCGCGGTTCGACGGCGGCCGGGCCACCGCGTCGTTCGCGGTCGCGGCGCTGGCCGACGGCCGTTCGGTCATGGAGGTCGCAACCGTCGGCATCCTGCTCGGGGCGGTCGCGCTCCTGGTGGTCTCCGTGGCTCAGGCTGTGCGCAGGTGGATGCCGTGGCCGCTCGTCGTCTACTCGGCGGTGGTGCTTCTCATGGACGTGGGCAGCAACGGGCTCATGGGCTCCAAGGCGCGGCTGCTGGTGCCGGCGTTCACCCTGCTGCTGCCGATGGCCGTGGGCCTCGCCCGGCGCCGGCCGGGCACACGGGTGTCCGTCCTGGTGGCCGCGGTGCTGGTCTCGGCCTGGTTCGGGGCCTACGCCCTGGCCGACTGGCCGTACGCGATCTGACCGGGATCGGACCGGGATCAGCCGATCCGGCGGATCAGGCGCGTGACGACGGCGGTGATGATGCCCCAGATGATCGCCGCGGTGCCGTAGTTCAGGGTCACGGCGAGCTTGGGCTCCGCGGGCAGGAACAGGTTCCCGAGCCCGAGGTTGAAGTACTCCGCGAGGTCGCGGATGAAGATCGTGAAGCCGTTGGCCGGGTTCGCGTCGAGCAGGGTCAGCACGATGTGGATCACCAGGACGGCCACGATCAGCATCCCGACGAGCCGGACCAGGGAGGCCAGCAGGCCTGCCCCGCGACGCACGGTCGTTCCCACCGCCATTGTGTTCCCTCCAGGGCACGAGTTGCGCGCATCCTCTCAGACCGGCGGCCGTTCGGGGGGTCCGCGCGCTCGCCCTATCGGGTGGCTCGGCGTCACGAGGTGTGGCCGCGGTCATCGCGGCGGGGGGCGGGGTTGCCGACGACCCGGGGCGGGGGGTTACAGTCGGGTCCATGGCGCGCCTGCTCCTTCGCCGCCGCGGCGGGGTCTGACCGACCGGCCCCTCGTCGCGGGTTCTGGCGTGCCGCCGGTCGACACCTCCCGGTAGCACCCCCAGAAGGAGCACGATTCCCGTGTCCATGTCGCCCGACGCCTACACCGCCTCCTCGGCCAGCAGGATCCGCACGCCGTCCGTACCGGCGCCCACGGACCAGCCCGTCTGGAACCCCCAGAAGGGCTCCCATATGCCGATCGGGCGGTACAAGCCGTTCCACGAGCTGGTGGAGCCGGTCTCGCTGCCCGACCGCACCTGGCCCTCGACGCGGATCACGAAGGCCCCGCTGTGGTGCGCCGTCGACCTGCGCGACGGCAACCAGGCCCTGATCGACCCGATGAGCCCCGCGCGCAAGCGCCGCATGTTCGACCTGCTGGTCCGCATGGGCTACAAGGAGATCGAGGTCGGCTTCCCGGCCGCCAGCCAGACGGACTTCGACTTCGTCCGCGAGATCATCGAGCAGGACGCCGTCCCGTCGGACGTCCGGATCCAGGTCCTCACCCAGGCCCGCCCCGAGCTGATCGAGCGCACCTTCGAGGCCTGTGAGGGCGCGCCCAACGCGATCGTCCACCTCTACAACTCGACGTCGGTGCTGCAGCGCCGGGTCGTGTTCCGACAGGACCGCGCGGGCATCACGAAGATCGCCACGGACGGGGCGGAGCTGGTCCAGCAGATCAGCGAGAAGTACCCGGACACGGACTGGCGCTTCGAGTACTCGCCGGAGTCCTACACGGGCACCGAGCTGGAGTACGCCGTCGAGATCTGCAACGCGGTCTCGGAGATCTGGCAGCCCACGCCGGACAAGCCCATGATCGTCAACCTGCCGGCGACCGTCGAGATGGCCACCCCGAACGTCTACGCGGACAGCATCGAGTGGATGCACCGCAACCTGGCGCGCCGCGAGGGGATCATCCTGTCGCTGCACCCGCACAACGACCGGGGCACCGCGGTCGCGGCGGCCGAGCTGGGCTACCAGGCCGGGGCCGACCGCATCGAGGGCTGCCTGTTCGGCAACGGCGAGCGCACCGGCAACGTCGACCTGGTCACCCTGGGCATGAACCTGTTCACCCAGGGCATCGACCCGCAGATCGACTTCTCGGACATCGACGAGATCCGGCGGACCGTCGAGTACTGCAACCAGCTGCCGGTGCACGAGCGGCACCCGTGGGGCGGCGACCTGGTCTACACGGCCTTCTCCGGCTCGCACCAGGACGCGATCAACAAGGGCTTCGACGCCATGAAGGCCGACGCCGACGCCGCCGGGCACACCGTGGACGAGCACCCGTGGGAGGTGCCGTACCTGCCGGTCGACCCCAAGGACATCGGCCGCACCTACGAGGCCGTGATCCGGGTGAACTCGCAGTCCGGCAAGGGCGGCGTCGCCTACATCATGAAGACCGAGCACCAGCTGGACATGCCGCGCCGGCTGCAGATGGAGTTCTCGAAGGTCGTCCAGGAGGTCACCGACTCCGAGGGCGGCGAGGTCTCTCCGAAGGAGATGCGCGACGTCTTCGAGACCGAGTACCTGACCCGCGAGACCCCGCTCAAGCTGATCCGGCACCGGCTGACCAGCGACGGCGAGGGCCGCGACGAGATCGTGGCGACCGTCCGGGTCGAGAGCGAGCTGCACGAGATCAGCGGCAGCGGCAACGGCCCGCTCGCCGCGTTCGTGGACGCGCTGGCCGGCATCGGGTTCGACGTCCGCGTCCTCGACTACCACGAGCACGCGATGGGCGGCGGCGACGACGCCCGGGCGGCGGCCTACGTCGAGTGCGCCGTGGAGGAGAAGGTCCTCTGGGGCGTCGGGATCGACTCCTCGATCGTCGCCGCCTCCTTCAAGGCGCTGGTCTCGGCGATCAACCGCGCCCTGCGCTGACCACCCCGAGCTGACCACCCGGAGCTGACCACCCTGCGCTGACCCGCGCGTCCGGCAGCGACCGGCCCGCCCGTGCGACCCACGGGCGGCCGGTCGGCGTCCCGGCGGAGCCCGCCCACGCTCAGCGGGCTCACAGCGGCCGATGCGGCGGAACCGGGCTGATCCCCTACCGTCGTGACCGTGCCGTTACCGGTCGCCCCGCTCGCCGCGTACCTGTTCCTGCTGTTCTGGTCCGCGGTGCCGTTCGCGCCCGCCGAACCCGTGCTGCTCGCCGGCGGCGCCTTCGCGGGCGCCGGGGGCCTCCTGCTCCCGTTCGCGATCCTGGCCGCCACAACGGGGTCGGTCGCCAGCGACCTGGCGAAGTACGCCCTCGGCCGCGCCGCCGGGCCCGCCCTGCTGCGGCGGATCGCCCGGCGGCGGGCCGGGGCACGGGCGGTCACCTGGATCGAGTCCCGGCTCGCGGCGTCGGGGCCGATGGTGATCGCGCCGTCGTACTTCGTGCCGTTCGGCGTGGTGGCCTCGACGATCGCCTGCGGGGCCCTGCGCATGCGGCTGCGCGGGGTGGTGCTCGGCTCGGCCGTGGGCGCGCTGATCTGGGCGACCGTCTGCCTCGGCCTCGGCTTCCTGGGCGCCACCGTGACCGGCGACCCGTGGTTCGGCTTCGCCCTCGCCGTCCCGGCCGCCGTCGTCGTCGGCCTGCTGGCCAGGCGGCGCGTCGCGCCGGAACGGGCCGGGCAGCCCGACGCGTGCGCCTGCGAGCCCACCCCGCTCCGCCGCGAGCCGGAGCACCACGAGGGACCCTGCCCCCTCGCCGCGTGAGCCGTGCGCGGTGCTCCGGCCCGGCTCACCGCGCACGCTGCGTCAGCGGCCGAGGATCTCCTGGACGCTGGAGGCGTGCTCCGGGGCACCGACGGCGAGGGTGGCGGCCTCGTCGACCATGTCCGCGTCGACGTGGTGCGGCCGGATCCGGCCGTCGCGGATCTGCTCGGCCCAGTGGCAGGCCACCCGGTGTCCCGGCGCCGCGCCCTCGAGCCGGCGCGGCTCGGGGCGCTCGGTGTCGCACCGCTCCGCCTGCTTCCACGGGCAGCGGGTGTGGAACCGGCAGCCGCTGGGCGGCGCGGCGGGCGACGGCAGGTCCCCGGCCAGGAGGATCCGTTCCCGCCGGTCCTCGGCCTCCGGGTCCGGCAGCGGCACCGCGGACAGCAGCGCACGGGTGTAGGGGTGCTGCGGGTCGGCGTAGAGGTCCGTCGACGGCGCCTCCTCGACGATCCCGCCCAGGTACATCACGCCCACCCGGTCGCTGACGTGCCGGACCACCGCCAGGTCGTGCGCGATGACCAGGTAGGTCAGCCCGAGCTCGCGCTGCAGCCGGGACAGCAGGTTGAGCACCTGGGCCTGCACCGAGACGTCGAGCGCCGACACCGGCTCGTCGGCCACGATCAGGTCGGGCTCCACGCACAGCGCCCGCGCGATCCCGATCCGCTGCCGCTGTCCGCCGGAGAACTCGTGCGGGTAGCGGCGCAGCGACCCCTTCGGCAACCCGACGGCGTCGACCAGCTCCCGCAGCCGCCGTCGGTCCGCCTCCGGCCCCTTCGACAGCCCGTGGGCCGTGAGACCCTCACTGAGCAGCGACTCCACGGACTGCCGCGGGTCGAGGCTCGACATCGGGTCCTGGAACACCATCTGGAACCGGCGGCGCCGGCGGCGCAGCTCCTCGCCCTTCAGCCCGGCGATGTCCTCGCCGTCGAACCGGACCCGGCCGTGGGTCGGTTCGGTCAGCTTGAGGATCGCCCGGCCGAGGGTCGACTTGCCGCACCCGGACTCGCCGACCAGCCCGTACGTCTCCCCGCGGCGCACCGTGAGCGAGACGCCGTCGATGGCGTAGACGTGCCCCACCGTCCGGCCCCGGAACACGCCCTGGGTGATCGGGAAGTGGACGGCGAGGTCCTCGACCTCCAGCAGCGCCGGCGCCGACCCGTTCGTCTCCTCGCTCATGCCGCTCCCTCCGCGACCGGGACGGGGTTGTGGCAACGCAGCAACCGGGTCCCGGCCCGCTCCGCCAACGGGGTCACCTCGCCACAGACGTCGAGCGCCCGCGGGCAGCGCGGGGTGAACGCGCAGGCGCCGCCCTCCGGTGCCGCCCAGGGCAGGTTGTCGTTGACCGAGCCACGGATCGCCGCGAGCTCCTCCCCCGGCGGCCCGTCGAGCCGTGGGATCGAGCCGAGCAGCCCGTGCGTGTAGGGGTGCCGCGGGGCGCGGAACAGCTCGTGCCGGTCCGCGCGCTCCACGATCCGGCCCGCGTAGAGCACGTTGACCCGGTCGCACAATCCGGCGACGACGCCGAGGTCGTGCGTGATCATCACGAGCGCCGTCCCGGTCTCCGCGACCAGCTGCTCGAGCAGGTCGAGGATCTGGGCCTGGATCGTGACGTCCAGGGCCGTCGTCGGCTCGTCGGCGATCAGCAGCCGGGGCGTGCAGGCCAGCGCGATCGCGATCAGGGCGCGCTGCCGCATGCCGCCGGACATCTGGTGCGGGTACGAGTCGAGCCGCCTCGTCGGGTCGGGGATCCCCACGCGGTCCAGCAGCTCCGCGGCCTCCCGGCGCGCGGCGTGCTTCTTCATGCCGCGGTGCCGGGTCAGCACCTCGGTGACTTGCAGCCCCACCGGGATCACCGGGTTCAGCGAGGACAGCGGGTCCTGGAAGATCATCGACAGGTCCCGGCCGCGGCGCTCGCGCATCGCGGAGTCCGACAGGGCCAGCAGGTCCTCGCCGTCCATCCGGATCGAGCCCGTGACCCGGTTGCCGCGCTCGGGCAGGAGCCGCATCACCGCCAGCGACGTCACCGACTTGCCGCAGCCGGACTCGCCGACCAGCCCGACGATCTCACCCGGCTTCACGTCGAAGCTCACCCCGTCGACGGCGACGGTGTCCGGCTCGCCGCGCCGGGTGAACGCGACCCGCAGGTCCTCGACCTCCAGCAGCGCGGTCATCAGCGTCGTCCCTTCGGGTCGAGCGCCTCGCGCAGGGCCTCGCCGAGCAGCGTGAACCCGAGCGCGACCAGGATGATCGCGATCGCGGGCCAGAACGCCAGGGCGGGCCGGACATCGAGGTAGGCCTGGGCGTTGGCGAGCATGAGCCCCCATTCGGCGCGGGCCGGGTCGCCGTCGCCCAGCCCGAGGAAGGACAGCGCGGCCGCGTCGAGGATCGACGTCGCCAGGGTCAGCGTGGCCTGCACGATCACCGGGCCCATGGCGTTGGGCAGCATGTGCCGCAGCACGATCGCACGTCGCTTCACCCCCAGCGAGGTGGCCGCGAGGACGTGGTCGGACTCCCGCTGCGCGAGCATCGCGCCGCGCAGCAGCCGGGCGAACACCGGCACGCTGACCAGCGCGACGGCGATGATCACCGTCGTCTGGCTGGGCTTGGCGGTCAGCGCGGCGATGGAGATCGCCAGGAGCAGGGACGGGATGGACAGCAGGACGTCCGTGACCCGCATGAGCACGGTGTCGACCCACCCGCCGAAGGCGCCCGCGAGCGCCCCGATCAGCACACCGAACACCAGTCCGATCAGCGTGGCGAAGACACCGACCAGCAGCGTCTGCCGCGAGGCCAGGATCATGCGGGAGAAGAAGTCCCGGCCGTTCTGGTCCGAGCCCAGCGGGAAGCCCGGCTGGGCGCCGGGGATGGAGTCGGGCCGCAGCGTGCGCTGCAGCTCGGGGAAGGCGGTCGCGGCGTCGTGCGGGGCGATCCACGGCGCGAGGATCGAGACCAGCACGAACAGCCCGACGATCACGGCCCCCACGATCGCGACGGGGTTGCGCCGCAGCCGTTGGAAGGCGTCGGCGGTGAGGCTGCGCCCGCTCGCCTCCGCCAGCTCGTCGACGCGGCGCCGGCGGCGGTCCAGCAGGGTCGGGGGTCGGGGTCGCAGGCTGCCTCTCGGCGAGGTCATCGCACCCTCACCCTCGGGTCGATGATCGCGTAGGACAGGTCGACGAGCAGGTTCACGATCACGTAGACCAGCGCGCCGAGCAGCACCACGGCCTGCAGCCGCGGGTAGTCGCGGCGCTCGATCGCCTGCGCGAGCAGGGTTCCGAGGCCGCCCCACACGAAGACCTTCTCGGTGAGCACCGCGCCCGCGAGGAGCAGGCCGGTCTGCAGGCCGATCGTCGTCGAGACGGGGAGCAGGGCGTTGCGCAGCACGTGCCGCTCGCGGACGATGCGCGGCGCGAGGCCCTTGGAGTTGGCCGTGCGCACGAAGTCCGAGCCCATGACGTCGAGCACGGACGCCCGGGTGATCCGCACGATCACCGCCAGCGGGATCGTGGCCAGGGCGATCGCGGGCAGCACGAGGTGCACGAGGGCGTCCCACGACGCGTCGAACTCCCTGGTCAGGAGACCGTCGAGGACGGCGAAGCCGGTGACGTGCGTGGCGTCGATGCCCACGGCCTGGCGCCCGGACGGCGGGAACCAGCCGAGGTCCACGGCGAAGAACTGCTTGAGCAGGTAGCCGAGGAAGAAGACGGGGACCGCGACGCCCACGAGCGTCGCGATCACGGTGGTGGTGTCGAGCGGCCGGCCGCGGTACCGGGCCGCGACGTAGCCGAGCGGAATGCCCAGCAGCACGGCGAGCAGCAGCGCGGCGATCGAGAGCTCGATGGTCGCGGGGAGCGCCCGGGCGATCTCGGTGGTGACCGGTTCGCCGGTGATCAGGGAGTTGCCGAAGTCGCCGGTCACGGCGCGGCCGAGGAAGCGGACGTACTGGACCGGGACGGGCTGATCGAGCCCGAGCACGGTGTTGAGCTGGGCGATCTTCTCCGGGGTCGCCTTGTCGCCGAGCAGCGCGGCCGCCGGTCCGCCGGGCAGCGAGCGCAGCCAGGCGAACAGGAGCAGGGACAGCAGCAGGAGCGTCGGGACGACCTGGATCAACCGCCGCACGATGAAGCGCAGCATGGTGGCCTTTCACACCGGCACCCCGAGCGCATTATGGTTCCATAACGCGCTCAGGGCAGCCGGTTTCACGCATCATGGAACCATAATGTGGTCGGACCAGCGAAATAGACCCATTATGGTTCCATAATGCAGTTCGGTCGGATCAGCTCTGCGTCTTGCTGACGGTGTTGAACCGCTCGTCGGTCAGCGGGCTGGGCACCAGGCCCTGGATCGCGCCGGAGACGACGATCGCGGGCGGGCTGCTGCTGATCGGCACGGCCGGCAGGTACTTCGCCATCAGGTCGCGGTTGGCCTGCTGGTACGCCGCGGCGTGCTTGACCGGGTCGGGCTCGGCGTCGGCCGCGTTGATCTGCGCGTACATGGCCGGGTCCTCGGGACCGAACTCCGCCTTCTCGCGTCCGAAGAAGGTGCCGATGAAGTTGCCGGCGTCGTTGTAGTCGCCGGTCCAGCCGAGCAGGTGCAGGTCCTGCTTGCCCGCGGTCTGGACGTCGTCCTTGAAGCCGCCGTTCCACGGCCGCGGCACCGCGTTGACGGTGATCCCGACCTGCTTGAGGTTCTCCGAGATCAGCTGGAAGAGGTCGGTCGGGTTCGGCATGTAGGGCCGGGTGACCTCGGTCGGGTAGTAGAAGTTCAGCGTCAGGTTCGACGCCCCGGCCTGGGCCAGCAGGTCCTTCGCCTTCTGCGGGTCGTACGGGTACTGCTCGACGTCGTCGGCGTACCCGGCGACGGTCTTGGGCATGAACTGCGTCGCGACCTCGGCGCCCTCGGGGAGCTTGGTCTGCACCAGCGCCTGCCGGTCGATCGCGTAGGCGAGAGCCTGACGCACCCGGATGTCCTCGAGCGCCGGGTTGTTCTTGGTGTTGATGCCCATGTAGAGCACGTTGAACGGCTGGCGGATCAGCACCTGCTGGCCGGCCTGCTTGAGGGCGTTGTAGTCGGCGGGCGACGGGTAGTCGTAACCGTCGATCGTGCCGGCCGTGAGCTCCTGCTTGCGGGCGTTCTCGTCCGGGATGATCTTGAACACGAGCTTGTCCAGCTTGGCCTTCTCACCCCAGTAGTCGTCGTTGCGGACCAGGGTGATCGTGTTCGCGGTGCGGTCGTAGCTCTCGAACTTGAACGCGCCGGTGCCGGTCGGGTGGTCCGTGGCGTAGGCCGGGTAGGAGAACGAGTCGCCGCTCTGGCTGACGTTGTCGGCGTCGTACTGCTTCAGGGCGGCCGGGCTGGAGATCGACAGCGAGGTCAGGCCGAAGGCGGCGGGGAAGGCGCCCTTGTACTTCGACAGGGAGATGACCGCGGTGTTCGGGTCGGTGGCCCGGCAGCCCTGGTAGATGCCGCCCGAGTTCTTGAAGCCCTCGAACACGTCCGCGTAGTAGATCATGTTGCTCTGCGCGGCCTCGCTGGTCGTGTCGGCCCAGCGGTCGAAGTTGGTGCACACGGCGGCGGCGTCGAGCGGGGTGCCGTCGTGGAACTTCACGCCCTGGCGGAGCGTGAAGGTCCACGTCTTGCCGTCCGGGGTGGACGACCACTCGGTCGCCAGGCCCGGCGCGAGGTCGGTGGTGCCCGCCTTGTAGGTGATCAGGGTGTCGTACATCTGACGGATCGGACGGAAGCTCTCGCCGTCGTCGTTGAAGATCGGGTCGAAGTTCTTCGGGGCGCCGGCCGCGCCGAAGACCATCGTCCCGCCGGTCGCGCCGGCCTGCGTGCCGCCACCTCGTTCGGAGGTCGCGCACGCGGCGAGCGAGACGGCGAGCGCGCCAGCGGCGATGGTGGCGAGCAGACGTCGTGTGGTGGGCATTCTCTGGGCACTCCGAGGTCGTCGGGTTCGAGCGATGCCCGGAGACGCTAGTCACAGCCTTTACCCGTCGGTAGCCCAGAACGTCACAGTTGGGGCACAGCTACCTCAAATCCACCTCAACTGCGTGAGGCGGACGTCACGAACTCACGGTCCGTGATGGACCGGTGGGCCGACCGGCGACGATGTTCCGGAGTGGACCGTCCTCACAGGACGGCCTCTCAGGAGGCCTCGAACTCGCCGTTCTTCACGCCCGCCACGAACGCCGCCCACTCCTCGCGAGTGAACGCCAGCGGGGCCTGCTCGCGGTTCTTGGTGTCCCGCACCAGGAATGAGCCGTCGGCGGTGCGTCCGACCTCGACACAGCTACCGAGATCGCAGTAGCTGCTGGTCCGGAACTCGATCACGAGGTGGCCTTCCGTCGGGGAGCGTGGTTGCGGGCGTACCAGCTGATCAGCTCCCGCGACTCATCGGGGTCGAGTGCGCGGTCGGCGACGTCAGCGAAGACGCCTTTATACAGCTCAACGTCCGCCTCTCCTTCGAGATACTGGTCCCCGGCGTGTCCTTCGATGTAGACGCAGTCCATCGTGGAGTCGGGAAACTCGAGCAGCACGAAGTCGCCGGCGTGTGCCCGGTGCGCACCAGCGCCGAAGCGCAACACGCGCACATCCACGTGCGGCATGCGCGAGCGCTCGACGACGAACTCCAACTCGGCCGACATCACGGAGGCACCGCCGACGACCCGATTGAGCGCAGCCTCGTCCAGCACCACCGCCAGGGACAGCGGCGGGTCGCGCTCGACAACCGCGAGTTGACGCATCCGCCGGAGCTCGACGAGCTTGTCGATCTCGCGACGTCGGTGGTGCGGGAGTACCGCGTTGAGTACGGCGCGGGCGTAGTCCTCGGTCTGGAGCAGCCCGTGGATCACCGCCATGTCGAACGACGACACCGCGCGCGCCGCCGTCTCCAGCGAGGGGTAGCGGGCCGGCGAGTCCATGACGAACCGCTCCGGCTGTACGCCCTCGACGTAGGGCTCCCACCACCCCTGCGTCCGCCCCTCGCGCACCAGCCGGCGGAGCATGTCCTGCTCGGCGTCGGAGGTCACGCCGTAGATCCGGATCAGCTCGTTGACGTCGGGCAGCTTGGGGATGCCCTTGCCCGTCTCCAGCCGGCTGATCTTCGACGTCGAGCACGTCATCTGCTCCGCGACCTCGTCGAGGGTCATGTCGGCGTTGAGTCGGAGCCGCCGCAGTTCGGCGCCGAGCCGTCGCCGCGGTCCCGCGGGCCCCTGCTGTGGCGCCATCCCGCCTTCCCCCCGTCCGCTCACCCATCGGAACCGGCCGGTTGCTCCGAGCGAGTGATTCACACGGCAGCGTCTCGGTGCAATTGCATGAGGACATCCCGTCGGGCAATCTAAGCACAGCTGGACCCCGAGCGGTTCGCATCACCTCCACCCGGGGTCCCCGTGGGAAGGAGGCGCCCGTGATCTCCCCGACCGGCTCGCGCCCCGCCCGTCGCACCCGCCGCGCCACGGCCCCGGTCCCGCAGCAGGGACCCCCTCGACTCCCGGTGTCCGCCGGGCAGCACTCCGAGTGGAAGGTGAGTCCCGATGATCCATGTCCGAGCCGTCCGCGCACGTACCGGATCGGTCTCCAGCAAGGTCGCCCGGCGTCGTTCCGGGAGGTGGTCACCGTGATCACGCCGATCGTGGTCGTCCTGATCGGGCTGGGTGGCCTGGTCGTCATCGGCGCGGTCGTCGGCGTCCTCGATGCCGCACAGGCCCGTGCCTGGCGACAGGTGGCTGCCGAACGTCGCCGCAACTGGGAGGTCCGGCAGGCCGGGACGAGCCGGTCGGGCTACGACTCCTGGGGCGACGAGGACAGCGACTGAGAACGTATCGGCTCCACACCCTCGGTCGAGGGGAGATCCGCCGATGCCGTTCACCACTGCGCAGTGCCGGGGGGTTCCTGCGCACGGGCCGTTCCGAACGGCCGAGTCAGCACCCAGCCCAGGTCGAAGGAGGAACCGTGTACGCGATCGTCGTGGCCGTCGGGCTCGCAGCCCTCGTCGGACTCAGCGTGTCCATCGGCGTCGCGGTCGGGAAGGAAGAGGTCGAGAAGGAACGCAATCGGCTCAAGGGCGTCGAATGGGATCTGTGGCTGCGGGAGAACGAGATCGTGTCCGTCGCCGCGGTGACCGGTTGCCCCTCGTGCGCGCTGCTGCGCGCCCGAGCCGAGCTGCAGTCGCCTCCTCCCGGCTGAGCGACCGGGCCGAGCCCGGCGTCGCGGCCCGCGGCGCCGGGCTTCTTCGTTCTCGGCGATGAGTTCTCGCCGCGCACCCGGTCTTCCCCGTGCCGGCTTCGATGACCTGGAGGAACCGTGACCGAGGTCCACACGCTCGACGTCCCCGGCGCGCGCCTGCACTACGAGGTGCGCGGCTCCGGCCCGCTGCTGGTCGTCGTGGGGTCGCCGATGTCGGCGGCGCACTTCGCCCCGCTCGCCGACGCCCTCGCTGCCCACCACACCGTCGTCACCACCGACCCACGCGGGATCGCGAACAGCCCGCTCGAGGACCCCGATCTCGACGTTCCGGTGGAGCAGCGGGCGGACGACGTCGTCACCATCCTCGACGCCCTCGGCGCGAGCACCGCCGACGTCTTCGGATCCAGCGGCGGTGCGACCACCGGGCTCGCGCTCGTCGCCCGGCACCCGGAGCGGCTGCGCACCCTCGTCGCGCACGAGCCGCCGCTGATCGAGCTGCTGCCGGATCGCGAAGCCCGGATCGCCGTGAGCGAGGACGTCGTGGCGACCTTCCACGCCGAGGGCCCCGGCCCGGCCTTCGCCAAGTTCATGGCCGCGGCCGGTTTCGTGGGCGACGACGGTGCGCCGGCCGAGCCGCCGCCCGGCCCGCCGCCGTCGGAGCAGGACATGCGCGACGCCGAGCGGTTCCTGGGCCACGACCTGATGGTCACGACGCGGTTCGTGCCCGACGTCGAGGCGCTGCGGGCGGCGCCGACCCGGATCGTCGTCGGCATCGGCGCGGAGTCCGGTCACCTGCTGACCCAGGCGACGTCGACGGCCCTGGCCGAGCGGCTCGGGGTGACGCCGACGATCTTCCCCGGCGACCACGGCGGCTTCCTCGGCGCCCCGGCGGAGTTCGCCGAGGTGCTGACGAAGGTGCTGGCCGGCTGATCAGCTGAGGGCGCGACGGCCTGCGAGGGCGCGGCCGAGGGTCATCTCGTCCGCGAACTCCAGGTCGCCGCCCATCGGCAGGCCCGAGGCCAGCCTGGTGACGCTGAGGCCGGGGAAGTCCTTGAGCAGGCGGACCAGGTAGGTCGCGGTCGCCTCGCCCTCGGTGTTCGGGTCGGTGGCGATGATGACCTCGCCGATGTCGCCCTCGTCCGTCGCCGGACCGGTGCCGCCGAGCCGCGCGAGCAGCTCGCGGATCCGCAGCGACTCCGGCCCGATCCCGCCCAACGGGTCGAGCGCGCCGCCGAGCACGTGGTAGCGGCCCTTGAACTCGCGGGTCCGCTCCACCGCCAGGACGTCCTTGGGCTCCTCGACCACGCAGACGACCGTGGGGTCGCGGCGCGCGTCGGAGCAGTAGCGGCAGCGCTCCTTCTCCGAGACGTTGCCGCACACCTCGCAGAACTGCACGCCCTGCTTGACCTTCTGCAGGACCTCCTGCAGCCGGGTGACGTCCGCGGCGTCGGCGGCGAGCAGGTGGAACGCGATGCGCTGCGCGCTCTTGGGACCGACGCCGGGCAGCCGGCCCAGCTCGTCGATCAGGTCCTGGACCGGTCCCTCGAACACGTCAGACGCCGGGAAGGCCGAACCCGCCGAGGTCGCCCAGGCCACCGGTCAGCGGGCCCATCTTCTCGGCCTGCAGCTCCTGCGCGGCGCGCGAGGCGTCCTGGATGGCGCCGACCAGCAGGTCCTGCAGGGTCTCGACGTCCTCGGGGTCCACGATCTTCGGATCGATCTCGACGCGGCGGATCTCGCCCGCCGCCGTCTGGGTGACGCGCACGAGCCCGTTGCCCGCCTGGCCCGTCACCTCGGCCTCGGCGAGCTCCTGCTGCGCCGTCATGAGCTGTTCCTGCATCTTCTGCGCCTGCTGCAGGATCATCGACATGTCCGGCTGACCACCCGGTTGCACCAGAACACTCCTCGAGGTCTCGCCCGCGTGTGCGGTCTCGCGACCCAGGGTAGCCGTGACACGCTGTCTGCCGTGTCCGCCCCGCGTCGCGCCCTCGTCCTGACGCCGGCCCTGCTCCTGCTGGTCGCCTGCGCGAGGGCCGGCCCCGCGGCGCCCGCTCCCTCGGTGGCGGTCCCGACCAGCAGCGTCGTCGCGTCCCCCACGGCCGCGCCTGCGCCGAAGCGGACGGTCGTCCTCGACCCCGGGCACAACGGCGGCAACGGGTCCGCCCGCGCCGCGATCACCCGTCAGGTCCCCGACGGCCGCGGCGGCACCAAGGCCTGCAACACCACCGGCACCTCGACCGACGCCGGCTACCCCGAGCACGCCTTCACCTGGGACCTGGCCGGACGGGTCCGGGCCCATCTCGAGGCCGCCGGCATCGCCGTCGTCCTCACGCGGACCTCCGACGACGGCGTGGGCCCCTGCGTCGACGAGCGCGGAAAGGCGGGCCAGCAGGCCGGCGCCGACCTGCTCGTCTCGCTGCACGCCGACGGGGCGGCGGCGGCCGGGCACGGCTTCCACGTCGCCTACTCCTCGCCGCCGCTCAACGCGGCGCAGTCCGGCCCCGCCGTCGACCTCGCCCGTGACCTGCGCGACGCCCTGCGCGGCGGCGGCTTCCCGACCAGCACCTACGTCGGCCGCGAGGGCCTGTCCCCCCGGCCCGACCTGGGCGGGCTCAACTTCGCGACGGTCCCCGCGGCCCTGGTGGAATGCGCGAACATGCGCAACGCCGAGGAGGCCGCCGTGGTCTCGTCAGCCGAGGGCCGGGAGCGCTACGCCGCCGCGATCGCGACGGGCATCCGGAACTTCCTCGGCGCGCTGCCGAGCTGATCCTTTCGTAGGGTCGCCGCGGTGCACGCCGAACAGCTCCTCGCGCTCCCCACCTGGCGGGCCTTCGACGTCGACGACTCCGGCCGGGTCCTCGCCGGCGGCGACGCCTCCGGCTCCGTCCAGCTCGTCGAACTCGCCCCCGACGGCACCGCCACCCCGCTCACGAACTTCGAGAGCCCCTGCCGCGGGCGGTACCTGCCGGGCGAGCGGCGGGTCGTCGTCGAGCACGACCGCAACGGCAACGAGCGCGCCCAGCTCAGCCTGCTCGACCTCGCGTCCGGCGAGCTCGTCCCCCTGGTCGACGACCCGGAGCACGTGAACCTGCTGCTCGCGGTGCTGCCCGGGCGGGTCGTCTACATGACCAATCGGAGCGACGGCGTCGGGTTCGACCTCGTGATCCACGGTGTCGGGGCCGGCGTCGAGGAGACCGTGCTGAGCGGTTGCGGACCGGTCGGCGAGGTCGCGGCCGACGCGGAGGGGCGGCGGCTGCTGGTCACGGTGCCCGGTGAGGAGGCCATGACGGACCGGCTGCTGGCCGTCGACACGATGCCCGAGACCGAGGGCGGGCGCGTGCAGGTGCTCGCCGAGGGCGCGCGGTTCGTGCGGCCGCAGTTCGCCGGCGACGAGGTCGTGGTCAGCACGGACGCGCGCCGGGACCGGATCGGCGTCGCGCTGCTCGGCAGGTCCTGGCTCGCCGCCGACGACGACGCCGACCTCCTGGGCCTGCTCGCGCCCGACGGCAGCGCCCTGCTGGTGGTGCGGTCGGCCGAGGGCATCGACACGATCCGGCTGCACGACGCGGCGACCGGCGAGCTGCGGACGACGGTCGCCCTGCCGGTCGACGGGGTGGTCACACGGACCCCGCCGGTCTTCTCGCCGTACGGGCGGTTCGCGGCGCTGTCGTTCACCGCTCCGGACACGCCCGGCGACGTCGTGCTGCTCGACCTGACGTCCGGGCAGGCCGCGCCGATGACGGGCACCGTGGCGTCGTGGGAGGGCCCGCCGTTCGTGCATCCCACGGACGTGCAGGTGCCGGTATCGGACGGCGAGCAGGTGCCGTGCGCGGTGTACCGGCCGGCCTCGCCCGACGGGTCCGCGGTGGTCGTGCTGCACGGCGGGCCGGAGAGCCAGGCGGTGCGCAGCTTCGACCCGGTCGTGCAACTGCTCGTGGCCGCCGGGCACACCGTGCTGGTGCCGAACGTCCGCGGGTCGACCGGGTTCGGGAAGCGCTGGTACTCGGCCGACGACCGGGAGCGGCGTCTCGACGTCCTGCTCGATCTCGCCGCGCTGCACGACGCCCTGCCGGGGCTCGGCTGCGATCCCGCCCGGGCGGCGCTGTGGGGCCGGTCGTACGGCGGCTACCTGGTGCTGCTCGGGCTCGCGTTCCAGCCGGAGCGGTGGGCGGTGGGTGTCGACATTGCGGGCATGTCCAGCCTGGTCACCTTCCTGGAGAACACCGCCCCGCACCGGCGGGCGTTCCGGGCGCGCGAGTACGGCGAGGACCCCGGGTTCCTCGCCTCGGCGTCGCCACTCACGCGGTTCGACGAGATCCGTGCGCCACTGCTCGTGGTGCACGGGGAGAACGACCCGCGGGTTCCGGTCTCCGAGGCGCGGCAGATCGCCGAGGCCACGGGCGCCGAGCTGCTGGTCTTCCCCGACGAGGGTCACGGGCCGGACAAGCGGGAGAACAAGATCACCGCCTTCTCCCGGGGCCTGGACCTCCTCTCCCACCTCTGAGCTCGCGGTCCTGGGTCTCCGGCCCCGCGAGTCGGGGTGTGGGCTCCCGCGAGTCGGGCCCTGAGCTTCCGCGAGTCGGGGTGTGGGCTCCCGCGAGTCGGGCTCTGAACCTCCGCGACTCGGGCTCTGAACCTTCGCGAGTCGGGCTGTGCGCCTCCGCGAGTCGGGCTCTGAACCTCCGCGAGTCCAGCTCTTCGCCTCCCCGAGTCGGGCTCTGAACCTCCGCGAGTCGGGCCTGTGTGCCTCGGCAGGTCGCGGCTTCTGGCGCCCCGAGCCGGGCTGCGAGGGCGGTTGTGGTGCAGCAGCCGCTGTGGAGCGGCTGAAGCACCGCACCATGCCGACGGTCCGCAGGGATGGCCGAATCCGGCGCCCTGGCCGCGATGAGCACGGCTGCTGCTCCTGGGCTCGTGCTCCCGGGTTCGTGATAGGGGTCGCGAACCGCGCCGCCGCCGCGACCTCGATGACTGTCGGGCCTGCCGAAGGACCATGATCAATCCGAGAGGAGCGCTGTGGCTGCCAAGACAGCCTTCCGGTGACGCTCGCGACCACTACCCAGTCGGTGATCGATCCGAGCGACACGCTACTGCTGCACGCCCCGCGCTCCAGTGACGGTCAGAACGATCTTGATGCTCATCCCAGAGCGATCTTGGTGCCCCCTGGTGCCGTCCTCAGCTTGATTTTTAACCTTGGTGCGCTGTCGACGTCGAGTCGGTGCTGTTCGTGCGGCGTGTCGGCGGGACATGGGCGCGGCCATCGCTTGATCCTCTTCGGGTTCCTTCCACAGAGCTCGAAGACGAAGGCGATGGCCGCGGTGATGAGTGTGACGGATGGTCGGGGCGGCGGTGTGTTCGACACCCTGGGCTGGCGGGGTGAACTCGGCCGGTTCCGGCTGGAGTTCTACGGCTCGCTCAGCGCGCGGGCGGACGCGCTGTTCGAGCTGTGCGAGGCGGTCCTGTGCGCGGACGGCCCGGTCCGCTGCCGGAGCTGACCCTGGTCGGTGAGCATCGGCGTGGGCACGGCGCGATGTATGACGCGCTGGCCTGCGGGGCGGTCGAGCCACGGGCGCTGCGTCGGGCTCTGGCCGCGCTTCCGCTGCCCCGGGCGGTCGACGGGCGGATCGTGCTGGCGGTGGACACCTCGCCGTGGCTGCGCTCGGATGCCCCGACCAGCGCGGAGCGGCTGTTCTGTCACGTCTACGGCCGTGGCCGGGGCAACGCGCAGATGATCCCGGGCTGGCCGTACTCGTTCGTCGCCGCGCTGGAACCCGGTCGCACCTCGTGGACCGCGCTGTTGGATGTGGTCCGGGTCGGCCCCGCCCAGGACGCCACCGCGGTCGCCGCCGCCCAACTCCGCGAGGTCGTCGACCGGCTGATCGCCGCCGGGCAGTGGCGTGATGGGGACCTGCCAATCCTGATCGTCACCGATGCCGGCTACGACATCACCCGCCTCGCGCATGTGCTGGCGGACCTGCCGGTGGAGCTGCTCGGCCGGCTGCGTTCGGACCGGGTCCTACGCGGCCCGCGTGCTCTGCGCCCGGCCCGGGCGACCGGGCGCCCACCGCGCCACGGCCCGGACTTCGCCCTCTCCGACCCGGACACGTGGTGGACACCGGCGCACACCACTGCTACCGACACCACCCGCTACGGCCGGGCGGTCGCCACTGCCTGGGATGGGCTCTACCCGCGGCTGACCCACCGCGGTGTGTGGGTCGACCACCCCGGGGAGCTACCGATCATCTCCGGCACCCTGATCCGGCTGCAGGTCGAGCGCCTGCCCGGTGATCACGCCCCGAAACCGGTCTGGCTGTGGTCCTCGGTCGTCGGCGCCACGGCAGCGGATGTAGACCGGTGGTGGCAGGGGTTCCTGCGCCGGTTCGATCTCGAGCACACCTTCCGGTTGTTCAAGCAGACCCTGGGCTGGACCGTCCCGAAGATCCGCACCCCCGGCGCGGCGGACCGCTGGACCTGGCTGATCATCGGCGCCTACACCCAGCTGCGTCTGGCCCGCCCGCTCGCCGCCGATCTACGGCGGCCCTGGGAGAAACCCGCCGAGCCGGGCCGGCTGACCCCCGCGCGGGTCCGCCGCGGGTTTCGCCACCTCCGCGCGAAGACCAGCCATCCGGCCAGAGCACCGAAACCCGGCCGCCCCGGCCCAGGACGTCCACCCGGCTCCCGCAACCGAGCACGCGCCACCCGCCACGACGTCGGCAAACACCCTGCCAGCGCTACCAGCCCGGCAGCAGCAGGTTAAAGATCAAGCTCAGGCCGCGCACGGGACGCGGCTGAGGGCGCGGGAACCAAGGTGTGAGCGGTCAGCGCTGGTCGAAGGCGCGGGCGCCGAGCTGCGAGGAGAGCAGCTCGATGGCGACCTCCTCGGGGTCGCGGCGGACGCTTCGCTCCGCGCGAGACGCGTCGGCCTCGGCGAACATGGCCTCCTCGTCGTCCGGCGGGGGCTCGTCGGACGGCGGCTCGGGCGGGAGCGGGATGCCCTCGTCGGAGCTGCTGCCATCGCGGGGGCGTTGCGGTGCGGAGCGGCGTGGTTCGGCGCGCTCCGGTCGCGTGGCTTCGGGCCGCGGCCGCTCCGGCTCCGGGGCCTCGCGCCGCGACGGTCGCTGCGGAGTTGGCCGCTGCGCCGCCTGCCGGGGCGGCTGGGCGGGGACGCCGCCGTCGCCCGTCTCGCACCGGACGCGCCATTGCACGCCCAGCACCGCGCGCAACGCCTCGGAGATCACGTCCGTGTTCCGCTGCTCCGAGAGCCGCCGGGCCAGCGGTGGCGAGCCGATACTGAGGACCAGCGTGTCGTCCTGCACCGCACGGACGGTGGCGTTGACCAGCAGCGCCTCCGTGCTGCGGCTGCGCTGACGGGCTGCGGCAAGGATTTCCGACCACACGCGTCGGACGCCGCTCCCGTCGAGACCCTGCGCGGCAGGCGCCCCCTCAACCGCGCCGGGAGCGCCGGCTTCGGCAGCGGGCTCCGCTGCGGGCGAAGGACCGCTCGGGGCCACCTGATGCGGCGACGCGTCGGACCGCGCCGAGGACTCGCGTCGAGTGGGTCTCTCGGCTGCCCGCGACTCGTCAGCCCGTCCAGCGTTCTCACGGGCGGCAGCCTCGTGCCCGGGCAGAGTTCCGCGGCCGGAAGTCTCGCGACCGGGCGCCTCGCTCGACGGGTTGTGACCAGCGGAAACATGCCCGACGGCCTCGTGCGATGCCTCATCAGCATCCGGCCCGGAGGCGGCGGCCTCGCGACCGGCACCTGCGCGTTCGGGCTCGTCCTTCCGGCGCGGGGCCGCCTCCTGAGCAGACGCCGCGGGGCCGGAGTCCTCGCCGCGCGCCGAAGCCTCGAACTCGTCGGCGCGGGCGGGCGCGTCTGTGCGGGCGGACGTGTCATTGCGGGCAGGTGCGTCAGCGCGAGCGGGCGCATCAGTTCGGGCCGGTGCGTCAGCGTGGGCAGGTCCGTCAGCGCGGGCAGGCGCTTCAGCGCGGGCGGGTCTGTCTCCCCGGTCGGGTCCGTCTGCGGGAGCGGGTCCGTCTGCGCGGGCAGGTCCGTGAGCGCGGGCAGGTCCGCCTGCGGGAGCGGGTCCGTCTGCGCGGGCAGGTCCGTCTGCGCGGGCGGGTCCGTCTCCCCGGTCGGGTCCGTCTGTGGGAGCGGGTCCGTCTTCCCGGGCGGGCGCTTCTGCGCGGCCGGGTCCGTGTACCCCAGCGGCTGCGTCTGTCTGCTCGGGTGCGTCAGCGGAAGCAGCAGCCTCGCCACCCGGCGCACCCTCCGCCTCCCGCGGCGCGCTGCTGTCGCCGGCACCTGCCGGCCGGTCCTCCGCTCGCGCAGCGACGTCCTCGCGACCGGTCGTGACCTGCTCGGACGCCGCAGCGTCGTCCGCCTTCTGCGGGGGACGAGCCCCGTCCGCCGCACCCTCCTGCGACGGCCGCACCGCCGCCGGGGCGGAGTCCCCCTTCGCCCGCTGCGACCGCCGGACGAACCGCGGCGCGGCCTCCCCGCCGGCGGCTCCCCCACCGGACACCGCGGAAGCCGGGCCGCCGGACGAGGCGGAAGCCGCACCACCCGACACGGCCGGTGCAGCACCACCCAGGCCGGAGGACGGTCCGCCCCCACCCGGCTCGGGCGCGATGGCCTGCCGCCGCTCGACCCGTTCGAGGCGCTCGAGCAGCCCGGCGTCGGACGTCGTGGCCGCGGGCAGCAGCATCCTTGCGCACAACAGTTCGAGGAGCAGGCGCGGCGCGGTGGCCCCCCGCATCTCGGTGAGCCCGGCGTGCACGATCTCGCCGTACCGGGTGAGCGTGGCCGGGCCCAGGCGGGCGGCCTGCTCGACCATCCGGGACAGCTCGTCCGCGGCAGCCTCGACCAGCCCCTGCTCGGCGGCCTCGGGCACGGCCTGCAGCAGCATCAGGTCACGCAGGCGCTGCAGCAGGTCCGAGGCGAAACGGCGCGGATCGTGGCCGGCCTCGACCAGCCGGTCCACCGCCTGGTAGACGGCGGCGCCGTCGGCCGCGCCGAGGGCGTCGACCACGTCGTCGATCAGGGCGACGTCGGTGACGCCGAGCAGCGCCACCGCACGCTCGTACGTGACGCCCGCCGGCCCGGCGCCGGCGAGCAGCTGGTCGAGCACCGAGAGCGTGTCGCGCGCCGAGCCGCCGCCCGCGCGGATGACCAGCGGGTACACCGCGGGCTCGACGTGCACGTCCTCGTCGGCGCAGATGCGCTCGAGCAGCGACCGCAGCGTGCCGGGTGGGATCAGCCGGAACGGGTAGTGGTGCGTGCGGGACCGGATGGTGGGCAGCACCTTGTCCGGCTCGGTGGTCGCGAAGACGAAGACGAGGTGCTCGGGCGGCTCCTCGACGATCTTGAGCAGGGCGTTGAAGCCCTGCGTGGTGACCATGTGCGCCTCGTCGACGATGAACACCCGGTACCGCGACTCGGCCGGCGCGTAGAAGGCGCGGTCGCGGAGCTCGCGCGCATCGTCCACGCCGCCGTGCGATGCGGCGTCGAGCTCGACGACGTCGATGTTCCCCGGCCCCTCGGGTGCGAGCGCGATGCACGAGGAGCAGACGCCGCAGGGATCCGGGGTGGGCCCCTCGACGCAGTTCAGCGAACGGGCCAGGATCCGCGCCGACGACGTCTTCCCGCAGCCCCGCGGGCCGGAGAACAGGTACGCGTGGTTGATCCGGCCGGCCGCGAGTGCCGTACCCAGGGGTTCGGTGACGTGCTCCTGCCCCACCACCTCGGCGAACTTCGCCGGGCGGTACTTCCGGTACAGAGCCAGCGCCACGCGAGCGAGGCTACCCACCACCCCCGACAAGACCGGGAAGGGGCGGAGCGGGGAGAGAACGAAGGGGACCCCGCGCACCCGCCAGAGCCCGCTGACCCTTGCTGCCTTCCGGCCCTGGGGGAGTTCACAGGATGGACGCCGCGCGGGGTCCGGTGCCGAGTGTAGCCGCATCCCCCGGGGAGGGTCCCGGGGCGGGGGTCGGAAAACGCGTCGCGTATCGTTCCCGCCGGAGGATTCGCCTAGTGGCCTAGGGCGCACGCTTGGAAAGCGTGTTGGGAGCAATCCCTCAGGGGTTCGAATCCCCTATCCTCCGCCACGCGAACACGAGCGCCGGGTCGAGGCCCGGCGTTCGTCGTTCCCGGGCCCGCCGCGGCGGCGTCGACATGTCTGAGAGCCGCGACAGGCCCACAGCGCCGACAGGCCCACCGCCGACAGCACCCGGACCACGGGCACCGTCTACAGCGCCGTCTACAGCGCCGTCTACAGCGCCGTCTCGAGCCCCGCCCCCGTCCGCTCGGCCGCGGCCAGCACCACCGCCGCGGCCGCCACGTCGAGCACCGCCACCCCGACCGACTTGTAGACGGTCGGCTGCTCGTCCCAGGCCCGTCCGGGCCGCAGGCCGCCGAGGATCTCCCCGAGCTCGAGGACGACGTCGGGGTGGATCCTCCCCCGCTCGAGGAGCTCGGCGAGGTCGTTCGAGCCGACCGGGTACGGCGCGAGGGTGGTCGCGCGGTGCTCGACCACGATCTGCGCGCGGGTCAGCAGGGCCGCGTCCACCTCGCGCCCCTCCGGGCGGTAGCCGACGGAGACCACGTGCACCCCGTCCGGCAGCCCGTCCGGCCCGACGAGCGGACGGAGGGTGCTGGTGGCCGCACAGACCACGTCCGCATCGTGCAGCGCCGCCTCGATCGTGCAGGCCCGGGCGGCGGCGCCCTCCGCCGCGAGGGAGTCGACGACCGCCGCGACCTTGTGCGGGTCGCGCCCGCCGATGCGGATCTCCTCGAACGGGCGCATCCGCGCGAGGTAGCGCGCGTGGGCCTGCGCCTGCGGACCGGTGCCGAGCACGGCCAGGACCCGGGCGTCGGGGCGGGCCAGGGCCTGCACGGACAGCGCCGACGCAGCCGCGGTGCGGTCGGCCGTGACGACGTCGCCGTCCATCAGTGCGCGCAGGGTGCCGTCCTCGGGCGCGAACACGGCGACGAGGGCCTGGTGCGTCGGCAGCCCCAGCGAGTCGTTCCCCGGGTAGAGGGTCAGCAGCTTCGCGGCGACGACGCCGAGCGTCTCGCTGTACGCCGGCATGGCGGCGAGGAGGCCGAGCTCGCCGACCTGCGCCGCGATCCGCGGCGGGACGGACGCCCGCCCCGTGCTCAGGTCGACCAGGGCGGTCGAGACCGCGTCGAGGAGTTCGTCCGGGTCGAGCAGAGCCCGGACGGCGGCTCGGTCGAGCAGGCGCATCGGACGATGGTGCTGAGGGCTCCGGCCGCCGTCAACGCCCCCGGGACGACGAACGCCGGGGGGCCCTTGTGGGCCCGCCCGGCGGGTCTGGCGGTAGCGGTGGGATTTGAACCCACGGAGGCGTGAACCTCACGCGCTTTCGAGGCGCGCTCCTTCGGCCGCTCGGACACGCTACCGCCGACAAGGTTACAAGCCGGTCCGCGAGGAGTTTCAGGCCCCCCGGTGCCCCGCGAAGAACGCCTCCAGCAGCGCCGCGGCCTCGGCGGCCCGGACCCCGCCCACCACCTCGGGGCGGTGGGTGAGCCGACGGTCGCGCAGGACGTCCCACAGCGAGCCCGCCGCGCCGGTCTTCGGCTCCCATGCCCCGAACACCACGCGCTCCACGCGGGCGAGGCCCAACGCGCCGGCGCACATGGTGCAGGGCTCGACGGTCACCGCCAGCGTGCAGCCCTCCAGCCGCCACTCGCCGCGGACCCGCGCGGCCTCGCGCAGCGCGCGGATCTCGGCGTGGGCGGTGGGGTCGCCCAGGGCCTCCCGGGCGTTGGCGGCGGCGGCCAGCTCGCACCCCGCGGCGTCGACGACCACGGCGCCGATCGGCACGTCCCCAGTCCGCAGGGCACCGGCCGCGACCTCGAGGGCGCGGCCGAGCAGCACGTCGTCGGCCTTGGTGGGCAGCACCCGGCCATCGTGCCCGGTCAGCGCGGATGTTCGCTCCGCAGCTCCGCTCGGCGCGGATGTCCGCTCCGCAGGCTCCGCTCGGCGCCGATGTCCGCTCCGCAGCCTGCGCTCGGCGCCGAAGCCCGCCCGCGCGCTCCGCTCAGCTGCCGATGAGCTTCGCCAGCTCCTCGGCGAACCCGCAGCGGCGGCCGATCGCGGCCAGCTGCTCGTCCGGGTACAGCTCGATCTCGCCGGCAAGCACGCCCAGCTCCTCGGCCGGCAGCCCGAGGTCGGCGAGGATGGCGAGGTCGCCCTCGGGCCACGGGTCGTCGTCGAGCGCGTCGTCGTCCGGCGGGAGCTCCACCCGCAGCAGGTCGAGCACGTCGGCCGCGACGTCGTAGTCCAACGCCGCCGCGGCGTCGGACACCATCAGCGACACCCCGTTGGGCACCGGGCGGAGCAGGACGAAGAACTCGTCGTCGACGTCGAGGAGCCCGACGACCGCGCCGGTGGACCGCAGCCCGCGCAGTTCGGTGATCGCGGCGTCGAGGTCGACCAGGGCGTCGGGATCCAGGCGCACGCAACGCCAACGCCCCTCCTCCCGGATCGCGGCGACCGCGAACCCGGGCAGCGACGAACCGCGCGTCTCCGTGGGCGCCTCCACCGTCTGCACCGGCATGCGCCCACGGTAGGCGTGTTCGCGCTGTGTCACAAACCACAATTCGGGTGGAGGTGGGCGCGGTGCCAGGATCGGACCGTGCCCGACCTCGCGACCGCCCCCGCCACCCTCCTGGGCGCCGCCCGGTCCCTGCAACCCCGCGCCGTGGCGCTGCGCCGCGCCCTGCACCGCAGGCCCGAGGTGGGCCTGGACCTGCCGCACACGCGCGACGCCCTCGTCGCCGACCTGGCCGACCTCCCGCTGCGCCTGCACCTCGGCCGAGGGCTGAGCTCGGTCGTCGGGGTGCTGGAGGGCGCGCGGCCGGGCCGCACCGTGCTGCTGCGCGCGGACATGGACGCGCTGCCGCTGCCCGAGGACGTGCCCGGCCCGTTCCGCTCCGAGGTCGACGGCGTGATGCACGCCTGCGGTCACGACCTGCACGTCGCGATGCTGGCCGCCGCCGCCCGGCTGCTGTGCGCGCGGCGCGAGCAGCTCACCGGCCGGGTGGTGCTGATGTTCCAGCCGGGCGAGGAGGGCTTCCACGGCGCCCGGCAGATGATCGAGGAGGGGCTGCTGGAGCGCCGCGGTCCCGGCGGCCGGCCCGACGCCGCGTACGCCCTGCACGTGAGCGCCACCATGCCGAGCGGCGAGGTGCACACCCGGCCGGGCCCGATCATGGCGGCGGCCGACGTCCTCCGGGTCACGGTCACGGGCCGTGGCGGGCACGCGTCGGCCCCGCACCACGCCGTCGACCCTGTCCCGGCCGCCGCGGCGATGGTCGGCGCCCTCCAGACGATGATCACCCGGAAGGTGGACACGCACGACCCCACCGTGCTGACCGTGAGCCGGATCAGCGCCGGGACCACGGACAACGTCATCCCGGAGACCGCGGAGCTCGAGGGCACCCTGCGGACGATGTCCGAGGGCGTCCGCCGGGCGGTGCGGGCCGAGATCGAGCGGGTCTGCACGCACACCGCGCTCGCCCACGACTGCACCGCGCAGGTCGAGATCGAGCCCGGCTACCCCGTGACCGTCAACGACCCGGCCGCCACCACGCGGTTGTCCGACGTCGCGCGCCGGCTGCTCGGCGACGCCCGGGTCGGCACCCTCGCCACCCCGATCATGGGCGCCGAGGACTTCGCCTACGTGCTCGAGCGGGTGCCCGGCGCCCTCGCCTTCCTCGGCGCCTGCCCGCCCGGGGCCTCGCCGCACGACACCCCGCCCAACCACTCCAACCGCGTGCGGTTCGACGAGTCGGTGCTCCCCGCGGGCGCCGCCCTCTACGCCGCGCTGGCGCTGCTCTGACCGAGTGGCAGGGTGGACGTGTGACCAGCCTGCGTGATCTCTCCCTCGCCCTGCGCTCCGGCGAGCTCTCGCCCGTCGAGCACGTCCGCGACGTCCTGGACCGGCTCGCCGCCGACGACCACGCGGCCGTCGTCACGCTCGACACCGAGCGTGCGCTGGCCACCGCCGAGGAGCGTGCCGCGGAGCTCGCCCGGCACGAGTGGCGCGGCCCGTTGCACGGCGTGGCGGTCGGGGTGAAGGACCTGTTCGACGTCGTCGGCCTGCCCACCCACGCGGGCTCGGCGGTGCTCGCCGACGCCCCCGCCGCGACGACCGAGGGGCCGGTCGTGGCGCGGCTGCGCGAGGCGGGTGCGGTCATCGTCGGGAAGCTGGCCACGCACGAGTTCGCCTACGGCCCGACCGGCGACGTCTCGGCCACCGGCCCCGCCCGCAACCCGCACGACCCGACGCGGATCACCGGCGGCTCGTCGTCCGGGTCGGCCGCAGCGGTCGCCGCCGGGCACCTGCCGATCGCGCTGGGCACCGACACCGGGGCGAGCGTGCGCACCCCCGCGGCGCTGTGCGGGGTCGTCGGGCTCAAGCCGGAGTTCGGCACCCTCTCGGCCGACGGCGTGTTCCCGCTGGCCGAGACGCTCGACACCGTCGGGATCCTTGCGGCGGACGTGCACTCGGCGTCCGTCGCGTGGGACGTCCTGTCCCGCCCGGACGGCACCGGCGGCGGCATCCAGCCGCCCGGGATCCGCGGCGCGCACGTCGGCGTGCTGGTCGACGAGTACTGGCAGGCCGCCGACCCGGTGCTGGCCGAGGCGGTGCGGGAGTCGGTGCGGCTGCTGGAGAAGGCGGGCGCGGAGATCTTCGAGATCCGGACGCCCTTCATCGACGAGCTGGCCGGGGTCTACGCCGACATCGTGGGGGCCGAGGCCTACGCGACGCACCGGGAGTGGCTCGCCACCCGGCGGCACGACTACCAGCCGGAGACCGCCGAGCGGCTGGAGATGCTCGCGGACCGGCCGGCATACGCGTACGTGGCGGCGCAGCGGACCCGGAAGCGGCTCACCGCCGAGTTCCGTGCGGCCGTGTCGAGCATGGACGTGCTGGTGAGCGCCACCACGCGGCTGCGCGCCACCCCGATCGGCGAGCGAAAGGTCGACGGCGTGCCGGTGCGGTCGTCGATGCTGGCGCTGACCTGCCCGTTCAACCTCACGAAGTGGCCCTCGGTATCGGTCCCGGCCCCCGTGGCACCGGGCGAGCTGCCCGCGGGCGTGCAGATCACCGGCGTCCGGCTCGAGGAGCGCGGCATCCTGCGGGTGGCGGGGGTGCTGGAGCGGGACTGACCACCCCTGCCGGGCGCGGGGATCCGGGGACCGCGGGTCGGCTAGCCTGCTCGCCCATGCGGGCGCTGTGCGTGGTGGGGACCGGGCTGATCGGCGGGTCGCTGCTGCGCGCGGCGCGGGCGGCGGGCCGGGAGTGCTGGGGCGTCGCGGCGTCCGACGGCACCGCCGAGGCGGCCCGGGCCGACGGCTTCGACGTCACCACCGACCTCGACGCCGCCCTCCGCCGGTCCACCGAGGCCGACGCGCTGGTGGTGGTCGCCGTGCCGCTGCCCGCGGTCGAGGGTGTGCTGACGCGGGTCGACGCGGTCGCGCCCACGGTCCGGCTCACCGACGCCGTGAGCGTCAAGGTCGCGGTGGCCGACGCCGTCGCCACCTTCGCCCCGCACGCCCGCTACGTCGGCGGGCACCCGATGGCCGGCACGGCCGAGTCGGGCTGGGCCGCCGGCGACGGCGAGCTGTTCCGCGGCGCCGCCTGGGTGGTGATCGCCGACGACGGCGCCGACCTGGAGGTGTGGAAGGACGTGGCCGAGCTGGCCTGGGCCTGCGGCTCGCGCGTGGTCCCGGCGGCCGCCGACGAGCACGACCTCGCGGTCGCCCGGATCTCCCACCTCCCGCACCTGCTCGCCGCGGTGCTGGCGACGGTCGGCGCCGGCGAGCCCGACGACGACCTCGCCCTCGCCCTCTCGGCGGGCTCCTTCGCCGACGGCACCCGCGTCGCCGGGACCCGCCCCGAGCTGACTCTGGCCATGTGCGAGGGCAACCGGTCGGCGCTGCTCGCGGCGGTCGACGAGGCGCTCGGCCGGCTCGGCGCGATGCGCGGGGCGCTCGCCTCGACCGGCGGGCTCAAGGCCACCGTCGAGTCCGGGTACCTCGCCCGGCAGCGCTGGGCGTCGACCCGCGAGCCGCTGGCCCTGGAGGTCTCGCTCGACGGCCCCGACGCCCTGGCCGAGCTGCGCGAGCTCGGCCGCCGCGGCGACGTCGTCGGCGGCTGGAAGTAGCGCCGGACCGTCAGCTCTGCCCGGCCGGCTCCGCCCGCTCGTTCGACACCAGGGCGGCGAGGCCCGGCACGGAGAGCACGAACCCGTCCGCGTCGACCTCGAGCTCGACCCGCAGGTCCGCGCGGGAGAACTCCACCACCGCCGGCGAGTTCCCCTCGCCGGCCCGGACCGTCCGGTAGCGCTGCGTGGACAGCGACACCTCGAGGTCGGGCAGCGACACGAAGACCACCGGGACCTCGACGGCGACGGACTCGCGGTGCACACCCAGCCGCCGGACCGGCAGGGAGGTGAACAGCGGGCTGAAGGCGAGGTCCACGTCGACCGCGCCGTCGAAGTCCTGGCGCGCGCTGCCGGACCCGTCGTCGAGCAGCCAGAAGCCGTCGTCGGTCCGGTTCATCGTCAGGTGCTTCTCGAACCCGGTCGTCGCGGCGCTGAGCGAGAGCCGGCCGAGCGTGCCGTCCTCACGGACGACCAGGCTGTACGACGCCGTGAAGTCGCCCGCGGGGTCCGGCCGGACGATCCGGCCGAGCGCGCGGAACCCGACGGGATCCGGTCCGAAGTGCACACGCGTGCCCTCGAGTCCCGGACGGCCTTCGGCCTGCCAGGTGAGCATTGTCGTCATCGACACCACCGTAGGGAGCGGGGACGGGCGCACTGCGACACGCCCGTCGGCGGGCAGGTGATCAGTGGGGCGGCAGCGGATGCGCGCGGTCCCCGGTCGGCTCGGCGGCGGGGCCCCGCCGCCGCCCGTCGCGTCCGGCCGGTGCCCCCCGGCCCGCCGGTTCGTGCATGTCCACGGTGGGTGCCCCCTTCTCGAGCATCGCCGTAGGCGTCATCCAACACCCCCGTGCCGCGGGTTTCCATACGTGTCGACCCTCACCGGTCCTCCCGGCGGACCTCGGAGGGGTCGACATCGGCGCGGATCCCGCGGAGCACGGGCTGGCGCAGCCGCCCGTCGGGCGTCCAGCCGTGGTGGGCCACCTCGACCGCGACGACGGGTTCACACCAGTGCGCCCCGGCGGCCTCGGCCCGGGGTGGGCGCCCCCGGAAGGGCGACGCGTCCGTCTCCAGGTCCGTGACCAGCTCGCCCAGGACGCGCTGGAGCACGGCCCCGGCGAGGCTGACCGGGACCCGGCCCGCGTAGAGCAGGTCCCCGCCGTCGGGCACGCCGAGCAGCAGGGCCGTGATCCGGGTGCCCTGCCCCGACCGCTCGGGCCGCCAGCCGCCGATCAGGCAGGTCTGGGTGTGCCGGTGGGTCACCTTCACCCAGGCGGGGCTGCGCCGGCCCGGCCGGTACTCGGACTCGCGCCGCTTGGCGAGGATGCCCTCCATCCCGCGCCGCCCGGTGGCCTCGAACAGCGCGCGCCCGTCCGTGTAGAGCGGCGAGAGCTGCAGTGGCGGGACCGATGTCGTGTCGAGCCGTTCCAGGGTCGCGCGGCGCTCGTGCATCGGGCGTTCGAGCAACGGGACGCCGTAGAGCCGCAGCACGTCGAACACCATGAAGGTCACGGGCCGGGCCAGGGCACGGGTCCGGGACACCGGCCGGTGCACGCGGTCGGTGAGCGCGGCGAAGCTGGGAACGCCCTCCTCCAGCAGGACGACCTCGCCGTCGAGCACGACGTCGGGCGCGATCGCGGTCAGCCCGGCCAGCTCGGGGAAGGTCGCGGTGACGTCCCGGCCCGCCCGCGTGACCAGGCGGACCTCACCGTCGGTGACCTCGGCGAGCAGCCGCATGCCGTCCCACTTCACCTCGTAGACCCACTCCGCCCCCGTGGGGAGCGGTCCGGGAGTGGCGAGCATGGGCTGCACACCGTCATGCTGTCACCCGACGTGCCGTCACGGACGGCAACCGGTGCGGAAGGGACGGGCCTCGATGCGCGCGATGTGGAGCGGCGCGGTGTCCTTCGGACTGGTCAGCGTGCCGATCAAGCTGTACTCGGCCACGACCAACCATGACATCCGCTTCCACCAGGTGCACGGCGCCGACGGCGGCCGCATCCGGTACAAGCGGACCTGCACGGTGTGCGGCGAGGTCGTGGAGTACGCGGACATCGTGAAGGGCTACGAGACCGAGGACGGCGAGCTGATCACGCTCGACGAGTCCGACCTCGACTCGCTGCCGGTGGCCAGCGGGCACGAGATCGACGTGGTCGAGTTCGTGCCGGCGGACCAGATCGACCCGCTGCTGTTCGACAAGAGCTACTACCTCGAGCCGGAGACGAAGGCGGCGAAGCCGTACGCGCTGCTGCGCGAGGCGCTGGCCGAGACCGACCGGATGGCGATCGTGCGGTTCGCCCTGCGGCAGCGGGAGAGCCTGGCGCTGCTGCGGGTGCGGGACAAGACGATCGTGCTGCAGACGATGCTCTGGCCGGACGAGGTGCGCGAGCCGGACTTCGACATCCTCGAGCAGGACATCGAGCTGCGGCCGCAGGAGAAGCAGATGGCCGCCTCGCTGATCGAGAGCATGGGCGCGGACTTCGACCCCACGGAGTTCCACGACGAGTACCGCGACGCCGTCGTCGAGCTGATCGAGTCGAAGAAGGAGCACGGCGACACCAAGCCCGCCCCGGTCGAGCAGAAGCGCGACGACGAGGGCGACTCGATGACCGACCTGCTCTCGGCGCTCCAGGCCAGCGTCGAGGCCGCGCGCGGCTCGTCCGGGAAGAAGGCCGCGACGAAGGCCGGCGCGGAGCCGCAGGAGACCCAGGAGCCGGCGGAGGAGAAGCCGGCCCGCACGCGCAGGAGCACCACCCGTCGCAAGAAGGCCGACGAGGGTGAGGACGGGGCCGAGAAGAAGACCACGACCCGCAAGCGCCGCACCGCCTGACCCTCGTGAGTGGCGGTGGCCACTCACGAGGCACCACTCACGAGGCGCCACTCACGAGGCGGCCGTCAGGGGCCGAGCGAGCTCTGGGCCGGCGTCTGGTCCTTCTGCAGCGAGCCGAACAGCGCGCTCGCCCGAGTCTTGTCCCAGCGGACCACGGACTGCCCGCCGATCGTGGGCGTGCTCCCGACCGGCGCGGTCGTCGCGATCCCGCCGTTGGTCACCCCGCGCATCGCGAGGCCGAGCTGGCCGACGTTCCAGATGTGGTCGCTCTCGTCGACGGTGATCAGCTTGGTCATCGCGTCGGCCAGCGGGATCACGCGGAACGGGTTGACCAGGGTGGCCGGGCTCGTCGCCTTCGCGATCAGCGCGGACAGGAACTCGCGCTGCCGCTGCACGCGGTCGAAGTCCGAGCCTGCCGTGGCCCGGGTGCGGACGTAGCCGAGCGCCGTCTGACCGTCGAGCTCCTGGCAGCCGGCCTTGATGTCCAGCGCCGCCTTCGGGTCCTTGATCGCCTGCGGCACGCAGAGGTTCACCCCGCCGACGGCGTCGACCGCGTTGACGAACCCGCCGAACCCGATCTCCGCGTAGTGGTCGATGTGCAGGCCGGTGGCCGCCTCGACGGTGCTGATGAGCAGCTGCGGGCCGCCGAACGCGTAGGCGGCGTTGAGCTTGTTGGTGCCGTGCCCGGCGATCGGTACGTACGAGTCGCGCGGCAGGCTGACCAGCACCGATCCCGAGCTGCCGGAGTGCAGCAGCATGATCGTGTCGGTGCGCTGGCCCGCGGCGTCGCCTGTGCCGAGCCGCTCCTCGTCCTCGGCGGAGAGGTCGGCGCGGCTGTCCGAGCCGACGATCAGCCAGTTCGTGCCCGACGACTCCGCGGTGCTGTCCGTGGGCAGCGCCTGGACGCGGTTGAGGTTCTGGTCGAGGTAGACGCCCCACCCGATCAGCGCGATGACGAGCAGCGCGAGGACGATCTTGATGCGCCGGCCCCACCGCGCAGGCTTCCGGACCGGTGGCTGCTTCGGCGGCCTCGTGCGGTCCGGCGGCCGGTACGTCTCCGGCGCGGGCGCCGCCGACGGCATCATCCGCGTGTTCTGCGCCGGCGGCGGGCCCTGCCGCGGGGGCGGCCCCGGCGGTCGACCGCCCGGGGGCGGCATCGGACGGCCCTGGGGCGGCGGCCCGGGGCGACGCCCCGGCTGGGAGGTCCAGCCCGGCCCGCCGCCGCGCCGCGGGGGCGGCGCGCCCCTGCCCGGCGGCGGCCCGGCCGGGCCGCGTCGGTCACCGTTCATCCGTCCCTGCACCGTCCCGTCGGTGTCGATGCGCTCCACACGCTCCGCTCGAGACGATGCTCGCTCCGCAAGCTCCGCTCGAGGCGATGCTCGCTCCGCAAGCCCTGCTCGGCGAGTCGCCGGTCCGCTCCTGCCGCGGACCACGGTAGCGAGGGGCCACAGCGGTCCCTCATCCGTGGGACGCGCGGGGACGGTCGAGGTTGCGCGACGGGCCGGAACCCGCGCCGGCCGGTGCCGGCGGCGGGCCGGAAGGATCAGTGGCGACCGCTCACTTCAGCAGCTCGTGCCCCTCGAACTTGCCGAGCTCCTCGCGGTAGAACTCGAGCCCGACGCCGTTGGGGTCACGGATGTAGAGGCTGTTCTCGACGCCGCGATCCGGGCCGAGGTAGTCGATGCCGGCCTCGTCGAGGCGCGCCTTCGCCCGCTCGAACTCCTCCGGCGTGGTGGACAGCGCGAGGTGCTGCACCGCGCCGATCGTCTCGCCGAAGTCCGGGTGGTCGTGGCCCGGGAAGTCGAAGAAGCCCAGCAGGTTGCCGTGGCCGATGTCGAAGAAGAAGTGGCTGGAGCCCCGGTAGTCCCGGTTCTCCACGAGCTCGACGAGCGGGAAGCCCAGCAGCTCCTGGTAGAAGCGGATGGTCTCCTCGACGTCCTTGCAGATCAGGGCGAGGTGGTGCACGCCCTGCACGGTGGAGGGCCTGCGGTCGGCGGGCGCCTGCAGGTACTTCCCGCGCAGATCGGCGCGCCGGGCGCGGATGGCCTCGAGCTCGGCTCCCTCGGGCTGCGGCATCGGACTCCCCTTCCGTCGGTGGTGCCCCGTCCAACGATTGTTGAGCGTGCAACATTCCGTGCCCACTCCCGGAAACGGTAGCGCCGCGCGGCATGATCGGCCCGTGGATCCGCTGCCGTTGTGCGAGGACGACCTGACCGATGCGGGGGTGCTCGAGCCGCACCGCGTCGTGCCCCGCCGGGTGCGGCTGCCGGAGGCCGCGGTGCTCTGCTTCTTCCCCGAGGTGGTGGCCGCGGTGCCCGCCGTGCGGACGGTCCACCTGACGTCGGAGCTCGGCCCGTGGCCGGTGCACGAGATCGAGCGGGAGGGGCGGCGGCTGGCGGTCGTCCAGCCGGGTGTCGGGGCGCCGCTGTCGGCGATCTTCCTCGAGGAGCTCATCGCGCTCGGTGTGCGGGCGGTGGTGGCGGTCGGCGGGGCGGGCTCGCTGGTGCCGGAGCTGACCGTCGGGCACGCGGTCGTGGTCGACAGCGCCCTGCGCGACGAGGGCACCTCCTTCCACTACCTGCCCGCCGGGCGGGTCGTGGAGGCCGATCCCGCCGGCGTCGCCGCCCTCTGCGGCACGCTCGACGCCGCTGACATCCCCTACGTCACGGCCCGCGCCTGGACCACGGACGGACTGTTCCGCGAGACCCGCGGCAGGATCGCGCGGCGGACGGCCGAGGGCTGCGCGGTGGTCGACATGGAGGCGTCGGCGCTCATCGCGGTGGCCCGGTACCGCGGGATCCGCCTCGCCCACCTGCTCTTCGCCGGCGACTCCCTCGCGGGCGAGGACTGGGAGCACCGGGGCTGGACCACCGCGGCCGAGGTCCGCGCCGCCCTGTTCGAGCTCGCTGCCGACGCCGCCCTGCGCCTCGACGCCGCCACCGCTCACCGGGAGACGTGAGCGCTGCCGCTCACGCAGCGCGCAGGGCCTCCACCAGGCCGGCGAACCGGGCGGGGCCCGAGGTGTCGCCGGGACGGTTGAAGCGGACCCGGTGGGCGAGGGAGCCGTATCGGCGGCGCAGGTCGGCGGCGACCTCCTGCTCGGTGCCGATCGAGCACATGGCTTCCAGGATCTCGTCGGTGACGAGCGGGACCATCTCGTCCCACCGGCCGCGCTTCGAGAGCGTGTTGAGGTCGGTCTGGAGGTCGCCCCAGCCGTGCAGCTCCAGCACGGGGCGGTAGGCGGGCGTGGAGCCGTAGAACGAGATCTGCCGGCGGACGGCCTCGACGTCGGCGTCGTCGAGCGCGACGAACGCCGACAGCGCGATCTCCAGCGGTGCCAGCCCCTCCCCCCGGTGCGCCTCGACCTCGGGGAGGATCACCTCGCGCAGGTACCGCTCGGTGAGGAAGGGGTGCGTGAACAGCCCGTCCGCCACCTCCGCGGTGGTTCGCAGCATGTGCGGTCCGACGGCGGCGAGGAACACCGTGGGCGGCCCGTACGGGTTCTCGGGCGGCACGAAGTTCGGCGTCATCAACGTGTGGTCGTAGAACTCGCTGCGGTGGTGCAGCCGCTCGCCGGTGTCCCAGGCGTGCCAGATCGCCCGCAGCGCCACCACGAAGTCCTTCATCCGCGCCGCCGGCCTCGACCACGGCATCGAGAACCGGCGCTGGACGTGCGGGCGGATCTGGCTGCCGAGGCCGAGCACGAACCGGCCGCGGGAGAAGCGCTGCAGGTCCACGGCCTGGTACGCGACGGTCATCGGGGTCCGCGCGAAGGCGATCGCGACGGACGAGCCCAGCTCCAGCCGCGTGGTGTGCTCGGCGCCGACCGCGATCGGCAGGAACGCGTCGGCCTTGTTCTCGCTGTTCCAGGCGCCGTCGAAGCCGAGCTCCTCGGCGGTGCGGGCGTCCTCCGCCACGTGCTCGAGGCCGTCCCGCAACCGCGCGTCGATCTTCACGGGCCCCGACTCTGCCCTGCGCCTCGCGCGCCGGTCAACGACCGCACTACCGGGCCAGGTGCGTCAGCGAGTCCCCCGCCGTCCGGATGCCGCCGAAGAGGATGATGGCGGCGGCGATCGCGATCATGGCGATCATCAGCCCGAACGTGCCGCGCGCGCCGAACGCCGCCAGCCCGGCGACCACGATGTACGGCTGCACCGCCCCGCCGAGGTGTCCGAGGCCGTCGCCGATGGACATGCCGGAGGCGCGGGCGCGCGTCGGGAAGACCTCCGACGTGTAGGCGTAGCCCAGGGCCGGCGCCATGATCCAGATGCCGGCCAGGAACGCGCCGGCGATCAGCAGCCCCGGCCCGTGGCTGACCGCGATCAGGCCGATGCCGATCATGCCGACGACGCCGGCCGCGGCCGCGGAGTGCTTGCGGTTCCAGCGGTCGATGACCAGCACCGACCCCAGCCCGCCGACGACGAACCCGAGGTCGCCGATGGCGCTGTAGAGCAGGCTCTCCGAGACGCCCATCTCCTTGAGCAGCGTGGGCAGGTAGGCCAGGTAGGCGTAGGCGGCCATGTAGCTGAAGAACCAGAACAGGAAGACGACGATGACCCGGCTGAGGTAGGGCGGGCGGAGCAGCTCCCAGGTCGGGAAGGTGGAGAGGTCCGCCTCGGCCTCGGCGGGTTTCGGTGTGGTCAGCGTGTGCCCGCGGGCCCGCAGGTGCGCCTCCATGCGGTCCAGCAGCGCGTCCGCCCGGTCGGGCCGGCCGTGCAGCACGAGCCAGCGCGGCGACTCGGGCACCCAGCGGTCGTTGAGGAAGATCAGCACGATGATCGCCAGCGCACCGAGGGCGAACACCACGCGCCAGCCGATGTCCGGCGGCAGCCAGGAGATCAGGGCGAGCCCGATCCACGGCGCGGCCGCCAGCCCGACCCCGCCCCAGAAGACGTTGAGGGCCACCCCGCGCCCGCGCAGGCGCGGAGGCGACAGCTCGGTCATGATCGTGGCGGCGAGCGCGATCTCGGCGCCCATCCCCAGCCCGGTGACCGCGCGGAAGATCGCGAGGCTGGACAGGTTCCAGGACACCGCGGTGAGGATCGCCCCGATGGCCAGCAGGACGACCGAGATCGCGAGGGCCCGTCGCCGTCCGATGTAGTCGGCGAGGCTGGACAGCACGTACGCGCCGACGATGTAGGCGAAGAGGTTCGTCGTCACCGGCAGCGCGAGGTCCGCACCGGTGAGCTGGAAGCGATCCTGCAGCACCGGCAGCGTGACCCCGATCGCGGTGATGTCGTAGAAGGTGAAGAAGTACGACGCCCCGACGACGACGAACACGACTGGTGAGAGCCCGAAGGCCGGGAGCCGGTCCAGTCGGGCGTTCACCCCCGCGACACGTTCCGCGGTGGCGTTGCGTGAATCCATCGTGGCCATGAGGGCCTCTCCCGGTCCGACGGCGTGGTGCGCAGGAGTGTTGCACCGTGAACTAGGTCACGCTGGGTGGATCACCTTGCGATCCCCTTTCGGCCCCGGCTCTTGCCGTCGACCCATAATGTCCGTACATTTCTGGTCGACGTCCCGAAGGGAGAGACGATGAGCACCTGGTCCGTGGGTGGGACCCCCGCCCTCCGTGGCACCGGGCTCCTCGGGTCCGCTACCGCAGGGCTCGGTCGGGTCGGCCGGTTCGTGCGCCGCATCGGCCCCGGGCTCGGGCTCGCCCTGCTGGTCGCCGCCGCTGCGACCGCCCTCGGCCGGCTGCTCCCGGTGCTCGGCGGGCCGGTGCTGGGGATCCTGCTGGGCGCGTTGGTCGGGGCGGTGATCCGGCCGGGCCGCGTCCTGGCGCCCGGGCTCGCCGTGGCCGCCCGGCCGTTGCTGCAGGCGTCGATCGTGGTGCTCGGCACCGGCATCTCGCTGCAGCAGGTGGTGCGGGTCGGGGTCGGTTCGCTGCCGGTCATGCTCGGCACGCTCGCGGTGGCGTTGGCCGGCGGCTGGCTGCTCGGCCGGATGCTCGGCGTCGCCGGCGACACCCGGACCCTGGTCTCGGTCGGGACGGGGATCTGCGGCGCCTCGGCGATCGCGGCCGTCGCCTCCGTGATCGAGCCCCGGCGGACCGACCTGGCCTACGCCGTCGGCACGATCGTGACCTTCAACGTGGCCGCCGTGCTGCTCTTCCCGGTGGTGGGGCACGCGCTCGCGATGGACCAGACCGCGTTCGGGCTCTGGGCCGGCACGGCGATCAACGACACGTCGTCCGTGGTGGCGGCCGCCGTCTCCTACGGACCGCAGGCCGCGCAGGAGGGCGTCGTGGTCAAGCTGACGAGGACCCTCATGATCGTGCCGGTCGTCCTCGTGCTGGCCCTGCTGCGCGGCCGTCGGGCCGGGGAGGCTCGCCGGGTGCCGTGGCGGAAGGTCGTGCCGCTGTTCCTGGTGGGGTTCCTGCTGGCGGCCGGCGCGCAGAGCCTCGGGCTCGTGCCCGCGGGCTGGCACGACGCCCTCGCCCTGCTCGGCACCTTCCTCCTGACGACGGCGCTGGCCGGCATCGGGCTCACCCTCCGGTTCGCGGACATGCGCGCCGCCGGGTTCCGCCCGCTGCTGCTCGGCGGCCTGCTGTGGGCCGCCGTGGCCGCGTCGAGCCTGGGCCTGCTGGCGGTCACCGGCGCCCTGTGACCCGGGCTCTGCGCCCAGGCCGTGGGGCTCAGGCCCCGGGACTCACGCGGCGGCGCCGAGGCGTCCCGCCAGGGCCTCGTGCCGACGCGCGCTGTCGGCGTCCATCCCGGTGATCGTCACCTCGGTCCCACGAGCTGCGTACTTCTGCGTGACGGCGTCGAGCACGGCCACCGTCGAGGCGTCCCAGACGTGCGCGTCGGAAAGGTCGATCGTCACGCCGGCCGGGTCCTCGGCGTAGGCGAAGCGGAAGGTGCCCACCGCCACCATGAGCATGACGCCGGCGAGCGCGGCCATCGGGATCCACGCGACGACCGGCCCGAGCACCACGCACAGCACCAGCAGGAAAACCCCGGCGAGGAAGGTCGACAGCCGGGTGCGGGCGCCGGCCCGGACGTTGATCATCGTCTGGCCGATCATCGCGCAGCCGCCCATGCCGCCGAAGATCCCGGTGACGACGTTGGCCACGCCCTGGCCCCGGGACTCCCGGCGGGCGTCGGAGCGGGTGTCGGTGATCTCGTCGACCAGGCGCGTGGTCATCAGCGACTCGAGCAGGCCGACCAGCGCCATCCCGACCGCGTAGGGCGCGACAATGCGCAGCGTCTCCCAGGTCGGCGGCACGTCGGGCAGGCCCGGCACGGGCAGCGTCGACTGCAGCGCCCCCTGGTCCCCGAAAGTCGGCACGGCGATCCCCGCCCCCACCGTGACGGCCGTGAGCACCACGATCGCGACGAGCGGCGCGGGCACCGCCCGGGTCAGCCGGGGCAGCAGCACCATGATCACCAGGCCCGCCCCCAGTAGCGGGTAGACCGCCCACGGCACGCCCGAGACCTGTGGGAACTGCGCGGCCGCGATGAGGATCGCGAGCGTGTTGACGAAGCCGACCATCACGCTGTGCGGCAGGAACCGCATCAGCCTGGCCACGCCCAGCAGCCCGAACACGACCTGGAGGACCCCGGCCAGGATCACGCAGGCGACCAGGTACGACAGCCCGTGCTCGCGGACCAGCGGGGCCACCACGAGCGCCACCGCGCCCGTCGCGGCGGAGATCATCGCCGGGCGGCCGCCGACCAGCGAGATCGTCACGGCCATCGTGAACGAGGCGAAGAGCCCGACCCGCGGGTCGACCCCGCGATGATCGAGAAGGCGATCGCCTCGGGGATCAGGGCGAGCGCGACCACCAGGCCGGACAGCACCTCGGTGCGCAGGACGGCGGGTCGCGCGAACGCGGACCGGACGGAGCCGGGCACAGCGGCGCCGGACGGGGCGGGACGGGACACGGGCGGCCTTCACGGGTCGTCGCCGGGCAGCGGTCGGCGACGGTGCGGAGGCTGCGGCGGGGAGAGCGGGGAGTGTGCGGAGTGCGGGGAGTGCGCGGACGGCGCAAGCGGGACGGTAAGGGCGCGCCGGGCGTTGCGGGCGAACCGGTGTGACCGATCCGACGCGCCCCGGGGCCGCCGTCCGGGGCTGAACGATCGATCAGCAGACCCTTGAGAGTGACGTCGTCGTCATGTGAGACTCGCGCCGTCGCCAGACCCCCACCGTCGGAGGAAGCGTGAAGACCAAGGGTGCCCTGCTGTACGAGCCGAACACCGACTGGAAGGTCGAGGAGATCGAGATCGGGGACCCGGTCGCCGGGGAGGTGCAGGTCCGGCTGGCCGCCACCGGCCTCTGCCACTCCGACGAGCACGTCCGGACCGGGGCGAACACCGTGGCCGTGTACCCCGTCCTGGGCGGGCACGAGGGCGCCGGCGTGGTGACCAAGGTGGGCCCGGGCGTCGTCGGGCTCGCGGAGGGCGACCACGTCGTCCTCGGCTTCATCCCCGCCTGCGGCGTCTGCCGGCCGTGCTCCAGGGGCATGCAGAACCTCTGCGACCAGGGCGCGAACCTGCTGACCGGCAAGGCCATCGCCGACGACACCTTCCGGATCACCGCGTCCGGCAACCCGGTCTCGCCGATGTGCCTGCTCGGGACGTTCGCCCCGTACGTCTGCGTCAACCAGTCGTCCGTGATCAAGATCGAGAAGGACGTCGACCTGGCCACCGCGGCCCTGCTCGGCTGCGGCGTCTCCACCGGCTGGGGCTCCACCGCCTCGATCGGGGGCACCAAGGCCGGCGACGTCGTGGTCGTCGTCGGCGTCGGCGGCGTCGGGATCAACGCGGTGCAGGGTGCGGCCGCGGCGGGGGCCCGGATGGTCGTCGCCGTGGACCCGGTGGCCTACAAGCGCGAGTGGGCCCAGGAGTTCGGCGCCACCCACACCTTCTCCTCGATGGAGGAGGCGCTCGAGCCGCTGCGCGACCTGAGCTGGGGCGCGATGGCCGACACCGTGGCGCTGACCGTCGGCGAGCTGGAGGGCGACATGATCCAGCCCGCGCTCGACCTCACCGCGAAGGGCGGCCAGGTCGTCGTCACGGCGATCGCGGACATGCAGCAGATCGACGCCAAGGTCGGGCTGTTCGAGCTGGCCCTGCTGCAGAAGCGGATCCAGGGCGCGATCTTCGGCGGGATCAGCCCGCGCACGCAGATCCCGAAGCTGCTCGACGAGTACCGCGCGGGCCGGCTCAAGCTCGACGAGCTCGTCACCCGCACCTACTCCCTGGAGGAGATCAACCAGGGCTACCAGGACATGCGCGACGGGAAGAACCTGCGCGGCGTCGTCCGCTACACCGAGGCCGACTGGTAGACCGCGGTCCGGCAAGCTCTCCTCCGGCGGCGGGCCCCTCCCGCCGCCGGAGGATGACCACGTCCAGGCGACCTCAGGAGAACGATGACGTCCTCGCGACTCCCCGGCAGCGGCCAGCACTGGATCGCGCAGATCGACCGGCACGCCCACCAGACGCCCGACCGCGCCGCCCTGGTCTTCCGGGGCGAACCGATCACCTGGACGCGGCTGCGGTCGCGCGTCCGGGCCCTGGCGGGAGCGCTGGCCGAGCAGGGCGTGCGCGAGGGCGACCGCGTCGGTGTGCTCATGAGCAACCGGCCCGAGTTCATCGAGGCCGTGCTGGCCGCGAACGCCCTGCGCGCCATCGCCGTGCCGGTGAACTTCCGGCTCTCGGCCGAGGAGGTCGCGTTCATCCTCGGCGACAGCGGCGCCGTCGCGCTGGCCGTCGACGCCGACCTCGCCCCGCTCGCGGCGCAGGTCCGCGGCACGCTCGCCGGCCCGGGCGTCGTGCTGGTCACCGGGGCCGACCCGGCCGGGGCCGGCCCCGGCTCCCTGTCGTTCGACGAGCTGGCGGCGGGCCCCGAGCGCCCGCTGCCCGAGGTCGAGATCGACGAGCACGACCCCGCGCTGATCATGTACACGTCCGGCACCACCGGGCGACCCAAGGGCGCGGTGCTCAGCCACCTCAACCTGTCGGTGCAGACCCAGACGCTGATCCGCTACTGGCGCCTCTACCGCGAGGACGAGGTCAACCTCTGTGCCTCGCCGATGTTCCACATCGCGGCGATCGGCAGCATCGCGCCGCTGATCGCGACCGGCGGCACCACGGTGATCCAGCCCAGCGGCCAGTTCGAGCCCGACGCGCTGCTCGACGTCCTGGAGCGCGAACGGGTCACGCACGTGTTCCTCGTCCCCGCGCAGTGGCAGGCCGTGGTCGGCGTGCCCGACGCCGGCCGGCGGGCCGCCCACCTGCGGGTCATGTGCTGGGGTGCGGCCCCGGCGTCGGTCACCCTGCTGGAGCGGATGGCCGAGACCTTCCCCGGCGTGCCCAACGTGTGCACCTTCGGGCAGACCGAGATGTCCCCCGTCACCACGGTGCTGGAGGGCGAGGACGCGATCCGCAAGATCGGCTCGGTGGGCAGGCCGGTGCCGGCCGTGGCCATCCGGATCGTCGACGACGAGATGAAGGACGTCGCCCAGGGCGAGATCGGCGAGATCGTCTACCGCGGCCCGAACCTCATGTCCGGCTACTGGAACCTGCCCGGGGCCACCGAGGAGGCCTTCGCCGGCGGCTGGTTCCACTCGGGCGACCTGGTGCGCGAGGACGAGGAGGGCTTCCTCTACGTCGTCGACCGGAAGAAGGACATGATCATTTCCGGCGGGGAGAACATCTACTGCGCCGAGGTGGAGAACGTCCTGGCCGGGCACCCCGCGGTGGCCGACGTCGCCGTGGTCGCCGCGCCGCACGAGAAGTGGGGCGAGACCCCGGTCGCCGTGGTCGTGCCGCTGGACCCCGCCGCGCCGCCGTCGCTCGACGACCTCACCGAGTGGTGCCGCACCCGGCTCGCCTCGTACAAGAAGCCGACCCGGGTGCTGGTGCTCGACGCGCTGCCGCGCAACGCCTCGGGCAAGGTCCTCAAGCCGGTACTGCGCCAGCAGGTGCGCTGAGCCCACGCATCATGGAGCCATGACGCACGAATGCGAGCCTCGTGAGTGCGTTATGGAACCATAAATGTTCGGATTGGCGTCCTGTGAGTGCGTTGTGGAGCCATAACGCACTCGGGGTTATTTGCGGCCGCCGCCGAGCAGGCCGCCGAGGAGGTCGCCCAGGCCGCCGCCGAGGATCCCGCCCTGGCCGGACTGCCCGCCCGCTCCGCCACCGAGGATGCCGCCGAGCAGGTCGCCGAGCCCGCCGCCGGAGCCCGCGCCGGCCCCGGGCAGCCCGCCCGTGTTCGCGGAACCGCCGGCCAGCTTCTTGGCCAGGTAGGACATCACGATCGGGGCCAGGAGCGGCAGCAGCTTCGCGATCAGCCCGGAGCCGTCCTGCCCGCCGAGGGCGCCCTGCGCGGCGGGTGCGTCGGGGGCCGCGCCGCCTGGGCCCGCGCCGCCCGGGCCCGGACCGCCGGGACCCGCACCGAGCGGGCCGATCCCGCCGAGCTGGTTGACCACGAGCGGGCGCTGCTCGCCGAACACGTGCCCGACGATCCGGTCGCCGTCCGTGGTGTCGACCTGCCCGAGGTCCACGCCGCCGTCGATCAGGCCGGAGTCGTGCTGCTGCACGGCCTGCGCGAAGGAGGCGGCCCGCGCGGGGTCCTCCGCGTTGGCCTGGATACCGCCGAGCAGGGCGGGCAGGGCCTGGCGGGCGGCGTGTTCCGCGGTGGCCTCGTCGACGCCCAGGCGGGCGGCGAGGTCTCCGAGCGGAACCTGGGCGAGGATCTCGTCGACCGGGCTCATGGGGCGGAGACTAGCGGCGCTCGACGTGTTCGCGCGCCCGCTCCGCATCTCCATCCACACGGTCCACAGGGCCATCCACAGGAGCCGGGTAGGTTTCCGCCGACACAGGAGGAGGCGTCATGCGGCTGGGGTTCCACGTCGGCTACTGGTCCTCGGGCCCGCCGCCGGGTGCGCAGGAGTCGGTGCTGGCCGCCGAGCGGCTGGGCCTCGAGTCGGTGTGGTCGGCCGAGGCGTACGGGTCGGACTGCCTGACGCCGTTGGCCTGGTGGGGCGCCGCGACCAGCCGCATCACGTTGGGCACCAACATCCTGCAGATGGCCGCGCGCACCCCGACCGCCGCCGCCATGGCCGCGCTGACCATGGACCACCTCTCCGGCGGCCGGTTCGTGCTGGGTCTCGGCGCGTCGGGCCCGCAGGTCGTGGAGGGCTGGTACGGGCAGCGCTACCCGCGGCCGCTGGCCCGCACCCGGGAGTACGTCACGATCGTGCGGAAGGTGCTGGCCCGCGAGGAGCCCGTGGCGTTCGACGGCGAGTTCTACCGGCTCCCGGTCGACGGGGGCGCAGGCCTGGGCAAGCCGCTCCGCTCCACGGTGCACCCCGTGCGGGCCGACCTGCCGATCCTCCTGGCCGCCGAGGGCCCGAAGAACGTCGCGCTCGCCGCCGAGATCGCCGACGGCTGGCTGCCGCTCTTCTTCTCCCCCAAGGCCGACGCCTTCTACCGCGAGGCCCTGGCCGAGGGCTTCGCCCGGCCCGGCGCCCGGCGCACGCCGGAGGACTTCCGGGTCCAGGCATCCCTGCCCGTGATCGTCGACGCGGACGTGGAGCGGGCCGCCGACCACGTCCGGCCCTTCCTCGCCCTCTACGTCGGCGGGATGGGCGCCAAGGACGCCAACTTCCACAACCAGGTCTTCGTGCGCATGGGCTGGGAGGCCGAGTGCGCACGGATCCAGGAGCTGTACCTGGCGGGCCGCAAGAAGGAGGCCGTCGCCGCGGTGCCCACCGCGATGGTCGAGGACGTCGCGCTGATCGGGCCGAAGGACAAGATCCGCGCGGAGCTCGCCGCCTGGGAGGAGACGGTCGTCGACACGATCCTGGTGCAGGGCGACCCGCGCGGGCTCGAGGCCGTGGCCGACGCCTTTTCCTGACCCGCGTTCTCCTGCCCCCTCAGAAGCGGTACCGGGTCTGCCCGTAGGTGCCCTTGGCGAAGGCCCACACCGCCTCCGGGGCCACGGCGAACACCAGGGCCGGGCCGCCGTCGCCGACGAAGGCCCCGTCGGTGTCGTCGCCGGTGACGTCGAAGTGCCACTCCTCGCCGTACTTCGCCACGTAGGCGTCGGCGACGTCGTGCAGCGCCGCGAGGTTCGTGACGCGCACCGCCTCGCCCTCGACGACGACGTCGAGCCCGCGGTCCAGGTCGTTGCACCCGGTCGTCACCACGCAGCCGCGGTTCTGCGCGAGGTTGCGCGCCTTGCGCTCCCCCGCCCCGGTGCAGAAGTGCAGCGCCCCCTCGTGCCAGACCCCGATCAGCGGTGTGACGTGCGGGCGGCGGCCGCCGGGCCGGATCGTCGAGACCCAGTACAGCGGTGCGTCGGCGAGCCGGGCGCGCGCCGTGCCCCACGGGGTCGGCTGCGCGGCGGGCTCGCTGTAGCGGCCGTCGAACTCGGTCACGGGCTCGAGCGTGCGGGTCATGGCGGGCCTCCTCGGGTCGTCGTGCGGTGGACCGGCCGCGGATCCGGAACTCATCGCCTACGGTGGGAGCGGGGGTGCTCCATGAGGTACGAGTCCGCCGTCGAGAAGGCCATCCGCGAGGCCGTGGAACGCGGCGAGTTCGACGACCTGCCCGGCAAGGGCAAGCCCCTGCCCGACCTGGCCGACGCGGACGAGAACTGGTGGATCAAGGGCTACCTGAGGCGCGAGGGCGTGCCGTCCGACGCCCTGCTGCCCACCCCGATCCAGCTCCGCAAGGAGATCGAGCGGCTGCCGGAGACGGTCCGCGACCTGCCCACCGAACGGGCCGTGCGCGACCTCGTCGCCGAGCTGAACGCCCGCGTCGTCGCCTACCTGCGCGCCCCCGACGGTCCTCGGCTGCCGCTGCGCCGCGCCGACCCCGACGCCGCCGTCGAGGTCTGGCGGACCCACCGGGCGGCGCGGTCGGAGTCCCTCCGCCGGGCCCGCGCCGAGGAGACAGCCGAGGAGTCACCCGCGCCACGCAGTCGGTGGTGGCGCCGGAGGGCCCGGGCGAACTAGCGTCCCGGGAAGATCACCGTCGCTCGTGGAGGTACCTCGTGCCCGACCGCTGGGGCATCACCCTGCCGCTCTCCGGTCTCCCGCTCCGCGAGCAGCGCGCGGTCGTCGAACGGCTCCCCGACCTGGGCTACACGGACGCCTGGAGCGCCGAGGCGGACCGGACGGACGCGTTCACCCCACTGGTCCTGGCCGCACAGTGGGCGCCCGCCCTGCGGCTGGGCACCGCGATCGTGCCGGCCTTCACCCGCGGCCCCGCCCTGCTCGCCCAGTCCGCGGCCACGCTGGCCAACCTGGCGCCCGGACGGTTCGCGCTGGGCATCGGCAGCTCGTCCGACGTGATCGTCGAGGGCTGGAACGGGATCCCCTTCACCGAGCCGTACGGGCGGGTGCGCGACGTCCTGCGGTTCCTCCGCGCGGCGTTCGCCGGCGAGCGGGTGTCGGAGGAGTGGGCGTCGTTCACGGTCCGCGGCTTCCGCCTCGGTGAGGTGCCCGAGCAGGTGCCGCCGGTGCTGGTCGCGGCCCTGCGGCCCGGGATGCTGCGGCTCGCCGGGCGGGAGGGCGACGGCGCGATCGTCAACTGGCTCACGGCCGACGACGTCCGGGCGGTCGCGCCGCACGTGCGCGAGTACGGCAAGCCCGAGGCCGAGATCGTGGCCCGGATCTTCGTGGCGCCCGACGTCGAGCCCGACGAGGCCCGCGCGCTCGGCCGCCGGCTCACCGCCGCATACCTCAACGTCCCGGTCTACAAGGCCTTCCACCAGTGGCTGGGCCGCACCGAGCTCGGGCCGATGTGGAAGCTGTGGGCGGAGGGGGACCGGCGGGCTGCGGTCGAGGCGATCCCCGACGACGTCGTCGACGGGCTGGTGCTGCACGGCCCCGCCGCCGCGGTGCGCGAGCAGGTGGAGGCGTACGTGAAGGCGGGGGTGACCACGCCGGTGCTGGCGCCGCTGGGCGGCGGGGACCCGGTCGCGACCGTCGAGGCCCTGGCGCCCCGGTAGCCCAGGCAGCTCGGGACCCGTGGTTCAGGTCCGGGGCCGCAGCCCGTCCATCACCAGGTCGAGCAGCCGGCCGGCCTGCTCGCGCTGCTCGGGCGCGCCCGCCGACAGCGTGATCCCGGACAGCGCGGCGATCACGTCCCCCGGGTCGACGTCGGAGCGCAGCGTGCCCTCCTTCGCGCCGGCCTCGAGGAAGGTGCCGACGGCCTCCCGCATGCGCGCCTTCGTCTCGGCGTACGGGTTGCCGCCGGTCGCGACGATCGCGCGCAGGGTGTCGGCCATCCCGCGCTTGGCCGTCATGTAGTCGACGAACCGGTCCGTCCACGTCCGCATCGCGCGGTCCGGCGGCTCGGCCTCGAGCAGGCCCGGGACCGCGTCGCACAGGCGGGCCACCTCACTGCGGTAGGCGGCCTCGACCAGGGCCTCCCGCGTGGGGAAGTGCCGGTAGAGCGTGCCGATCCCGACGCCGGCGGCCTTCGCGATGCCCTCCAGGGAGACATCCCGGCCGGGCTGGGAGAAGGCCTCGACGGCGACCTCGAGCAGCCGTTCGCGGTTGCGGCGCGCGTCCGCGCGCAGCGGCCGTCCCGACTCCGCCACCGCGCCGCCTCCTGCTGTGACCTGCATCACTGTCTCCTACCAACCGGAACAGCCTCCGGTTTATCGGGGTTCGGACCGGAGGCAGCTCCGGTTGCACTGTACGCGCCCGGGCGTTCTGCCGGGCGTGCCACGATCTTCGCGGAAGGGGTTCCCATGACCGTCACGTTCACCCCCTCGATCTCCCGCCCCTTCACCGGCCCGTTCGGGGCCGACACCACCGCCGCCGAGGTCGTCGCGGGCCTCGACCTGGGCGGCCGCCGGGCCGTCGTCACCGGCGGGGCCTCCGGCATCGGCCTGGAGACCGCCCGCGCGCTCGCCTCCGCGGGCGCCTGCGTGACGCTCGCGGTCCGCGACCTGGACGCGGGCGCGGCCACCGCCGCCGAGATCACGCGGACCACCGGCAACGAGCTCGTCTCGGTCGCCCCGCTCGACCTCACCGACCGCACGTCCATCCGGGTCTTCGTGGCCAACTGGGACGGCCCGCTCCACATGCTGGTCCTCAACGCCGGGGTCATGGCCGCACCCCTGACCCGCACCGCGGACCACTGGGAGCTCCAGTTCGCGACCAACCACCTCGGGCACTTCGCCCTCGCCACCGGACTGCACCCGGCGCTCGTCGCCGCGGACGGGGCGCGGGTGGTGTCGGTGTCCTCGGCGGCGCACCTGCGCTCGCCGATCGTGTTCGACGACGTGCACTACCACGGCCGCGCCTACGACCCGTGGACCGCGTACGGGCAGTCCAAGACCGCGAACGTGCTGTTCGCGGTGCAGGCCAACCGGCAGTGGGGCGGCGACGGCATCCACGTCAACGCGCTCAGCCCGGGCGGCATCCGCACGAACCTGCAGCGCCACCTCGGCCCGGCGGACCGTGTCCCGCTGGAGGAGCGGGGCGCCACGATGGGCTGGAAGACGCCGGAACAGGGGGCCGCGACCTCGGTGCTGCTCGCCGCGTCACCCCTGGTGGAGGGCATCGGCGGGCGCTACTTCGAGGACTGCGCGGAGGCCGGGCGGCACGTGCCCGGGACCTACCGGGGCGTTGCCGACTACGCCGTGGACCCGGAGTCCGCGGAGCGACTGTGGGACGTCTCCATGGCCACGATCAGGGTCTGACGGCAGCTCCGCTCCGGGACCGGAGCGGTCGGCCGGGCCGACTCGGGGCCAGGGTCGGCTCCACCGGCTCAGTGACGAGGGTCGCCTCCGCCTCAGGAGCCGAACACGCCGACCCGCTCCAGGTGGACCCGCAGCAGCTCGCCGATGTGCAGCATGTGGTCGCGCATGGCCGCCCGCGCCGCCTCCGCGTCGCGGGCGGCCAACGCCGCGAGCACCGGGCCGTGGTCGCGCACCGAGGCCTCCACCCAGCCGTCGACCCGGCCGTAGTGGCTGCGCGGCAGGTACTTCAACGACATCGTGAGCTGGGTCTGCAGCCGCGCCGAGAGACCCGGCCGGTTGATCGCCGAGTGGATCTCGTGGTTGACCTGGAACACCTCGTCGAGATCGCCCGCCCGGGCGGCGTCGGACAGCACGCCCTGCATCTCGTGCAGCCGGCCCACCTCGGCGTCGGACAGCAGGTCCACGGCCCGCGCCGCCAGCTCCCCCTCGATGAACGCGGCCACGGCGAACATGTCCACGACGTCGCGCTCGGTCAGCGGCACCACCCGGAACCCGCGCCGGGGCTCCCAGCGCACGGCACCCTCGCTGTGCAGCACCATCAACGCCTCGCGGACGGGCGTGGCGCTCACCCCGAGCCGCTCGGCGAGCTGCTCCGTGCGCAGGTAGTCCGCCCCGCGGAGCTCCCCGGACATGATCGCCTCACGCACGACCATCGCGACGTGCTCGGACAGCTGGCGTCGCTCCGTCCCGACCGGGATCGCCATTCCGGCAGCCTACGGGGCCTCCGGCGCCGGGCCGGAGATCAGGCGGCGTCCGGGTTCCGTGGACGAGCGGGCAACCGCGCCCCCTGTCGCAGGACACGCCGAGAACGTCGGCGCACATGGCTCCGGGTGGATGCCCACCGACTGGATTAGCCGCCGATCAGCTGGGGCAGACTGCCGGTGTGGAGGACTTCTACTCGGCCTATCGGCACGGCTTCCTGCGCACGGCCGCCTGCACGATCCACACGACGATCGCCGACCCGCAGGCGAACGCCGCCGCGGTCCTGGAGACGGCCCGCGCGCTCGACGAGGACGGGGTCGGTCTCGCGGTCTTCCCCGAGCTGACCCTGTGCGGCTACTCGATCGAGGACATGCTCGTGCAGGACACCCTCCTCGACGCGGTGGCCGCGGCGCTCGACGAGATCGTGGCCGGCTCGGCCGAGCTGCTGCCCGTGCTCGTGGTGGGCGCGCCCCTGCGGCACCGGCAGCGGGTGCGCAACTGCGCCGTCGTCATCCACCGGGGGCGCGTCCTCGGTGTCGCGCCGAAGTCCTACCTGCCGACCTACCGCGAGTTCTACGAGCGCCGCCAGATCGGCGCGGGCGACGACGTCACCGGCACGGTCCGGATCGGCGGCGAGGACGTGCCGATCGGCCCCGACCTGCTCTTCGCCGCCTCCGACGTGCCGGGCTTCGTGCTGCACGTGGAGATCTGCGAGGACATGTGGGTGCCGATCCCGCCCTCGGCCGAGGCCGCGCTGGCCGGCGCGACGGTGCTGGCCAACCTCTCCGGCAGCCCGATCACCGTCGGCCGCGCCGAGGACCGGAAGCTGATGGCCCGCAGCGCCTCCTCGCGCTGCCTGGCCGCGTACGTCTACGCCGCCGCCGGCGAGGGCGAGTCGTCGACCGACCTCGCGTGGGACGGCCAGACGATGATCTACGAGAACGGCCTGCTGCTCGCCGAGACCGAGCGCTTCCCGCAGGGACCGCGGCAGTCCGTCGCCGACGTCGACCTCGGGACCCTGTGCGCCGAGCGGATCCGGATGGGGACGTTCGACGACAACCGTCGCCACCACGCCGACCGCACGGGCGCCTTCCGGCGGATCGAGTTCCGGCTCGACCCGCCCCGCGGCGACCTCGGCCTGCGCCGCGAGGTGGAGCGCTTCCCGTTCGTGCCCGCGGACGAGTCCCGGCTCGAGCAGGACTGCTACGAGGCCTACAACATCCAGGTCTCCGGGCTGGAGCAGCGGATGCGGGCGATCGGGGACCCGAAGGTCGTCATCGGCGTGTCCGGCGGGCTCGACTCCACCCACGCGCTGATCGTGGCGGCGCGGGCGATGGACCGGGCCGGCCGCCCGCGCAGCGAGATCCTCGGTTTCACCCTGCCCGGCTTCGCCACCGGCGACCGGACGAAGGGCAACGCCTACCGGCTCGCCGAGGCCCTGGGCGTCACCTTCGAGGAGCTCGACATCACCGAGACCGCGCGGATGATGCTCCACAACCTCGACCACCCGTTCTCCTCCGGCGAGCCCGTCTACGACGTGACGTTCGAGAACGTCCAGGCCGGCCTGCGCACCGACTACCTGTTCCGCGCGGCCAACCAGCGCGGCGGCATCGTGCTCGGTACCGGCGACCTCTCCGAGCTGGCCCTGGGGTGGTCGACCTACGGCGTCGGCGACCAGATGTCGCACTACAACGTCAACGGCGGCGTGCCGAAGACGCTGATCCAGCACCTGATCCGCTGGGTGGTCTCGTCGAAGCAGTTCGACGACGAGGTGGGCGCGGTCCTCACGGACGTCCTCGACACCGAGATCACCCCGGAGCTGGTGCCGACCGGTGAGGACGAGGAGGTCCAGAGCAGCGAGGCCAAGGTCGGGCCCTACTCGCTGCAGGACTTCACGCTCTTCTACACCCTCCGCTACGGGCTGCGGCCGTCGAAGATCGCGTTCCTGCAGTGGCACGCCTGGCACGACCCGGCGCAGGGCCCCTGGCCGCCCGGGTTCCCCGAGGACGAGCGGCCGAGCTACTCCATGGCCGAGATCCGGCGCTGGAGCGAGGTGTTCGCGCAGCGGTTCTTCTCCTTCAGCCAGTTCAAGCGCAGCGCGCTGCCGAACGGGCCGAAGGTGTCCGCGGGCGGGTCGCTCTCCCCGCGCGGGGACTGGCGGGCGCCGTCGGACATGTCCGCGCGGATCTGGCTCGACGAGATCCGCCGCGAGGTGCCGGAGTGCTGACGCCCGATCAGCGCAGCGTGCTCACCGCAGCAGGTCGGCGACCACCTCGGCGGGCGACGGCATCGCCGCGATCTCCCGGGCCACCGCCGCGGCGGCGGCCCGGGGTTCCGGGTCCGTGAGCAGCGACGACGCGGCCTCGGCGACGGCCTCGGTCGTCGCCTCGCCGGGCCGCAGCAGCCGGCCGGCGCCGACGGCGACCACGGCCCCGGCGTTGTCGAACTGGTCGGCCCCCTGGGGCAGGACCAGCTGCGGCACCCCGTTCGCCAGCGCGCCGAGCGTGGTGCCGGACCCGCCGTGGTGCACGACGAGGGCGGCGTACGGCAGCAGGTCCGCCTGCGGCACCCACTGCTCGACGCGCACGGTCTCAGGCAGGTCGCCGACCAGCGCGGCGTCGATCATCGGGCCCGCGGCCACGAGCACCCGTGCGGGCAGGCGGCCGAGCGCGTCGATGGCCGTGCGCAGCACGCTGCCCTCCGCGAACGCCGTGCCCAGGGTGAGGTAGACCAGCGGCGGACCCGGCTCCGTCACCCAGGCCGGCAGCGGCGCGGGCTCGGCGAAGGGCACCGGGCGCAGCGGCACGCGCGGCGCGCGGCCCGGCGTGAACGCGGCCAGGAACTCCGGGTCCTGCAGCGACGCGGGGCAGATGTCGAGGAACGGGTCCCCGAGTCCCGGCCCGGCGACCGCGGCGGGGTCCAGGCCCAGCTCGGCGGCCAGCCCGCCGACATGGTCGCCGGCGCGGGCGAGCAGCTTCCCGCCCGCGACCCGGCCGAACCCGTGGCACAGGCCCCGCACCTCGGCCACCTTCGCCGCGAGCCCGGCGCCGAGGTCACCCGCCTCGTGCACCACGACGTCCGGGCGCAGCTCCGCCAGCACCGGCGCCAGGTCCGCGGCGGTGCGGCGCGGCAGCACCTCGCCGAAGACCCGCCCGGCCATCGCCATCACCTCGTCCGGCGGGGTGGTGAACCGGGCGCTCGGGTCCTTGCCCGACCGCGCCCACACCTGCCCGAACGCCTCCCGGATCTCGCCGCCGGCCGCGACCGGCCGGAACCCGAGCCGCTCGAGGAGCGGGTGGAAGCTCGGCGCGGTCGCGTAGGACACCTCGTGTCCGGCCTCGCGCGCCGCGACCGCGAAGGGCAGCAGCGGGTAGGTGTGGCCGTGGGAGGCGATGCTCGCGACGAGGACCCGCATGCGGCCGACCCTACGGCCGCCCTCCGCCGCCCCGGACCGGCCCCGGCTCAGCCGCCGTGCGTCGCGGCGGACTGGTAGTCGGTGTAGGTGTACGGGTTGTCGAGGATCTTCGTCTCGGGGACGTCGGGGTTCATGCCCTGCCTCCAGGCCCCCTCGCCGAGCGTCGAGCGCAGGTGCTCGACGGTCCGCTCGACCGTCGCCCGCGCCGCCGCGAGGTCGACGTCGACCAGCCGGCCCGCCCGCTTCACGATCCGGCCGCCCACCAGCACCGTGTCGACGTCGCCGCGCTGGGCCTGGAAGGCCACGTGCCCGTAGGGGTTGAGCAGCGGGAACATCACCGGCGAGTGCTCGTTGCGGATCAGGACCACGTCGGCGGCCTTGCCCACCTCGAGGCTGCCCAGCTCGGACTCGCGGCCCAGGGCGCGGGCCCCGCCGAGCGTCCCCCACTCCACGACCTGCTCGGCGCGCAGCGCGGCGTGGGTGACGGTATTGCCCTTGGCGTGCGCCTCCAGGTGCTCGCGCGAGCGGTCCGCGCCGAGCGTGGTGCGCATGGCGGAGAACAGGTCGCCGCTCCACCACACCGAGGTGTCCATCGACAGCGAGACCGGGATGCCGTGCATCCGCAGCGCCCAGGTGGGCGGGTAGCCCTGGCCGGCGCTCTGCTCGCTCTCCGTGGACACCGACGCGGAGCCGCCGGTGGCCGCTATCCGGTGGTACGAGTCCGCGGAGAGGGTCGCGGCGTGCACGTAGGTCGTCTCCGGGGTCATGAAGCCGTGCTCGTGCATGAGCCGGATGCCGTCGTCGTTGGTGGCGCCCCAGACCCCCGCGTGCGTGGTGACCGGCGCGCCCAGCTCCCGGGCCACCTCGAAGGCCGGCTTCTCCGGGAACGCCGGGTCGCCGGTCACGTCGAAGGCCATCCGGAAACCGAACAGGTCGTCGCGGCGGCGGGAGACGAAGTCCCGGAACTCGGGGGCGGCGGTCCACTCGGCGGGCGCCTGCTGGATGTTGCCGTAGGCCAGCACGAACCGGCCGGGAACGGACCGCAGCGCGTCGACGGCGGCGTCGGCGTGATCGACCGTCTGCAGGCCGTGCGACCAGTCGACGGTGGTGGTCACGCCGGCGTCGAGCGCCTCGAGCGCGGAGAGCAGGTTGCCCGCGTACACGTCCTCGGGCCGGAAGGCCTTGCCCCACTCCAGGTAGTACCAGACGAAGTACTGGGTCAGGGTCCAGTCGGCGCCGTAGCCGCGCATGGCCGTCTGCCACATGTGCCGGTGTGTGTCGATCATCCCCGGCATGACGATGCCGCCGGTCGCGTCGATCTCGACGGTGCCCTCGGGCACCTCGAGGTCCGGGCCGAGCGCGGTGATCCGGTCGCCCGTGACGAGCACGTCCTGCCCGGCGAGGACGCGCTTGTCCGCGTCCATCGTCAGCACGGTCCCGCCCCGGAGGACGATCGGGCGCCCGTCGGTCGACTCGCTCATCGGCTCGCTCCCTCGCGATCTTCGGACCAACGTCCGCCTGTCGGTCAGCACCGTGTGCGGGCTACTGTGGTCGAGCCCGTGGGCGGTGTCAATCACCGTCGATCACCGTCGGTCGCCCCCGGCCCCGGGCCGCGGGCCCGCCCCGGCACCGCGCTGTCCGGCCGGCGGACGCGGCCGGGCTACGGTGGACGCCGCACGCGGCGGGACGGGGGTACGCATGCCACGCGAGGGAACGGGTCCGGACTTCATCGAGGCCCTGGCCCGGGGGCTCGACGTCATCACCGCGTTCCGGCCCGGCCGGCCCGTGATGTCGCTGGCCGAGGTGGCCGCCGCCGCCGACCTGGCCCGGCCGACCGCCCGGCGGATCCTGCTCACCCTCGCCGAGCTCGGGTACGTCCGCGCCGAGGAGCGCGGCTTCACGCTCACCCCGCGGGTGCTGGACCTGGGCGTGGCCTACGTCCGGTCGACCGGCCTGTGGGAGGTCGCCCGCCCGCACCTCGAGCGGCTGGTCGAGCGCACGAACGAATCCTGCTCGATCGCCCGGCTCGACGGCTCGGACATCGTCTACGTCGCGCGCGTGTCCGTGCCCAAGATCGTGTCGCTGGCGGTGCAGATCGGCACGAGGTTCCCCGCGCTGCAGACCTCGCTGGGCAAGGTCCAGCTCGCCGCCCTCCCGCCCGACGAGCTCGAGCGCGTGCTCGCCGAGCCCACCCGCTCCGGCCTGGTCCCGCGCTGGCAGCCGGACCGCGCGGAGCGGGACGCGGTGCTGCGCGAGGTGCGCGCCCGCGGTTGGGCGCTGACCGACGAGCAGCTCGCGCCCGGCATCCGCTCGGTGGCGGCGCCGCTGCGCGACGGCTCGGGCCGGGTGATCGCCGGGGTCAACGTGAACTGCCACGCGGCGGAGACGTCCGTCGAGTACCTGCGCGAGCACCACCTGCCGCTGCTCCTGCACACCGCCGGCGAGATCAGCGCGGACTTCGCGCGGCTCGAGACCGTGCCGCACGTGACGGTGCCGGGCTCGTCCCGACCCGCTTGACGCCACCCCCGGCAGGACGAAGAATCGATGACGCCGGACGGATGTCCGTGCAGCGGACAGGAGGGCAGGAGGCCATTCGGATGACCACGCCCGATCCCCCGGCGGGCGGCCCGCTCGCCGGGCTGCTGGTGGCCGACTTCTCCCGGATCCTCGCCGGGCCGTACGCCACGATGTTGTTGGCGGACATGGGCGCCGAGGTGGTGAAGGTCGAGGGCCCGGCGGGCGACGACACCCGGACCTGGACCCCGCCGGTGCGCGAGGGCGTGTCCACCTACTACCTCGGGGTCAACCGCGGGAAGCGGTCGATCGCCCTGGACCTGCGCGACGAGTCCGACCTCGCCGCCGCCCGCGAGCTCGCCCGGCGCGCCGACGTCGTGATCGAGAACCTCAAGCCGGGCGGGATGACCCGGTTCGGGCTGGACTACGCCGCCGTCCGCGAGGCCAACCCCGGCGTCGTCTACGCCTCGATCAGCGGGTTCGGGTCCGGCCCGGGCAAGGACGTGCCGGGCTACGACCTGATGGTGCAGGCCATGTCCGGGCTGATGAGCCTGACCGGCGACGCCGACGGGCCGCCGTACCGGGCCGGGATCTCCGTCTTCGACGTCATGGCCGGCAACCACGCCGCCATCGGCATCCTCGCCGCGCTGCGCCACCGGGACCGCACCGGCGAGGGCCAGTACGTCGAGGTCAACCTGCTGTCCTCGGCGCTGACGGGGCTGGTCAACCACAGCTCCGCGTGGGTCGCCAGCGGCACCGTGCCGTACCGGATGGGCAACGCCCACCCCAGCGTCTTCCCCTACGAGCCGCTGCCGACCGCCGACGACGACCTGATCGTCGCCGCCGCCAACGACTCCCAGTTCCGCAAGCTCTGCGGGGTCCTCGGCGTCCCCGAGGTCGCGGACGACCCGCGCTTCGCCCGCAACGCCGATCGCACCGCCAACCGGGAGGAGCTGCGGCCCATCCTGGTCGACCGGCTGCGGCAGAAGACCGCGGTGGAGTGGTTCGACCTGCTCACCGCGGCCGGCGTGCCGGCCGGGCCGATCCAGACCATCGACGGCGGCTTCGCGATGGCCGAGCGGTTCGGGCTCGACCCCGTCGTCCCCGTCGGGGAGGGTGATCGTGCGGTACCCACCACGCGGCACCCGATCCGGTTCTCCGCCACGCCCGCGGTCTACCGGCTCCCCCCGCCGGAGCTCGACGAGCACGGCGCCGAACTGAGGAAGTGGCTGAGCGAGGATGCCTGACCAGCACGAACCGGTCCGCGAGTACGCGACGGCGCTGGGCGCGGCGTCGCGCGAGAAGATCACCCTGCTCGGCCAGGACCTGGCCGACGACGTCATGGGCCAGGTCGGGTTCGGCGAGCTCGCCTTCTGGCTCGCCACCCAGCGCCGCCCGAGCAAGGGCGAGACCAGGGTGTTCGAGGCCGTGCTGGCCGCGCTGGCCGACCACGGCTTCACCCCGACCGCGATCGTCACCCGGCTGACCTACCTGTCCGCCCCGGACTCCGTGCAGGGCGCGCTGGCCGCGGGGCTGCTCGGCGGCGGATCGCGGTTCCTCGGCGTGACCGAGGACTGCGGCCGGTTCCTGCACGAGCGGCTGCCGGACCAGCTTCCGATGGACGCGGCCGGCTGGGACGAGATCGCCCTGCAGGTCGTTCGTGAGCAGCGCGAGGCGAAGAGGTTCGTGCCGGGGCTCGGCCACCACGTGCACAAGGACGGCGACCCGCGCACGCGCCGGCTCTACGCGATCGCTCGTGAGGAGGACCTGGTCGGGCCGCACCTGGAGCTGTTCGCCGCGATCGGCCGCGTCCACCCGCAGGTCCTCGGGCGGACCCTGCCGCTCAACGGTGCCGGCGTGTGCGGCGCGGCGCTGGCCGACCTGGGCCTGCCGCTGGAGCTGCTGCGCGGGTTCGCCCTGCTCGCCCGCACCGCCGGGCTCATCGGCCAGCTCGCCGAGGAGCTCCGGCACCCCGTGGGCAACGACATCTTCCTGTCCGTCGACCTCCACAACAAGCCGGTCGACCCGGACCCCTACCGACCGTCCTGACGGTGCGGGACCTCTGACGAACGCGGGAGGCAGCGATGAAGCTGGTCACCGAGGAGAACATCACCGACCTCGCGGTGGAGCGCTGGGGCACGGCGCACGACCCGCGCACCCGTGAGGTGCTCACCGCGCTGGTCCGGCACCTGCACGACTTCGCCCGCGAGGTCCGGCTGACCGAGGCCGAGTGGATGGCCGCGATGCAGTGGCTGACGGCGACGGGGCAGATCAGCGACGAGAAGCGCGAGGAGTTCATCCTGGCCTCGGACGTGCTGGGGCTGTCCATGCTGGTCGTGCAGATGAACAACCGGCTCGACCCCGCCGCGACCCCGGCCACGGTTCTCGGTCCGTTCCACATCGACGGCTCGCCCGAGCTGGACTTCGGCGGCGACATGTCCGACGGCCTGCCCGGCACCCCGCTCTACGTCAGCGGCACCGTCACGGCACTCGACGGCACGCCGGTCGGCGGCGCCGTCCTCGACGTCTGGCAGTCCGACGCCGACGGCGTCTACGAGGCCCAGCTGCCCGACGTCGACGAGGCCCGGCTGCGGGCGAAGTACACGACCCGCGCGGACGGCTCCTACTGCGTGCGCACCATCGCGCCCAAGGGCTACTCGATCCCGATGGACGGGCCCGTCGGCGACCTGATCAGCAGGACGGGGATCAGCCACTTCCGGCCGGCCCACGTGCACTTCCTGCTCGCCGTCGACGGGTACGCCCCGTTGATCACCCACCTGTTCCAGGAGGGTGCCGAGTTCCTGGACAGCGACGTCGTGTTCGGCACGAAACAGGAGCTGGTGGTGGCGTTCACCGAGCGCGAGCCCGGCCCGACGCCCGACGGCGGCAGGTCGGAGGTGCCCTGGCTCGAGGCCCGGTACGACTTCCGCCTGCAGCCCGCATGAGCGCAGCTCGCGGAGCGAAAATGGACACCGACCCGTGCGCGCCGCGCTGATCCCGGAGCCCGGCCGGCCGCCCGTGGTCGCGGACCGCGAGCCGCCGCAGCCCGGGCCCGGCCAGGTGCTCGTCGACGTCCTGGCCGCCCCGATCACCCCGCTGGACCTGCTGTGCGCCTCCGGGACCTCGTACTTCGGCGTGCCACGCACCCCGTACGTGCCGGGCGTGCAGGGCGTCGGGACGGTCGACGGACGCACGGTGTGGTTCCCGACCTCGGCCGGGATGGCCCCGGGCGACGGCAGCATGGCCGCGGTCGCGTGCGTGCCCGAGGCCGATCTCGTCCGCCTGCCCGCGCGCGTCGACCCCGTCCGGCTGGCCGCGCTCGGCCTGTCCGCGGTGGCCGCGCACCGGGCCCTGACCGGCACGGGCGGGCTGACGGAGGGCGAGACCGTGATCGTGCTGGGCGCGGGTGGCGTGGTGGGCCAGGCCGCGGTGCAGCTCGCCCGCCTGGCCGGGGCGGCGCGGGTCGTGGCCGCCGCCCGGTCGGCGGCGGCGCAGGAGCGGGCGCGCACCGCGGGGGCCGACGCCGTGGTCGCGCTGGACACCGACGACGTCGGCGAACTCGCCACGCGGCTCACCGAGGCCGCCGGCCGTCCCGCCGACCTGGTCCTCGACCCGCTCTACGGCGTGCCCGCCGCCGCGGCGGCCCGGGCGCTCGGCACCGGCGGACGGCTCGTCCACCTCGGTGGCTCCGCCGGCGAGACCAGCCCGCTCGACTCGTCGACGCTGCGCAGTCGGTCCCTGCGCGTGCTCGGCTACACCAACAACGCCCTGACCCGCGAGGAGCGCGCCGAGTCGGTCGCGTTCCTCGCCGGGCAGGACCAGCTGACCGTCGCCCACGAGACCGTCCCGCTCGCGGACGCCGGCCCGGCCTGGGAGCGCCAGGCCGCGGGCACCGCCGAGGGCCGGATCGTGCTCGTCGTCCGACACCCGCCCGAGTCGTGACATCCCTGGAGGAGCACGTGCCGAAGACGTTGCCGCTGCTGCCCACGTCCCTGGTCGGCAGCTACGCCCAGCCCGAGTGGCTGATCGACCGCGCCCGCCTGGCCGGCCGCTTCCCGCCCCGGGTCCGCGCCCGCGAGCTCTGGCGGATCCCGCCGGAGCACCTCGCCGAGGCCCAGGACGACGCGACCCGGGTCGCGATCCGGGAGCAGGAGGAGGCCGGGCTCGACATCGTCACCGACGGGGAGATCCGGCGGGAGAGCTACTCGAACCACTTCGCCACCGCACTCGAGGGCGTCGACGTCGACAACCCCGGCACGGCGCTGGACCGCAGCGGGCACCCCAATCCGGTGCCCCGGATCGTCGGGGCGATCTCCCGGCCGCGTCCCGTGCAGGTCGACGACCTGCGCTTCCTCAAGGCCCACACCGACCGCACGGTGAAGATGACCGTGCCCGGGCCCTTCACCATGTCCCAGCAGGCGCAGAACGACCACTACCCGGACCCCGAGTCCGCGGCGATGGGCTACGCCGCCGCCGTGAACGCCGAGATCAAGGACCTGTTCGCGGCCGGCGCCGACGTCGTCCAGATCGACGAGCCGTACCTGCAGGCCCGCCCCGACGCGGCCCGCTCCTACGGACTCGCCGCGCTGAACGCCGCGCTCGAGGGCGTGCCGGGCACCACCGTAGTGCACCTCTGCTTCGGCTACGCGGCGATCATCCACGAGCGCCCCGAGGGCTACTCGTTCCTGCCCGAGCTGGCCGGCTGCACCGCCGACCAGATCTCCATCGAGACCGCGCAGTCCGGGCTGGACCTCGGGGTGCTCGCGGACCTGAAGGACAAGACCATCCTCCTCGGCGTGATCGACCTGTCGGACCACGCCGTGGAGTCCGTCGAGACGGTCGCGGGGCGGGTGCGGCGCGCCTTCGACCGCCTCCCGCCGGAGCAGATCGTCATCGCCACCGACTGCGGGATGAAGTACCTGCCGCGCGACTCGGCCGCCGGGAAGATGCGGGCGATGGCGGGCGCCGCCGCCCTGCTCCGCGACGAGCTCGCGTGACCGCGACCCGGTCTCGGCTCAGTCCCGGCTCAGTCCCGGCTCAGTCCCGTGAGTCGCGCCAGGCGATCCACTCCTTGAGCAGCGAGAGGTCGTAGTCCGGCCCGCCCACGCCCACGGTGAACAGCGAGACCCCGGCGTCGAGGAGCTCCTGCGCGGTCTCCTCGGGCGGGGCCTGCACGCCGCAGGACCGGGTGATCTCGGCCGGGTCCCGGCCGAGATCACGGCAGTGCCCGTCGAGCACGGAGCACTTGTGCCGCACGGTCCCGGCGTCGCCGAAGCCGTGCCAGATCGTGGCGTGCTCGGCGGTGTGGCGCAGGGTCTTCTTCTCCCCGCCGCCGCCGATGAGGATCGGGATGTCGCGGGTCGGGGCCGGGTTCAGCTTCGACCAGCGGTCGCGAATGCGAGGCAGGGCGGCGCCGAGGTCGTCGAGCCGGCGGCCCGCGGTCGTGAAGTCGTAGCCGTACTCGTCGTAGTCCTTCTCGAACCAGCCGGAGCCGATCCCGAGGATGAGCCGGCCGTGCGAGATGTGGTCGACCGTGCGGGCCATGTCGGCCAGGAGCTCGGGGTTGCGGTACGAGTTGCACGTGACCAGCGCGCCGATCTCGACGCGGCTCGTGGTCTCGGCCCAGGCGCCGAGCATGGTCCAGCACTCGAAGTGCTTGCCGTCGGGGTCGCCGTAGAGCGGGAAGAAGTGGTCCCAGTTGAAGACGACGTCGGCGCCCGCCTCCTCGGCGGCGAGCAGGGTGTCGCGGATGCGGCCGTAGTCGGCGTGCTGGGGCTGCAGCTGCAGCCCGATGCGGACGGGAGCGCTCATGCCGCCATCGTGCTCCCGATCTTGCGGACGGACATCCCGGGGCGGGTGAATTCTCCGGGCCGGTAGGTCCGGGGCCGAGGAGCCCTCCCGGCCGACGACGGCCGATGAGTTCCGCGGCACGGCCGGGTCCACCGTTCGACGACCCGAGGAGGAGGGACACCATGATCAGCGACATCCACACCGTGGCGCTCACCGTCCGCGACCAGGAGAAGGCGCTGGAGTTCTACGTCGGGGCGCTCGGCCTCGAGAAGCGGCTCGACGCCCCGTTCGGCGAGGGCCGCTGGCTCGAGGTCGCCCCGCCCGGCGCGGCGACCTCCATCGCGCTGGTCGCCGGCGAGCCCGCGCCCACCGGGCTGGGCACGGCGATCCGGCTGGCCAGCCCCGATGCCGACGCAGCGCATGCCGAGCTGCGGGAGCGCGGCGTCGACGTCGACCCGGAGGTGCTGCGGATGGGCGAGTACGCCCCGCCCATGTTCACGCTGCGCGACCCGGACGGGAACGTGCTCGTCGTGGTGGAGGTCACCCGGTAGCGGTCAGATCTGACTGTTACTGTCCGGGCGTCCCCAGCGCAGAGGAGGAGCCCGTGACCGAGCAGGACGCCCTGGCCGGCCGCACGATCCTGATGTCCGGCGGCAGCCGTGGCATCGGGCTGGCCATCGCCGTCGCCGCCGGCCGGCGCGGCGCCAACGTCGTCATCCTGGCCAAGACCGACCAGCCCGACCCGCGACTGCCCGGCACGGTGCACACCGCCGTCGCCGAGATCGAGCAGGCCGGCGGGCAGGCCCTCGCCGTGGTCGGCGACGTCCGCAAGGAGGAGGACGTCGAGCGCGCCGCAACGCAGGCCGTCGAGCGGTTCGGCGGGATCGACATCGTGGTCAACAACGCCTCGGCGCTGAACCTCACCGGCACCGAGGAACTCAGCGTCAAGCGCTACGACCTGATGCAGCAGATCAACTCGCGCGGCACGTTCCTGCTGTTCAAGGCGGCCCTGCCGCACCTGCGCAAGTCCGACCGGGCGCGGGTGCTCACGCTGTCCCCGCCGGTCACGATGGCGCCGCACTGGCTCGGGAAGTTCCCGGCCTACGCGCTGTCCAAGTTCGGCATGACGATCCTGACGCTGGGCTGGGCGGCCGAGTTCGCCGAGGCCGGCGTCGCCGCGAACTGCCTGTGGCCGGAGACCGCGATCAAGACCGCCGCGGTGCAGAACCTGCTCGGCGGCACCGACACCGTCGACCGCTCGCGCGACCCGGAGATCATGGCCGACGCCGCCGTCGCCGTGCTGTCCCTGCCGCCGGGGCGCAGCGGCGAGACGTTCATCGACGTGCAGATCCTGCGCGAGGCCGGGGTCACCGACTTCTCCCGCTACGGCGGGGGCGACGACCCCGAGCTCGACTTCTTCATCGACGAACTGAGCTGACCGTGTGCGGTCAGTGGCGCCCCGGCGCCACTGACCGAGTACAGCCGCGTCAGAAGCCGATCGGCAGGCCCGCGTAGTTCTCGGCGAGGCCGGTCTTGCCGGCCTCGCTGCTCGCCACCCAGCGCAGCTGCGAGAGCTGCAGCTGGGCGTCGAACGGGTCGCCGGACTGGTGCAGCATCGTCGTCATCCACCAGGAGAAGTGGGTGCAGCGCCAGACCCGGCGCAGGGCGGTGTCGGAGTACGCGTCGGCGAGCGACGGGTCCTTGTCGCGCAGCAGCGCGGCCAGGGCCGGGGCGAGCAGGGCGACGTCGGCCACCGCGAGGTTGAGCCCCTTCGCGCCGGTGGGCGGCACGATGTGGGCGGCGTCGCCGGCGAGGAAGAGGCGGCCGTGCCGCATGGGCTGCTGCACGAAGCTGCGCATCGGAAGCACGGACTTCTCGGTGACGGGCCCGGGGTTCAGCGTCCAGCCGTCCTGGCCGTGGCCGAGCCGGGTGGCCAGCGCGTCCCAGATCCGGTCGTCGGACCACTCGCCGATGTCGGTGCCGTTCGGGACCTGCAGGTAGAGCCGCGAGACGGTCTCCGACCGCATGGAGTGCAGCGCGAAGCCGTCCGGGTGCCAGGCGTAGATCAGCTCGTCGGTCGAGGGTGCGACGTCGGCGAGGATGCCCAGCCAGGAGTACGGGTAGACACGCTCCCAGGCCTGCCGGACGGCGTCGGGCACGGCGGCGCGGCAGGGCCCGAACGAGCCGTCGCAGCCCACGACCACGTCGGCGTCGAGGCGCTCGGCCGTGCCGTCCGGGCCGGTGAAGGTGACGTACGGCTGCTCGGTCTCCAGGTCGTGGACCGCGGTGTCGGTGACCTCGTAGCGGATCTCCTGGCCCGCGGCCGCGCGCGCCTTCCCGAGGTCCTTGGTCACCTCGGTCTGCCCGTAGACGGTGACGCTGCGGCCGACGAGGTCCACGAAGTCGAGGTGGTGGCGCTCGCCGGGCCACTGCAGGTGGATGCCGCGGTGCTCGTCGCCCTCGCGGGCCAGCCGCTCCCCCAGCCCCACCTCGTGCAGCAGCTGCACCGTCGAGTGCTCGAGGATCCCCGCGCGGATCCGGGCCTCGACGTACTCGCGGGAGCGGGTCTCGACGATCACGGACTCGACGCCCGCGCGGTCGAGCAGGTGGGACAGCAGGAGCCCGGCGGGGCCGGCGCCGACGATGGCGACCTGGGTGCGCATGCGAGGAGTGTGGCCGTCCGACCGCCGGTCGCCTAGCGCGAGCTCTCACTCAGTGGAAGACCGCCCGGGGAGGACGGCTCGGCGGGGAGCGAGCGTCCGATGCCGGCCGCGGCCACCTGTAGGGCCGCGATCAGCCGCGCGCGGCCGCGCCGCAGGTCGGGCACGACGAGCCCGAGCGCGGCCACGACCTGCCCGTCCGGCCCGTGCCGGACCGGCACCGCCACGGAGCACGCGCCGGGGCTCATCTCCTCGACGGTCTGCGCGAACCCCTCGCGGTGCACCCGGCGCAGCTGCTCGCGCAGCCGGCCGGGCTGGGTGATCGTGTACGGCGTGACGCGCGCGAGGTCGGCGAGCACGGCCCGCTGCACGTCGTCCGGGGCGTGCGCGAGCAGGACCTTGCCGACACCGGTGGTGTGCAGCGGGAGGCGCCCGCCGACCCGGCTGACCACGGGCACCGTCGCGCGGCCGGACAGCCGGTCGAGGTAGAGGACCTCGGCGCCCGCGCGCTCGGCGAGGTGCACCGTGGCGTGCGTGGCGGCGTAGAGGTCGTGCAGGAACGGCGCCGCGACCTGCCGCAGCTCCACCTGTACGGGGGCGAGCAGCCCCAGGTCCCACACGAGCCGTCCCACGACGTACCGGTCGGCGCGGCGCTCCAGCCCGCCCAGCCCGACGAGCTCCCCCGCCAGCCGGTGCGCGGTGGCGAGCGGCAGCCCGGCCCGCTCGGCCAGCGCGGTCAGCGACAACGCGCGGTGCTCGGCGTCGAACGCCGCGAGCAGCGCGAACACCCGCGAGGCCACGCTGGCCCCGGGGGTCGAGAGGTTGCCCGCCACGCCCCGATCCTCCCACTGAGCGGAACCCACCTCCGCGAGTCGCGCCCTGGGCCCCCGCGAGTCGCGCCCTCCGCTCCCGCGAGTCGCGCCCTGGGCTCCCGCGAGTCGCGCCCTGGGCACCCGCGAGTCGCGACCGGCAACAAGTCATCCGACAAGTCGACGACAGGTCCGGCTTAAGCGGGCCGGCGCAGGGTGGCGACATCCCCCGAGAAGGAGAAGCGATGACCGCCCCCGCCACCACCCCCGACCTGCTGGGCATGCGCCTGGCGCACCGCATCATGCGCGGCGACCTGCACCGGCTGACCGCGACCGCGGAGCGCCTGGCCGCCGGCGAGCCCTGCGACGCCCGCCGCGCCAAGGCCCTCACCCGCTGGATCACCACGCTGGCCGACGAGATCCACCATCACCACACCGTCGAGGACGAGCTGACCTGGCCGCTGATCGAGCGCAGCGCCGGCACCGCCGTCGATCTCACCGTGCTGTCCGAGGACCACCGCGCCCTCGACCCGCTGCTCGACCGGCTGCGCCGCGCCGCCGCCGGCTTCCTCGACGCCCCGATCTACCCGGAGCGCGCCGCCGTCCTGGCCGATGCCCTCGCCCGGGTGCGCGACGAGCTCGACGAGCACATCGAGAGCGAGGAGGCCGAGCTCTTCCCGGTGATCGAGCGGTACGTCGCCGCCGCGGACTGGCAGGAGATGGAGAAGGCCATCCGCAAGGGCGGCCCGCCGATGGGCTTCGTGCTGCCCCGGATCGCCGAGGTCACCACCCCGGACGAGCTCGCCGCGATCAAGGCGGAGGCCGGCCCGCCGTTGGTGCTCCTGCTCGCGCTGCTCCGCCCCCGGCACGCCCGCCGGGTCCGCCTCGTCTTCGGGACTCCGTGAACCGACCCCGGTGGGCCGCACGGACGGTCAGCGCTCGAGCTCGGTGAGGGCCGCGGCCGCCCGCTCCTCCCAGTGCGGCGAGCCGAGCAGGCGCGCGATCGCGCGGGCGTGCGCGAAGTGGGCCCGCCGCTCGGCCACCGGCCGGCCCAGCACCCCGCCGAGCTCCCCGAGGTGCTGCGCGACCGGGCCGAGCGTGACCGTGCCGCTGGCGAGGCCGGCCAGCTGGTCGGCCCACGGCTCCAGCTCGGACAGGCAGGCCGCCGCAGCCGCCCGGTTGCCCAGCGCGACGGCGACCTCGGCGCGCAGCCCCATGAACAGCAGCCAGTAGTAGGTCCGCGGCGGGTGCAGGTCGGGCCGCCAGACCGCGCGGGCCTCGTCGATCCGCCCGGCCGCGATCAACGCACGGGCGGTCGGGTCGGTGACGCTGTCGGGGATCCGCGCCTGCAGCGCCGCGAAGGCCGGGGCCAGCTCCGCGAGCCTGCCCTGCGCGTGCCGAACGCCGAAGAGCCCGAACAGCGCCAGGTTGTCGGCGTTGATCGCACCGACGCTCTCCATCGCGGCCTGCACCGCCGCGTACCCCTGCTCGGCGCTCGCGAAGTCCCCGGCGACGACGGCACGCAGCGCGGCGAAGATCGCCGCCCAGGCGAGCGTCACCCCGAGCTGCCCGCCCGACGCTGCGGCGATCGCGGCGTCCGCGTGCGACTGCGCGGCGTCGAGGTCGAAGCGCTCGCAGGCGAGCATGAAGAGCAGGTGGTGGCCCTCGGAGCGGTAGCCCGCCAGCCCGGCCCGCTCGGCCGTCTCCAGCAGCTCGCGCCCCACCCCCTCCAGCTCGTGCCGGAGGTCGGGGCCGAGCGCGGCGAAGGAGCGGGCGTTGAGCACCCGGCAGCGCAGCAACGGGTCGCCGAGGCCGGCCGACAGCGCCACGGCCTCGGCCGTCAGCTCCCGGACCCGGTCGTCGTCGTGGGTCTCCAGCTCGAACGTCAGCGCGACGAGCAGCCGGCATCGGGTCGCCGGGTCCACGTGCGGGTCGGCAAGGGCCCCGTCGAGCAGGCCGACGAGGTCTGCGTCGACGGCGATGTCCTGCCGGATCGTCCATGAGACCGGCGCGTCGTAGCTGGTCAGCGCCGCGACGAGGAATGCGGTGCCACGCGCCCGGTCGACCGCGGCGCGGCGGGCGCGCACGGCGGCCGCGACCTGGCCTGCGTGCGCCAGCGCGGAGACGTGCCCGCAGCGCAGCGCGATCTCGTGGTCGACCTCGACGCCCGCCGGGCCGGCCAGGGCGATCGCCGCGGCCCAGAGCCTGGCGGCGTCGCGGTGCGCCCCGAAGCCCGCGGCCTCGTGCGCCGCGGCCTCGACGTGTCGCAGGGCGGTCGCCGGCGGCACCGCCGGGCCCGCCTCGAGCGCGTGCCGGGCGAGGGCCGCGGGATCGGCGGGGCCCGCCTCGACGGCGGCCAGCGCGGCGGCGTGCAGCCGGGTCCGCCGCAGGCGGGGCAGGTCGGCGTCGAGCGTGTCCCGCACGAGGGCGTGCGCGAACCGGACCCGGCCGGGTGCCGGCTCGGTCAGCAGGCCCGCGAGCACGCCCAGCTCGAGGGCGTCGAGCACCCCGTCCTCGGATCCGCCCGACCCGGCGGCCAACCGGACCAGGGTGTCGATGTCGACCTCGCGCCCGAGCACCGAGGCCTGGCCCAGCACGGTGCGGGCGGGCGCGGGGAGGCGTGCGACCCGGCGGCGCAGGACGTCCCGGACCCCGGCGGGGATCGTGTCGGCCGCGGCCGCGGCGCCCTCCACCGCGATCAGGCGGGCGGTCTCGCGGACGAAGAGCGGGTTGCCGTCCGTGCGCGCGGTGACCAGGGCGACCGTGTGCTCGTCGGGATCGGCGACGCCCTGGCCGGTCAGCAGCGCGCGTACCTCCGGCCCGGTCAGCCCGGTCAGGGTGATGCGGTCGGCGACCGGCCCGGCGAGGGCCGCCAGGGTGGCCGCGAGGTCCGGACCGACCTCGGCCGGCCGCAGGGTCGCGACGACGAGCACGGGCGCCGCGCCGAGCCCGCCGACGACGGCGCGGAGCAGCTGCAACGTCTCGTCCTCGGCCCGGTGCAGGTCGTCGAGCACGAGCAGCACGGGACCGCCCGCCGCGACCCCGCCCACCAGCTCGACGACCGCCCGGGACAGCCAGAACGTCTCGCCGACCTCCTCGCGGCCGGGCCCGGCCGCCCGCAGCGGGGCCAGGCGGGCGGCGAGGTCCTCCGACACCGGGACGGCCCGCGCCAGCTCCTCGACCAGCTCCGTCCAGGCCCAGCCCGGCGGGGCGCCGTCGACCTCGGGGCACCGCCCGAGCGCGGTCGTCCAGCCGGGCAGGCCCGCCCGGAACGCCTCGACCAGGGCGGACTTGCCGCCGCCCGCGTCGGCCTCGACGAGCACGACGGCGACGCCGGAGCGGGCCCGCTCGGCCGCGGACCGCAGCCGGTGCAGCTCGGCGGTGCGACCCACGATGGCCGGCCCGGGCTCCGCCGCGACCGGGCGCAGCGCCGGCCGGACGTGCTCGGCCTGGGTGAGGACGTCCCGCTCCAACGCCCGCAGCTCCGGGCCCGGGTCGACGCCCAGCTCCTCGGCCAGCCGGGTCCGCGCCCGGGCGAGCACCGCGAGCGCGTCCGCCTGACGGCCGGTGCGGTAGAGGGCGAGCGCGAGCAGCCGGACCGCGTTCTCGCGCAGCGGGTGGTCGCGCAGCAGGACCTCCAGATCGGGCACGACGTCGGCGGCCCGGCCGCGCGCCAGCCGCGCCTCGGCGAGCCGTTCGGTCGCGACGAGCCGCAGCTCGCCCAGGCGGGCGGCCTCCGGGGCGGCCCACCGCTCGTCGGCGAACTCGGCGAAGGCGGGCCCGGACCAGGAGCGCAACGCCTCGACCAGCAGCTCCTCCGCGCGGTCCGGCGGGGCGAGGGCGGCCGCGTCGAGCAGCGCGCCGACGCGGCGGGAGTCCAGGCTGTCGGCCGGCAGCCGCAGTGCGTACCCCGGCGCCTCGCTGACCAGCACCGACGCGGGAGTGCGCGGCCGCCGGCCCGGTTCGAGCACGCGCCGCAGGTGCGAGACATGGACCTGCAGGGCGCCCAGCGCCCGCGGCGGGGGCTCGCCGCGCCACAGGTCGTCGACCAGCAGGTCGGTGGAGACCACCTCGCCGCCCGCCACGGCCAGCCGGGCCAGCACGGCGCGCTGCCGGGGGCCGCCCAGGTCCACGGGCACGCCGGCGACCTCGGCCCGCACCGGGCCGAGCACCGCGACCCGGACCACCACGGCGCACAGTCAACCCGATCTTCGCCGATCCGCCCAGATCGGGCAGCAAAACAGTCCGTGGTGCCGGGATCCGCGGGCCGGGCCGACTACCCTCGGGGCATGGCCGCACCCACCCCGCGTCGCACCCAGGGCGAGCGGCGGGCCAGCAGCCACGCGCTGATCCTCGACGCCGCCGTGCGCAGCCTGGTGGAGGACGGCTACTCCGGCGCCACCACCGTGACCATCCAGGAGCGCGCCGGGGTCTCCCGCGGCCGGCTGCTGCACCACTTCCCGTCCCGCTCGGCCCTGCTCGTCGCCGCCGCGCAGCACCTCGCCGTCGAGCGGATCACCGACATGGAGAGCTGGCCGCACGCCACGGAGAGCGGCGCCGAACGCATCGACCGGGCGGTGGAGCTGCTCTGGAGCACCTTCCGCCAGCCCTACTTCTGGGCCGCGATGGAGCTGTGGACGGCCGCGCGCACGGACGAGACCCTGCGCGCCGAGCTGCTGCCGGAGGAGCGCCGGCTGGGCCTGGCGATCCAGCACGTGGTGGCCGCCCTGTTCGGGCCGGTCCACTCGACCCACCCGGCGTTCGACGACGTGCGGGAGCTGCTCTTCACCAGCATGCGCGGCGTGGCGCTGACCTACGCGATCGACCCGCGCGACCCCACCACGGACCCGCACCTGGAGCTGTGGAAGCGGACCGCGCGCCGGATGCTCACCGACGGTCGGTCCTGACCGGTACCGCGAGAGGACACCATGGAGCTCGAGACGATCGCCGTCGAGGCGAAGGACGGCGTCGCACACCTGCGGCTCGACCGGCCCGCCCAGGCCAACGCGCTGAACAGGGCGATGTGGTCGGAGCTGCGTGCAGCCGTCGACGCCCTCGACGCCGACCCGACCGTCCGCGTGGTGGTGCTCGCGGGCAGCGGGAAACACTTCTGCGCCGGTATCGACCTGGAGATGCTCGGCAGCCTCCGGGCCGGGGCGGGGGCGGACTGCGCGGGCCGGGCGGCGGAGGCCCTGCGCCGCACGATCCTGGACCTGCAGGACGTGATCACCAGCGTCGAGCGGTGCCGCGTGCCGGTGATCGCGGCCGTGCACGGCGCGTGCGTCGGTGCCGGCATGGACCTGGCCTCGGCCTGCGACATGCGCTACAGCACCGAGGACGCGCGGTTCGTGATCAAGGAGATCGACATGGCCGTCGTGGCCGACGTCGGCGTCCTGCAGCGGCTGCCCCGGATCGTCGGCGAGGGCGTGACCCGGGAGCTCGCCTACACCGGCCGGACGGTCAGCGGCGGCGAGGCGCTCACCCTGCGGCTGGTCAACGGCGTGTATCCCGACGCCGAGGCCCTCGCGGCGGGGGTCGCGGAGCTGGCCGCGTCGCTCGCCGCCAAGCCGCCCCTCGCGCTGCGCGGCACCAAGCACGCGATCACCTACGCCCGGGACCACACGGTGGCCGACGCGCTGGACCAGGTCGCCACCTGGAACGCGGGCATGCTGGTCTCGGCCGACCTCGACGAGGCCCTGGCCGCGGCCATGGAGCGCCGCCCCGCCGTCTACCGCGACTGAGGTTCCGCGCCTTCGGCCGAACGAGTGATCGCGGTTGAGCACCTAACGACCGTTTGGCAGTGTGGTTCTCCAGGAGTCGCCTCACGGAGGAGGTCGCGACATGCCGCGGATCACGCCGCTGCCGGTCGACGAGTCCGGCAACGCGGTCACCAACAGCGTCCTCGCCAGGACGATGGGCCGGCGCCCCGAGATCCTGAAGGCCTTCGCCCGGCTCGACGCCGCGACCCGGTTCCACGGTCTGCTGCCGCCGTCGCTGAAGGAGGCCCTGCGCCGGGCGACGGCGGGCGAGGTGGGCTGTGCGTACTGCGCGTCGCTGGACACCGGCGAGGCCCCGGCCGCGGCGGACCGGCGGGAGTCGCTCGCCGTGGCCTTCGCGCAGCTCATCGCCCAGGACCCCGCGGGCATCACGGACGCCCAGTTCGACGTCCTGCGCGAGGAGTTCACCGAGGACGAGATCGTCGAGCTGGTGGCGTTCGTCTGCCTGGTCGGCGTGGCCGGCCAGATGTTCGGCGCGGTGATGGGTCTGGAGGCGGCCGATCCCGACGAGGCCGCCGCGTACCAGGCGGTCATCTCCGGCCGTGGGTGAGCGCCTGCGCGGGCGCGCGATCGTCGTCACCGGGGCCGGTTCCGGGATCGGGCGCGTCGCCGCGGAGGCCTTCGCCGCCGAGGGGGCGGACCTGGTCCTGGCCGACGTCGAGGGCGTCGAGACCGTCGCGAAGGAGACCGGCGGGATCGGCGTCACCGCGGACGTGACGGACGAGGAGCAGGTTGCGCGGATGGCGGCGGCCGCGCTGGAGGCGTTCGGCCGGATCGACGGCCTCTACGCCAACGCCGGGATCGACGGCGCCGGGCGCGCCCACGAGCTCAGCCACGCCACCTGGTCCCGGGTCCTGGACGTGAACCTCACCGGCACCTGGCTGTCGATCCGCGCGGTGCTCCCGGCCATGCTCGCCGCGGGCGGCGGATCGATCGTCACGCAGGCCAGCTCGGCGGCGCTCGCCGGTGTGCCCGACCTGGCCGCCTACAGCGCCGCCAAGGGCGGGGTGACCGCCCTGACCAGGCAGATCGCCGTCGACTACGGGCGGGAGGGGATCCGCGCCAACGCACTGTGCCCCGGCACGGTGTGGACCCCGCTGGTCGAGCGGACCTATGCCGAGCGCGGCGGCGACGCCACCTTCGGCTCGATGGACGCGATGCGCGAGCGGGCGGCCCGCGGCTACCCGCTCGGCCGCCTGGGCACGCCGGCCGAGATCGCCGCCTTCGCGCTCTTCCTGCTCTCCGACGAGTCGTCCTGGATCAGCGGCGGCGTGTTCGCCGCGGACGGCGGCTACACCGCGCGCTGACGCACAGCCCGCCGAGACACCGGAGGAGTTCCCGTGGCCGACCCGCTCCGCCCCCTGTACACCTACCTCGACCGTGTCGACGCCGGCGACATCGACGCCATCGGTGACCTGTTCACCGAGGACGGCGTCTACGACATCCTCCACACCGAGCACCGGGGCCCCGCCGAGATCGTCCGGTACCTGCGCTCCGCGCTGTCCGCCTGGGAGCGCACCAGCCACCACGGCAGCAACCCGCTGGTCGACGTCGACGGGGACACCGCGCGGGTCTCGGCGAGCCTGTACGCCTACCACGCCCGCGGGGAGACCGTCTGGCACTTCTGGGGCCGCTACACCCAGCGGCTCGTCCGGCGGGACGACGGCTGGGCGATCGCGCACATGGCCCTGATCGGCATCGCGTCCGATCCGCCGGGCGATCCCGCGCAGTTCACCGGCCACCCCGACCGCCGCCCGGTGGAGGCGCCGTGACCCCGCCGGCTCCCGAGGAGATCCTCGCGCTGACGATACCCGACGGGGCCTACGAGATCACCGAGGAGCGGCACGCCGGCCTGCTCCGGCACGTCCACGCCCCGGAGTTGTTCACGACGAAGGACGGCGGTCCGGCGCACCCGATCTTCGCCCATCTGTCGACCAACCGCGGGATGGGCTGGGACTTCCCCGAGCTGCTCGAGCAGGTGGGTGCCTCGCCCGCGGACGGGGTGGTGTTCGGCGGCGGCACGTTCACCTTCTCCGAGCTGCTCACCATCGGCGAGCGCTACACCATCCGGGCGCGGATGCAGGACGTGCAGCGCAAGCAGGGACGGCGGATCGGCACGTTCGACGCCATCACCCTCGCCCTGCAGGTCGTGGCCCCGGACGGCGCGGTGCCGGTGCGGACCACCGAGACCTACATCGTGCCCCGGCGCTCCCTCGGCGCCCCCTCTCCCACGCCCACCACGCCCACGGATCCGCCACCCCCGGGCCGGTTCCGGATGCCCGTCGGCCCGATCACCCGCGAGGACATCGTCGGGATCATGGCGGTGATGCAGGACACCAACCCCGTCCACGTCGACGCCGAGCTGGCCCGGGCCGCCGGCTACCGCGGCCCCGTCCATCAGGGCCCGGCCAACCTGGCCTTCGTGTTCAACGCGCTCGCGACCGACCGCGGCACGCTCGCCGACCTCCGCCACGCCGCCTTCACCTTCCGCGACACGGTGACCGAGGGCGACCGGCTCGAGGTGCACCTCGACCAGAACCGCGGGCGGCTGGAGATCCTCGGCGTCGGCACGGCCCTGACCTGCGAGGTGAACTTCGGGTGAACCCCCTCGACGAGTCCACGGTCCTGCCGAACCTGCTGCGCGAGCGCGCCCGCGAGCGCCCCGACGCGGTCTTCCTGCGCGACCTCGACCGCGGCGCCGTGCTGACCTACGCCCAGTTCGACGCCGAGGTCACCGCCTGGGCGTCCCGGCTGGCCGGCCTCGGGGTCCGCCCCGGCGAGGCCGTGGTCACCGTGCTGCCCAGCTGTCCCGACGCGATCGCGCTCTGGATCGCCGCCTCGCGGATCGGCGCCGTCGAGGTCCCGCTCAACGCCGCCTACCAGGGCACCCTGCTCGCCCACATGATCGGCAACGCGGCCGCGTCCGTGGTCGTGACCTGCGCCGAGCACCTCGGCGGGGTGCTCGCCGTACGGGACTCGCTGCCCGAGCTGCGCACCGTCGTGCTGGTCGACGCCCCGGGCCGGGCGGGCCCGCTGCCGATCGTCGGGCGCGACGAGCTCACAGGGCCCGAGGTGCCCGACCGCACGGTCGCTCCCTGGGACCTGGGCTGCATCCTCTACACCTCCGGCACCACCGGGCCGTCCAAGGGCGTGATGGTGCCCTGGGCGCAGGTGCTGCAGACCGTCACCGGCTGCTTCCCGCCCGACGGGTTCACCGACGCCGACCACTGGTACGTCCCGTACCCGCTGTTCCACATGAGCGGGCTGCTGTGCGTGGCCGGGGCCGCGCTGCACGGCGCCGAGGCGGTGATCCGGTCGCGGTTCAGCCTGTCCCGCTTCTGGTCCGACGTCGACACCCACGGCTGCACCACCGCGCTGCTCATCGGCACCGTGCCCCAGCTGCTGCAGTCCCGCCCGCCGGACCCCGCAGACGCCGGCCACGCCCTGCGCAACGTGCAGATCGCCCCGATGCCCGCCAACGCCGAGGAGTTCGGCGCCCGCTTCGGCGTGCGGATCTCGACGGTGTTCAACATGACCGAGATCAGCTGCCCGATCCACACCGGCTGGTCCTCCGCCCCGGCCGGAGCCGTCGGGAAGCAGCGCCCCGGCTACCAGGTCCGCATCGTCGACGAGCACGACCGCGAGGTGCCCACCGGCACCGTCGGCGAGATCGTGGTGCGCGCGGACCTGCCGTGGGTGCTCAACGTCGGGTACTGGCGGATGCCGGACAAGACCGCCCAGGCCTGGGTCAACGGCTGGTTCCACACCGGCGACGCCGGCGTCGTCGACGAGCACGGCTGGTTCTTCTTCGTCGACCGGAAGAAGGACGCCATCCGCTGCCGGGGCGAGAACATCTCCTCGATGGAGCTGGAGGCCGAGATCGGCGAATGCCCCGGCGTCCGCGAGGTCGCGGTGATCGGAGTGCCCGCCGAGCTGGGCGAGGAGGACGTCGTCGCGTGCGTGGTCGCCGAGGGTCACCTCGCTCCGGCCGCCCTGCACGCCTACTGCCGCGACCGGCTGCCCGCGTTCATGGTGCCGCGCTTCGTCCTCCTGCTCGACGCCCTGCCCAAGACGCCGACCGAGAAGGTCCGCAAGCCCGTGCTGCGGGAGGCGTGGGAGAAGGCCGAGGGGGTGTGGGACGCCCGCGTCCCCCTGTGAGGGGCGACGACCGCCGCGGCGGCCGTCGCCCCCACCGGATCAGAAGTGGACGTACTCGTACTCGAAGGGCTGGCCGTTGATGCCGTTGGTCGGCGGGGCGATCCAGCCGGCGATCTTGCCGGGCTCGTAGACCGGGCGCATCAGGTTCTGCACGTGCGCCTTGTCGCCGGCGCTGGGCAGCCAGGAGTCCTCCTTGGCCTTCCACGCGTCCTCGCCGACCACCTCGCCCGAGGGCGTGACGTTGTGCTCGGAGAACAGCCCGACCTGCCGGTTGAAACCGACGTGCGGCAGGTACAGCGACTCGTCGAAGCCGTTCTTGGCCAGGATGCGGTTCCAGCGCTTGAGGCCGGACTGGCAGTCCTTGACGTACTCGTTGCGCAGGTCGAGGTTGAGCGCCAGCAGCGCCGACACCTCGTCGGTGCTCATCCGCCCGTCCTTGACCGTGTCGATGGTGAAGGCGTCCTCGGTGAGCCGGTGGTCGTCCTTGCGGCGCTCCTCCTGCCAGCGGCCCTTGAGCCCGGCGGTGAAGTAGTTGGCCGCGTTCGTGGACTGCTCGGAGCCGAACAGGTCCAGCGACACCGAGTAGTGGAAGTTGATGTACTTCTGGATCACGTCGAGCGGGATGCCGCCGTGCGGGGCGATGTCGGCGGTGTCGTGCTCGTGCATCAGCTCGCAGGTCCGCGTGACCACCCGGTCGATCCCGGTGGTGCCCACGAACATGTGGTGCGCCTCCTCCTTCAACATGAACTCGCACGTGCGCGAGAGCGGGTCGAATGCGGACTCCTTCAGCGTGCCGAGCTGGTACTTCCCGTCCCGGTCGGTGAAGTAGGTGAACATGTAGAAGGACAGCCAGTCCGGCGTCTCCTCGTTGAACGCCCCGAGGATCCGCGGGGAGTCCAGGTCACCGGAGTTGCGCTGCAGCAGCGCCTCGGCCTCCTCGCGGCCGTTGCGGCCGAAGTAGGCGTGCAGCAGGTACACCATCGCCCAGAGGTGGCGGCCCTCCTCCACGTTGACCTGGAACAGGTTGCGCAGGTCGTACAGCGAGGGCGCGGTCTCCCCCAGCCGGCGCTGCTGCTCCACCGAGGCCGGCTCGGTGTCGCCCTGGATCACGATCAGCCGCTGCAGGTCGGACCGGTACTCACCGGGCACCTGCTGCCAGACCGGCTCGCCCTTCTGCTCGCCGAAGGCGATCCGCCGGTCGTCGCCGCGCTCGGCGAGGAACACGCCCCACCGGTACTCCTCCATGGCGACGTGCCCGAACTGAGCCCAGCCCTCCTTGCCGACGTCGACCGCCGTGCGCAGGTAGACGTCCTGCGTCGGGACCGCCGGGCCCATCGTCTTCCACCAGTTGAGGAAGTTGGGCTGCCAGGACTCCAGCGCCCGCTGGAGCTTCCGGTCGCCCGCGAGGTCGACGTTGTTGGGGATCTTCTCGCTGTAGTCGATCGACATTGACTCAGACCCGCTTCCTGTCGAACTCCGCCTTGCGTCCCGTGCCGTACCGGCGCAACGCCCCCTCCGGACCGGAGGCGTTGGGCCGCACGAAGATCCAGTTCTGCCAGGCGGTCAGCCGCCCGAAGATCCGCGTCTCCATCGTCTCCGGGCCGACGAACCGGTGGTTGGCCTCCATGCCGGTCAGCGCGTCCGGGGACAGCGACGCCCGCTCCTCCAGCATGATCCGGATCTCGTCCTCCCAGTCGATGTCGTCCGGGGCGTCGGTGACCAGGCCCAGCTCGAGGGCCTCGCGGGCCTCGATCCGCCGGTCGGTCTCCTGCCGCAGCTTGGCGACGTGGTCCGCGTCCCCCCAGAACCTGCTGGCGAGCCGGGAGAGGCCGTTGCCCATCGGGAAGGTCCCGAAGTTGCTGGCGGACAACATGATCTGGGCCTCGTCGCCCTGCCCTGGACCGTTCGGGTCGTCCTCGTCCAGCGTGCCGTCGAGCATGTACTGCCGGTCGCAGGCCAGCGCCAGCTCCAGCAGCGCGCCGGCGAAGCAGGACCCGGGCTCGATCAGCGCGATCAACGACCGGGAGGTCACGTCGAGCCGCTTGAGCACCCGCTTGAAGTAGTGCCGGATCTCGTTGACCAGCCAGTCGTCGCGCGAGTGCTCCGCGATGAGCCGCTCGAAGGCCAGCGCGTCCTCGACCTCACCCCGCGTCCGGATCACCCAGGTGCCCAGCTCGAGCTCGTTGGCGCGCAGCCGCAGGATCAGGTCGTCGAGCTCCCGGGTCATGGCCAGCGGCCAGAACGCCTCGCCCAGCTCGTGCACCCGCTCCAGGGACTCCGGCACCCCGCCGTCCGGGCCGGACACGGTGATCTCCACCAGGCCCAGGTTGCGGTCGAACTCGGCCTTGACGTGCCGGTACGTGATCCCGTCCGCCGTCACCGCCGGCTCCAGCGGCGGCAGCGCGACGCCCTGGGCGTCGGTGGGCCGCGACGACCTGGCCGCGGCCTCCTTCGCCCGCTCGGCGACCGTCTCGGCCCAGACCCGCTTCGGGATCGTCTCGTCGACGAGCTTCCACTCCACGGCCTGCTTGCCGCGGATCCCCTCGGCGCGGGTGGCGAACACGTCCGCCCGGTCCTTGCGCACCTTGCGCTTGTCCGTGACCCGGGTCAGCCCGCCGGTGCCGGGCAGCACGCCCAGCAGCGGGACCTCCGGCAGCGACACCGCCGAGGAGTTGTCGTCGATCAGCAGGATCTGCTCGCAGGCCAGGGCGACCTCGTAGCCACCGCCGGCCGCGGTGCCGTTGACCGCCGCGATCCAGGTCTGACCCGAGTTCTCTCCTGCGTCCTCGATCCCGTTGCGCGTCTCGTTGGTGAACTTGCAGAAGTTCACCTTCCACGGGTGGCTCGACTGCGCGAGCATCCGGATGTTCGCGCCCGCACAGAAGTTCTTGTCCTTCGCGCTGGTCACCACCACCGCGCGCACGCCGGGGTGCTCGAAGCGCAGCCGCTGCGTGGCGTCGTAGAGCTCGATGTCCACGCCCAGGTCGTACGAGTTCATCTTCAGCTCGTAGCCCGGCACGATGCCCGCCGTCTCGTCGACGTCGAGGGTCAGCGTGGCGACCTCGCCGTCGACGTCGAGGGTCCAGTGCCGGTACTGCTCCGGGGACGTGGCGAAGGAGACCTCGGGAACCTGTTCCTCGCCGGCCGGATCGGACGGGTCGCTCATTCCGGGGCCTCCTGTCGTCGCTGCCAGGTCGGGAAGGGATACCTCGTGCGGTGGCACCCAACACTCTACAACGCTGAGGCTGAGCGTCAACGATCTGTGGAACGTTCGGCCGACCGGCACCCCGGTGCGACGGGGACGTGACGGGCGGCACCGCAGGGACACGGCGCGGGAGAGATCGACTATTCTCGGAAACCAGCGCACCTGCGTTCGCACTGTTCTTCCGCTACGTCCCCGATGCCGGGGCGTGAATCGTCCCCGAAATTCTTTTCGCGAGGCCCGTTCACCGCCCGGAAACCGTGGTGACGCCCCGTCGGAAACAGATCCCGCGAAGCATTTCCGCTCCGGCCGGTCGACGAGGAGCGGAGGCAGGAGTGGTCAACACCGGGGACACCGCCTGGGTGCTCGCGAGCGCGGCACTCGTCATGCTCATGACGCCGGGCCTGGCCTTCTTCTACGGCGGCATGGTGCGCAGCAAGAACGTGCTCAACATGCTGATGATGAACGTCGTCTGCCTCGCCGTGGTCGGCGTGCTGTGGGCACTGTTCGGCTACAGCTGGGCGTTCGGGAACGACGAGTTCGGCGGTCTCGTCGGCGACGGCGAGTTCGCGGGCCTGGCGAACACCATCGGGCACGTCGTCGGCGTCGCCTCGGCCACGACGCCGTGGCCCGGCTCCGACGCCCTGCCCGCACTCGCGTTCGTGATGTTCCAGCTGATGTTCGCGGTCATCACGCCCGCCCTGATCTCCGGTGCCGTCGCGGACCGCACGAAGTTCTGGTCGTGGACGCTCTTCGTCGCCGGCTGGGCCACCCTCTGCTACTTCCCCGTGGCGCACTGGGTGTTCGCGTTCGACGGGTTCACCGGCCCGGACAACGTCGGCGGCTGGATCGCCAACACCCTCAAGGCCGAGGACTTCGCCGGCGGCACCGCGGTCCACATCAACGCCGGTGCCGCCGGGCTGGCACTCGCGATCGTGCTCGGCCGGCGCAAGGGCTGGCCGCGCGAACGGATGCGCCCGCACAGCCTGCCGTTCGTGCTGCTCGGCGCGAGCCTGCTGTGGTTCGGCTGGTACGGCTTCAACGCGGGCTCCGCGCTCGGCGCGAGCGACCTCGCCGGTGTCGCGTTCACCAACACCACCCTCGCGACCTGCACCGCGCTGCTCGGGTGGCTGCTCGTCGAGCAGATCCGGGACGGCACACCGACGACCCTCGGCGCCGCGTCCGGCGCCGTCGCCGGCCTGGTCGCCATCACCCCGGCCTGCGGGTACGTCGCGCCGATGGGGGCGCTGGCGATCGGGCTGGTCGCGGGCGCGCTGTGCGCCCTGGCCGTCGGCCTGAAGTTCCGGTTCGGTGTCGACGACTCGCTCGACGTCGTCGGCGTCCACCTGGTCGGCGGCCTGGTCGGCACCCTGCTGATCGGCTTCTTCGGGGACAACGACGTCAACCCGGCCGCCCTGGGCACCAACGGCCTGTTCTACGGCGGCGGATTCCTCCAGCTCGGCCGGCAGGCCCTCGCGGCGGGCTCGGTGCTGCTCTACTCGTTCGTCGTCGCGACGGTCCTCGGGCTGGTCATCAAGGCCACCATCGGCTTCCGGGTCGACGCGGAGGCCGAGGCGGCCGGCGTCGACGAGGCCGAGCACGCCGAGACCGGCTACGACTACTCCGCCCTCGTCGGCGGGCGGGGTCCGACCGGCGTGCGGGCCACGGCCGCCGACACCGTGCCCCGGGTCGAACGGTCCTCGTGAGGCCGGCTCCGCACACCCGCCCCGGTCCGGGACAGTGCGCGCCCGGGCTCAGCGGGCGGTGGCCTCCGTGCGGGAGGTGCCCAGTCGGCCACCGAACTCGATGCCCTTGGCCTCCTTGCCGAGCAGCGTCAGGAGGGAGACCGCGACGAGGACCGGCACGATCGTCCAGAGCAGCGCGAACGGATAGCCGTGCGAGGCCGCGAGGGACTGCTGGATGGGCAGGTTGAAGGCCGCGAGGCAGTTGCCGAGCTGGTAGGTGACGCCGGGGTAGAACCCGCGGATGGTGTCCGGCGACATCTCCGTGAGGTGTGCCGGGATCACGCCCCAGGCACCCTGCACCACGACCTGCATGAGGAAGGCACCGAGCGCGAGCCAGCCGGCCGTCGGCGCCAGCGCGAAGAGCGGGGCGATCGGCAGGCCGAGGACCGCGCAGAAGACGATCGTGTACCGGCGGCCGAAGCGCTCGGACAGCGATCCGAAGACCACCCCGCCGATGGTGGCGCCGACCGTGTAGAGCACGGCGATCCACGTGGCCGTGGTCTCCGACAGCGCGGCACCGCCATTGTCGTGGGCCTTGAGGAAGGTCGGGTAGAGATCCTGCGTGCCGTGGCTCATCCAGTTGAAGGCGGTCATCAGCAGGATCAGGTAGACGAAGCGGCGCAGCACCGCGGGATTGAGGAACACGTCGCGCAGCGACGACTGCGTGACCCGCATCCGCTCCCGGGTCTCCTCCCAGACCTCGGACTCCTTGACCCGGGTGCGGATCAGCAGGCTGAGCAGGGCCGGGAGCACCGACAGCGCGAAGAGCCAGCGCCAGCCCAGGTTCCACCACGACAGCACGACGAGCGAGGCCAGCGACGCGAGCAGGTAGCCCAGCGAGTAGCCCTGCTGGAGCACGCCCGAGAAGAAGCCGCGCCGGTTCGCGGGGATCTTCTCCATGGCCAGGGCCGCGCCGAGCCCCCACTCACCGCCCATCCCGATGCCGTAGAGCAGGCGCAGGACCAGCAGCACGGTGAAGTTCGGCGAGAACGCGCACAGGAACCCGACGACCGAGTAGAAGCTGACGTCGACCAGCAGCGGGATGCGCCGGCCGTGCCGGTCCGCCCAGAGCCCGAAGATGATCGCGCCGACCGGCCGCATGATCAGCGTCGCCGTCGTCAGGAACGCCATCGTCGTCAGCGAGACGTGGAACTCCTTCGCGATGTCCGCGTAGACGAGGACCACGATGAAGTAGTCGAACGCGTCCATCGTCCAGCCCAGCAGGGCGGCGACGAAGGAATTGCGCTGGTCCGCCGTGAGCGGAGTGTGTGGCGATCCCGACCGACCGAACATGCCGTCCCTTTCCACCGCGCCCCCGGGCCCGGCGCGGACGCTACGCGCGGGAAAACGGTGCCGCCGGGCCGGAATCCCCTTTCTCCGCATTCGGCCTCGATTCCCGGAACGGCCGGAAGAGCCGGTTCGGGGCGGTCGACGGTCCTCGCACGGCACGTGGTCGAATGGGGGCCGTGGGTGACGAGCGCGCACAGGCCGGCCCGGAACAGCTCCCGGCTCCGGAGGCCCTCCTCGCCGCCCCCGGGTACGTCGCCCGGCGGCTGCACCACGCCTACACCGCCGCCTGGCAGCGCTACGTGGACCCGCTGCTGACGGGTCCGCAGTTCGCGGTCCTGACCGCGGTCGACGCCTATCCCGGCGTCGAGCAGGGCTCCCTGGCCCGCGCCGTCGCGCTCGACCGGTCCACGATGGCCAGCATCGTGCGCCGGCTGGAGGACCGCGGGCTGATCACCCGGGTCACCCCGGCCGAGGACGGGCGCAAGCGGCTGCTGCACCTCACCGAGGCGGGCTCGACCACTCTGGCGCAGGCCTACGAGAAGGCCCGCGCGCTCGACACGCTGCTCATGCGCGGCATCGGGCGCGACGACGAGACCGCCCTCCTCGCCCGGCTCAACGGCATCGCCCAGCACTGGGAGTCCCTGGTCGACGACTGACCACGGCCCGACCCGGGCGGGTCCTCCCCCACGAGCCGGGGTCTGGGCTCCGGCGAGTCGGGGCCTGAGCTCCCGCGAGTCGGGGCCTGAGCTCCCGCGAGTCGGGGTCTGGGCTCCCGCGAGTCGGGGTCTGGGCTCCCCCGAGTCGGGGGCTGAGCTTCCGCGAGTCGCGAGATCCGGCAGCGAGCCCAGTGGCGCAGGTCACGGGCAGGTCGGGGCGCCGGACGCGGGTGTTGCCGGCCGGCGTTCCGGAGTTTCTGACGCGTTACAGCTCGCGCCACCCCTTGCGTTCTCGGATCGTCAGTGTTCGGATTATCTCCGTCGGGCGGTACACACCACCGCTCTGAGCTGCCGGATCGCGGCAGCACCGGCGGGGACGGCGCACCGTCCAGAGTGGATCTATCCCGGGAGGGGCACGTGGCCAGCCAGTCGTTCACGGTCACCGTCGTCGGCGGCGGGCTCGGTGGTCTCACCACCGCGCTCGCCCTACGCCGACGGGGGCTGCGCACGGTCGTCCTCGAGCAGGCGGCCCAGCTCGGCGAGGTGGGCGCGGGCATCCAGACCGCCCCCAACGCCAGCCGTATCCTCTTCGGGCTCGGCCTGCGGAAGGAGATGCAGGCCATCCGGACCGCACCCACCGACCAGGTGCGGAGGCGGTGGCAGGACGGCGGCATCATCGCCTCGCTGCCGCTGGGTGAGCGGGTGGTGCGCGAGTACGGCGCCCCGTACTGGCACTACCACCGCGCCGACCTGCACCGGATCCTGCTCGACGCCTGCCTCGACCCCGACGGCCCGGGGCCGGTGACCGAGGTTCACACCGACTCCTCCGTCGCCGAGCTGGACCGCTCCGACCCCGCGCGCCCGGTCGCCGTCACGACGGACGGCCGGCGCTTCGCGGGCGACGTCCTGGTCGGCGCCGACGGCATCCGCTCGCGGGTCCGCGACGCCGCCGGCTTCGACGACACGCTCGTCTTCTCCGGGGAGATGTGCTACCGCGCGTTGATCCCCGGCGACAAGATCGCGGCCGACCCCGCGACCCGCTTCCTGCTCGACCGCTTCCACTCCACGATCTGGTACGGGCCCGACCGGCACCTCGTGCACTACTTCGTCCGCGGCGGGGAGGCTCTCAACGTGGTCGCGGTCGTCCCGAACACGCTCGACACCACCGACGCCTGGACGCTCCCGGCGACGGCGGACGAGCTGGTCGACGCGTTCCCCGGCTGGGACGACCGGGTCGCGGCCATGCTGTCCAAGGCCGAGGGGGACGCGTCGAAGTGGGCGCTGTTCCGCCGCCGTCGCGACCCGGTGTGGGTCGACGGCCGGGTCGCGCTGCTCGGCGACGCCTGCCACGCGATGCTGCCCTACCAGGCCCAGGGCGCGTCGCAGGCCATGGAGGACGCGGCCGTCCTGGCCGAGGAGCTCGGCGGCGTCACCCGCGACGGCATCGACGCGGCGCTGATCCGCTACGTCGCCCGCCGGGCCACGCACGCCGGCATGGTCCAGGACGCCTCCCTGGAGAACATGCGGTTCTACCATCTGCCCGACGGCCCCGAGCAGCGCGAGCGCGACGCGCTGCTGTCGGACTTCCGCGGCGAGTCCGACGTCTCCTACGACTGGCTCTGGGGCGGTTCGCCCCTGAACGACCCGGACACCGAGTCCCACTCCTATCCGTTCGCACGCTGACACCCCCCACGGAGCACACATGCGTACCGGCGACCAGGTCGTGCAGTCCCTCCCCTGGAGATGGGGGGTGCAGGGCAGGATCTTCGTCATCGGCGGCCTCGGGTACATGTTCGACGCCTGGGACGTCGCCCTGAACGGCTTCCTCACCCCGCTGCTCGGCAGCGAGTTCGGGCTCTCCACCGGCCAGCGCGGCCTCGTCGCGACGGCCAACCTCGTCGGCATGGCGGTCGGTGCGATCGCCTGGGGCACGATCGCCGACCGGATGGGCCGCAAGAAGGCCTTCTCGATCACCCTCATGATCTTCGCGCTGTTCTCCGTGCTGGGTGCGCTGTCGCCGAGCTGGGAGATGTTCCTGGTGCTGCGCTTCCTGGCCGGTGTCGGCCTGGGCGGCTGCATCCCCGTCGACTACGCGATCGTCAGCGAGTTCTCCCCGATGAAGCAGCGCGGCCGGGTGCTGGCCGCGATGGACGGCTGGTGGCCGGTCGGCACCACGCTCGCCGGCCTCACCGCCACCTTCCTGGTGCCGGTCGGCGGGAACTGGCGCTGGATGCTCGCGCTGATGGTGCTGCCCGCGATCCTGCTGTTCTGGATCCGCCGCGGGGTACCCGAGTCGCCGATCTACCTGGCCCGTACCGGCCGCGAGGCCGAGGCCCGCGAGGTGATCGACGACATGGTCCGCCGGACCGGCGCCACGCCCGAGCCCTACGCGATCCCGGCCGTCGTTCCCGAGGCCGCCGCGTCGCGCAAGAAGGGCCTGTCCGCCGCGATCGACCAGCTCCGCCTGGTGTGGGCCCACAACCCGGTCGTCACCGGCGTGGCCTGGGCGCTGTTCATCTCGGTGATGGTCGTCTACTACGCCGCCCTGTCCTGGATGCCGTCGATCCTGCGGGCGCAGGGCATGGGCGAGGTCGCGGCCTTCGGCTCGACGACCGTCATGAACGCGGTCGGCATCCTGGGTGTGGTCACGTCCGTGCTGCTCGTCGAGGTGGTCGGCCGCAAGTGGGTCATCGGCGTCGCCGCCCCGCTCGCCGCCGTTGCGCTGCTGGTCTTCTCGCTGGTCCTGGGCTCGTCGACGGCCGCCATCGTGATGATCGGGGTGTTCGGCTTCTTCGCCCTGGTGGTCATCCCGGTCATGTACGCCTACGTCTCCGAGCTGTACCCGACCGAGCTGCGGGCCAGCGGCTTCGGCTGGGCCTCGTCGATGAGCCGGGCGGTCACCGGCTTCGTGCCGCTGATCTTCGGCAGCGTGCTCTGGCCGGTCCTGGGCCTGCCACTGACGTTCGCGCTGATGGCGGTCGTGGTGCTCGGCGCCGTGCTCTACATGGCGCTCGGCGCGCCGGAGACCAAGGGGCGCGAGCTCGACCGGATCACCGGCACCGAGGAGGTCACCGGGGTCGAGGCGCCCGCCCCGTCCGCGGGAGCCGTCCGGTCGTGAAGCCCGCCGCCTTCGAGTACCACCGCGCCCGCTCCGTGTCGGGCGCGGTGGGGCTCCTCACCGAGCTCGGCGACGAGGCCAAGATCGTCGCCGGGGGCCAGAGCCTCGTCGCGATGATGAACTTCCGGCTGGCCCGCCCCGAGCACCTGGTCGACATCACGCACATCGACGGGCTCGCCGGGATCCGGCGGGAGGGCGACACCCTGCGGATCGGTGCCCTCACCACGCACCGGGCCGTCGAGAAGGCCGATCTCGGGGACTTCGCCGTACTGTCCCGGGCGATGCGCTGGGTGGGCCACCTGCCGATCCGCACCCGCGGCACGGTCGGCGGCAGCATCGCGCACGCCGACGCCACCGCCGAGTGGTGCCTGCTCGCCGTCCTGCTCGAGGCCCGGATCCTCGTCGAGGGACCCTCCGGGCGTCGGGAGATCTCGGCCGAGGAGTTCTTCCTGGGCCCCTTCACCACCGCCCTGGAGCCCGACGAGCTGATCGTCGAGCTCGTGTTCCCGCGCCCGGCCCCCCGCGCGGCGCTGACCGAGTACGCCGACCGCAAGGGCGACTTCGCCCTGGTGGCTGCAGCGGTCGACCTGGACACGGACCGGATCGTGCTCGGCGGGGTGGGTCCCGTCCCGGCGGTCGTGCGCGGCGAGTCGTATACGGGCACTACCGTCCGCGCACGGGCGGCGGCCGCCGCGGACTCCCTGGAGCTGCGGGACGAGCCCGGGATCAGCGCGCACTACCGGCGGGGGCTGGTCCGCACGCTCGTCGAGCGCGCCTACGAGGAGGCTGCCCGTGGTTGAACCGAGGTTCCGACGCGACGGTGCCTGGGTCGGCGCCTCCGTGCCCCGCCGCGAGGACCCGCGGCTGCTGGCCGGCCGCGGCCGGTTCGTCGACGACATCGCCCTGCCCGGCATGCTGCACGCTCAGTTCGTCCGCAGCACCGAGGCGCACGCCGAGCTGCTGGCCGTCGACCTCGACGAGGTTCACGCGGTGCCGGGCGTGGTCGCCGCGTACACCGCCGCGGATCTCGACCTGGCGGACATCACCGCGCTGCTCGACCGCCCGGCGCACGAGTTCGTGCCGACCGCCATGCCGGTCCTCGCCCGCGACAAGGTGCGGTACGTCGGCGAGCCCGTGGCGGTCGTCGTCGCGAAGGACCCGTACGCGGCCGAGGACGGCGTCGAGGCGGCCGTCGTGGAGTACGCGCCGCTCGAGCCCGTGGTGAGCGACCTCGGGGCCCTGGCGGAGGGCGCCCCGCTGGTGCACGCGGAGGCCCCGCGCAACACGCTCGTCGACGTGTCGCTCTTCGCCACCGAGGGCATCGACGACGTCTTCGCCGAGGCCCACACCGTGGTCGAGGTGCGCACGAAGACCGGCAGGCAGAACGCGCTCCCGCTCGAGACCCGCGGCGTCGTCGCCGACTGGGACGACCGCGACGAGCAGCTGCGCGTGCAGACCTGCTCGCAGGTCCCCCACCAGGTGCGCACCGTGCTGGCGCGGTGTGTCGGGCTGGACGAGAAGCAGGTCCGGGTCACCGTGCCGGACATGGGCGGCGGCTTCGGGCAGAAGTGCGTGGTCGGGCGCGAGGAGATCGCCGCCGCGGCCGCTGCGCTGCGCCTGCGCAGGCCGGTCAAGTGGATCGAGGACCGGCGCGACGCGCTCACCGCCGCGTTCCTCGCCCGCGAGCAGCGCTACGTCGTCCGCGCGGCCTTCTCCGCCGACGGCGAGATCCTGGGTCTGGACGCCGACGTCGTCTGTGACATGGGTGCCTACTCCTGCTACCCGTTCACGGCGGGGATCGAGCCGCTGATGGCGTCGGCCGAGATGCCGGGCGTCTACCGCGTGCCGGCGTACCGCGTGCGCGGGCGGGCGGTCACCACGAACAAGGCACCCACCGCGCCCTATCGCGGGGTGAGCCGGCCGCAGTACGTGATGGTCGTCGAGCGGGTCTTCGAGAAGGCCGCCCGCGCGCTCGGCATCGACGCCGTGGAGCTGCGGCGCCGCAACCTGATCACGGTCTTCCCGTACACGGGCGTCAACGACATCACCTACGATCCGGGCTCCTACCTGGAGTCCCTCGACCTGTGCGAGAAGACGCTGCGCGAGGAGGGCTGGTTCTCTCGTCGTTCAGACGAGAACAGGGTGATCGGGATCGGCTTCGCCTGCTTCTCCGAGCGGACCGGGTACGGCTCCGGCGCCTTCGCGCAGCGGAAGATGCAGGTCGTGCCGGGTTTCGACATCTCCGAGATCCGGATGGACCTGAACGGCACGGTCTCCGTCACGACGGGGACGCTGTCCCACGGGCAGAGCCACGAGACCACGATGGCGCAGATCGTCGCGGACCGGCTCGGCGTCCCGTACGACCGCGTGAAGATCGTCCAGGGCGACACGGACCGGATCACGTACGGCTGGGGCTCCTTCGCCTCGCGGTCGATCACCATCGGCGGCAGCGCGGTCGCCGCCGCGTCGGTGAAGCTCGGCGACCAGCTGAAGGAGATCGCGGCGCACCTGCTGTCCGGGGACCCGGAGGCGGCGGTGCTGGAGGACGGCGGGGTGCGGGTCGGCTCGTCCTGGCTGCCCTTCGCGGAGATCGCCGACGTGGCGTACCTGAAGGCCCACCTCTTGCCCAAGGGCGTCGGGCCGGGGCTGGCGGCCACCGCGAGCTTCGACGTCGGGGGCGACGGGACCTTCTCCAACGCGACGCACGGCTGCGTCGTCGAGCTGGACCCGGGCACCGGCGGCGTCGAGATCCTGCGGTACGTCTGCGTCGAGGACTGCGGGGTGGCGATCCATCCCCAGGTCGTCGAGGGGCAGGCGCGCGGGGGGATCGCGCAGGGCATCGCGGGCGCGCTGTTCGAGGAGGTCCGGTACGACGAGGCCGGCCAGCCCCTCGCCCCGAGCTTCATGGAGTACAAGGTCCCGACCGCGATGGAGATCCCGGACGTGCGGATCGAGCACCTCGAGACGCCGTGCGCGTTCACCGAGAACGGGGCCAAGGGCGCCGGCGAGGGCGGCACGATCGGGGCGCCGGCCGCGGTGCTCAACGCCGTCAACGATGCCCTGCGGCACACCGGCGTCGAGCTCGACGACACCCCCGTCCGCCGCGAGGCGGTCTTCCGCGCCCTGGAGGTCACCCGATGATCCAGCTGGTCGAGCTCAGCGTGAACGGCGAGCGGCACGACCTCGCGATCGAGCCGCGCCGCACGCTCGTCGACGTCCTGCGGCACGACCTGGGCCTCACCGGCACGCACGTCGGCTGCGAGCACGGGATCTGCGGGGCGTGCACCGTGCTGGTCGACGGCGCGCCGGCACGGGCGTGCCTGATCTTCGCGGCGCAGGTGGAGGGCGCGGAGATCCGGACCGTGGAGTCGCTCTCGTCGGACGGCGAGCTGAACGACCTCCAGCGGTGCTTCTCCGAGCACCACGGCCTGCAGTGCGGCTTCTGCACGCCGGGGATGCTCATGCTGGCCGAGGGCTACCTCGCCGAGGAGCCGGAGCCCACGACCGAGGAGATCCGCGAGGTCGTCGCCTCCAACCTCTGTCGCTGCACGGGCTATCAGACGATCGTGGAGGCCATCGACGACTGCGCCGCCCGCCGCCGGGCGGCGCTCCAGGACCGGCTCGACAGGAGGGCGTCGTGAGCGAACCATCGGCACAGGCGAGTGTGCACGGATCATCGACGGACGCGACCTACGAGCGGGCGGGCTTCGGCGCGCCCGTGCGCCGCGGCGAGCGGCCCGCGATCGTGGTCGTGGACCTGACCAAGGGTTTCACCGACCCCGCCTACCCGACCGGCGCGGACCTCACCGACGTCGTCGCCGCGACGTCCCGGCTGGTCACGGAGGCCGCCGCGGCGGACGTCCCGGTCCTCTACACGACGATCGGGTACACGCCCGCGGAGATGGACACCGTCGTCTGGCTGGACAAGGCGCCCGGGATGCGGGCGCTGGCAGTGGGCTCCGAGGCGGTGGAGATCGACGCGCGGCTGCCGTACTCGGACGCCGACCACCTGATAATGAAGAAGGGCGCGTCGGCGTTCTTCGGCACCGGGCTCGCGGCGCTGCTGGCGTCCCTGCGGGTGGACACGGTGATCGTGTGCGGCGCCACGACCAGCGGATGTGTGCGGGCCACCGCCGTCGACGCGCTGCAGTCCGGATATCCGGTACTGGTGCCGCGGGAGTGCGTGGGCGACCGCGCCGCCGGGCCGGCGGAGGCGAACCTGTTCGACATCCAGGCCAAGTACGGCGACGTGATCTCGCTCGACGATGCCCTGGCCTACGTGGGAGGACTCAAGTGACAGGGCCCGACGTCCGCACGGTCCGGCAGGACGCCCTGGCCGACCTCGCGGGCGCCCCCGCGACGTCCCGGTGGGTGCGGAACGGATCCGTGCGGCTGCACCTGCTCGACTACGGCGGCTCCGGGGTACCACTCGTGATCATCCCCGGGATCACCAGCCCGGCGATCACGATGGACTTCGTGGCGCGCGAGCTCGTCGACCTGGGGAGGCCGATCGTGCTCGACGTCCGCGGGCGCGGGCTGTCGGACTCCGGGGACTCGTACACGCTGGCGGACTACGCCTCGGACACCCTCGCCGTGCTCGACGGGCTCGACGACCCGGTCGTCGTCGGGCACTCGATGGGCGCGCGGATCGCCGCCGCGACCGCGGTGCAACGCCCGCTGCGCGGCACCGTGCTGGTGGACCCGCCGATGAGCGGCCCCGGCCGGGGTTCCTACCCGACCACACTCGAGGCCTTCCTCGGCCAGCTCGACGAGGCGGTCCGGGGGGCCGACGCGGACGAGGTCGCGAAGTCCTGGCCGCGATGGCCGCGGCGGGAGCAGGAGCTGCGGGCGCGGTGGCTGTCGAGCTGCTCGCGCACGGCGGTCGTGGATACGCACCGCGGTTTCGAGAGCGAGGACTTCTTCGAGATCTGGCCGTCGGTCCCCGCCCCGACCACGCTGCTCCACGGCGCCGACTCCCTCGTCGTCACGGCCGAGGGCGCCAAGGAGGCGGCGGCGACCAACCCCGGAGCGTCGCTGGTCGAGATCCCCGACGCGGGGCACATGGTGTTCTGGGACAACCCCACCGAGGCCCAACGCCTCCTCCGCGAGGCCCTGACGCCCCTGACCTGACCCGCGAGTCGCGCCCTGGGCTCCCGCGAGTCGCGCTGTGAGCTCCGGCGAGTCGCGCTTCGCCGAGCCCGCCTTCCGCGGAATACGGATGCGCCCGGTCGAGTCCGGCGCCTAGCGTGATCACGCCCTGCTCCCCGAGACCACGGACCGCACCATGACCATCGACGCCCGCATCCGCCGCGCCCTGACCAACTGTTCGAAGGGCGAGGCCGGCCGGCTGGCCCTGCCTCCCGAGGTCCGCGAGCTCGACCTCGACACGCTCGACGACGTCGTCGGATGGCGGGACGCGAAGGCCCCGGACCGAGCCGTGCTGCTGGTCCCCGGCGCCGACGAGCCGATCGCGGTGCTGCTCCGCGCCGCGTCGAACGCCGTGGGCACGACGGCGATGTGCGCGCTCTGCCGCACCACCCACAGCGCGGGCGGCACCATCCTCTTCACCGCCGCCCGTCGCGGGGGCAAGGGACGCAACGGGAACACCGTCGGGACCTATGTCTGCGCCGATCTCGGCTGCCGCCATCACGTCCGGGTCGAGAAGGCGACGGCGGCGCTGCGGCCCGCGCCGGGCCTGACCGTCGACGAGCGACGCGCCGGCCTGCGCGATCGCGCCACGGCGTTCGTCGAGGAGGTCGTGCGCTGATCGCGCCAGCCGTCGAGCCAGGAGCTCGAGGTCGGATGATCAAGGGTTCCCGCCCCTGAGCTCCTGGTGATCAGGGCGCGAGGGGGAAGGTCGCGAGCGGGGCCCACGGTCCGCCGAGATAGCGCCACAGCCCGAGGGCGACGACGGCGGTGGGCTCGGGCGCGTCGTTCGCCAGGACGGCGTGGAGGGCCCGGGCCCGATCCGGCGGCACCTTGTTCTGCACGGTCACGTGCAGCTCGCGCTTCCCGCGGTCCTGCGCGGTCAGCCAGGGATCGAAGGTCCGCGCGAGCTCGGCGCGCAGGGCGAGCAGCCCGGGCGCGTCGATCCGGAAGGCCACACCGCGGCCGAGCAGGCGCGGCTCGCCGACGACGACCTCCGGTGGGGTGCGCCGGGTTGCGGTGGCCAGCGCGGCCGCGACCTCCGGCTCCTGCTCACCGGGCAGGGCGTGGAACAGCGTGACGTGGGCGTCGAGATGGTTCCGCTCCGGCGGGAAATGCCTGCGGCGCAGAAGGTTCAGCCGGGACTGCGCGGGCTCGTCGAGCACGGCCGCGACGACGAGCGGGTCCACGTCCTCACCCTCCCGCTCCCCGTCGATCCGCCCGCCGGCCACGACCATGTGCAACGCAGTGACCAGGAGAGCGCGACTCGCGGAAGCCCACAGCGCGACTCGCGGTGCCGGAACTCCCGACTCGCGGGCGGTTGCAGGCGCCGCCGCTCCACCCCGGGGGTGGAGGTTCGAGGTCCCACCTGCGGGTTGACGCCCGCGGGGCCGCCGGTTCCTAGCGTGGTCGGCATGCTTCGACGTCCGACGGGCCGCCCGGACCTGCTGCTCGGGATCGTGGCCCCGATCGCCGCGTACTGGGTGCTCACCTCGCTGGGCGCGTCCGACCTGACCGCGCTGACGTGGGGTGCACTGTTCCCGCTGGCCCGCGTCCTGATCGGGATCGCACGGGAGCGGCGGGTCGACGCGCTCGCGGTCCTCTCGCTCGGCGCGATCGCCGTGAGCCTCGCCGGCGGCCTGCTCCTGCACACCGCCACGTTCCTACTGGTCAAGGAGTCGCTCGTGACCGGCGTGATCGGGCTGGCCTTCCTCGGCTCGCTGCTCGCCCGGCGCCCCCTGCCCGTGGTGCTCCTGCGCGGCCGGCCCGGCGCCGCGGAGCTGATCGAGGCCCGCTGGGCCGATCCGGGGTTCCGTCGCGCGCTGCGGGGGATCACGATCGTGTGGGGGTGCGCGCTGCTCGCCGAGGCGGGCCTGCGCGTGGTCCTGGCCCTGCTCGTCCCACCGGGGGTGCTGATGATCGCCTCGCCGCTGCTCGCGGCCGCCGTGCTCGGTCCGGTCGCGGTGTGGACGGCCCGCCGCCGGGCCGCCCTGCGCCGCACGCCGGTCCCCGTTCCCGCCTGACGACCCGCCTCCGAGGAGGAGCGATGACCACCACCGTCCCGCAGCTGCCCTTCGCCCGTCCCGGCGTGCTGGACATCGCGCCGCTCTACGCCGAGCTGCGCGAGCGCACCCCGGTCTGCGCGGTGCGCACCGCGACCGGAGACCCGGCGTGGCTGGTCACCGGGCACGCCGAGTGCCGGGCGTTGTTCGCCGACCCGCGCCTGGGCCGGTCGCACCCCGATCCGGAGCGCGCCTCCCGCGTCTCCGGCTCGGCGATCCTGGGCGGCCCGATGATGGGCAACCCCGAGACCGAGCGGGAGCAGCACGCGCTGATGCGCCGCCTGCTCGCCCCGGCCTTCTCCGCCCGGCGCATGCTGCGCCTGCGCGACCACGTCGACGAGCTGGTCGGGCGGGCGCTCGACGCACTCACCGCCGCCGGACTGCCCGCCGACCTGCACGAACACGTCGCCCTGCCGGTCCCGATCCTCGTCATCTGCGAGCTGCTCGGCGTGCCGTACGAGGACCGGACCCGGTTCCGTGCCTGGTCGGAGGGCGCGGGGCGGCTCGACGACCACGAGGCCGCCCAGCAGTCCCTGCAGGCCCTGGTCACGTACGTCCACGGGCTCGTGGCGCGCAAGCGCGAGGAACCGGGCGAGGACGTGCTCAGCGACCTCGCCGCCTCCGGTCCGGAGCACGACTGGCAGAGCGCCTCCCTGGCCGCGGCCCTGCTCTTCGCCGGGCATGAGACCACGGTGACCCGCATCGACGTCGGCACCGTCCTCCTGCTGCAGCACCCGGAGCACTGGGCCGCGCTGGCCGCCGATCCCACGCTGGTGCCGGACACCGTCGAGGAGCTCCTGCGGCTGGCCGCGCCCGGCGGCAGCGGGTTGCCCCGCTACGCGCACGCCGACGTCGAGATCGGCGGCGTGACCATCCGGACCGGCGACTGTGTGATCCTCGCCCCGGCCGCGGCGAACCGGGACCCGGAGGCCTTCCCCGCACCCGAGAGCTTCGAGCCGGGGCGCGCCGACGGCCGCAACCACCTCTCCTTCGGCCACGGTCCGCGCTACTGCATCGGGGCGAGCCTCGCCCGCGTCGAGCTGCAGGCCGTGTTCACCGCGCTCCCGGCCCGCTTCCCGGACCTGCGCCTCGACCGCCCGGTCGACGCGCTGCCGCTGCGGGCGGACCTGCTGACCGGCGGCCTCGACGCCCTCCCCGTCGCCTGGTCCCAGGCCCGGAGCGGCTCGTAGGCCGCCCCGGGCGCGCGTTCACGAGGCCAGGAGGCGCCCGGCTCCCGGGACCACCGGCGGCAGGCCCAGCTCCTGGAGGATCCGATAGGTGGTCGCGGTGGCGGCGGAGAGCACCGGGATGCCGAGCTCGTCCTCGACCGGCTGGATCGAGGGCAGCGACGGCATCTGCACGCACGCGGACAGCACCAGCGCGTCGGCCCGGGACAGGTCCAGCTCCTGGCGGTGTTTCCGCAGGTCGGCGGGGTCGAGCCGGGCGACCGCGAGGTTGTCCGGCACCTCCAGCGACAGCGAGTCCACGACCTCGACCCCGGCCGATTCCAGGTACTCGACCACCGCCCGGGTCAGCGGCTTCATGTACGGCGTGATGATCGCGACCCGGGACACGCCGAGGGCGGTGATGCCGTCGAGCAGCGCGCCCGCGCTGGACACCACCGGCGCCTGCGACCCCTCCGCCCGGAGAGCCGCGGTGATCGACTCCTCGGCGGTGCAGTGGTACCCGGGCCCCTGGGCCATGATCGCGACCAGGCAGGCGGTGGCGACGACGTCGGGCCGGGCGTCGGCCAGCTCGGTCGCCGCCCGTTCGGCCTGTGCGTTCATCGCCCGCAGCTGCTCCGGGGTGACGTGCTGCATCCGGGCCCGCGCGGAGTGGAAGACGAACCGGTGCTCCGGGTCGACTTCCTCGCGGGCGCGCAGCATCCGCGGCAGCTCGGTCTCCATCGTGAGGTTGGAGCTCGGGACGATCATCCCGATGTGGTGATCCGTGCTCATCGCCGGTTCACCGGCCGCATGTCCGGGACGGTGAGCTCACCGGCGTCGACGATCAGCTCGTCGTCGAGGTAGAGGCTGTTGCCGCGCATCGGGATGTCGAAGTGACACGCGGTGTCGTTCGGCCCGCCGAGCTCGTTGTTCGGGCCGATGGAGAACATGACGTTGCCGTAGAAGCTGCGCAGCTCCATGCCCATGCCGCCGCCGAACTGGGTCAGCCCGTGCCAGTGCGCGCGCTCGTCGAGGCCCCACCCGACGTGGCTCATGCCGTAGCCGCGCGGGTCGTCGAACGACTCGATGTAGCTCCTGAGCAGGTCCGCGTCCAGCCCCGAGGAACCGGCGCCACCGCGGATGTCGCGGATGAACCCCTCCTCGATGGTGATCTCCACCGGGGTCTGCACGTAGGTGTTGAACGGCAGCAGCACGTCCCCCGGCGCGAGGACGATCTTCCCGTCGACGCCGTCGTCGGCGCCGCCGGTGAACACGAACGCGGCCGGCCAGTGGTCCCAACGGCCGGGCTGGTCGGTGTAGCCGTACTCGCTCAACGTCGGGTACACGCCCAGGGTGTAGGTGACGTCGGTGCCGTGCGGGCTGATGATCCGCATGGTCTGCGCCTTGGCCAGCAGCTCCGCGCCGATCTCCACGCGTTCGCGCAGCTCCGTGGTCGGCATCAACCGGGCCAGCAGCGGGGCCGGCTCGACCGCGGTCAGGATCCGGGTGCCGGCGGCCTGGATCTCGAACTGCTCCGGGGAGAACAGCAGGAACGTGCAGTCGACGACCATGTCGACGCTCTTGAGCGCCTCCACCGCCAGCCGGTTGTCCGCCAGCCCGGAGTCGCCGACCGCCCACGCCCCCGACGCGCTCGTCGGCGCCGGGAGTCGCAGGTGGAAGCCCTGCGCGCCCAGCTTGCCGATCGCCCAGAGGAACGCGTCGGGGTACTCCGCGCGCTCGTTCCCGCGGGTCAGCACCGCGACCGTCTCGCCCTCGTGCACCGCCGAGAGGGTCAGCTGCTGCAGGCAGATCTCGTTGAACAGGTTCTGGTCCATGGCTCCTCCGGCCTCGGCTCCCGAGATAGTCCGAACACTGACGATTGCCGCTGTGCGCCGCTGCGTCAAGCGCTGGATGTGACATCCGGGTGACGAAATGCCGGATCGGCCGGACCTGAACCGGTCATGAGACGTTCCGGTCGGCCCCGGCCCAGTGCCGCGCCCGCAGTTCCCGTTTGAGCACCTTGCCCGCGCCCGACATCGGCAGGGCCTCGACGAACTCCACCGCCCGCGGCGCCTTGTACCCGGCGATCCGGCCCTTGACGTGCTCCCGAAGCTCAGTGGGATCGGGGTCGCTACCCGGCGCCCGGACGACGACGGCGTGCACCCGCTCGCCCCACTCGTCGTCGGGCACCCCGATCACGGCGCAGGCGGCCACCGGCGGGTGCGCGGCAAGGGCGTTCTCCACCTCGGCGGAGTACACGTTCTCCCCGCCGGTGACGATCATGTCCTTTGAGCCGGTCGACGACGAAGACGTAGCCCTCGGGGTCCATCCATCCGCCGTCGCCGGTGTGCATCCACCCGTCCCGCACCGCCGCGGCCGTCTCCTCGGGCCGGTTCCAGCAGCCCAGCATCACGTGCGGTCCGCGAGCCACGATCTCGCCGACCGTCCCGCGCGACACCTCGCGGTCCTCGGCGTCGACGATCCGGACCTCGGCGTGCGGGGCCGCCCGGCCCGCCGAGCGCCGCAGCCGGTCGACGGCGTGGTCGGCGGGAGCGAGCAGAGTCGTACTCGGCGAGAGCTCCGTCATGCCGTAGACCTGCACGAACTCCGCTCCCGGCAGTCGCTTGGCGGCCCGCTCGAGCACCGTCTCCGAGATCGGCGAGGCGCCGTACAGCAGCCGTCGCACGCTGGAGAGGTCGGCCTCGGCGGCCTCCGGGACCAGCAGCAGTCGGTGACGCCGTGGCGCGCGATCGCCTCGGCCGCCGCGCCCGGGCTGAACGAAGGGATGACGACGTGCGCGCCGCCGACGACGTTGCGGGCGATCCATGCACTCCCGGCGGCGAGGTGGAACATCGGGGCCGCGTGCAGCACGCGGCCGCCGGGGGTCATCACGGCACCGGTCGCGGCGCTGCCAGCACCGACGCCAGCAGGTTGGCGTGGCTGAGCACCACGCCCTTGGGCGTGCCGGTGGTGCCGCCCGTGTACCAGATCCCGGCGGGCGCGTCCCCGCCCCGGCGGGCGTCCTCGACCGGCTCGTGGCCGGCGATCAGCACCTCGTGCGCGACCGTGCCCTCCGGCGCGGGACCGTCCCCGCAGTAGACGACGGTGCGCAGGTCCGGGGTCCGTGCGCGCAGGGTGGGCAGCAGTTCCGCGAAGGCCTCGTCGACCAGCAGGAGCCGCACCCCGGCGTCGCGCAGCGAGTAGGCGATCTCGGCCGGCTCCAGCGCACGTTGACCGGGGCGAGCACACCGTCCGTCCACGGCACCGCGAACAGGTACTCGTGGTAGCGGTCGGAGTTGAGCGACAGCATCGCGACCCGGTCCCCCGGCCCGCAACCGAGGTCCCGCAGGCCGGCGGCGAGCCGGGCGACCCGGTCGTACGACTCCGCCCATGTCCGCACCCGGTCCCCCGAGATCGTGGCGGGAAGGTCGGGGGTCTGCTGGACCGCCCGGTGCAGGGCCTGGGTGAGGTACATGGTCGCCTCCGGGGCAGCGCTGCCGTGGCCGGTGAACGTAGCCGCCCGCCGCAGCGCTGCACCATCCGCTGATCAGCGGAGCAGCTCCGGGTCCAGCCTCGCGAGCCGGGCGGGGTCGGCCAGGATGTCGATCTCCGTGATCCGGTCGCCGACGACGGTGAACGCCAGCAGCGCGACCGGGCGGCCGTCGATCGTGCCGAGCACGCCGGGCTCGCCGTTGACCAGCACCGGGTGCCGGACCTGGTCCTCGCTGCGGTAGGCCGCCGCCTGGCCGGCCACGACCCGCGCCCCGTGCACCGCGCGCAGCCCGGTGCCGGTGTCGGCGCGCAGCACGACGTCCGGGTCGAGGACCGCGACCAGGCCCTCGATGTCCCCCTCGCGGGCCGCGGCGAGGAACGCGTCGACCACCTCGCGACGGGCGGCCCGGTCGGGATGCGGCGCGGGCCCCACCCCGCGCACCCGGCGGCGGGCGCGGCTGGCCAGCTGGCGGGCCGCGGCCGGGGTGCGCTCGACCAACGGCGCGATCTCGTCGAAGGGCAGCCCGAACATGTCGTGCAGCACGAACGCCAGCCGCTCGTCCGGGGCGAGGGTCTCCAGCACCACCAGCAGCGCGAGCCCGACCGAGTCGGCGAGCTCGGCGCCGTACTCGGGGTCGTCCGCGGCGTCGCGGCGGACGATCGGGTCCGGCAGGTGGTCCGGGAAGGGCTCCTCGCGGCGGGTCCGCCGGGCGCGCAGCTGGTTGAGCGCCACCCGGGCGACGACCGTGGTCAGCCAGGCCCGCGGGTTCTCCACGTGTTCCGGGTCCGCGCGGTGCAGCCGGATCCAGGCCTCCTGCACGGCGTCGTCGGCCTCGCTGAGCGAGCCCAGCACCCGGTACGCCACCTGGCGCAGGTACGGCCGGTGCTCCTCGAAGTCCTGGACGAGGTCCATCTGTCACATCCTCCCGTCGGCGCGTGTCGAGGTGGTGACCCACCAGAACCCGCCGTTGTGACGGCGGCACGGAAGGAGACCGACATGTCCGCACGCATGACCAACCCCGCCATGGTCGTCCCGGGTGCCCTCCAGGCGCTGCAGGCGCTCGGCGAGGCCGAGAAGGCGACCGGGATCTCGGAGACCGTCCTGGAGCTGGTCCACCTGCGCGCGAGCCAGATCAACGGCTGCGGGGTGTGCCTGCACATGCACGCCCGTGCCCTGCGCAAGGCCGGTGAGTCGGACGAGCGCATCGACACCGTGGCCGGCTGGCGCGACGCCCCTTTCTTCAGCGACGAGGAACGTGCCGCGCTGGCCCTGACCGAGGCCGTGACCCGACTGGCCGACCGGTCCGACCCGGTGCCGGACGAGGTGTTCGAGGAGGCGGCCGCGCAGTTCGACGAGCAGCAGCTCGGCGCGCTGATCCTCTCGATCGCGCACATCAACCTGTGGAACCGGCTGAACGCCACCACCCACCAGGTCGCCGGCGCCTACTAGGACCAGCCGAACGCGGCCGGGGCGGCGACCCTCGGTGGGGTGGCGAGGTCGAGCGCACGAGGGTCACCCGGACAGGCTGTCCTGTGCGGGTGTCCAAACATGAAACACCTCGGACGGGGAAGGCTCGGGGAAGGTGGCGTCAGCAGCCTCCCCGAGAACGACGAAGGAGTCGATCCCCGCATGAAGACCAAGGCCGCGGTCGTCTACGAGACCGGCAAGCCGATCGAGATCGAGGAGCTGGAGCTCGACGGTCCCAAGGACGGCGAGGTCCTGATCCGCTACACCTACGCCGGGCTGTGCCACTCCGACGTGCACATCTCCCACGGCGACCTCGAGGCCCGCCTGCCGATGGTGCTCGGCCACGAGGGCGCCGGCATCATCGAGGAGGTCGGCCCGGGCGTCACCCGCGTGAAGGCGGGCGACCACGTCGTGTGCTCGTTCATCCCGAACTGCGGCGTCTGCCGCTGGTGCGCCACCGGCCAGCAGGCCATCTGCGACATGGGCGCCACCATCCTCGAGGGCTACCTGCCCGGCGAGCGCTTCCCGTTCACCGGCCCCAAGGGCAACTACGGCGCGATGTGCATGCTGGGCACCTTCTCCCAGTACGCGACCATCCACCAGAACTCGGTGGTCAAGGTCGACGACGACCTGCCGCTCGACAAGGCCGTGCTCGTCGGCTGCGGCGTGCCGACCGGGTGGGGTTCGGCGGTCAACGCCGCGGACGTCCGGCCGGGAGAGACCGTGATCGTCTCCGGCGTGGGCGGCATCGGCATCAACGCCGTGCAGGGCGCCCGCTACGCCGGTGCGAAGAACCTCATCGCCGTCGACCCGCTGCAGAACAAGCGGGAGAAGGCCATGGAGCTCGGCGCGACCCACGCCGTGGGCAGCATCGAGGAGGCGGCCGACCTCGCCCGCCAGATGACCAACGGCAACGGCGCCGACAAGGCCGTCGTGACCGCGGGCCTCGTGACCGAGGAGATCGTGACCGGCGCGTTCGACGCGATCGGCAAGGGCGGCACAGTCGTGCTGACCGGGCTGAACAAGCTGTCGACGCAGAACGTCAACCTGCCCGGCTCGATCATGACGCTGTTCAAGAAGACGGTGAAGGGGTCGCTGTTCGGCGACTGCAACCCGACCACCGACATCCCGAAGATCCTGGGCCTGTACCAGTCCGGGGACCTCAAGCTCGACGAGCTGATCACCAGGACGTACACCCTCGAGCAGGTCAACGAGGGCTACGAGGACCTGCTCAACGGCAAGAACGTCCGCGGCGTGCTCGTCCACGAGCACTGAGTCCGGGACACCTGATCCGCCGCGGCGGGGCCGGGAGAACCCGGCCTCGCCGGAGGCGGAGTCTCACGCCGGCCGCTCGCGCAACGCCTCCGGGTCGATGTGCAGCTCGCGGATCCGGCGGTAGAGCGTGGTCCGGCTGATCCCCAGCCGGCGCGCGGCGTGCACCTTGTTGCCCCCGCAGCTCTCCAGACAGCGGACGATCGCGTCCCGCTCCGCCTGCCAGAGGGCACCCGGGACCGGTTCGCGGGGCCCCTCCCGGTAGCCGGGCGGCAGGTCGGCCTCGGTGAGGTCGCCCGCCGACCGGCGCCCGGCGACGTACCCGACGACCGTGGCGAGCTCGCGCAGGTTGCCCGGCCAGTCGTGCGCGGCGAGGGTCCGCAGCGCTCCGGTGGTGAAGCGGACGGCGGTGCCAGCGCGCTCCCGCAGCAGCGTCCCGGCGAGGGCCGGGACACGATCGCGCCGGCTGCGCACGGTCGGCAGCTCCAGGCGGACCGGGCAGCGGGCCCCGAACGCCGCCGTCTCCCCGGCCGGCAGCCCGCCGACGCCGGCGGTCAGCACGAGCCGCACACCCCGCCGGTCCACCTCGCGGCCCAGGTGCGCCGCGACGGCCGGCGCGAGCAGGTGGGCGTCCTCGACCAGGAGGGTGCCCCCGCCGGTCGCCTCGGCCAGCGGCACCGCCGTGTCGGCCAGCGCGACGTGCGCACCGGCCAGCACCGGCACCCCCGCGCCGGCGAGCTCCGTCGCGACCGTCGTCCGGCCCGTGCCGGGTTCCCCGAGCACCAGCACGTTCGCCTGCTCCGCGCGGTAGCGCCGGATCCGCGGCCGCAGCTCGGCATGCCAGTCCCGGTCCGGCACGGGCATCACCCCGCGCACCGCCGGCGGCCGCTCCGGCCGTTCGAGCTCGACGAGGAAACCCCCGGCGCCGACCGGCTCGACGCGGGCGACCATCCGCGCGCCCGACGCCAGCTCGACCTCGGTGCGCACCGGCCCCGGCCGCCCGTGCCGCAGGGCCTGCAGGGCGGCGTGGTCGACGGGCTGCAGCAGGTCGGCCGCGGCGTCGTTGGTCAGCACGAGGTCGGGCCCGAACGCCACCAGCGGCCCCGTCGCCCGCAGCCGCGCCGCCTCGAACGCCGCGAGCACGCGCCGGTGCGAGCCGCGGGCCTCGGCCAGCATGCCGTCGGCGATCTGCTGGGCGGCGCCGAGCAGGAAGGGCCGCAGCAGCGGGCTGGCGTCGGCGGTCAGGCAGGTGATGTCCAGGACGCCGGCGTGCCGCCCGGTCAACGGGTCCCGGATCGGCACCCCGTAGCAGGCGAACCGCTTCAGCGACTCCAGGTAGTGCTCCGCGCCGACGACGGCGATCCCCCGGCGCAGCTCGGCGACCGTGGCCACCGAGTTCGTGCCGCTGACCCGCTCGGTGAACAACATCCCCGGCACCACGCCCACGGACTGCAGCACCGGCTCCAGCTCGGGCGAGCCGAACCGGATGTCGACCAGCCGCGTCTCCCGGTCGGCCAGGACGAGCGCGAACCGGGAGCCGTGCAGGTGGCCCTCGAGCGCGGTGAGCACCGGACCCGCCGCGCGGCGCAGCCGGGTGCCGGGGTCGGGCTCGACGGCCGCGCCGGCGTCGAGGCACGCGGCGGGATCCAGCCCGGAGGACGAGAGTCGCTGCCAGGACTGGGCGATCTCGGGGCGGAGCGCGGACATTCCCGGACCCTCCTCGCTGCGGGATCCGACGGTGGGGAGTCGACACCGATCCTATGCCGCGCGACGCATCCGTCGACTCCGAGCGGACCAACGGAGGGGTCCTCAGGGTGCCCACAGGCAACCTGTGCACGATGTGACGGGTGCAGCTCGACATCGACCGGCCACCGACGGCCCTGGCCCCCGAGCGCCCGCGACCGGATCTGTTGGGTCGCGCCGCGCTGCTCGTGCTCGGAGTCGTCACGGCCCTGTCGGTGGTCCGTGCCTTCGGCCCCCTGACCTATCCCGGCGACATCTGGCGCCAGTCCGACACCGCGTCGATGGCCCGCAACTACGCCGAGCACGGGCTCAACCTGTTCATGCCGCAGATCAACTGGGGCGGGAACGGGCCGGGCTACGTCGAGTCCGAGCTGCCGATCATGCCGTGGCTCACCGGCGTCCTCTACACGCTCTTCGGCGACCACGAGTTCCTCGGCCGGCTGGTGTCGCTGGCCTTCATGCTCGTCGCGACGGCGGCGTTCTGGGGGCTGGCGAAGCGGATCCTGCCGCCCGCGGCCGCCCGGTGGGCGCTGATCGCCTGGGCGGTCTCGCCGGCGTTCATGCGCTGGGGCACGGCCTTCATGCCCGAGGCCACGGTGCTCGCCTTCACGCTGCTGGCGTTGCTGTTCTTCTGTCGCTGGCTGCAGGAGGACCGTCCGGTGTGGCTGGTGGCCGCGGCCGGGGCGGTCTCGCTCGCCGGGCTCGCCAAGCCGACCTCGCTGCACGTCGGGCTGGTGATGGCGCTCTGGCTGCTGCTCGCGGCGCGCGACCGGCTGCGCCGGCCCTCGGTCTACCTGGCGGGCGTCGCCGCGCTCGTGCTGCCCGTGCTGTGGCTGCGGCACGCCTCGAGCCTCTACGAGACCTACGGCAACACCTTCGGCGTGATCTCCGGGGGCGACGACAAGTTCGGCAACCTCGCCATGTGGCTGGGCGCCGACTTCTACCTCGGCAACCTGCGCAGCGAGGTGCTGTTCATCTACGGCGTGGTCGGGGTGCCGTTCGCGCTGCTGGGCGCGGCGTGGCTGTGGCGACACCGACGCGGCGCGGCGGCCGCGCCCTTCCTGCTGGCCGGTGCGGTCGCGCTCGTCGTCTACTACTTCGCGGTCGGCCGCTACAGCGGCTCCGACCTCGGCATCCAGTACCACGTCTACTCGCTGCCCTACGCCGCGATCACGATCGGCATCGGCCTGGTCGCGGCGCAGCGGCTGGTGCGCGGGCGGGTCGGCCCGCGCCTCGTCGCGGCACTCGGGGTGGTGGCCGTGCTCGCGCTGGGCGCCCAGTCGCTCAACGTCTTCCGCCAGTCCTTCAACCCCAACGCGGGCGCCCTCGGCACCTGCGCCACCCAGCTGGCGGCGGTCTCCGCCCCGGGCGACCTGGTGGTCGTCGGCACGGACAGCACCACGACCGAGGACGGCGTCGCGAACAACTACCAGGAGCCGGTGATCCTCTACCGGGCCGACCGGTACGGCTGGGTGCTGGCCGCCGACCAGTACGACCCGAACCGGCTCGCGAGCATGCGCGCGCAGGGGGCGCGCTGGTTCGCGAACCCGGTGCCGGGGCAGCTCACCGGCCCGCTGGCGAACTGGCTGCGCGACAACGCCGACCAGGTCCGCACCACGACGTTCGACGGTTGCGACGTCTGGGCCCTCCGGACCCCCTGAGCCCTCCCTCTGGAGGGGGGCTCACTCGGCGGCGGCGAGCCCGGAACCGTCCGGGGCGCCGAGCAGCGGCACCGGGACGCTGACGAGCGTGACGGTCGTGCCGACGTCGTCGCGGCGGATCGAGACCCGCTCCATGCAGCCGCGCATGACGCTCATGCCGTAGCCCTTGTCGCCGTGGTCCGGGCGCCACACACCCTCGTCGCGCACCGTCACGACGACCTGGCGGCTCGCGGGCCCGACCACCAGCCGGCCGACCACCTCGACGTCCCCGGGGACGCCGCCGGCGTAGGCGTGCTTGACCGCGTTCGTACAGGCCTCGCTCACGGCGAGGATGGCGTCCACACGTTCGGCCTCGGGCCACTCCAGCGCCTGGAGCCAACGGTCCAGCCCCGCCCGGAAGAAGGCGAGCTGCACCGGGTCCGCGCCGAACCGGATGCTGTAGAAGCCCGAGTCGTCCGCCATACCTCCGAGGATGACGAAGCCCGGGGACCTTCGCGACCGCTGGCCGGACGCCGGCCGATCATCGGCCCGGGGTACCGGAGGCGTCAGCCCGGCCGGCGCGGCTCCGGGACGTCCACGACGACCGGTTCCACGGCCGGGTCCGGGATCCCGGCGGCGTCGGGGCCCACCACCTCGACGAGCTCGGGCCCGCCGTCGACGTCGAGTCCGGCGTCGGCCGCCGTCCCCGGAAGGCCGAGCACCCGGCGGCGGGCCCGCGCCCGCCGGTTCAGCTCCGCCTGCTCGTCCGCGGTCCACGTCTGCCGCTCGGCCGGTGACCGTCTCGAGACCATGCCTCGCACCCCCTGAACGCCCTCGTCCGGTTCGGCCACGCCCGCTGTGACACCGGACGTCACGAGAGGCGAGGCACCCCGGCGGGCGGGCCGGGGCCCGTCCAGTGTGCGCCCGGCGGACCCCGAAATCCCAGCCCCACCTGCGGGGCGGGCCCCGGCAACGCCGGTCGGACGGGGCCGCTCGGACGGGGATGCACGGCCCGGTTCGATGGTCAACTGCGACGTCGTCCGCCCGTAACATTCGTGGGCCCGTCGCCGCCGGTCGCGACGGCACGGACGGGGCAGGGTGGTGCGCGGATGGGTCGGATCCGCTGCCTCTTCCGTCCGATCCTGGCCGGTGCCACGCTCCGCGAGCGCCTGCTCGCGTGCGGTGGGGCGCTCGCCGCCCTCTGCGTCACCGCGCTGCTCGGCTACTTCGTCGTGGGGCCGAAGGCGGCGTTGCCCTTCCTCGTCGCGCCGGTCGGGGCGTCGGCCGTCCTCGTGTTCGCGGTGCCCACGAGCCCGCTCGCCCAGCCCTGGTCGGTCATCGGCGGCAACGTGCTCTCGGCGCTGGTCGGAATCGGGGTGACGGCATTCGTCCACGACACGGTCCTCGCCGCCGGGCTCGCAGTGGGTGGGGCGATCGCGGCCATGTCGCTGTGCCGGTGCCTGCACCCGCCCGGGGGCGCCGCGGCGTTGACGATCGTGATCGGCGGCAGCGTGGTGGCCGCGGCCGGCCCGTTGTTCGCGTTCGTCCCGGTCGGGTTGAACTCGGTCGTCCTCGTCGGGATGGGCTGGCTGTTCCACCGGCTCACCGGCCACACCTACCCCCACCGGGCACCGCGCGTCGATCCGGCGGAGCGCCGCAGCCGGTTCCGCGCCGAGGACGTCGACCGGGCGCTGATCGAGGTCGGTGAGGCGTTCGACATCAGCCGGGAGGACATCGGGCTCCTGCTGCGGGAGGTGGAGACCCAGGCCCTCGTCCGCCGGCACGGCGAGCCGACGGCGGGTGACGTGATGTCGCGCGAGGTCGTCCGCGTGACCGTGCACGACACCCCGGAGACCGCGCGGGCCCTGCTGCTCGCCCACGACGTCCGCACGCTGCCGGTGCTCGGTCCCGACGGCACCGTCGTGGGCACGGTCGGGCTCCGCGAGCTCGTGCGTCCGGCCTCCTGCGTCAGCGAGGTGGCCTCGCCGCCCCTGACCGCACCCGCCGACCTGCCCGCGCTGGCGCTGAGCCGCGCGCTGACCGACGGCCACGCCCACGCCGCGGTGATCGTCGACGCCGACGGCGGGCTGTGCGGCATGGTGACCCAGACCGACCTGATCGTGGCGCTCTGCCGGGCCCTCACCGACGCGGTGTGACGTCTCCGACCCCGGTGATGCCCGCGGTGCGGGCCGCCCGCCACGGGCTGTTCATCCGGCCGCAGCGGGGACCCGCTCTACCGGGTGCGACGCACCCTGCGGACCCGCCTGGCGCTGCTGTCCGACCGGCAGCGTGCTCGGCTCGAGGCGGTGTTCACCCACGACGACCACGTCGCGATCTCGGTGACCTGGTTGGTGCATTTCGCCTGCTACGGCGACGACGAGTTGTTCATCGGCGGGCATCCGAGCAGCGTGGATCAGCCGGACGTGACCGTTGAGCTCAGCGACTGGTGAGTGTGCGGTGGCCGGCCGGGCTGCTCGGGCTGGGCCTCAGTGACATCTCCGAGTACGTCGGCAGCAGGGGGCATCGCGAATGTCTGCACGTGGTCGATGGCTGCCCGCAGGGCGTCTTTCAGCGGGGCGATGTCGCGGGCGACCTGGGCGAGGAGCATGCCACCCTGAAAGGCGGAGAGCAGGAGATAGGCCAGTCGGGTGGGATCGGCCTCAGTGCTGATGCGGCCGAGTCTCTGCATCCGTTCGAGTCCATCCCGGAAGATGTCTCTCCACTGCTCGAACGCGTTCGCGAGTTCCGCGTGAACGTCGAGGTCGGTCTTGATGATCTCGCCGGCGAGCGAGCCGAGGCTGCAGCCTTCCTGGTAGGAGCGCTCGTAGGCGATGTAGACGCCCGCCCATTCCCGAAGCGAGTCGAGGCTGTCGAAGTGGGTGAACCGCTCGCTGCGATGGAACGTGAGGACGCGCTCGGCCTGCCATTCGATGACCGCGAGGACAAGGCTCTCCTTGGTCGGGAAGTAGTGGTTGAGCTGCGACCCGCTGACGCCGGCGGCGCGACGGAGCTGCTCGTTGTTCGTCGCGTGGACGCCCTTGGTGTAGATGAGCTCCGCGGCGTGCTCGAGGATGCGGGCTCGGGTCGCCCGCCCCTTGTCCGTGAGCTTCTGCGGCACCCGAGCTTCCGTTGCGGCTTCCATGACCCACACGATAACCCAAATTGGGCTTGACAGCCCACACTCGCGTCGTGTTGACTGCCGCCAGTGGGCTAGCAAGCCCAAAACGGCGCACAGTGCCGGCGAGCACCCGATACGGAGGCACCCATGAAGGCAGTCGTCGCGATGGATCAGGCCGCGGAAGCGGCCGGGATCACGCTGGCGGAGCGGCCCGAGCCGACGCCGGCGATCAACGACGTCGTCGTTGAAGTCCACGCGTCGGGCTTCGTCCCCGCAGAGTGGGAGTGGCCCTCGACGTGGGTCGATCGCTCCGGTCACGATCGCGTCCCGGCGATCATCGGCCATGAGTTCGCCGGAGTGGTCTGCTCCCTCGGCTACGGCACGACGGGACTCTCCCTGGGACAGCGAGTGTTCGGGATCACGGACTGGCACCGCGACGGAACGCTGGCCGAGTACGCGGCCGTGGAGGCACGCAACCTTGCGCCGCTGCCGGGGAACGTCGACTTCACGCTGGGTGCGAGTCTGCCGATCTCCGGCCTGACCGCGTGGCAGGGCCTGTTCCAGCACGGTCGCCTCCAGGCGGGGCAGAGCCTCCTCGCCCACGGCGCCGCCGGCGCCGTCGGATCTGTGGTGACGCAGCTCGCCCGGGAGTTCGGCGCCCACGTCATCGGTACCGGTCGGGCGGCGGACCGCCAGGCCGCGCTCGACTTCGGCGCGAACGAGTTCCTCGATCTCGACCACGAGGATCTCGACGACATCGGCAGGGTCGACCTGGTCTTCGATGTCATCGGCGGTGATGTCCAAAGGCGCTCGGCCGGCATCATCCGGCCTGGCGGAACGCTGGTGTCGGTGGTCGGACCTGTTGAGGCTCGCCCCGTCGACGGCTTGGCGGTCGACTTCGTCGTCGAGTCCGTTCCGGGTCAGCTGGTGGAGATCGTCGACCGGGTGCGAGACGGGCGCCTTCGCACGCACGTCGGAACCCTCGCGACCCTCGACGAGGCCATCCCCGCGCTCAACCCGACCGAGCGGCGCAAGGGCAAGACCGTCATTCGCGTGCGGCCCTGAGCGCCCCGGAGCTTCTCAGCCTCCTTCTGGGCCGCCTGCTCCGAGCGTGCGTTGCCCGGCAGCTCGATCGGGACGCTGTCCGTGAGGATGATCCGCTCGCCCTGTGCTGGGGTCCTCGCCGGCCGACACGCGCACCTGGAACCTGTCGCGCATCCGGCGGACGCTGCCCCGTTGCCGCGGCTTCGGCGGCTCCTGCACGGCGGTCACAAACTGGAAGCTGGGAACGCATGTGGATCAGACCGTGGATCGCGATCCACTTCGGCGACTCGGAACGAGGCGGGCCCTGACCATACGTACTGGTCAGGGCCCGAGTCCGTGCTGTGCGCCCGAAGGGATTCGAACCCCTAACCTTCTGATCCGTAGTCAGATGCTCTATCCGTTGAGCTACGGGCGCGTGCCGTGTTCAGTTATACAACCTGGCCGAACCGACCCGGGAGTCGGCCCTACCGGTGCGGAGGCTCCGGGATTTGAACCCGGGATGGGGGGTTACCCCAAACCGCATTAGCAGTGCGGCGCCATAGACCAGACTAGGCGAAGCCTCCCGGGGCCTCTCGGCCTCCAGCGGGACCAAGAGTACACACGGCCCGGAGGGGGTTCGCACCCCACCCCGGGTCCGCGTTCCGGCACGCCCTCAGCGGGGCGCGTCGGCCAGCTCGAGGAAGGGGGCGAGGGCGTCCGGGTTCTGCAGCGCACCCTTGCTCACCGCCTTGTCCGGGCTGACGCCGGCGAGGATCTTCTTGACCGGGACCTCGCACTTCTTGCCGTTCAGGGTGCGCGGCACGGCGTCGACGACCACGAACCGGTCCGGCACGTGCCGGGGCGAGAGCTCGCTGCGCAGCGCCTTGCGCAGCCTCGGCTCGACGTCCTCCAGCGACGCCCCCGGGGCCAGCACGAGGAAGCACAGCAGCGCGCCCTCCTCCCTCGCGCCCAACGCGGTGGTGTCGATCACAAGGGAGTCGGCGACCTCCTCGAAGCCCTCGACGACGGCGTAGAAGTCCGCGGTGCCCATCCGGACCCCGCCGCGGTTGAGGGTGGAGTCCGAGCGGCCGTAGATCACGAAGGAGCCGCGCGGGGTGGCCCGCACCCAGTCCCCGTGCCGCCAGATTCCGGGGTACATCTCGTAGTAGGCCTCGCGCAGCCGGCTGCCGTCCGGGTCGTTCCAGAACCTCACCGGCATGGACGGCATCGGCTGGGTGATGACGAGCTCGCCCACCTCGACCGGATCAGCACTGACGAGATCCTCGCCACGTTCGTCGAACGAGTGCACGTCCGCCCCGAGCGCCGCGACCGACAGCTCGCCCAGCCACACCGGCACGGTCGGGGCCGAGCACACGAACGCCGCGCAGACGTCCGTACCGCCGGACACCGAGCAGATCTGGATGTGCTCGCCGCAGGCCTCGGCGATCCAGCGGAAGCCCTCCACGGACAGCGGGGAGCCGGTGGAGCCGAGCGCCCGCATCCGGGACAGGTCGTAGGAGTCCCGCGGCCGCAGGCCCTTCTTCAGGCAGGACTGCACGAAGGGCGCCGACACCCCGAACACCGTGACGCCGTGCTTCTCGGCCAGCGCCCAGAGGGCGCCGAGGTCGGGGAATCCGGGGTTGCCGTCGAACAGCAGGATCGTCGATCCGACGAGAAGCCCGCCGACCAGGAAGTTCCACATCATCCAGCCGGTGGTGGTGAACCAGAAGAAGGTCTCCCCCGGCCCCAGGTCGTTCTGCAAGCGCATGGCCTTGAGGTGCTCGAGCACGATCCCGCCGTGGCTGTGCACGATGCCCTTGGGCAGGCCCGTGGTGCCCGACGAGTAGAGCACCCACAGCGGGTGGTCGAAGGGCACCGCCTCGAACTCCAGCGGCCCCGCCTCGGCGGTGAACTCCGCCCAGGGCGTGGTGCCCTCCAGCGTCGCCTCCGGGTCGAGGTAGGGCACCAGCACGGTCCGCCGCACGGTCGGCAGCTGCTCCTGCAGCGCAGCGACGGTGTTGCGGATGTCGAAGGCCTTGCCGTTGTAGCGGTAGCCGTCGACGGCCAGCAGAACGACCGGCTCGATCTGGGCGAAGCGGTCGTGCACCGCCCGCGCGCCGAAGTCCGGCGAGCACGAGGACCACACGGCTCCCAGTGAGGCCGCCGCGAGGAACGTGACCAGGGTCTCGACCGAGTTCGGGGCCAGCGCCACCACCCGGTCCCCCTCGGCGACGCCCGCGGCGACCAGCCCGGCGCGGGCACGGGCGACCTGGTCGCGCAGCTCGGCGTGGGTGACGGTGCGCTCCAGCCCGTCCTCGCGGGCGAACACCACCGCGGTGTCGGCGTCCTCACGCCCGGGGCCCGGGGTGAGCGCGTGCTCGGCGTAGTTCAGCGTGGCGCCCGGGAACCACTCCGCGCCGGGCATCTCCCGCGAGCCCAGCACCGCCGTCGGCTCGTCCCGGAAGATCACTCCGAGGAACTCCGCCGCCGCGGCCCAGAACCCCTCCAGGTCGCGCACCGACCAGGCGTGCAGCTCCGCGTAGTCGGTGTCCGACCCCAGCTCGACGCCCTTGTGCTCCTGCACCCATCGGGCGAACTCCGCGATCGCGGTGCGACCGGCCTGCTCCGGTGACGGGGACCAGAGGACCTCGGGGACGTCGGCGTCGAGAGTCATGGCGTCATCGTCGCCGACGCCGTGGGAGCGGGCCACCCCCGTGTGACCAGGGCGGCGTGCGGGGTTCAGCGCAGGTGCGAGTCGAACCAGTTGAGCATGCGCTGCCAGGCGTCGGCGGCCGTGGCGGGGTCGTCGTCGAAACGGTGGCCGGAGCCCGGGTAGGTGACGAGGTCGGCGGCGACCTCGGACTCGCGCGCGGCGTCGAGCAGCCGGTCCAGCTCGGCCTTGTCGTCCCGGTCGCCGTAGATGCCCAGCCAGGGGCAGGTCAGGCCGGGCGCGGCGGCCACCAGCGCGGGCAGCGGGCCCACCGGCTCGTCGATCCCGCCGCCCCCCACGGTGACCGCGGCGCCCAGCCTGCGCCGCGCCGCCACCAGCAGCGCGACGCTGCCGCCGAGGTCGAAGCCGATGACACCCATGCGGTCCGGTGGGACGTCGTGGTCGGCGAGCCAGCCGAAGGCGGTGTCGGTGTCCGCCATCACCTGCTCGCCGTCGAGCCGGGCGACGTGGTCGGCCACCTGGTCCTCGGCGCCGTCGAGCTCGTCGGCCCCGTCGCGGTGGTAGAGGTGGGGCGCGACGACCAGCCAGCCGTCGCCGGCGATCCCCTCGACCAGCCGGCGCACGGTGTCGGTCACCCCGCGCGCCTCGTGCAGGACGACGATGCCGCCGCGGGCCGGGCCCTCGGGTTCCGCGACCGTGAGGCGCAGGTCGGAGCCGTCGACCAGGGGCACCGCCTCGGTGCGGATCTCGCTCATGTGGACAGCCTTCCACGACTGCGGCGCACGCCGGGGACGGGGCGGGTTACCGTGACGCACATGACGCCGATCCGCCCCGACCTGGACACACTGCCCGCCTACGTTCCTGGCCGGGCGATCCCCGGGGCGATCAAGCTGGCGAGCAACGAGGTCGCGCTCCCCCCGACCGCACCGGTGCTGGCGGCGATCGCCGAGGCCGCGGCCGCGGGCAACCGGTACCCCGACCTGGCCGTCGTCGCGCTGAGCGAGCGGCTCGCCTCGGAGCTCGACGTCACGCCGGACCGGATCGCGGTGGGCTGCGGCTCGGTCAGCCTCTGCCAGCAGCTCGTGCAGATCACCTGCCGGGAGACCACGGACGAGGTCCTCTACGCGTGGCGGTCCTTCGAGGCCTACCCGATCGTGACCCAGATCGGGAACGCCCGCGCCGTCACCGTGCCGCTCGACGGCGACTTCCGGCACGACCTCGAGGCCATGGCCGCGGCCGTCACCCCGCGCACCCGGCTCGTGTTCGTCTGCAGCCCGAACAACCCCACCGGCACCGTGGTGCACCGGGAGGAGTTCGAGCGGTTCATGGACGCGGTGGGTCCCGACGTCGTCGTGGCCCTCGACGAGGCCTACCACGAGTACGTCACGGACCCCGAGGCCGTGGACGGGCTGCCCCTGATCGACCGCTACCCGAACCTGGTGGTGCTGCGGACCTTCTCCAAGGCCTACCGGCTGGCGGGCCTGCGGGTCGGCTACGCCGTCACCGCGCCGGAGATCGCGACGGCGCTGAAGAAGGTCTGCGCGCCCTTCAGCATCAGCACCGTGGCCCAGGCGGGGGCGATCGCGGCCCTGGACCACGCGACCGAGCTGCTGGCGGCGTGCAAGGAAGCCGTGGGCGAACGGGTCCGGGTGCGCGAGGCGTTGCTCGCGGCCGGCTTCACGGTGCCGCACACCCAGTCGAACTTCGTGTGGCTCTCGCTCGGCGAGCGGACCGCGGACTTCGCGGCGCACTGCCTGGACCACAAGGTGGTGGTCAGGCCGTTCCACCCGGACGGGGTGCGGGTCACCGTCACCACGCCGGAGGAGGACGACCGGTTCCTCGAGGCCGCCCGCACGTTCTCCTGACCCGAGCCTTCTCCGGACCCCGAGCCTTCTCCGGACCCCGGGGTCCTTCGACCCGGTATCTCCGGGCATTTCCCCGATGTCGGAGCCGCGGTGCGGGTGTTCACTGCCGGTATGAGCAGCAACTCGCCGTACGAGTACCCCGGCGACCACCCCGGCGGCGCCCCTCTCGTGCCGCGCGACGACGAGCGCAACTGGGCCATGGCCGCGCACGTGCTCAGCTTCGTGTCCGCCTGGTTCGCACTCGGCCTGTTCGCGCCGCTGATCGTGCTGCTGGTGAAGGGCGGCGACTCGGCCTACGTGCGCCGACACTCGGTCGAGTCGCTGAACTTCCAGATCAACGCCCTGGTGTGGACGGTCGTGTTCGGCATGCTGATCTTCGTGGGTATCGGGTTGATCCTGCTGCCGCTCTACGGGGTGTTCTACGTCGCCTGCGTGGTGATGGGGACGGTCCGGGCCTCGCAGGGCACGGACTTCCGCTACCCGCTCACGCTGCGCCTCGTCCACTGAGCTGAGTCCCTAAGCACACGCAACGGGCCCGCCCCGTAGGGCGGGCCCGTCGGGCGTGCGTGCGGTGGGAGTGGTGCGCCAGTAGTCAGTGCCGTGCGCCGCGCCTCGCCCACAGGCCCGAGACGATCACGACAAGGATCACTGCCACCACGATCTGCAGGATGATCTCGATCCAGTCGATCCCCGAGGTGTTCACGACGTGGAAGGCCCGCGCGATCGCCGAGCCGACGAACGCGCCGACCAGGCCGATGACAAGAGTCAGCCAGATCGGGATGTTCTGCTTGCCCGGTACGAGCAACCGGGCAACCGCGCCGATGATGAGGCCGATGATGATCGCGCTGATGATGCCGGTGATGGTCATATCGCTCTCCCGACTCTGAGTGCAGGGCCACCCCCGCGGTCGCCCCCCGGGCGTCTGCCTAGCACAGCGCGGGGGCCGCGGCCTCCCGGAAGGACGGTCGGGACCGAAGCGTTATCTCTCGTTCCGTCGCAGGGCAGGAAGTACACCCGGACGGATGACCACGGTGGGCCCAGCAGACCTGTCGGAAGGCCCGAACGGGACGAATATCGTCACCGTCCGTTTACGGCTCCCGATCATCGGGCACCCGTTCCTCGACCACATCGGACACGCTCCGGAGAACCCGGCGCGATCGCAGGAGGAAGCAATGGGTGTCATCGGTTGGATCATCGTCGGGCTCATCGTCGGCGCCCTCGCGAAGCTGATCATGCCGGGCAAGGACCCGGGCGGCATCATCGTCACCTGCATCATCGGGATCGTGGGCGGCCTGCTGGGCGGGTGGATCAGCTCCGCCCTGTTCGGCGTCGACACGGGCAGCTTCTTCGACCTGCGCACCTGGGTGATCGCCCTGATCGGGTCGCTGGTGCTGCTCGGCATCTACCGGCTCGTCGTCGGTCGGCGCACGCGCACCCACGCATAACGCGAGCCGTCGCTCGGCACACGACGGCGCCCGCCCGGCGAACCCGGGACGGGCGCCGTCGTACGTCCGGGGCCGCTCCGGCTCAGCCCTCGAGCACGTACCCGGCCCCGCGGACCGTGCGGATCCGCTCCGGGCCGATCTTGCGCCGCAGGTAGGAGATGTAGACCTGGACGAGGTTGGGCGAGGCCGGTTCGCGCCACACCTGGTTGGCCAGCTCCTCGTGCGAGACCGTCGCTCCCGGCTCGGTGAGCAGGGCCGTGAGCAGCGAGAACTCGGTGGGCGACAGCGACACCGGGCTGCCGTCGACCGTCACCTCGCCGAGCTCGGTGTCGACCACCAGCTCGCCGCGGCGGATCAGCGTGTGCCCGACGGCACCGGTGAGCCGCAGCCGCAGCCGGATCCGCGCGGACAGCTCGTCGACGGAGAAGGGGCGCAGGACGTAGTCGTCCCGATCGCTGCGCAGCTGGGCGATCACGGCGTTGCGACGCTCACGCGGGGTGAGCACCACCACCGGCACGCTCGGCGACTCGGCGTGGACCGCCGCGAGGACGGCGGCGTGCTCGGGTCCGGGGAGATCGACGTCGAGCACCAGGAGGGCCGGCGGGGCGGCACGGATCGTGTCGAGGACGGCGATGCCGTCGCCGGCGAGATCGGCGCGCATCCCCTCCGCACGGAGGGAGCGCAGCACCGACGCGGACGCGGCGGTCGGGGGCAGCGCCACGAGGACGGGGGCGTACGGGGGCACGGACGCTCGAGCCGTCGCCTGAGACGGCACGAAGACGGACGCACCCCCCGGGGGAGCAGCGGGGAGCATCGCGGACAAGCTTGACGGGAAAGCCCTCCGATCACAATCCGTCAACAGTTCGAACGGCGTGTACCGGTCCGACGAGCGGCTCTCCCTGAGAGTCGTGCTGCTCCGAACGGAGCAGTACCTCCGGGAATTCCGGGGAGAGCGGGGCGCTCCGGCGCCGCTCGACGACCTGTCGGCGCGCTGAGGCAACCTCGGCTCTCAGCTTCGCCCCGTCGTCACGGCGTTGCTCCATATGGTCATGATCATGCGACGGAAACCCTCCGCCGCGGAGGACCGGCTCGACCCCCGCGAGCTGGTCGCCCGACTCTCCGCGGAGCACGGCTCCCCCACCGGCCGGTCGGGCCGCTCGGCGCACCGGCGGCACGCCGCCGGCGCCACGGCCACGATCCCCGCGCCGGGCTCCGCCGACGGCCACGACTCCGACACCGACTTCAGCCCCGCCTTCGACTCCGGACCGGACGAGTCGCAGCGCGAGCCCGCGCTGCTGACGCACACGTCGTCGCTCTCCGCGGCCCGGGTCGATCCCGAGGGGGCAGGGCCACCACCGATCAGCCCGATCACCGGGATGCCGGTGGTCACGGCGGCCGACATCATCGCGGGCCCGCCCCCGAGCGTGCCCGACGGACCGGACACCACCGGCCCGGACAGCCCTGGCCCGGACGACTCCGCGGACGGCACCCACATCGAGCGGGAGGCCCCCGAACCCCGCCGCGGCCGCCGCCGCGCCCCGCGCTCGGCCCTGCGCCGCTGGGCCCCGCTCACCGTGGGCCTGGCCGCGGTCCTCGTCGCGGCCGCGGTCGCCTGGCTGCTGCGCCCCGTCTCCGACGACGGCCCCGACCTGGCCACGTCGCTGACCTCGTCGGACACGGCGCAGGGCACACCGGACGCACCCTCGACCGGCGTCGCGGCCGTCCCGGCCCCCGGCGCGCTGAGCCAGGCGGTGGACTCGGCGCGCCGGCACGCCACCACGACCACGCGGCCACCGGCGGCGAACCCGGCGAACCCTGGGACCGGCCCGGCCCGGGCGCGAGGTCCGGTCGCCACGGGCGACGGCAGCACGGCCGCCGGCCGGCTGGGCTGGACGTCGATCGGCGGCGACGAGTTCTCGGGTGGCCTCGACAAGTGGGGTCTGTACGACGGCGCGGGTCACGGCGGCAACGGCCGGCGCACCCCCGACGCCGTCTCCACCTCGGGCGGGATCCTCACGATCCGCGGCGACTCGAACGGCAACACCGGCGGGATGGCGTTCAACGACAGCCGCCAGTACGGCCGGTACGAGATGCGCGCCAAGTTCCCGGCGGGCGACTCGCAGTACCACCCCGTGCTGATCCTCTGGCCGAGCGACATCGAGTGGCCGCGCGGCGGCGAGATCGACTTCGCCGAGACGGACAGCGCCTCGAACGGGGTGTCGTTCTTCCTGCACTACGGCGCGGACAACAACCAGAAGTCCGCGAACCGGAAGATCGACATCACCCAGTGGCACAACTACGCCGTGGAGTGGACGCCCAACGGGATCACCGGCTACCTCGACGGGCAGCAGTGGTTCTCCAGCACCGACCGGGCCACCCTTCCGCCGGGCACGATGCACCCCACCATCCAGCTCGACTACTTCCCGGACGGCGGCTCCCCGCGCCCGACCGAGATGCAGGTCGACTGGCTGCGCATCTACTCGTGAGCTACTCCCGGCGGATCAGCCGGACCACGTCGTCGACGCGCGGCTCGAGCAGCGCCCACCCGTCCCGGAGCAGCTGCTGGGGCCGCCCGTCGGCGAGCTGCCAGATCACGGCCGCCCCGGTCAGCACGGCGAGGACGACCAGTGCGAGCAGCAGCCGGCCGAACCGGGCCCGGCGGATCCGGCTGCGATGCCGGGCGGCTGACTCGGCCCAGGTCCGCGGCCCGCGGGTGCGGGGTGCCAGCCGGAGGGCCCGCTCCGCGGGGCGCTGCACGGCACCGCGGACGGACAGGCTGTCGTCGGGCAGGGTCCGGCGCGGCTGCAGGCTCATGGCGGTCCATCCGGCGGCGGGTCGGTCCTCACTCTGTCGAGCCGATCTCAGGCTGCGTTAACCGTCACATCAGCCCGAACGTGGTCCTGAGCAGCCGTTTCACCCGCAGTGACCGGCCAGTCCCGCTGCGTGCGGTCGCGCTACGTGGGGTAGCGGATCAGCAGCGAGGCGTGCACGTCCTCCGGTCCGACGGCGGCGTATCCGTGAGGAGCGTCGGCGGCCCACTCGAGATACGCGCCCGGCCCCGCCACCCCCGGCGCGTCGAGCTGCCCGGCCTGGAGCTCGCCCGCGAACACCGTCGCGTGCTCCGTGACGCCGGGGTGGTGGGCCGGCGAGGCCTGTTCGGCCCCGGCGGGGATCCGCATCCGGTAGAGCTCGTAGGTGGCCGGGCCGTCGTCGAACACCCGCAGCAGCTCCATGTCGACCGCCGCGCCGCGGATGCGCGGACTGCCGCCGCCCACGACGAGCGCGGTCAGCGCCACGCCGAGCGCGGCGGCCACTGCGTGCAACGTGTCCAGGGTGGGGTTGCGGGTGCCGGCCTCGAGCCCGGAGAGCGTGGCCTTGCCGACGGACGCACGGCGGGCCAGCTCCGACAGCGACATCCCCCGCTCCGTCCGCAGGGCCCGCACGCGCGGGCCGACGTGGGCGGCGCCGCCGGGCAGGGCCGGCGCCGACTCGCTTGCCGCCGTCGAGTCCACGCGGTTATCGTCCCATCCCGCTGGCGTTCCGTAAACGGAACGGTCGGGAGGAGGCGCGGTGCGCGGGATCGCACGACCGGTGCTGGCGGGCGTGGTGACGGCGATCGTCGGCTTCGGCGGCTCGTTCACCGTGGTGCTCACGGGGCTCCGGGCGGCCGGCGCCTCCGAGGCGCAGGCGGCGTCGGGGCTGCTGGCGGTCGCGGTCGGGTCCGGGATCGTCGCGCTCGTGCTGGGCCTGCGGACCCGCATGCCCGTGAGCATCGCGTGGTCGACGCCGGGTGCGGCGCTGCTGATCTCCTCGGGTGTTCCGGAGGGCGGGTTCCCGGCGGCCGTCGGCGCGTTCCTGCTGTGCGGCGCGCTGATCGTCGTCGCCGGGCTGGTCCGACCGCTCGGCCGGCTCATCGCCGCGATCCCCGGGCCGATCGCCGCCGCGATGCTGGCCGGGGTGCTGCTCGACCTCTGCCTCGCGCCGGTCCGGGCCCTGCACGACGTGCCGCTGCTGGCCGCGCCCGTGATCGTCGTCTGGGCGCTGGTGGCCCGGTTCGCCCGGCAGTGGGCGGTGCCGGCCGCGTTGGTCGTGGCGATCGCGGGCATCGCGCTGACCGGGCCGGGCCTCGGCGGGAGCGACCTGGCGCCACGGCTGGAGTGGACCACGCCGGTGTTCACGCCGTCGGCACTGATCGGGATCGGGCTGCCGCTGTTCCTGGTCACGATGGCCTCGCAGAACGTGCCGGGGATGGCGGTGATGGCGCAGTACGGGTTCGTGCCGCGGTTGCGCGGGATCCTCGTCGCGACGGGGCTCGCCACCCTCGGCGCCGCCTCCTTCGGCGGGCATGCGGTCAACCTGGCCGCGATCAGCGCGGCGCTGGCCGCAGGGCCCGACGCCGATCCGGACCCCGACCGGCGGTGGATCGCCTCGGTCACGGCCGGGCTGGGTCTGGCGGTGCTGGGCCTCGGGTCGGGGCTGGCCACCGCGTTGCTGCTGCTCTCCCCGCCCGTCCTGGTCGAGGCCGTGGCGGGACTGGCCCTGCTGGGCGCGCTGGCCGGCGCGGTGACGTCGGCCGTCGCGCAGCCGGAGGGCCGGGAGGCGGCGATCGTGACGTTCGTGGTCACCGCCGCCGGGGTGTCGTTCCTCGGTCTGGGTTCGGCGTTCTGGGGCCTGCTCGCCGGCGGCGCGATGCTGCTCCTGCACCGGCGCCGCACCCGGACGGTCAGCTGAGGAGTGTCGCCAGCCGGGCGTCGGACTCGGCGAGGGCCGCGCGGTCGTAGGTCGAGGAGCTCACCAGCAGTTCGTCGGCCCGGGTGCGGGTGAGGAGCGCGTCGAGCCGCGCGGCGACCGTCGCCTCGTCGCCGACGATCGTGCGCCGCAGTGCTCCTTCCACCGTGGCCCGTTGCCGGTCGGTAAGCGGCCGGTCCGGATCGGACGGCTCCAGCGGCGGGAACTCCCCGGTGCTGTGCGCGGCGGCCAGCGCCCAGGCCTCCGGTAGGGCGAGCTCCGCGTCGCCGACGAGCACGTCGAGCGACACGACGACGTACGCCCGCTCCCCGGCCCGGTCGCGGTAGTCCGCGAGCGCCTCGGCACCCGCCGGGGTGTCGTCGAGCACCGGGCCACCGACGACGACGGGGAACCCCAGGTCTCCGGCCACCGCCAACCCCTTGCCCGTGGCCAGCACGAACAGCGGGACCGGGGCGTCGAGCCGCGGGCGGGCGGTCACCGGTGCGGTGCCGTCGAGAAGGGCACGGAGCTTCCCGCGAGTCGGGCTCTGGGCTCCCGCGAGTCGGGCTCTGGGCTCCCGCGAGTCGGGGTGTGAGCCTCGGGCGGCGTGCTCAGCGACCCCGACCCGCCGAGGCCCAACTCGCGGGAGTCAGGTCAGGTTGCGGCGCTCCAGGAGCGGGCGGATCTCGGGGTCGCGGCCGCGGAAGGCGCGGTAGGCCTCCATCGCGTCCACGCTGCCGCCCTTCGACAGCAGCTCGCGGCGGAAGTGGTCGCCGTTCTCCCGGCGCGACCCGCAGTTCTCCTCGAACCACGTGACCGTGTCCGCGTCGAGGACCTCGGACCAGATGTAGGAGTAGTAGCCGGCCGAGTACCCGCCCGCGAAGACGTGGTTGAAGTAGGTGCTGCGGTAGCGCGGCGGCACGAGCGGGTGCGCGATCCCGGCCTTGCGCAGCGCCTCGGTCTCGAAGGCCAGCACGTCCTCGACCGTGTCGTCGACGCTGAGCGTGTGCCAGGCCTGGTCCAGCAGTGAGGCCGCGAGGTACTCGGTGGTCCGGTAGCCCTCGCCGTAGGCCCGGCTGGCCAGCAGCTTCTCCAGCAGCTCGGGCGGCAGCGGCTCGCCGGTCTCGTGGTGGCGCGCGTAGCGGCCGAGGATCTCCGGGCGCTCCAGCCACATCTCGTTGACCTGCGACGGGAACTCGACGAAGTCCCGGGGCACGGACGTCCCGGAGAAGGTCGGGTACCGGACGGCCGAGAACAGCCCGTGCAGCGCGTGCCCGAACTCGTGGAAGAGGGTGCGGACCTCGTCGATCGTCAGCAGCGTGGGCTCGCCCTCGGCCGGCTTGGCGATGTTGAGCGTGTTCATCACGACGGGCCGGGTGCCGAGCAGCTCGGCCTGCGACACCAGCGCGTTCATCCACGCGCCACCGCGCTTCGACTCGCGGGCGTAGTAGTCGCCTCCGTAGAGGCCGAGCGGCGTGCCGTCGGCGTCGAACACCTCCCAGTACCGGACGTCCGGGTGGTAGGTCGGCAGGTCGTGCCGCTCGTGGAACTGGATCCCGTACAGCTCCTCGGCCGCGTGGAACACGCCGTGCTGCAGCACCCGCTCGAACTCCAGGTACGGGCGCAGGAGCGCGGCGTCGACCTCGTACCGCTCCCGCCGCACCCGCTCGGCGTAGAACGCCCAGTCCCACGGCTCGAGCGCGTGCCCGGCGAGCGCGGCGAGGTCGGCGGCCTCCGCGTCGGCGTTGCGCATCGCGGGCGGGGCGAGGTCGGCGAGCATACTGGCGACGGCGTCGACCGAGCCGGCGGTGTTGTCGTCGATCACGTAGGCGGCGTGGCTCGGGAAGCCCAGCAGCCGCGCCCGTTCCGCCCGCAGCGCCGCGAGCCGCAGCACGACGTCCCGGGTGTCGTTCTCGTCGCCCCGCGCGCCGCGTCCGATCGAGGCCTCGAAGATCTCCCGGCGCAGCTCGCGGTCGGTGAGCGACTCGAGCACGGGCTGCCCGGTCGGCAGCACGAGCGTGATCAGGAAGCCGCTGCCGTGCCCGCGGTCCGCCGCCGCGGCGGCCGCGGCCGAGATCGCGGTCGGCGACATCCCGTCGAGCTTGGCGACGTCGTGGACGTGCACCGCCGCCGCGTTCGCCCCGGCGAGCAGCCGGGCGCTGAAGGTCGTGGACAGCGAGGACAGCTCGGAGTTGATCGCGCTGAGCCGCTCCTTGTCGGCCTCGCCGAGCTCGGCCCCGGCCCGGACGGCGTCGCGGTGGTGGCGTTCGAGCAGCCGCAGCGACTCCGGGTCGAGGGCCAGCTCCTCCCGCTTCCCGTGCAGCTCCGCGATCCGCGCGAACAGCCGCGGATCCAGCGCGATCGCGTCGGCGTGGACGGCGAGCATCGGCGCGACGGCCGCGCGCACCTCCTCGATCCTCGGGGTGGTGTGCGCCCCGGCGCGACTGAAGAAGACCCGCGAGACCCGGTCGAGCGTGCGGCCCGAGAGCTCGAGCGCCTCGATCGTGTTGGCGAAGGTCGGCGGGCCGGACTCGAGGACCGCCTGCACCTCGGCGCGCTGCTCCGCCATCCCCGCCTCGAACGCCGGCAAGTAGTCCTCGTCGGTGACCGCCGCGAAGTCCGGGAGGCCGTAGGGCAGCTCGCTCGGCGCGAGGAAGGGGTTCGCCATCCCCTCACGCTAGCCCGGGCCGGGGCGTCGGAGAGCCGGGAACGCGGCGCCACCCATCGCTCGGTGCCCGGCACATCGGACCGGGCACCGAGCGGCCGTGCAGGTCGGGGTGGATCACCAGAGCGCCTGGACCACCATACCGTCGTGCAGGGTGGAGACCCGGTTGCGCCTGCTCCACTCCATGAACGCGGGCAGGTCCTCCCAGCTCTCCATCGCCTGCCGCCAGTGCTCGGGCACCCCCGCCGGCCCCTGGTAGATCTCGTTGAGCACGAAGATCGTGTTGCCCGTCGGCGCGGAGTTCGGGTCGACGGGGTCGGACAGCTCGGGCCCCTTGGAGATCGTGTAGGAGAGCAGCGCCTCCTCACCCGAACGCGGGTGCCCGGTCATCCACTTCGCGTGACTGGTGAAGATGCGGTCGCCCTCCGCGACCTCGTCCGGGCCGACCGTCCACATGACGACGATGTTCGTCCTGCCCGTCTCCGACATCGGTGTCCTCCTCGGGGTCGGCCCCGCCCCGGTGGCGGGACGTGCACCCGGGCATACGCGCGTCGGCCTGCGCGGGCACTACGTACTTGTGCGTACCGGCCCCGCCAGCAGGTCCGCCGCCCGCTCGCCGACCATCACCGCGCTGGCGGCGGGCCCCCGGCGGGGGACCACGGGGAGCACCGAGGTGTCGGCGACCCGCAGGTTCGTGAAGCCGCGCACGCGCAGGTCGGGGTCCACTACCCGGCCGAGCGCGGCGCTGCCGCAGAGGTGCACCGAGGTGGTGAGCACGTCCCGGATCCAGCCGTCGAGCCGCACGTCGTTGCCCAGCACCCAGCCCTCCGGCGTTGCGCGGTCGAGGTCGGCCGCCCGCAGCAGGTCCGCCGCGATCCGGACGGCGGCGCGCAGCCGTCGTCGATCGGCCTCGGTGCGCAGGTAGCGGTAGTCGAGCAGCGGCGGGGCGAGCGGGTCGGCGGAGGTGATCGTGAGGTCGCCGTGGCTCTCCGGGTGCTGCAGCGCGCACATCAGGTGCACGTCGCCGCCTTCGCTGAACGGCCGCGCGAACAGCAGGACCTCCAGGTCGCCCGCGGGGTCGGAGCCGGAGTCGAGGTGGAGCGCCGCCTGTCCGGCGACGGCGTCGGGGTGCGGGGGCGGGCCGGGCCAGCGGAAGGGCAGGTAGACGCTCGGGTGGTCCGACCATCCCTGCCCGACGGGCAGCTCCGCCCGCACCGGGACACCGGCCTGCTCCAGCACCGGCGCGGGCCCGATCCCGCTGTGCAGCAGCAGGTACGGCGAGCCGACGGCCCCGGCCGCCAGCACGACCTCCGCGGCGCGGATCATCCCCGCCGTCGTCTCGACGCCGAGGGCGCGGTCCTCGTCGAGCAGCACCCGCAGGACCCGGACATCCGCCCGCACGGTCAGGGTCGGTGCCTCCGGCGCGGCGCCCCAGGGCGGCGGGAGGTACGCGGTCGCGGTGCTGATCCGCACCCCCTCGGCGGCGTTCGACGGGATCGGCCCCGCCCCGGGCGGCCCGCCGGCGTTCTTGTCGGGTTCCTCGGGATAGCCGAGCCTGGCGCAGGCCGCGAGGAAGACCGGCGTGACCGGGGCGAGCAGGTTGCCCGCCGGCCGGCGCACCCGCAACGGCCCGGCCCGGCCGTGCCGCGGCCCGCCGACGTCGAGGTCCGCCTCCGAACGCCGGTAGTACGGCAGGACGTCGTCGTAGGACCAGCCGGGGATCCCCCAGTCCGCGAAGTCCTGCGGCACGGCCCGCACGAAGTAGGACCCGTTGATCGCCGAGGAGCCGCCGACCACCCGGCCGCGGGGCACCGAGACCATCCGGCCGCGCACCAGGCGGGCCGTGTACTCCCAGTTCAGCGGGTGCCCGGGCGCGGTGGCGGCGAGCGACGCGGCGCTCGTGACGTCGGGCAGCCGGGAGGCCGGACCCGCCTCGACCAGACAGACCGTGCGGTCGCCGCGCTCGGCCAGCCGCCCGGCCAGCGCGCACCCGGCCGAGCCCGCACCGACCACCACCACGTCGAACCCGGGGTCGGTCACGGTGCGAGGATGCCGCACGTGAGCCCCCGGGACAGCAGTGCCGCGCGCGACCTCGCCGACTTCGTCTCCGCCTCCCCCACCCCGTACCACGCCGTGGCCGAGTCCGTCCGCCGGTTGCGCGAGTCGGGCTTCACCGAGCAGGTCGAGACGGAGGAGTGGGACACCACATCCGGCGGGCGTTTCCTCGTACGCGACGGCACGGTGCTGGCCTGGCACGTCGGCGACGGCGCCCGGCCGGGCTCGCCGCTGCGGATCTTCGCCGCGCACACCGACTCCCCGACCCTGAAGGTCAAGCCGCGGCCGGACACCGGGGCGGCGGGCTGGCGGCAGGTCGGCGTCGAGGTCTACGGCGGTGCGCTGTGGAACTCGTGGCTGGACCGCGACCTCGGGCTGGCGGGCCGGCTCGCGCTGTTCGACGGGACCGTGGTGCCGGTGAACGTCGACCGGCCGCTGCTGCGCGTGCCGCAGCTGGCGATCCACCTGGACCGGCAGGTCAACCAGGGCCTCACCCTCGACTCCCAGCAGCACCTGCTGCCGATCTGGGGCATCGGCGACGTCCGCGAGGGCGACCTCGTCGAGTTCCTCGCCGCCGAGGTCGGGATCGACCCGCGGCAGGTCGCGGCGCACGACCTCGTGGTCCACGACCTCACCCCGCCCGCCCGGCTCGGGCGCGAGGGCGAGCTGCTCGCCTGCCCGCGGCTGGACAACCTGGCGTCGGTGCACGCCGGGCTGGCGGCGCTGCTCGCGGCGTCGCGCTCCAACACCGGCGTGATCCCCGTGTTCGTCGGCTTCGACCACGAGGAGATCGGCAGCGGCACGGCGACGGGTGCGGCGGGCCCGCTCCTCGAGACCCTGCTGACCCGGCTCGCCGGCGGGTTCGACGCCCGGGCGCGCGCGTTCGCGGCGTCGCGCTGCCTCTCGGTGGACGTCACCCACGCGGCGCACCCCAACTACCTGGAGCGACACGACCCGGGGCACCGGAGCATCCCCAACGGCGGGCCGGCGCTCAAGGTCAACGCCAACCAGCGCTACGCCACGGACGCCCCGGGCGCCGCCGCCTGGCGGCGGGCCTGCCTCGGCGCCGGCGTCCCCACCCAGTTCTTCGTCGGCAAGAACACGGTGCCCTGCGGCACCACCGTGGGTCCGATCGTGGCGACTCGGCTCGGGATCCGGACCGTCGACGTCGGCATCCCGGTGCTGTCGATGCACTCGGCGCGCGAGCTGTGCGGCATCGACGACCCCGGACACCTGGCCGCGGCGGGCGCGGCCTTCCTCGCCGACCCGGCATAACGGACCTACCGGTCTCCTGTCACACTTCCGTTTGACGGCGCACCTACCGCGCGTCACCGTCGGCCACGTCTATCCGCGACGACGACGACGGGGAGCAGACCGATGACCAGCACGGTAGGGGGCCCTCGCGACGACGAGGCCATTCGGCGGTCGCAGCGCCGGCGGGCGGTGTTCGCCTCGACCGTCGGCACCACGATCGAGTGGTACGACTTCTTCCTCTACGGGACGGCGGCGGCACTCGTCTTCCCGAAGCTCTTCTTCCCCGGCGAGGACCCCTACGTCGGGATCCTGCTGGCCTTCGGGACGCAGTTCGCCGGGTTCGCGGCGAGGCCGATCGGCGCGGCGATCTTCGGCCACTACGGCGACCGCATCGGTCGCAAGGCCACGCTGATCATCACCCTGCTGCTGATGGGGATCGGTACCGCGCTGATCGGCGTGCTGCCCTCGTACGCCGCGATCGGCCTCGCCGCACCCATCCTGCTGACGATCCTGCGGATCATCCAGGGTGTAGCGGTCGGCGGGGAGTGGGGCGGCTCGGTGCTGCTCGCGATGGAATGGGGTCACGCGAAGCAGCGCGGGTTGATGGCGAGCTGGCCGCAGCTCGGTGTCCCGCTCGGGTTGCTGATCTCCACCGGGCTGGTGCAGCTCATGTCGACGACCACCGGCCCGGCCTTCCTCACCTGGGGCTGGCGGGTGCCGTTCCTGGCGAGCATCGTGCTCGTCGGCGTCGGGCTCTACGTCCGGCTCCGCGTCCTGGAGAGCCCGGAGTTCGCCGAGGTCAAGGCGAAGCAGACCGTGGTGAAGATGCCGGTCGTCGACGCCTTCCGCACGCAGTGGCGGGAGATCCTCAGCTCCGCCTTCGTGCGGCTGTCCGAGCAGGCGCCCTTCTACCTGTTCGTCACGTTCGTGCTCACCTACGGCACCCAGCAGCTGAAGCTGGGGCGTACCGGGCTGCTCAACGACACCCTCGTCGCCGCCGCCATCGGCTTGGTCAGCGTGCCCTTCTTCGGCTGGCTGTCCGACAAGATCGGCCGGAAGATGATGTACGGCATCGGCATCGTGTGCACCGCGCTGTTCGCCTTCCCGTACTTCGGCCTGCTCAACACGCGGGTGGCCGGGCTGGTGCTGCTGGCCATCGTGGTCTCGCTGATCTTCCACGACATGCAGTACGGACCGCAGGCCGCGCTGATCGCCGAGAGCTTCGGCACCAACATCCGCTACAGCGGCGCCGGCATCGGCTACCAGCTCGCGTCGGTGATCGCCGGCGGGCCCGCCCCCCTGATCGCCGCGTACATTCTCAAGAACACGGGGGCCAGCGCCGGGATCGCCTGGTACATCGTCATCTGCTGCGTGATCGCCATGATCGCGTTGGTGCTGATGCCGCGCCGGGCGTCGGTCGACGCAGGGTCGGTGCGGGCCGCCGTCAAGCAGGGGTAGGAGGCGGGCCGCCCCGGTCCGGGGGGATACGGTCCGTGGTCGTGACGGATGTCTGCTTCGAGACCGCCCGCGGCATGGCGGCAGCGCTGCGCCGCAAGGAGATCTCGGCGCGGGAGCTGGTCGCGGCCCACCTCGACCGGATCGAGGCGTGCAACGGGGCGGTCAACGCCGTCGTCACGCTGGTCGCGGAGCGTGCCCTCGCCGAGGCCGGGGCCGCCGACGACCGGCTCGCCGCGGGCGAGCCGGTCGGGCCGCTGCACGGCATCCCGATGGCGCACAAGGACACCCACGCCACCGCCGGGATCCGCACCACCAAGGGCTCGCCGATCCTCGCCGACCAGGTGCCCACGGAGGACGAGCTCGTGATCGAGCGGATCCGCGCGGCCGGCGCGATCACGCTCGGCAAGACCAACGTCCCGGAGTTCGGCGCCGGCTCACACACCTTCAACCCGCTCTTCGGCGTCACCCGCAACCCCTACGACCTGGGCCGCAGCGCCGGAGGCAGCTCCGGGGGCGCCGCGGCCGCGCTGGCGACGGGCATGCACCCGCTCGCCGACGGCAGTGACGTCGGTGGCTCGCTGCGCAACCCGGCCTCGTTCTGCAACGTCGTGGGGCTGCGACCGGCGCCCGGCCGCGTGCCGTCGTACCCCGCCGAGCTGGCCTACTCGACGGTGAACGTGCAGGGACCGATGGCCCGCACGGTCTCCGACGTCGCCCTGCTCCTGTCGGTGATGGCCGGGCCGGACCCGCGCAGCCCGATCGCGATCGAGGAGCCGGGCTCGGTGTTCGCCGCGCCGCTGGACCGGGAGGACCTCACCGGGCTGCGCGTGGCGTGGTCGCCGGACCTGGGCGGGTCGATCCCGGTCGACGCGGCCGTGACCGCAGCGCTGGAGCCTCAGGTGCGGGTGCTGGAGGAGCTCGGCGCCACCGTGGAGCGCGCCGACCCGGACCTGCGCGGGGCCGACGAGGTGTTCCGCACGCTGCGGGCGTGGATCTTCGCGGTGACGATGGGTCCGCTGCTGGCCCGGCACCGCGACCGGATGAAGGCGACACTCGTCGGCAACATCGAGGAGGGGCGCCGGCTCACCGGCGCCGACGTCGCCCGCGCCGAGATCCTGCACTCCGCCCTCTTCCAGCGGATGCGCCGGTTCTACGAGCAGTACGACCTGCTCGCGCTGCCGGTCGCGCAGGTGCCCCCGTTCCCGGTGGAGATGGAGTACCCGACCGAGATCGCGGGCGTCGCGCAGAGCTCCTACCTGGACTGGATGCGCTCGGCCTACCTGATCTCGAGCTTCGGCCACCCGGCGATCTCGGTGCCCGCCGGCTTCACCCCCGACGGGTTGCCGGTCGGGCTCCAGCTGGTGGGCGCGCACCGCGGCGAGGCGGCGCTGCTGCAGGCCGCCCATGCCTTCGAGCAGGCCACCCGCGTCGGCGAACGCAGACCCCCGGCCGTCGGCTGACGTGCGTCGCCCCCGGCGCCCGTGGGGCGCCGGGGGCGGCGAGAGACGCGTCAGCTCCCCCTGACGCGGTGGCCTTCGAGCCCGATGCGGGAGCTTCCGGGCTCACGACCAGCATGAACCCGTGCTGGAGCCCGCACCAGATGGGAAATGTGCGTACACAACTTTGGGGAGGAAGACGGCGCTAGGGTGACCGTCGATCCTTCAGGGGGGCCATGATGTTGATCACCACCATGAACGACGTGCCGGGGCACCGGATCACGCAGGTCCACGGCGAGGTGTTCGGGCTCACGGTGCGCTCGCGCAACGTGGGCTCGCAGCTCGGCGCGGCCTTCAAGTCGCTGGCCGGCGGCGAGCTCAAGGGCATGACGAAGAACCTCGAGTCCAGCCGCCAGGAGGCGATCGACCGGCTCACCCGGGCCGCCGAGGCGCACGGGGCCAACGCCGTGGTCGCGATGCGCTTCGACACCACGGAGATGGGCGACACCTGGTCCGAGGTGTGCGCCTACGGCACCGCCTGCTCGGTGGAACCCGCCTGAAGCAGCTCCGCGACGGCGTCGGTGGCCTTGAGCGCCGAGCCGGTCAGCACGGCGACGACCCGCTCGCCGGACCGGAGTGCGCCGCGGGCCCGGAACGCGCGGATCGCGGGAAGGACCTGCGCGCTCGTCGGCTCGGCGTAGAGGCCGCGACGGGCGAGGGCGAGTGTCGCCGGACCGATCTCCTCCTCCGGGACGGCCACCAGCGCGCCCCCGGAGACCCGCACCGCCGTGAGCACCTCACGGTCCCGCACCGGCAGCGCGATCGCCGTGCCCTCGGCGATCGTGCGGGACCAGGTGGCGGGCGCGACGGCGTCCTCCCCCGCCTCGAAGGCCGCGACGAGCGGGCTGCAGCGCTGCGGCTGCGCGACCAGCAGCCGGGGCCGGCGGTCGATGGCGCCGGACGCCATTAGCTCGCCGAAGCCGAGGTGGCAGCCCAGCACGAGGCTCCCGGCGCCGCACGGGAGCACGACGGCGTCGGGCGCGGCGAAGCCGAGGTCCTCCCAGATCTCATAGGCCAGCAGCTTGGTGCCCTGCAGGAAGAACGGGTGCCAGTTGTGGCTGGCGTAGAAGACCTCGGCGGAGCGGCGGACGGCCTCGTCGGCGGTCGCCTGCCGGGTGCCCGGGACGAGCTCGACGCTCGCCCCGTGCGCGCGGCTCTGCCGGATCTTGGCGGGTGAGGTGGACTCCGGAGCGAGGATCGTCGCCGCGATCCCGGCCGCCGCGGCGTAGGCGGCGACGGACGACCCGCCGTTGCCGCTGCTGTCCTCGAGGATCGCCGGCACACCCTGGGCGCGCAGCAGCGAGAGCATCACGGAGCTGCCGCGGTCCTTGAAGCTGGCGGTGGGGTTGAACCACTCGAGCTTCAGCCCGAGGTCCAGGTCGTCCCCGCCGTCCCCGTCCTCGATGCGGAGGGGCACCAGGGGGGTCGTGCCCTCGCCGAGGGTCACGGGCTCGAGCGGGAGCGGGAGGGCAGCGGCGTAGCGCCACTGCGACCGTACGGTCGGGACGACCTGCTCGCGGGTGATGCCCGGCAGCGGCTCGACCATCAACGGGGAGCCGTCGTCGCCGCACCAGCGCGGCTCGTCGAGCGGGTAGCGGCGACCGGACCTGTCGAGGAGCATCGCCTGTCATCCTCGCGCACCGGGCCGAGGTCGGCACGGGACCCGTCGGACACCGCTCGCCCGCGACATCGGCAGGGAGCAGACCGTGCGCGGGCCGGGTGGGAGAACACACCGGAGGGGTGCGTGCCGGCCTCATCCGTACCCGGTTCGTGATGGCGCGGGCCCCATCGGGCAACATGACGTCGTACCTGCGTCCACGACCTCAGGGGGCCGCATGTCATCGCAGGGCTCGGGTCGGCACTCGGCCGTGGCGACGGTCGTGTCCGCCATCGTGACGGTCGCGCTGCTCGCCCTGCTGGTGTTCGTGATCACCGGGTTCGGCGCCCCGCTGGGTGCCGGCCTCACCGAGGTGATCGTCGGCCTGGGCTGCTTGGGGCTCCTCTACTTCCTGCTGACGAAGCTGGTCTTCCCGCAGTTCGAGAGGCTCTACGCCGAGCGCGAGGACCGGACCGAGGGCGGTCTCGCCCGTGCCGAGGAGACCCGCGCCCAGGCGATGGAGCTCGAGAAACAGCACGAGGACCAGCTCGCCGACGCCCGCGCCGAGGCCGCGCGCATCCGCGACGCCGCCCGCTCCGAGGGCTCCGAGGTGAAGGCCGAGCTGCGGGCGCAGGCCGAGCAGGACGCCGCCGCCATCCGCGCCCGCGCCGCCGAGGAGATCGCCACGCAGCGGGCCACCGCGGCGCAGGCCCTGCACGCCGACCTGGGCGCGCTGTCGACGCAGATGGCCCAGCGGATCCTGGGCAGCATGCTGCCAGCCCGCGGCTCCTCCGCGATCGACCGCCACCTGGCCGAGCTGCAGGGCTCGCAGCGCTCCGCCACGAACTGAGCCTCAAAGGAGATCGACCCGCTAGGCGGGAGCGAACCCGGGGACCCGGTCCCTGATCCGCTGCATCTCCCGGTCGCTGTCGGAGGTGAGCGCGGTGTAGAGCAGGTCCGCGTACCCGCCGTCCGTCTCGGCCCGGGTCGTCGATCGGGCGGCGCCCCAGGAGCGGGCCAACCGGCCTCGCGCGAGCGGGCTCCAGATGATCGCGCCCACGCCCTCGTCGCGGCACAGCGGGATCATCTCGCGTTCTTCCTCACGGGCCAGCAGGTTGTAGTGGTTCTGCATGGAGACGAAGCGGGCCCATCCCCGCTGCCGCTGCAGATGCAGGGCCTTGCGAACTCCCAGGCGTGCATCGACGAGGCACCCGGGTAACGCACCTTGCCGGCCTTGACCACGTCGTGCAGTGCTTCGAGGGTCTCCTCCAGCGGTGTCGTGTGGTCGTTGCGGTGCACCTGGTAGAGGTCGATGTAGTCGGTGCCGAGCCGCTGCAGGCGGTGGTCCACCTCCATCATGATCGCCTTGCGGGACAGTCCCTTCCCGTTCGGTCCCGACCGCATCGGATGGCGCAGTTTGGTGGCGATCACGATGTCGTCGCGATTCGCGAAATCCTTCAGGGCGCGGCCGAGGATCTCCTCATTGGAGCCGTTCGAGTACATGTTGGCGGTGTCGAAGAAGTTCATGCCGGCTTCGAGGGCGTGCTTGATGAGCGGGCGGCAGGCCCTCGCCGAGAACGGCGACACCTCGATGAGCCAGATCGCCCAACGGGCGGGTGTGGGGCCGGGCACCCTGTACCGGAACTTCCCGACCCGCCAAGCACTCGTCCTCGCCGTCTACCAGCTCGAGGTCGACCGGCTCGTCGACTCCGTGCCGGGCCTCCTGGCAGCCCATCCGCCCCTGGAGGCGCTCCGACGATGGACCACCGACCTCGTCGATGCCATGCGGAGGAAACACGGGCTCGGCGATGCGCTCAGCCCCGGCGGGCACCAGTCGATCGCCGAGCAGACCTACGGTCCGGTGATCGCCGCCATCTCACAGCTCCTCGAGGCGGGCCGCCGCGACGGCTCCGTCCGTCCCGACGCGGACCCCCGCGACTTCCTCCAGCTGACGGGAGCGCTCTGGAGGGCTTCGACAGGCCCGGAGGACCGCTCACAACCCATGCTCGGACTGATCCTCGACGGGCTGAGCAGCCCTCGGCGTCGACAGCGCTCGGCGTCGTCAGACCCTCGGTGTCGCCGGCCCTCGGCGTCGTCACCGCGAGGCGTCCGTGTCCGTCGACCGTGCGTCTCCGGCGTGCCGTCCACGCTTCGATGCAGCGAGGGAAGATCGGTGACCGAGTCCCGACCTGGCGGAAGCGGAGGGATTCGAACCCCCGGACACTCTCGTGTCTCTCGCTTTCAAGGCGAGTGCATTCGGCCGCTCTGCCACGCTTCCGTCGGGCAGCCTAGCGGCTGCTTCTGGGGCCGGCCGCCGCTACGAGCACTCCCGCAGGCCGGCGGCGACGCGCTCCATGAAGACGGCGGCCTGCGCACGCTCCTCGGCGTCGAGCAGGTCGACGACGTACTTGCGCACGCCGGTGACGTGGGTCGGTGCGGCGGCGACGAGCCGGTCGTGGCCGTGCGGGGTGAGGCAGGCGAAGATGCCGCGGCCGTCGGACACGTCGCCGTCCCGGCGGACCAGGCCCGCCTTCTCCATCCGCGAGATCTGGTGCGACAGCCGGGACTTCGACAGGGCCAGCACCTCCGCGAGCGCGCTCATCCGCATCCGATGATTGTCCTGTTCGGACAGCATGACGAGCACGCCGTAGTCGCCGTGGGAGAGGCCGTGGCCCTCCTGCAGGTCCCGGTTGAGCCGGTTCTCCAGCAGCGTCGAGGACAGGATCCAGGCCCGCCAGAAGCGCTGCTCGCTCTCGTCCAGCCACGGGGTGGAGGACGACTCCGGCACTTCCGCCGCGTGATCCGTCACAGCTGCGCACCCTACTGGGGGACCTCGGACCGGCGGTTCCGCCGCCGCGTGCGGGACGACCCCGTACGCCGTGACGCGCCGAGCTTCCGGGGACCGCGCGTGGTGTCGCCCGCCTCGACCCGGTGTGGTGGGATCTCGTCGTCGGTCCGCGGGTCGCCCGCCGGGCCCCGGGGGAGGAGCACGGATGCGGTTCGACGAGAACGCGGACCTGGACACGTCGAACATCGACGACCTGCGTGGGTCCCGCGGAGGCGGCGGGGGTGGCGGGGCACTGGGCGGCCGGGTCGCCCTCGGCGGCGGCGGGCTCGGGATCGTGGGCCTGATCCTCTACTTCGTGCTCTCCTCCCTGGGCGGGGGCGGCGGCACCTCGGGTGGGTTCGCGCTGCCGGGCGGGCTGTCCGGGCTCTCCTCCGGCCAGACCGCCGACAACACGCAGATCGCCCAGAGCTGTCGCACCGGCGCCGACGCCAACTCCAACCTCGACTGCGAGGTGACCGCGGTGGTCAACTCGCTCGACGGCTACTGGTCCGACGCCTTCGCCCGCTCGGGCCAGACCTACCGCGCGCCTCGCACCAACTTCTTCTCCGGCCAGGTCAGCACCGGCGGCTGCGGCAGCGCGACCTCCGACGTGGGGCCCTTCTACTGCCCGAGCGACTCCGAGGTCTACATCGACCTCTCCTTCTTCCAGGAGCTGGAGCAGCGGTTCGGTGCACAGGGCGGCCCCTTCGCCCGCGCGTACGTGATCGCGCACGAGTACGGGCACCACATCCAGAACCTCCTCGGCACCAACCGCCAGGTCCGCTCGGGCGACAGCGGCCCGACCTCCGGCTCGGTGCGGCTGGAGCTGCAGGCCGACTGCTACGCCGGGGTGTGGGGCAAGCACGCCACCACGACCCCGACGTCCTCGGGCCGCCCGCTGATCACGGACGTGACCAAGGCCGACGTGGCCGCCGCCCTCGACACCGCATCCCGCATCGGCGACGACTACATCCAGAGCAACCTCGGCGGCGGACGCGTCGACCAGAGCCAGTTCACGCACGGCACCTCGGCGCAGCGCGAGAAGTGGTTCACCACCGGCTACAGCACCGGCGACCCGGCCCGCTGCGACACGTTCAGCACCAACACCCTGGGCTGAGCCCGGCGGTCACTCCCGCTCCACCACCTCCAGCGCCTCGCAGTCGCACCGGGCGCCCAGGGCCCGCAGACCGCCCTCCAGCGGGTCCCACGGGACGCGGTGCGCGCGGGCCCACCGCCGCGTCTCGCGCAGCGAGCCGTCGCAACAGCGCAGGGCCAGGCAGGCGGCGAGCCGGCTGCGCAGTGCCGCGACGTGCTCGACGCACATGCCCAGCACCACGCAGACGACGCGTTGCCAGGCGGAGGCGGGAGGGGCGTCGGCGGACCTGCGCTCCGGGAGGGAGGTCCGGTCGGGCTCGGGGTCACGGCCGTGTGTGGTCATGGCCGCACGGTCGGCCGCGGCACCGACGCTCCCGGCGGTCCGGGCCGGGACCGCGGCCGAGTTGTCCACAGGATCTCCGGCCTGTGGACAACTCCTCACGCCGCGCCGAGCAGTCCGGCAAGCTCCGGCCCGTGCCCCTCGACGACCAGCTCCCACCCCGGCCGCACGAACCGCTCCGCGGTCAGCCGCAGCCGCACGTTCTCCACCGGCTCCCCGCGCGGCGCCACGACCGAGATCCCGTCGCGCACGTACCCGAGCTTCTCCGACACCCGCAGCGAGGCCGCGTTGTCGGCGAACGCGTCGGACCGGGCGTGCCGGGCGCGGAGATGGTCGAACGCGTAGCCGAGGACCGCCGCGCGCATCTCCGTCCCGAACCCGTGGCCCTGGTGCTCGCGGCCCAGCCACGAGCCGGAGTCCACCTCGCGGCGGGCGGCGAACTGCGTGGTCGTCAGGCTCTGCACCCCGATCACCCGGCCCGCGTGCCGCACGAGGAAGTGCAGCGCCCACGCCTCCGGCGCGAACCGGGCCCGCTCCGACCAGAAGTACTGCAACGTCCCGCGGCCCATGTACCGCGGGTCGGCGTCCGTCCACGCCACGAGGAAGGGCATCCGCTCCGGCGGGTGGATCCCCGCATAGGCGACCTCGACCAGCTCGGCCAGGCCGGCGTCGTCGTCGGGGCGGAGCTCGAGCCGCGGGGTGCGCAGGACGAGATCGCGCTGCGGCCAGTGCCGGACCGTTCCCATGGCGCACCAGCCTGCCGGACTGCGTCCGGGGCCACGACGGAATAGCGTCCAGGGCCATGTACGCGATCAGGGTGGCGGAGCCGGGCGGCCCGGAGAACATGCGGTGGACCGAGGTCGACGACCCGGAGCCCGGGCCCGGCGAGGTGCTGCTCGACGTCGTCGCCACGGCGGTCAACCGGGCCGACCTGCTGCAGCGGCAGGGCAACTACCCGCCGCCGCCCGGGGCGTCGGACATCCTCGGGCTGGAGTGCTCCGGGCGGATCGCCGCCCTCGGCGAGGGCGTCACCGGCTGGTCGGTCGGCGAGGAGGTCTGCGCCCTGCTGGCCGGCGGCGGGTACGCGCAGAAGGTGGTGGTACCGGCGCCCCAGCTGCTTCCGCAGCCCGAGGGCGTGGACCTGGTGACCGCCGGGAGCCTGCCCGAGGTGGCGTGCACGGTGTGGTCCAACGTCGTCGACCGGGCGGGACTCGCGCAGGGCGAGATCTTCCTGATCCAGGGCGGCAGCAGCGGCATCGGCACCCACGCCATCCAGGTGGCGAAGGCGCTGGGCGCCCGGGTCGCCGCCACGGCCAACCCGGCCCGGTTCGACGTCTGCCGTGAGCTGGGCGCCGACATCGTGATCGACTACGACGCCGACGTGCCGGAGGAGCTGAAGAAGGCGACGGACGGGCACGGGGCCGACGTCATCCTCGACAACATGGGCGCCAAGGGGCTCAAGGCGAACCTGGCCGCCCTCGCCGCCGACGGCAGGCTGATGATCATCGGCATGCAGGGCGGGGTGAAGGCGGAGATCAACATCGGCGCGCTGCTGGCCAAGCGGGGCAGCGTCACCGCGATGGGGCTGCGCGGGCGTCCGGTCGAGGGCCCGAACAGCAAGGCCGCGGTGGTCGGCGGGGTGCGCGAGCAGACCTGGCCGATGTTCGGCGACGGGCGCGTCAAGCCGGTCGTGCACGCCCGTTTCCCCCTGTCGCAGGCCGCCGAGGCGCACCGCACGTTGGGGGCCGGCGGCGTGGTGGGCAAGCTGCTGCTGGTCGCCGAGTAGGCGGGCATGATGGGGGCCATGACGGCACCAGAGGACAACGACGGCCAGCAGCAGGTCATGGTGATCGGGCCCGACGGGCGCCCGGTCGGCATGGCCAGCGTGCCGCAGTCGGAGATCCGGCAGGCCGACGGCGACGACGGTGAGCAGAGTGGGATCGGCAGCATGGTCGAGCAGCCGGCCAAGGTGATGCGGATCGGCACCATGATCAAGCAGCTGCTCGAGGAGGTGCGCGCCGCACCGCTCGACGAGGCCTCCCGGGCCCGGCTCCGCGAGATCCACGAGAACTCGATCAAGGAGCTCGAGGAGGGCCTGGCCCCGGAGCTGCGCGAGGAGCTGCACCGGCTGTCGCTGCCGTTCACCGACGACGCGACCCCGAGCGAGGGTGAGCTGCGCATCGCCCAGGCCCAGCTGGTGGGCTGGCTGGAGGGTCTGTTCCACGGCATCCAGACGGCGTTGTTCGCCCAGCAGATGGCCGCACGGGCGCAGCTGGAGCAGATGCGCCGCGGGCTGCCGCCGGGCATCGGCGGCCAGATGCCGGGTCAGGTGCCGGAAGGCGGCGGGCGCGGCACCGGCCAGTACCTCTGACGGCCACCTCCCGACTCTTGTCCGCGCAGGTCGCGACCGGTGGCCCACCGCTCGCGGCCGGACGTTCACCCGTCGGTACCCTCGTCGGGTGGCCGTGACCGTGGACGACAGCACTGCCGGGCGGGCGCGCCCGGTGATCGCCGACGCGCCCGGCTCGCGGAGCTGGGCGCGCGCCTTCGGCGACCTGCGCCAGGGCTGGCACCAGCGAGCCCTCTGGGGGCACCTGGGCTGGCAGGACATCAAGCAGCGTTACCGGCGTTCCGTCCTCGGCCCGCTGTGGATCAGCATCAGCATGGGCGTGATCGCCCTCGGCCTGGGGCTGCTCTACTCGCTCCTGTTCCAGGTCCCGCTCGCGGAGTTCCTGCCGCACGTGGCAGTCGGGCTGCTGATCTGGAACTTCGTCTCCGGCTGCATCCTCGAGGGCAGCGAGGTGTTCATCGCCAACGAGGGGCTGATCAAGTTCCTCCCGGCGCCGCTGTCCCTGCACGTCTACCGGCTGGTCTGGCGGCAGACGCTGTTCTTCCTGCACAACATGGTCATCTGGGTCATCCTGATGATCGTCTTCCCGCACCCGCTGGGCTGGTCGCTGCTGCTCGCGATCCCCGCGTTCTTCCTGCTGGCGATCAACGGCGGGTGGATCGCCATCCTGTCGGGCATCCTCGCCACCCGGTTCCGCGACATCCCGCCGATCATCGGCAGCGTCGTGCAGCTGGTCTTCTACCTCACGCCGATCGTGTGGTCGGTGGACTTCCTCAGCAACAACCCGTCGGTGCAGGAGCGCGCCCGGCTGGTCGAGCTGAACCCGGTCTTCCACTTCCTCGAGATCCTGCGCCGGCCGCTGCTGGGCCAGGAGACGGTGTGGCGGTACTGGTACGTGGTCCTGGCGATCACGGTCGTGGGCTGGACCGTCGGCCTGGTCTGCATGCGCAACTACCGGGCCCGCGTGGCGTACTGGGTGTGAGATGAACGAGCCGAGCATCGACCTCGACGCCGCCTGCGTCGACTTCCCCATCTTCGACGCCAAGACGCGGTCGCTGAAGAAGTCCGTCCTCGGCCGCGCGGGCGGCCGGATCGGCACCGAGGCGAAGGTGCCGATCATCGAGGCGCTGCGGGACATCACGATCGCGCTGCGCAAGGGCGATCGGGTCGCGCTCGTCGGGCACAACGGCGCCGGCAAGTCCACGCTGTTGCGGCTGATGTCCGGCATCTACGAGCCCACCCGCGGCCGGGCCGCCGTGCGCGGCAAGGTCGCGCCCATCTTCGACCTCGCCGTCGGGATGGACCCGGAGATCTCCGGCCTGGAGAACATCATCATCCGTGGCCTGTTCCTCGGGATGACCCGCAAGGAGATGGAGTCCCGGGTCGACGACATCGCCGAGTTCACCGAGCTCGGCGACTACCTGTCGATGCCGCTGCGCACCTACTCCACGGGCATGCGGGTGCGGCTCGCGCTCGGCGTCGTGACCAGCATCGACCCGGAGATCCTGCTGCTCGACGAGGGCATCGGCGCGGTCGACGCCGAGTTCCTGGCCAAGGCCCGCGACCGGCTCAACGAGCTGGTCGAGCGCTCCGGCATCCTCGTGTTCGCGTCGCACTCGGACGAGTTCCTCGCCGACCTCTGCGACACCGCGATCTGGATGGAGCACGGCACGATCCACGAGTTCGGGCCGCTGCGCGACGTGCTGCACCACTACAAGGGTCGCGACGTCCTCGCCGACCACCCGGTCCACGGCCTGCACAAGCCGGCCCACGAGGACGCCGCCTCGTGAGCGAGCCGCTCCCGCAGGGCTCGGTCGTCGCCGTCGTCGTCACCCGCCACCGCAGTGAGCTGCTGGTCGACTCGCTGGCCGCACTGGCCAAGCAGACCCACCCGATCGCGCACCTCGTCGTCGTCGACAACGGGCCGGACCGGCCCGCGCGCGAGGTCGTCGAGGCCTGCGGGCTGCCGGCCACCTGGCTGCCCTCCTGGCACAACCTCGGCGGGGCCGGCGGCTTCGCCCTGGGCATCCTGCAGGCGCTCGCGATGGGCGCGGACTGGGTCTGGCTGGGCGACGACGACGGGCACGCCGGCGACGAGTCCGCCCTCGCCACCCTCCTCGACCTGGCCGAACGGCGCGGGCTCGCCGCCGTCTCGCCGGTCGTCGCGGACAAGGCGGAGCCGGACCGGCTGGCCTTCCCGCTGCGCCGCGGCCTGACCTGGCACCGGACCCGCCCCGCGCTGCTCGCCGCGGACCCGGACGGCGACCAGGAGCTGCTGCCGGGCATCGCGTCGTTCTTCAACGGGGCGCTGTTCCGGGCCTCGACGCTCGACGTCGTGGGCGTGCCGGACCTGCGGCTGTTCGTCCGCGGCGACGAGGTGGAGACCCACCGCCGGATGGTGCGCTCCGGGCTGCCCTTCGGCACCGCGCTGCAGGCCACCTACCTGCACCCGCAGGGCGGCGAGGAGTTCAAGCCGATGCTCGGCGGGCGGCTGCACGCACAGGACCCGGAGGACCCGACCAAGCGGTACTACACCTACCGCAACCGCGGGTTCCTCATGAGCCAGCCGGGGATGCGCCGCATCGGGGCGCTGGAGCTGCCCCGGTTCGCCTGGTACTTCCTCGTCACGAAGAAGGACCCGCGCGGGTTCCGGGACTGGCTGCGGCTGCTCAACCAGGGCCGCGCCGAGCGCTTCCACCGCGCCCCCTGAGCGCCGGCCGGGGCGTGCGTCGCTACCCTCGACGCGTGACCGCGACCGAGCCCGAGGCCACCCCCGCCCCCGTCGGCCACGGACTCGTGGGCCAGCTGGTCCGGTTCGGGGTGGTCGGCGTGCTGTCCGCCGCCGTCGACTTCGGGATCTACCACCTGCTGCTCTCGCTCGACGCGCCCACCTGGCTCGCCCGCGCGATCAGCTTCATCTGCGGCACCACCACGGCCTACCTGCTGAACAAGCGGTTCACCTTCGGCGACGCCGCGGGCGGCCGCGGCCGGCTGGCCGGGTTCGTGCTGCTCTACGCCACGACCTTCGGCATCGCGGTGGGCGTGAACGCCTTGGCGCTGTACCTGCTGCCCGAGATCGGGTTCAAGGCGTCGATCGCCTGGGTCATCTCGCAGGGCACCGCCACCGCGATCAACTTCGTGATGCTGCGGACGGTGGTGTTCCGGGCCCGCTGAGGCCCGTCACCACGGCGTGCGACCGACCCCGCCCGCGGCGGTCAGAAGCTGTAGTTGCCCAGGCGGTAGCGACGCCGGACGATCACCGACCCCATGCCCGCGCGGCCGTAGACCCGGAAGTGCGGGGCACCCCGGCGGGCCGCGGCCGACACCTTGCTGCGGATCGTGCCCATGCCGGCGACCAGGCCGTCGACATCCGCGGTCGCGTTGTCCGGCACCAGCAGCCGGGCCGAACCCGCGCCGAGCTCCAGCTCGACCTCGATCACCGGATGGGTCAGCTCGGCGTCGGTGAAGTCGAGCAGCACAGAACCCATCGTGCTGTGGACGCGCAGCCGCGCGGGCACGACCCAGCGACCGGTGCGGCGCAGCGTGCCCATCCCCGTCCGCAGCACCATCGGCGGACCGACCGGGGTGGACAACGCGGTGGGCTGCATGACGTCGAGCGGCTCGCCGGGCAGGTCCGCGAGCGGCGGGACCAGGTCGGAGGCGTAGCGCGCCGCATACACCGCCCCGAGCCGCTCCTCGAGCTCGGCGACCGTGATCCGGCCCTCGCCCAGCGCCGTGTGGAGGCGGGCCGCGGCCCGCTCCCGGTCGGCGTCGGAGATCCGGATCTCCGGGCGGGGTGGAACGGTCACCTCTGCAGGGTAGCGGCCAACGGGAAGGCCCATGCCCCGTCCAGCGGGACGCCCTCGGATCCGGTGACCCGGCGGGTCCAGTCGAGGACCGGGGCCGGGTCGCGGCCCGGCTGTGGCACGACGAGGACCACGGTCACGCCCGTCGCGCGCAGGTCGCGGGTGGCGGCGTCGGGATCCGGCGGGGCGGCCAGCCCCTGCCAGTCCCCGGCGAGCGCCGCGCCGGCCTGGTAGCGGTTCCACGGGGACTCGAGCAGCACCGCGTGCTCCGCGTCGGAGCCGAGGAAGTAGCCGCCGGTGACGCGGTAGCCGAAGCCCGACGCGATCTGCGCGCGGAGCGGGTCCGCGCCGCCGTACCAGTCGCTGGTGATCCGGGGCCACGTCTCCACCACCTGCCCGGCGAGCTGTGGGAAGGCCGGCGCGGACGCGGAGGTGGTGCGCTGGGCGTCGGCCGGGAGCCAGGAGGCCGCGGCCAGGATCGCGACCAGCGCGACGGGCCGCGGGAAGCGGTCGAGCGCGAGGCCGGCCAGGACGGCGACCGCCAACGTGACCACCACCTGCAGGCGGACGGGCTCGATCTCGCCGAGCAGGGGCACGCCCTGCAGGGCCCGCCACGGCAGCGGGACACCGGTCGGCTCCGCGGCCACGAACAGCTGCGGCCCGAGCGCGAGCAGCCAGGCGACGGCGCCGACCGTCGCGGCGACGCGGGCCGCGGTCCCGCACGTCCACACGGCCAGCAGGACCAGCACCAGGACCGCCACGCCCAGGTACCCGCCCTGTTCCCCGAGGTTGCCCTGCATCTCGGCCGGGGCCGGCACCGGCCGGATCACGGTGAGCCATGTGGGGGCGACCGTATTGGCGAGGTCGGCGCTGCCGTACTCGGGTGAACGCAGGGGGCCGTGCGGGCGTGCGGGTCCGGCGAGGACCAGATAGATCGCGTAGCCGGCGATGAGGGCGAACACGACGACGCAGGCCGTCCCGGCCTTCAGTAGCCCGGGAACCCGGTCGGCGGCGCGGCCCGGGTGCCGCGCGGCCAGCACCACCCCGAGCACGACCAGCATCAGGACGCCGATCGCGAGCGTCTGGGTGTAGAGCCAGGCCTGCAGCGCCAGGGCGAGCCCGGTCAGGGCGCCGAGCAGCCAGGGCCGGCGGAGGTCCCGCACGAACAGCCGGTGGGCCAGGGCGAGGAGGACCGGGGGCAGCACCGCCCAGACGAGGTTGAGGTGCCCGGCCTGGAGGTGGGCGAGCATGAACGGGAGAAGGCGTAGAGCGCACCGGCGGACACACGCGCGGCGGGCGACCGCACGATCCCGGTGAGCGCGGCCGCGGCGGCCAGCCCGGAGACGACCGGTCCGAGGACCATCCCGACGTTGAACGCCGCCGTCGGACCCGCCGTGAGCGTGACCGGCGCCAGGAGCACACCGAGCAGCGGGACGGCCGTGTTCCACAGCGCGTTGACCCCGACCGGGTAGTGCTGCAGGTCGGTGACCAGCGGGTTCACGCCGTCGGCCAGCGCGTGCGCGGTGTGGGCGAGCCACCAGGTGAAGCCGGTGGGGTCGGTCGACACCCGCCCGACGGCGCTGCCGGCGAGGTCGCCGAGGACGCGGCGTTGGAGGAGCAGCGAGATCCCGAGGTAGATCAGGGCCGCGAGCCCGAGCCACCTGCGCCCCTCCCCCGCCACCCGCACTGCGGCGGCCGACGCGGAACGGGGAGGGGCGGACACGGGCCGCAGGGTGGCACAGAGGTGCTGTAGCGGCCGCAGCGACTTCACGCCGCACCGGCTTCACGAGGCCTCACCCCGCTCACAGCTCGAGCGCAACCGCGTACCGGCACGCGGTGCCGACCTGCCGAGCTGTCGGGCCCCGTTCTGCAAAACTTCCGGGATGACGGGCGCGCGCAACCGCTTCCTCGATCTCGGGCAGATCAATGCCCCCGCGCCCTGGGAGGTGCCGGACGAGCCACCCCGGCTGCCTCCGGTGTCGATCGCACCGGTCGCGGAGCTGATCGCAGTCGCTGAAGCGAGTCCCGTGTGCCGGCGGCTGATCGGCCTGGTCGAGTGGGTCGGGACGGGTGTCCCGCTCGACCCGAGGGGCCGACTGGATGCGACGCGAGCGCGGGAGGTGGAGCAGGCGCTGAGCCTCCAGGACGAGGCCGGACCCGGCGCGTGCGGGGTCGACCTGCTCCTGCGGTGGGCACGAGCGGCGGGTCTGCTCCGCACTCTCAAGGGCCGGCTGGTCCCGGTGAAGGGCCGGGCCGCGCTCCGCCACCGACCCCTCGAGCTCTGGCAGCACGTCCTCGACTCCTTCGCCCGGATCGCCGACGCCCGCGACGGCCATCCCCGCTTCCAGCCCACGTTGTGGTGGTACTGGCCGACGATGCAGGAGCTGGTGGAGCTGACGCTCTACACAGCCGGCGGCGGGCCGGTCCCGGTCGAGATGCTGACCGAGGTGACGCTCGAGGCCCCGGTGGGGATGCTCGGCTTCACCCCCTGGGCCGGTCTTGCCGGCAGGGACCGCGAGGACTGGCACGCGGCGCTGCTCGACGCGCTGGGCCTGGCTGAGGCGCTCGGCGCCGTCCGTCTCGGACCGGCGCCCGACCGGGAGCACGAGGAGAAGATCCGCGAGCTGACCGGTCGTCGCGACGCCGATCTCCGGGTCGCCGCGCTGACCCCGTTGGGCCTGTGGGCGGTCAACAACCGGCTCGTCGAGCAAGGCGTCGTGGCGCCGGTCGTCGAGGACATGGTCCGCTCGTCGCTCGCCGCCCTGCTCCGGTCGCTCGACGACGCCTCGCCGGAGACGATCGAGGCCGCCCTCGCGGGCTGGATCGGCCACCGTGGGGCCGCCCGGGCCGCCCGGGAAGCGGCGAAGGCCCTCGACGAGCCCGGCGTCACACCCGGCGACCGAGCCATCGTGCTCGAGGTGTTCGCCGAGACCGGCGAGCACGGCATCGAGGCAGCGAGGGACGCGCGCACTCGCGGCGGGATCGGCGGCGCAGCGGCCGCCGCGTGGCTTCTCCGCGAGCGACCGGGCGGGCCGCCGGCGGCGGGGCCGACGACCGAGCTCACCGCGGCCGAGGCTCGGCTGGCCGCCGCGGACACGTTCTGTGCGCTGGCCGAGACCGGTGCCGTCGAGATCGCGTTCGAGAGCCTGCCGCTGGCCGATCAGCTCGATCTGCTCGGCGAGAGCGTGCGCAGCGGCCACCCGGACCTCGCGTGGCTGCTCGACGCCGTGGCCGAGGCACCGGTGCACCGGAAGCTGGCGAAACTGGCACGAAAGGAGCGGTTCCGGCTCGGATGACCGCGGCCGCCAGGGCGGGGTGCCGACTCCGACGGCACGCCGTTGCGTCGGTAGCCTGGCTCCCGATGACCAGCCCAGCCAGCGAGACCCGGACCCTGCACGGGTGGGGGCGCACGGCGCCCACCGTGGCCACGGTGATCACGCCCCGGACGCCGGAGGAGGTCGCCGCCGCGGTGAAGGCCGCGGGGCGCCGCGGGATCATCGCCCGCGGCCTCGGCCGGTCCTACGGCGACCCGGCGCAGAACGCCGGCGGCACCGTGCTCGACATGACCGGGCTCGCCCGGATCCACACGATCGACGCCGACTCCGGCGTCGTCGACCTCGACGCCGGCGTCTCGCTCGACACACTCATGCGCCGCGCGCTGCCCTTCGGCCTGTGGGTGCCGGTCCTGCCCGGGACCCGGCAGGTCACCATCGGCGGAGCGATCGGCGCGGACATCCACGGCAAGGCGCACCACGTCGTCGGCTCCTTCGGCAACCACGTCGAGGCCATGACGATCGTGCTGGCCGACGGCTCGACCCGCGAGCTCACACCCGAGGGGCCGGACGCCGAACTGTTCTGGGCCACCGTCGGCGGGATGGGTCTGACCGGTGTGATCGTGCGGGCGCGGCTGAAGCTGCACCACGTCGAGACCGCCTACTTCAAGGTCGACACCGAGCAGATCGACAACCTGGCCGACCTCATGGACCGCCAGACCCGGGACGACGAGAAGTACGCCGAGTCGGTCTCCTGGTTCGACGCCGTCACCACCGGTGAGCACTTCGGCCGCGGCCTGCTGACGAGGGCGAACCACGCGACGCTCGCGGACCTCACGCCCAAGCAGCGCCGCGACCCGCTGAAGTTCGACGCCCCGCAACTGCTGACCGTGCCCGACGTGTTCCCGCCCGGGATGCTCAACCGCGTCACCGGCAGGCTGTTCAGCGAGCTCTGGTACCGAAAGTCCCCCACCAAGCTGGGCGCGATCCAGAACATCACCCAGTTCCTGCACCCGCTCGACATCGCGGGCGAGTGGAACCGCGGGTACGGGCCGCACGGCTTCCTGCAGTACCAGTTCGTGGTGCCGCTGGAGCGCGGTGACGTGATCCGCACGGTGCTGGAGCGGATGACCGAGGCCGGGCAGGTCTCGGCACTCAACGTGCTCAAGCGGTTCGGCGAGGGCAACCGCGCCCCGCTGTCCTTCCCCAAGCCCGGCTGGACGCTCTGCGTCGACATCCCGATCGGGCCCGGCCTGAACGAGCTCTGCGAGGATCTCGACCGGATCGTGCTCGACGCCGGTGGCCGGCACTACCTGGCCAAGGAGTCCCGGACCACGCCGGAGGCCATCCGGCGCGGCTACCCGCGGCTCGAGGAGTGGCGCACGGTGCGCGCCGCCGTCGACCCTGCGGGCGTCTTCGCCTCCGACCTCGCACGACGACTGGAGCTCATCTGATGATCGACACCCGGAACGAGCGGAGCGAGTCGTGATCGACGCCGTGGGCAACCCGCAGAGCATCCTGCTGCTGGGCGGGACCTCCGAGATCGGGCTCGCCGCGGTCGAGGCCTTCGCCTCGGACCGGCCCATGCGGGTCGTGCTGGCCGCGCGGCCGTCGCAGCGGCTGACGGACGCCAAGGCCCGGCTCGAGGCCAGGGGCTGCGCCGTCGAGACGCTCGACTTCGACGCGAAGGCGCTCGACACCCACGCCTCCGTGGTCGAGAAGGCCTTCGCCGAGGGCGACGTCGACGTGGCGATCGTGGCGTTCGGCCTGCTCGGGGACAACGAGGAGGCCTGGACGGACGGCGCCAAGGCCGTCGAGCTGGCGCAGGTCAACTACACCGCGGCCGTCTCCGTCGGGGTGGCGCTCGGCGACCGGCTGAAGCAGCAGGGCCACGGCTCGCTGGTGGCGCTGTCCTCGGTCGCGGGCGAGCGGGCGCGCCGGTCGAACTTCGTCTACGGCTCCACCAAGGCGGGGCTCGACGCCTTCTACACCGGTCTCACCGAGGCGCTGCGGCCCTTCGGCGTCACGGTGACCGTGGTCCGGCCCGGGTTCGTGCACACCAAGATGACCGAGGGCCTCAAGCCTGCCCCGCTGTCGACCACCCCGGAGGCGGTCGCGGAGGTCATCGTCCACGCGGTGCGGACCAAGCAGGAGCTGGTGTGGGCACCCGCCCCGCTGCGCTTCGTGATGTCGGCGCTGCGGCACGTCCCGCGTCCGGTCTTCCGTAGGCTGCCGCTGTAGCGGCGATCTAGAGTCGGGGACATGGCAGAGCTGCTCCCGCTGGACCCCGATCAACTGCTCAGCACCACGCGTTCGGTGCGCAAGCGCCTGGACCTGGAGCGCCCGGTGCCGCTCGACGTCATCCGCGAGTCGCTCGCGGTGGCGCTGCAGGCGCCGAGCGGCAGCAACAAGCAGGGCTGGCACTGGATCGTGGTGACCGACCCGGCCAAGCGGAAGGTCGTCGCCGATCACTACGCGCGGTCGTTCGACCTGTACCGCAACTCGGCGGGTTACGCGGCCAACGACACGTCGGGCGACGCCGGCCGCGAGGCCACGCAGAAGCGCGTCGCGTCGAGCGCGGAGTACCTGGCCGAGGTGATGGCCGAGGTCCCGGTGCTGGTGATCGGCGCGATCGAGACCGGCACCGAGGAACTGCCCGCGGGCAACCAGGCCGGGCTGTGGGGCTCGCTCCTGCCGGCCGCCTGGAGCCTGCAGCTCGCCCTGCGCGCCCGTGGGCTCGGGAGCGCCTGGACGACGCTGCACCTCCGCTACGAGAAGGAGGTCGCCGAGGCGCTCGGCATCCCGGCGACCGTCAAGCAGGGTGTGTTGTTGCCGGTCGCCTACACGAAGGGCACCGACTTCAAGCCGGCACCGCGTCAGCCCCTCGACGAGGTGCTGCACGTGGACGGATGGTGAGCGGGCGGCCGACCCGGGCGCTGAGCACTGTCACCTCCCGGCCGGATCAAGCGGGCTTCACGCCGAGGAAGGCGATCACGCCGGAGTAGGCTCGATCGGCCCGACCCGCAGCACCCCGGCGGACCTCCACGGTGTGGCGATGCTCACGCCGGGCCCGTCCTGAGCGACCACGAACTGCAACCGCGGATCGAGGGGCGGGCCGGTAGCGAGGCGGGCATAGTTGACCGCCAGGAGTTGCCGGCCCAGCCTCCCGCTGCGATCGCTCCGCTGCTGGATCAGCGGGGTGATCAGCGCCCGATCCGAGAATCCGTCCACGACGGTGCAGTCGCAGTAGTAGGCGAGCGTCCCGATCTCGCCCGGGGAACGGACGACCGCTCCCGCAGGTACCAGCGCAGCCGCGTCGCGGTACTGCTGTGCCGTCGCCCAGTTGGTGGTGATCGGGGCCGTCGACCACGGCCGTTGCACAAGGAACACGACGGTGGCGATCAGCCCGACCGCTCCGACCACCAGGCCGATCGCGCGTATCGCGGCCGGCGCCGCTGCGAGGCTGAGCGTGCCGAGGAGCGTCAGCGACCCGATCAGCGGTCCGTAGTACCAGTGGTAGGGCGCCGTGCCGAGGGCCACGAAGAGCACGGCGTGCAGGCACGCGCCGCCCCCCCACACGATCGCCAGCACCGCCCCGGCCGCCGCGCACCTGGCGAGGCGGAGCACGAACCAGACCGCGGCAGCCACGACGCCGCACGCGGCCGGAACGACCGAGAGAAGGACGGCGGCGGGGTAGACCCCGAAGTACAACTGCAGCCCGTTCACGAACGTCCAGGGCCCCCAATGGTCACCGACCTTCAACAGCACGGTGTCCGGCAGAGCCGACCCGAGTACCCACCAGCTGACGGCGAACCAGGGCAGTGCCGTCAGGAGCGCGGTCGACGCGACGACGTGCAGCCGCCGTACCAGCGAGGGGACGGCGACCACGGCGACCCCGAACATCACCAGGTCCGGCCGGGTGAGGACGAGCAGCCCGATCACCAGGCCCGCGATCCCGGGCCTCCTCGCGACCGCGGCCCACCCGAGGCACGCGATGAGCGCGATCCCGAGGTAGGTCTCCATACCGACCGTGGCAGCGAGCAGCGGGTTCACCACCACCGCGAGCGGAGCGAGCGCTGCCGGCCACCGGTTCCATCCGAGCCTTCCGCAGATGCTGGAGAGCGCGAGACCCAACAGGGCCAGCGACCCTGCCAGCACGCCCGCCACGGCGAGGAACGGGGCCCTGGTCACGACCGTGATCAGGGCGAGCAGGAGGACGTTCAGGGGCGATGTCGCTGTGTTCGCCACGTGACCGGGCTCGAGAGCCCACTGTCCGTGCAGGGCGAGCGACCTCGCGTAGTCGAGGGTGATGTAGGCGTCGTCGATGAGCGCGTCGCGGGCGAGCAGGAACAGGAGGAGGCCGCCTACCCCTCCTCCGAGGGCGAAGCACACGCCGGCGGGCCGAACGGACCGGATCGGAGATGGTGACCCAGTCGGTCGGGCCGAAGGATCCTTCAGGGTCACGGCCTCGCCGATCTGCACGGGGGAAGTGCGCGGACCGACCGGAGTCTACGGGGGCCCGGCGCGCGCCAGTCCGATCACGTGCTGCACGTCCGCGACCGGCGTGCCGCGCACCGAGGGATCGATCAGTTCGGGCGTTCGAGGACGAAGACGCTGTTCTCGCCCTCGCCGGGGCTCAGGTAGAGGGAACCGAACGCCTGCTGGACCCGGGCCGGGAGCCTGCGGGGATCGAGCCAGGTGGGGATCCGGCCGTAGGGACCCCGGCTCAGCCCGTCGGACCCTTCCCGCTGCACGGACAGGCCGGCCTCGGCGAAGAGCCGGAGCCAGTCGGCGTGGGATCGCCGGACCGCCCGGGCACCCGCCCCGGCATCGCCGGTGAGCTCGGCGCCGCGGCCCGCGGCGTCGGGCACCAGGACGATCGCGCGGCCGCCCGGGACCAGCACGCGCCGCCACTCGCGGACGTCGGACAAGTCCTGCTCGGGATCGTCGGTGCGGCCGAGCGCGTCGATCGCGACGACACACCGGAAGGATCCGTCGGGGACGTCGACGAGGCGGTGGACCGGACATCCGGGGGCCTCGGCCCTGATCCGCGCCGCCGTCCCCGCCGACGGGGCCACACCGGAGGCCGGGCCGTGCTCGGCGAGCCGGCGCAGCAGCCGGCCGTCACCGCCGACCTCGAGGTACGGGCCGCGACCGGCGTACCTCAGGACGAGCCGCACGTACCAGCGCAGCGGGCTACGGTCGCGCTCCCGATCGACGGGCTCCGTCACCTGCTCGGCGTGCACGCCTGCATCGTGGCATCAGGCCGCGAGCAGCCCGACCGCCGCCCTCCTCCGCCGGGGGTGGGCGGTCAGCGCGCGCGGCCCTGGCGCTCCGGACCGCGCTGCCCGGCGATGTGCGGGGCGGCGTGCGGGCGGGCGTTCTTCACCCGGTGCTTCCCGCGGGCCAGCCGGGCGCCGACGAGCTGCTGCGCCAGCGCCTCGGCCAGCTCGGGGTGCGGCGACCGGAGGTCGGCGTTGCGGGCGTCGAGGAGCCGGCGCACGGGGCTCGGCTGCTCGGGCAGCGGCGCGACCGCCGGGAAGGCCTGGGTCGGCGGCTCGATCAGCGGCATCGGGACGACCGTCGGCAACGCCCGGGTGGCCGGGTCCTGCCGGGCGTTGGTGGTGTCGATCGGGGCGATCGCCGCCGGACGTGGGGCGGGCTCGGGTGCCGGGACGGGCCGAGGGGTGGGTGCGGGATGCGGACGTCGCCGCCGTTCCGGCCAGGACCCGGCCCCGCTCAGCCCGATCGCGACCTCCGGCTCGAGCGCGACGGCCGGAAGGACCGCGGTGACGGGGTCCCGCCGGGCCGCGTCGGTGTCGATGGGCACCCCGACGGCGGGACGGTCGACGGGCGGGACGGCCGGGAACGGCGCCGTCCGCGGGCCCGCGGGACGGTCAGCGGCGGCCTGCGAGGAGCCGGTCGGGACGGACGGCATGGCGGCCACCTCCAGGTCGGGATCGACAGCGGGAACGACGGCGGGATCGACGGCCGGCTCGACAGCGTGATCGGCAGCGTGATCGGCAGGGGGAACGGAACGCTGCACCTCGGGCGCCGCGAGAACGGGGGCGGGCTCGACGGCCCGCGGGTCCGATGCCGTCCGGGCCGGGGGCACGAGGGGGACGGGTACGCCGCCGACGCGCACGGATCCGCGCTCCCCCGCCCGCCGCGGCGCGGGCGCCACCGGCACGGCCAGGACCGGGACGGACGCGGCAGGTCCGACCGGCACGAGACGCGCGAGAACCCCCGGCAGCCGGTCCCGGACGTCGCCCAGCTGCCGCGCCCACAGCGGAGGCATCTCCTTCATGGCGGCGCGCGCCGGCTCCTCGACGTATCGGAACAGCAGGTGGGCGGCGGGAACGGTCGCGAGCAGCACGACGACCGCGAGCACATGCGCGAGCACGCCGTCAGGTGCGAGCAGGGAGCTGCCCCCGAAGCCCCCGTAGCGGCGCAGGGCCAGCCAGAAGACCTCGAACATCGGGATGTGGATCAGGTAGAGCGCGTAGGAGATCCGGCCGCCGTGCACCATCGCCGGTCGCGAGAGCCACCGCGCGACGCCGCCGCGGACGCCGCCGTCGGCCAGCGCCAGGGCGCCGACCAGCACCGGGAAGAGCACCAGGACGGCACCGCCGCGTCCGGGGCCGACGAGCTCGCCCGCAAGCAGGCCGACGGCGATCAGCACCGGGACGACCGAGGCGACCACCGACGCCGGGCGCCCGACGCCCGGCCGGCGGCGCAGGCGGCGCACGGCCAGGTAGGCCAGGATCCCCGCCCCGAACCCGCACAGGATCCGGACGACCCAGCTCCACGGGTAGTAGGGGCTCCCGGTGGTCAGGTAGGCCGCCGCGATCGGCGTCATCAGGGCCAGGGCGGCGCCGGCCAGCACGACGACCGGCAGGTTCCGCATCCGGTGGAAGACCACCGCGACCAGCGGGAACAGCAGATAGGCCAGCCACTCGGCACTGATCGACCACGTCGGGCCGACCCACGAGGCGCCGTCCAGGTAGGGGTTGTCCCACATCTGCACCATGAACATCTGCTGCAGCCACTCACCAGGGCTCAGCACGGGCTGCACCGCCTGGAAGGCGATCTCGGGGTCGCTCCCGTAGACGGCGCGGGCGACCAGCCAGATCCCGAACATGTGGAACACCAGCGCGTACGCCGGCCAGATCCGGCAGGCCCGGGCCCAGACGAAGCGGCCGGTCCGCGCCGCGGAGAGCCGCGGGCCGAGCTGCTCGAGGTAGGTGTAGGCGATCACGAACCCGCTGAGCACGAAGAAGAGGTCCACGCCGAGCGCACCCTGCGTGACCAACGGACCGAGCAGCCCGCTGACGAGCGCGACGCCGGGCAGCGCGGTGAAGTGGAAGTGGAACAACACGACCCACGCCGCGGCGGCGGCACGGAGTCCTGTCAACGCGCGCAGCTCGACCCGTCCGGAGGCGGTGGAGCCGGGAGGCCGACCCGTGTCGGACACGGGCGCGTGCTGGGCGGTCGTGGTCACATCGGCCACAACGATGCCCCCGTGTAGCCGTCACGGGTGTCCCCCACGGAGCGCCCGAACGGCCCAATACATTACGTACAGTGGTGGAACTACATCGCTGTCATTCTTGATGCCCGAACCGGATGACAGCCGGACGACAGTGTCGCGCATCACCGGTCAGGACGGGTTCGGCGACGCACCGGGGCGGGAGCTAGCCTCGGGCGTCGTGCTGACCACCGACACGGTGGACGAGGCGCGCCGCAGCTCCCCTCCCCGGCGTGGCTCCGCTCCCCCACACCACCGTCCCGGTCTGCGACGGCTCGCCGCCGGGCTCGGCCTGCTGTCGGCCGTGCTGGCGCTCGCGATCCCGTTCCTGCCCGTGTCGCAGAACACCGCCGAGCTCAGCTGGCCGACGGCCGACGGCGGTACCGCCCCCGTGACCGCTCCCCTCGTCGCCCTGCGCCCCGAGAGCTTCGACGCCGCCGTCTCCTGTCCCGCCGTGCGCAGCCTCGACGCGCGCAGCCCGCAGGCGGCCACGGTGTTCACGACCACCGCCCCCGGTGCCCCCGACGGCGCCACGGTGGGCATGCGGGTCAGCGTCGACGCCGGCCGGCTCGCCGTCGACGACCGCGGGGAACGGATCGCCGAGGCGGATCTCGCGCCGGGCGACTGCACACTCGTCGTCCACTCCGACTGGGCGAGCACCACCGTCACGGTCGGTGGCCACCCGCTCGCCGCGTTCGACGACGACCGCCGCCCGCAGGTCGTGGGGCTCTGGTCGGACCTGGACCGGAACCTGGACCCGGTCGCCGGCACGGCGATCCGGTTCGCCACGGACAACCGCTTCGACACCGCCCCGTCCGGGCTCAAGGTGGCGGCTGCGGCGCTCGCCGTCGTCGCCCTGCTCGGGTGCCTGCTGGTGCTCCGTCGGCTCGACGACCGGGACGGCCGCCGGCTGGTGCACACCGGCCGGTTGTCGGGCCGGCTGCGCGGGCACGACTGGATCCGGGACTCCGCGGTCGTCGTGCTGCTGGGCGGTGCGACCGTGTTCGGCAGCATGACCCCCGACGACGGGTACATCCTCACCATCGCCCGCGGCACCTGGACCTCGGGCTACGTCGGGAACTACTACCGCTGGTTCGACGTCCCGGAGGCGCCGTTCGGCTGGTTCTACGAGCTGTACTCGAAGTGGATCGAGGTCAGTGACGCGGTCCTGTGGCTGCGGATCCCGGCGTTCCTCATGGGCGTCGCCTCGTGGTTCCTGATCAGCCGCGCGCTGCTGCCCCGGCTCGGCACCCGGGTGCGCCGCAGCCGCTCCGCGGGCTGGGCCGCGGCCGGCGTGTTCCTCTGCTTCTGGATCCCCTTCGACAACGGCCTGCGCCCCGAGCCGGTCGTGGTGATCGCCGCGCTGCTGTCCCTGGTGCTCCTCGAGCGCGCGCTGGTCACCCAGCGCCTGCTGCCGATCGCCGGCGCGCTGGTCTCCGGGGCGTTCGCCGTGGCGGCGACCCCGACCGGCCTGATCGCCTTCGCGCCGCTGCTCGCCGCGGCCCGCCCGCTGCTGCGCCTGCTCACCGGGCGGGCCCGCAAGGCCGGCTGGCTGGTGGTGCTGCTGCCGTTGCTGGCCGCCGGCGTGATCGTGCTGGTCGCGGTGTTCGACGACCAGACCTGGGCGTCGGTCGCCGAGGCCACCCGGGTGCGCACCGAGATCGGCCCGAACCAGCCCTGGTACCAGGAGCTCGCCCGCTACCAGCTGCTGTTCTCGGACAGCCGCGACGGCTCGCTCATGCGGCGCTTCCCGGTCCTGCTGCTCCTGCTGCTGCTCGGGGTGAGCATCGCCGTGCTGCTGCGCCGCGGCCGGATCCCGGGGGCCGCCCTGGGCGTGTCGCGACGGCTGATCGGGAGCAGCCTGCTCGCCTTCGTCGTGCTGGCGTTCACCCCGACCAAGTGGACCCACCACTTCGGCGCCTTCGCCGCGCTCGGCGCGGGCATGGCGGCGATCGCCGCGCTGGCCACCGGCACGAGCGTGCTGCGGTCACGGCGCAACCAGGCGCTGCTCGTCGCGGCGCTGCTCGGCACGACCGCGCTGGCCTTCGCGGGCCCGAACACCTGGTGGTACGTCTCGAACTGGGGTGTGCCGTGGTTCGACAAGCCGCCGTCGGTGCACGGGATCTCGGCCACGTCGCTGCTGCTGGTCGCTGCGGCCCTCGCGCTGCTCTACGCGTTGGTCGAGCACCTTCGCGGGCCTGCCGTCCCGCGCCCCCTGCCGGCCGACGGCCGCGGCCCGCGGCTGAACAACGCGCCGATCGCCGTGATCTGCGCGCTGATGGTGGTCTTCCAGATCGCGTCGCTGGCCAAGGGCGTGGAGAAGCAGTGGGGCACGTACTCGCTGGCCGCGGACATCATCGGGGACCCGACGGGGTCGCGGTGCGGGCTCGCCGGGCGGGTGCTCGTCGAGACCGATCCCGAGGCGGGCGTGCTCCCGCCGACGACCGGGCCGGGTGGCCCGCCGGAGGCCGTCGGGTTCACCCCGGACGGCCTCCCGCCGGCAGGGCCCGGTTCCCTGCGCGACACCGATGGCCGGGGCAACCACGATCCGGGCGTGACGGGGACCGGGCCGCACGGCGGCCGGGTGTCCGGCAGCTGGAGCGCCGACCCGCAGGCGATCGGCGACTACCGCAGCGGCTGGTACGCCCTGCCGCAGCCCGCGCGCGACGGCTCCGCCCCGCTGGTCCTCGGCATCGCCGGGAAGGTCGGCGACGGTACGTCGCTGACCCTGGAGTTCGCCCGCGGGGGCCAGGTCGTCGACCGGATCGAGCCGGACGGCGAGTCCGGCACCGTCACGGCCACGGCCGACCCGCTCGGGACCGCCGCGTCCGGCCTGGGCTGGCGGGACGTCCGCCTGCCGCTGAGCGGGGCCGCCGCGACCGCCGACGCGGTACGGGTCGTCGCCACGGACCGGGCCCTGGGCCAGGACGGGTGGATCGCCGTGACCGAGCCGCGGGTCCCCCAGCTGACCCCGCTCACCACCGTGGTCGCGGGGATGGCCGGGTACAACGACTGGCCGACGGCCTTCCCCAGCCCGTGCCTGCGTCCCTTCGGGGTGCACCGCGGGGTCGCCGAGATGCCGGGCTACCGCATCCTGGCCGACACCCAGCAGCGCGAGGTCGGCGACAACTGGGGTTTCCCCTCGACCGGCGGTCCGCAGGGCTGGATCGACCACGTGGCACGGCAGCGCGTGCTGCCGACCTACCTGCAGGGTCAGTGGGACTTCGACTGGGGCCAGTTGCGGATGCTGGAGCCGTGGTCCCCGACGCCGGGCGGCCCCGACGTCGAGCAGGGCACCCGAACGACGTGGGGCTGGCAGAAGGTGGGCCAGATGGGCAAGGCCCCGGCGGACCCGCCCCTCGACCGCCCCTGATCAGTTCCCGCAGCGGGACGCGGCGGCCGCCGCGTCCCGCGGATAGCGGTAGGAGGTCCGCTCGACCGCCCCGCTCAGGTTCTGCCGGAACCGGTCGGCGGTGAGGGGGTCGCGGTAGGAGGCCAGCATCTCGCGGGTCGCCGGGCAGCCCAGCGCGCGCCGGGCGTCGTCGACGAAGGCCGGCCCGACGAAGCCGGTGTCGCCGCGCACGCCGGCGTCGGCGAGGAACCATTCCGGCAGCAGGTCCTTGTCGTGCCCGATCCGCCCGCCGGGCACCCCGGTGGCGTGCCCGGCGACCGGGTTGACCAGCCCGACGCCGTCGAGCACCCGGACGTCGAGGGGCGCCAGCTCGCCGGCCACGCCCAGGTTGAGCCAGACCAGCGTGCTCCGCTCACCGGCGGCCGGGTAGACGTACCACTGCCCGCCCCCGACGATCGCGAGCGACGGCCCGGGCGCCGCGACGAGCCGGGCCGCACCCTCGCCGACCATCGGGTGGGTGGAGTAGTCCGCGGCCGTGACCGGGTGGGGGTTGCCGAGCAGCAGGACGTAGTAGAGCCGCTCGTTGGCGATCCAGTGCGGGCCGAGGTGCTCGCCGTAGGCCGGGCGCAGCGAGGTCAGGCAGAACGCCGCCCACACCAGCGTGCCGAGCACCGGGACCAGGGCCCAGCGGGTCGCCGGCACCACCATCACCGGCAGGAGCAGCGAGAACAGCGCGGGCAGCAGCATCCGGCCGTGCATGAAGTCGCCGCCGACCCGCGTGACGTACAGGCCCAGCAGCAGCGCGGCGACGACCGGCGCCACGGCCACCACGGCCGTCGCGCCCCGGGAGCCGGACGGCTCCGGACCGGTCCGGCCGCGCCGGCTCAGCAGCGCGAACGCGACGAGCGCCGCGCAGGCGCCCGCGAACCACAGCTCGTAGGTCTCCAGCAGGTCGAACAGGTACCAGCCGCCCTGGTCCCACCGGGAGTCGCTCGCCTCCTTGGCGAGCGCGGTGGACGGGACGAGCAGGCCGTAGTAGCCCATGCGGAAGAGCTCGTAGCCGAGCGGCACGACCAGCGCCACGCCGGCGAGCGCGAGCAGCCTGCGGACCCCGCGCCGCCACTCCAGCACCACGAAGGCGACGGCGAGGACCAGCCCGGCGAGCGCGAGGTCGGGCCGCACCAGCGGCGCCAGCCCGACGAGGAGGGCGAACGGCCAGGCGCGCCCGGTGACCTCGCCCCGGCGCACCTGCAGACGCCGGACGAGCAGCCACCAGCTCGCCCCGAGCCAGCCGGTGATCAGCCCGGTCTCGAGGCCGGACGTCCCGAAGTCCCAGAAGGGCGGCAGGGCCAGGACCACCAGCGCGCCGGCCGGCAGGATCGCGCGGGCCCGGTGCAGGCGGCGGGCGGCGTCGACCGCGAACCCCAGCCCCGCCACGGACAGCACCAGGCCCAGGACGACGGCGGTCCAGTCGAGCGAGATGCCGGGCGCGAGGCCCGGGATCGCGAGGAGGTAGGTCCAGAGGGTCGAGGTGTTGGCCTCGACCCGTTCCCCGGCGTTGAACACCGGTCCGTTGCCCGCCAGCAGGTTGCGCACGGTCCGGAGCACGATCAGACCGTCGTCGCTCATCCAGCGGCGGTTCCAGATCAGCGCGGCGAACACCGCCAGGAGCAGGACGAGGACGGCGCCGTTCCACAGGCCGAGCCGGATCGTGCGGGCGGGCGGGAGTCCGACCTGGGCGTGGTGGACCGGCGCGACGGTGTCGATGGACCTGCTCCTCATCACTCGCGTTCTGCGTACTCGACGAGCCTTCCCCCGGGCAGGCGTGGACATTCTGGCGGATCGATCACGGATCGAGACCGACCTGCGGCCCCGGGGCGTCGCGTGTCGTGCCCGGGCTGGCACTGTGTCCGCGTGGTCTCCCCCGCGCGCCATGCACCCGACGCGACGCGGGAGGACCCTTCGGCGACCGTCGCGCCGAGGCGGCGGCGCGGGGTCCTCGCCGCTCTGCTCGGCCTCGTCGTGGTCGCGTGCGCGGTCGCCTTCCCGTTCGCGCCGGTGGTGCAGCCCGAGGTCCGGTACGACTGGGGCGGCCCGGGTGCCGTGCCGACCGCGCTGCCGCTGATGCCCTACCAGCCGGTCGCGCTCACGGCCTCGACGACGTGCGACGCCGCCCGCGCGCTCGGCCAGGGCACGCTCCTCGCGACCACGCCCGCCGCGCCCGATCCCCGCGCGAACCCGCTCGACGGCCTGCGGATGGAGGTCACCGGAGGGGCGCTCCACGTGACCACGGCCGGCGTCGAGCTCGACCCCGTGCCCCTCCCGGCGGGGGCGTGCACCGTCGAGTTCCGCAGCGACCCCTCGGCCACGACCGTGCTGCTCAACGGCGCGCCGGTCGTCTCCCGCGCCGGTGACCTGCGGCCCGCCGTCGCCGCGATCCTCAGCGACGCCCCCGACCCGTCCGGCCTGCGGCTGCAGCTCACCGCCGACACCCGCTTCCAGACCTCGATCACCCCGTTGAAGGCCGCGATCGCCGCCGTCGGGGTGCTGGCGCTGGTCGCGATGGTGGTCGTGCTGGCCCGGGGCGAGCGGCGGCGCGCGGTCCGGGTCCTGCCGCGCCGCTGGTGGCGGCCCCGGCTCCCCGATCTCGCCGTGACCGCGGTCCTCGCGGTGTGGTGGGTGTCCGGGCCGGTGACGGTCGACGACGGCTACATCGCCGGGATCGTCCGCGACCGCGGCAGCAGCGGGTTCGTCGGCAACGTCTACCGCTGGCTCAACGCCCCCGAGGCGCCCTTCAGCTGGTTCTACGACCTCTACTACGCCTGGTCCCAGGTCTCGGCGTCGACGGTCTGGCTGCGGCTCCCGTCCGTCCTGCTCGGCCTGGTGACGTGGGGACTGCTGTCCCGGTGCGTGGTGCCCCGGCTGCTGCCGCGCGCCGGCCGGGGGGTCGCGTGGCTCGCCGCACTCACCTTCCTCACCTGGTGGCTGCCCTACACGCTGGGCCTGCGCCCCGAGCCGTGGGTCGCGGTCGGGAGCGTGCTGGCCTTCGTCGGTGTCGAGCGCGCGATCGCGCTGCGTCGGGTGACGCCGCTGGTCCTGGCGCTGCTCGTCGCGGGCCTGACGACGGCCGTGACTCCCGGCGGGCTGATGGCCTTCGCCCCCGTCGTCGCCGGCCTGGTACCGGTGCTGCGGACGCTGCGCCGCAGCGGCCTGGGTCCGGTACCGCTCGTGCTCGTCCTGCTGGCCGGCCCGGCCGCCGCGGTGTTCCTCATGGTGTACGACCAGAGCCTCGCCGCGATGCTCGAGGCCACCCGGGTCCGGACGCTGATCGGCGGCGGCCAGCCCTGGTACGACGAGTACAGCCGCTATGCGCTGCTGCTCACGCAGGACGACCTGCAGGGCTCGCTCGGCAAGCGCGCGCCGGTCCTGCTCACGCTCCTCGCGGCGGTCGCGGCGCTGTGGGCCGTGCTGTCGGCCGGCGGCCGCCGGATCCCGCCCGGGCCTACGCGGCGGATCGCCGTGGTGTTCCTGCTCGGGCTCGCGTCGATGACCGCCACCCCGACCAAGTGGACCCAGCACTTCGGCGACCTCGCCGGGATCGGTGCGGCTGTCCTGCTCGTCGGGATCGTGGCCGTCGGGCGGCGCGCCCTGGCGGGCCGGACGGCGCCGTGGCTCGCCGGGCTGGGCGCGCTCGCCGTCGCCGGCTCGCTGGTGCTGGCCGGGCGCAACCTCTGGCCCTTCGTCTCCGGCTGGTGGGGCCTGACCTGGAGCACGCTCCCTCCGCTCGTCGGGGGCGTCGAGCTCGCGCCCGTCTGGCTGGTGGCGGGGCTCGTGCTGGTCGCCGCGGCCCTGCTGGTCGTGGCGTGGCGCCGTTCGGGCGGCGGGTCCGGGCGGCTGCCGCGGTGGTTCCCGAGTCCGGCCGCCGTGACGACCGTGCTGCTCGTGGCGGTGGTGCTGCTGCAGGTCGGGTCGTTCGCGCGCACCGGCTGGCAGCACCGGAACAGCTACACGCTCCTGTCCGACGCGCTGTCCACCGCCCGGGGCACCCCGTGTGGTCTGCAGGAGCGGCTCTCGGTCGAGACGAACCCGGCTGCGGGCCTGCTGCCCGCCCTGCCCGACCCGTCCGGCCTCCCGGCAGTACCGGTCGACGCGGGCGGCACCGAGCTGCCGGGGATCCGCGCGGCCGGCACCGGCCACACGGCCTGGTTCGCCCTCGACCCCGCCCAACGGTCGCGTGAGCTCCCGGTCGTCGTGACGGTCGCGGGTGCCCTACGGCCCGGGGACACCGTCGCCGCGGAGTTCGCCGGCGACGACGGCGCGCCCCTCGCCCGCATCGCGCTGAAGCCCGACGGCGAGACTCCACGCGACATCCGGCTGCTCGCGCCCGAGGGCGCGACGCGGGTGCGGCTCGTCGTCGACGTTCGGGAGCCGGTCGACACCCCGGCCGTCGCGACCCTGCCCCGGGTCCCGCGGCTCACGCCGATGGACCAGGTCCTCCCGGCCGGGACCGAGGCGATCCTCGACTGGCCCGTCGCCTTCGTGTTCCCGTGCCTGGCGCCCGCGCCGCTCCCCCTCGGCACCACCGCGCTGCCACAGTGGCGGGTCGGTCCGCGGCAGGACGACGACTCTGCCGCGATCACCTACACGCCGGGCTTCGGGGGACCGTTCGCCGCAGCCCGCACGCTCGTGATCGAGCAGCGGATGGCGACCTACCTCGCCGGCGACCCGACCCGCGACGCCGCCCAGGTCTACCGCTGGGTCCCCGTCCGGCCGCTGGCCGCCGCGACGCCGCAGGTCACGGAACGCACGGTCGGTGGTTGGGTGCACACGGGACGTACCCGTGTCCCCGGTCTCGATCCCGTCGGCTGAGGCACGCCGGACCGCCTGCGAGCGGCGCCATACCCCACAATGGGGCACACCGACGCCCCGCGGTCCGGCCCGCCGGACCGACCCCGCACCGGAGGACTGAGCCGCACCCATGCTTCGCACAGAGACGCCGGACAAGACCCTGGCCGCACCGGCGTTCCCGGAGCATCGCGCGGAAGGCCCGGTGCGGCTGACCGTACAGCGCGGCCTGTTCTTCGGTCCTTCGGCGCTGGCTCCCGAGGACCTCTACTCGGTGGTGGAGAAGGGGGTGGCCCGCCGCGAGCGCGGCCGCGTCCGCCTGACCCCGGGCACGCGCGTCAGCACCAACACCTACTTCGGCCGGCTCCACGCGACCTACTGGCAGCGCTGGACGGCGGTCGAACGCGTGGAGGTCACCGCGGTCGCCGCGGGTGAGGGCCGGGTCCGGCTGCTCGCCTCGGACACCAACAAGGTCTCCCGGATCGTCGACGCGGTCGACGTCGGTACCGCGGCCGGTCCCGAGACCAGCGAGATCCGGCTCTCGGCGCCGATCGACCGCTTCCTCGACGGCGGCGGCATGTGGCTGGAGATCACCACCGAGATCGGCGAACTCACCGTGTCGGAGGTGCGCTGGAGCGTTCTCGCCCCGCTCCCGGTGCCGCCGACCGACGTCGTGATCTGCACGTACAACCGGGTCGAGGAGTGCCTCGACACGCTGCAGGCCCTCGCCGACGACCCCGAGGCGCTCGCCGTCGTCGGCGTGGTCCGGGTGGTGGACCAGGGCAGCGACCCGCTGGAGTCGCGGGACCGGTTCGCGGCCGTCTCCACGGCGCTCGGCGACCGGCTGGTCTACCTGCGACAGCCCAACCTCGGCGGCGCGGGCGGGTTCACCCGCGGGCTCTACGAGGCCACCACCGGCGCCCCGGAGGAGCACCGCGACGTTCTGTTCATGGACGACGACGTGATGCTCGAGCCCGAGATCCTGATCCGGTTGACGTCGTTCGCGGCCTGCACGCCGCAGCCGACGATCGTCGGCGGGCAGATGCTGAACCTGCTGCACCCAGCGCACCTGCACATCTCCGGCGAGCGGGCCGACCCCGAGAACCTGATCAACGGCCTGCCGACGCCCGGCTCGCTGCGCGAGGCCTACCTGCTCGGGCGCGACGAGCGGCTGCTCCCCATCAACCAGGAGCGGCGCACCGACACCGAGTACAACGGCTGGTGGTCCTGCCTGATCCCGGCCGAGGTGGTCCGCCGGATCGGCTACCCGCTGCCGATCTTCTTCCAGTGGGACGACGTCGAGTACGGCTACCGCGCCCGCGCGGCCGGCGTCCCCACGGTCTCCCTCCCCGGTGCCGGCGTGTGGCACGGCGACTTCGGGTGGAAGGACTGGGACGAGTGGCACCGCTACTTCAACCTGCGCAATGGGTTGATCATGGCGGCGCTGCACACCGGCTTCTCCACGAAGACGATCGTCGGCCGGGTCCGGCACCTGCTGTCGGTGTACCTGATCGGCATGCACTACGGGCTGTCGGCGACGTTGCTGCAGGCCGTGGAGGACTTCCTCGAGGGCCCGGAGATCCTGCGCGACGGCTCGGTGGGCTCCGCGGCCCGGATCCGGCGGGTCCGCGCGGACTACCCCGAGACGATGGTCCACAAGATCTCCGACCTACCCGAGGACTTTCGGGCCCTCACCGTGCACCGCGCCGGCGGCGAGCCGAGCAGCGAGGGCCTGACCTGGGTGAAGCGCGCCGTGTACCAGCTGCTCGGCAGGACGCCCTACCCGATGGGCTTCATCCCGGCCGGCGACGCGCACTGGTGGCACGTCGGCCTGTTCGAGCGTGCCGTCGTCACCGACATGGGCGAGCAGGGCGTCCGCGTCCGGCAGCGGGACAAGGCGAAGCTGTACGCGCTGGCCCGCCGCGGCCTGCAGACGATGCGCCGCCTGCACACCGAGGGTCCGGCGGTGGCCGAGCGCTACCGCGCCGCGGTGCCGGAGCTGACGAGCCGGGAGAACTGGGCCCGGCTGTACGGGCTCACGGACGAGACCGCCGAGCGCGCGAGGTCGTAACCTCGGCGATACACGACGTGACATTTCGTACCCCCGAGCGCCACCCCGTCGGGTGACAATCGGAAGCGGGGCCGCGCCCGTTCGGCCCGGCGTCCTCGATCGCCGAGGTCGCGCCACGTTCGTACGTCGGAGTGTTCGATGCCGTTCTGGGCCGTGGTGGTCCTCGTCGTCCTGGCGGTGGCCGCGCTCGCGGCCGGCGCCGCGCTGTTCCTGAGGGACCGCCGGGAGGCGGTCGGGTCCCGTACGGAGGATCCACCGACCCCGCGGCCTGAGGGCCGGCGGCGGGCGGCGGTCCCGAGCCAGCGCTCGTCCGCCGAACCGGTGCCCTACCAGCACCCGGACCGCCGGCTGCTGGCGCCGCCCCCGATGGTGGGCGACCTCCCCCTCCGGGACTGGCTCGTGCACTACTCGGCCCGCGGTGACCAGGTGTGGCCCACCGTGGTCGCCACCTTCTACGACCGGGCTGCCGCCGTGCCGGAGATCGCCGACTACTTCGGCCGCAGCGACATGGTCCGGCTGCAGCAGCACTTCGCCCGCGCCCTGACCATGCTCACCGGTGAGGGCCTGACCGCGGGCACGCTCCGGCGGCTGCAGGACGCGCACCTGCCCGTGACGAACGCGCAGGGCACCGGCATCACGCCCGCGGCCTACGACGCCGCCGTCGAGACCCTGTTCGGCGTCCTCGCGGAGCACGGGGTGCCGAAGGGCGCGCTGACCCAGCTGAAGGCCCTGACCGGGCCGATGCGCGAGGCCATCTCCCGCCCTGCGCCCTCGGAGACCGGTTCCCGGGCCTGAGTCTCAGCGGTCGAAGATCTCCTCGGCCCACGCCTGCCGGCTGGTCAGCCACGCCAGCGCGTCCGTGTAGCGGGTGCGCAGCAGCGGCCAGCGGCGGGCGACCTCGCGGTGGAGCTCGAAGGACTCCTTCACCATCCGCCGGAACAGCTCGGGGTCCCGGCGGCGGAAGGTGACCCCGCGGCCGTCGGGCGTCGAGACGGTGGCGGAGTCGAGCCCGGCCAGCACGAACCACTGGGCCTGCTTCCAGGGCACGTTGCGCTGCGGCACCTCGGCGTGCGCGGGGTTCGGCGACTTGAGGTTGCGCAGCACGCCCTTCGCGAGACCGAGGCCCACCTTCACCTTGCCCTGCGGCGGCTCAGGGAACAGCTGGGCGCCCAGGGCGTCGAGGGTCGACAGGGGCACCTCGGTCGCCGACTGCAGCGGGCGGCCGTCGTCGTACTCCGCGCGCTCGGCGCGGATCTCACCGAGCACCACCGGGAGCTTCGCGAACAGTGCCTCGGGTCCGGCCAGGAAGTCCCGGAGGCCCTTGATCTGCAGCGCGACGGCCGAGTACTCCATCAGCATCAGGTGCCGCAGCGTGCGCTTGAACGACTCCTGCAGCAGCGCCTTCGGCGAGTCCGGGCCGTGCAGCGCGGCGGCGACGTACCGGTTGCGGTAGTGGAAGTACGCCTGCCAGTCGCTGGAGTCGTCCTTCTCGATGAAGGACATGTGCCAGATCGCGATGCCCGGCACGGTCGCCGTGCGGTAGCCGCGGCCGCGGGCCCGCAGGCCGTACTCGGCGTCGTCCCACTTGATGAACAGCGGCAGCGGCAGGCCCAGGTCCTCGGCGACGACGCGCGGGATCAGGCACATCCACCAGGCGTTGTAGTCGACGTCGACGCGGCGGTGCAGCCACGGCGTCTGCCGCAGCGTCCGGTCGGCCAGGTCGTGGTGCGGGTGGGTGTCCGGCGCGACCCGCCACAGGAACTGGTTGCGGTCGACGACCTCGCCCATCGTCGACAGCTGCGAGCGGGCCTGCAGGGAGAGCATCTGCCCGCCGACCAGCATCGGCTCGCGGGAGAAGCGGGAGAAGGCGACCGCCCGCAGGATCGAGTCCGGCTCGAGCAGGATGTCGTCGTCCATGAAGAGGATCTGCTCGCAGTCGGTCGACCCGAGCGCCTCGTACATGACCCGCGCGTAGCCGCCCGACCCGCCGAGGTTGGGCTGGTCGATGATCCGCAGCCGGTTGCCGAGCACGGCCGCCGCCTGCTCGTAGCCGGCCTGGTCGCGGACCTTCTGCGTGCCCTGGTCGGGCAGGACCACCGCGGTCACGGCCGCGAGCACGGCCGGGTCCTCGCCGATCGCCGTGAGCGTCGCGACGCAGTCCGCCGGCCGGTTGAAGGTCGGCATGCCGATGGTGACGGCCGCGCGGCCCGGGGCTGCGGTCGGCGCGTGCCAGCCGCCCTCGTGCAGGACGAGCTCGCCCTCGTCCGTGGTCAGGTCGAACCAGTACCAGCCGCCGTCCTCGAACGGGCGCAGGTCGAGGGGGAGGTCCAGCTCCTGCCGGCCCTCCACGCGCTGCCCCGTGACGTAGATGTGCGAGCCGTCGGCCTTCGACCGGTAGACGTCGACCCGGCCCGACCCCTCCAGCGCCAGCCGCAGCCGGATGTCGGTGAGGGTCGACCAGGCCCGCCAGTAGCCCGCGGCGAAGCCGTTGAAGTACGCCCCGAAGGACACCTCGCTCTGCGCCGGCAACACGGCGGAGGTCCGCGAGGTGACCCGCAGCGCCCGCCCGGTGCTCGCCGAGACGGTGAGCGTCATCGGCTTGTCCTGCGACCCCGGCTCCGGCTCGGTCGGCGCCAGCGCGGTGTCGGTCCGCTCGTCGACGTAGAGCGCGCGCACCGCCAGCGGGTCGGCCGGGCGGGGCAGGATGATGCGCTGCAGCAGCGTGTCGGCGGTGCCGTCGCGCGCGGGTACAGAGCTGGGCTTCTCAGCCGAGGTGGTCGTGGTCACAGTGGTCGTCACTCGGTCCTCGGTGTCTCGCTACCGGCGGGGGCACCGGCGAGGGTAGCCACGCGGCGTCACGACGCCGACGACCGGGTGCCGGCCGCTTCCCTGGCGATCTCCTCGCGGAGGACGGCCAGGACGCGCTGTGCGCTGTTCCCCGCGCCGAAGAGCTCGTCCGCGTTCCGCCGTTGCGCGTCGGCCAACGGGTCGGGGTGGCCGGAGAGGAACTTGTCCGCCAGCCGCCGCGCCTCGTCGACCGCGTGCACCGTGTGCACGCCGCGCACGACCCGCCGGCCGATCTCGTTGAACGGACGGTGGCCCTCGCGCTCCACGAACAGCAGCGGCTTCCCGAACAGCTGGTACTCGACCAGCATCGACAGCCCGTCCGTGACCATCAGGTCGGACGCGGCCAGCGTCGGCCCGTACTCCGCCTCCGACAGCACGGCGGTGTTGGGCAGGGCCGACCACGCCCGCATCCAGTCGTCGAACTCGGCCCGGGTGATCGGGGACTCGGGCGCGTCGGGCAGGGGCAGCAGGGCGGGATGCGGCATGAACACGAACTCGGTGTCGGGGTTGTCGGCGGCCCACTCCAGCATCTCGGCCCGCATGAGGTGGAAGGCACCGAAGTCCGTCCAGCCCCGTGCGATCGTGTGGTGGGCCGACCAGACGACCCGTCCCGGCCGGCCGGGACGGTCACCCGAGAGCGGCCAACGTGGCACCGCGGCGCGCAGCCGGTCCGCCTTGGGGTGCCCGACGACCCGGAACTGCGCGCCCGCCCGGACGCCGTCGCGGACCGCCGTCCGGAGCATCAGCTCGTTGGCGCAGAACACCAGCCAGGCGGACCGGTGGAACGGGGCGTCGACGGCCGTGTTCGGCGTGCGCGGGTCCGGCACGTTGTGGACGATGTTCATCGTCTCGTACGGGACCAGGCAGGTCCGGGCGAAGCCGAGGCGCTCGGTCGCGAACTCCTCCGGCACGTCGGCGTCCCACTGGGACTGCCGGAAGATGACGTCCGGCTCGATGGCCTTGACCAACTGCAGCAGGTCCTGCTCGCCGTCGGCCGCGAGGCGGAGGTGGGCCACCCCATGGTGGAGGAGCCCCTCGTGCACGTCCTCCTCGCCGGAGAAGCCGGGGGAGCCGCGGAAGCGGCGCGGGATCGACGCGACGACGGGCTCGAAGTCCTCGCTGGCCTGCATCGCCTCGACCAGCGGGTGCGTGGCGTCCCAGGAGCCGAGGACGTGCGTGAGGAACAGCACCCGGATCGGGGTGCGGTGCAGGGCCGCGCGGCGGGCGACGAGGTGGATGGAGTCGCGCAGCTCGGCGTGGCGGTCGGGCGCCTTGGCGACCGTCGACCCGACCTCGTCGAGCCGGGAGCGGACCGCGCCCAGCTCCTCGAGGGTGTGGTGCAGCTCCGCGTCGATCGCCGACAGGTGCCGGTCGAGCTCCCGCATCTGCACGGGCAGCTCCCGCAGCCGCCGAAACTGCGCCCGGGCGCGGCCGGGCAGCGCGCGAAGGGCACGCAGGCGCGCCGCGCTCACCGGAGGTGACCGTTCAGCTCATAGCGGGTGAACACCGGGTGAACCGCCATACGAACGACCGTACGGATCACGGGTCCGTCCCCGCACGGCGGGGGCATGGTCGTCGGGCAGCGGCCACCGGCGGGCGGCGACCGGCGGACGGCGCGGGACGAACCCGGTACACCGACTCGTCAGCCACAGCTACGCAGCTTCAACTGCACAGTTTCAGCTGTCGAGTTCTCCGGTCGACGGCATGGACGAGATCTCGGAGTCGGCACTGCGCGTCGCAGGACGTGCGGGCCGTCGTCGGACGGTTGCGCCACCGGCTGCGCGAGGTCGCCTCGGAGGAGACGGCCGGGCTGACCCCGTCGCAGACCGCGGTGTTGACCCGGCTCGCCAAGGAGGGCGACTCGTCCGCGAGCGTGGCTCGCCGCCGCCGAGGGCGTCCGGCCGCAGTCGATGGCCACGATCCTCTCCGCGCTCGACCGGCGCGGGTTCATCGAGCGTCCGTCCCGACCCCGAGGACGGGCGCCGGCAGCTGATCACGCTGTCGGCCGCCGGGCGCGAACGCGCGGCGGTGACCGGGCGGCCCGCGCCGAGTGGCTGGCGCGCCGCCTGATCCTCGGTGGTTCGAGACCTGCGCGGGCTGTCCCGCCGCGATGTACCTGATCCGCAGCGAGTCCCGGCGCACCGGGCTGGCGAGCCCTGCCGGCATCCTCATCGTGTTGTCGGTGTCCACGCAGACGATCTCGGTCGTCGGGCCGACGCTGGGCGGGCTGCTGATCGGCGCAGGCGTCGAGTCCACCGCACGGGCCGCCCACGAGCACGGGTACCACGTCACCACGGTCGCGGACGCGATGGCCGACCGGGACGCCGACGGGCACCGGCACGCCGTCGAGCGGATCTTCCCCGCCTCGGCGAGACCGCCACGACGTACGAGATCCTCGCGCGGCTCGCCGGCTGAGCTGAGCTGAGCTGAACCGAGCCCGGGCTCAGTCCTCGCTCTCGGTGCCGGACAGCGTCCTGCCCTCGACGAAGTGCGGGGTGAGCCGGTTGTCGAACATGGTCAGCGCGGAGCCGATCGCCATGTGCATGTCGAGGTACTTGTAGGTGCCGAGGCGGCCACCGAACAGGACGTTGCGGTTCGCGGTCTCCTTGCGCGCCAGCTCGCGGTAGCGCTCGAGCTTGGCGCGGTCCTCGGGCGTGCCGACCGGGTAGTACGGCTCGTCGCCGGACTCGGCGAAGCGCGAGTACTCGCGGACGATGACCGTCTTGTCCGTCGGGTAGTCCCGCTCGGGGTGGAAGTGCCGGAACTCGTGGATCCGGGTGAAGGGGACCTCTTCGTCGTTGTAGTTCATGACGGAGGTGCCCTGGAAGTCACCTGTGTCGTGCAGGACCTCGGTCTCGAAGTCCAGAGTGCGCCACGAGAGCTCGCCCTCGCTGTAGTCGAAGTAGCGGTCGAGCGGGCCCGTGTAGACAGTCGGGATCCCGGCCGGCAGCTCGTCCCGCACCGCGAAGTAGTCCGTGTCGAGCCGGACCTCGATGTTCGGGTGGTCCGCCATCTTCTCCAGCCACGCGGTGTACCCGTCGACGGGCAGGCCCTCGTAGGTGTCGTTGAAGTAACGGTTGTTGAACGTGTAGCGGACCGGCAGCCGTGTGATGATCGACGGGCTGAGCTCGGTCGGGTCCGTCTGCCACTGCTTCGCCGTGTAGCCCTTGACGAACGCCTCGTACAGCGGGCGCCCGATCAGCGAGATCGCCTTCTCCTCGAGGTTCTCCGCCTTGGCGGTGTCGAACTCGGAGGACTGCTCGGCGATCAGCGCCCGCGCCTCGTCGGGCGTGTGCGACTTCCCGAAGAACTGGTTGATCAGCGCCAGGTTCATCGGGAACGCGTAGACCTGGTCCCGGTACCGGGCGAACACGCGGTGCTGGTAGCCCGTGAACTCCGTGAAGCGGTTGCAGTACTCCCACACGCGCTTGTTCGACGTGTGGAACAGGTGCGCGCCGTAGCGGTGGATCTCGATCCCCGTCTCGGGCTCGGGCTCGGAGTAGGCGTTGCCGCCGATGTGCGGACGCCGCTCCAGCACCAGGACCTTCTTGCCCAGCCCTCCGTCCTCCGGCGCGGCAGCCGCACGTTCGGCGATCGTCAACCCGAAGAACCCGGAGCCGACGATGACGAGATCGGGCTTTGCGAAGTCCACGACAGCGCAGGTTACCGGGAGGCCCGACAGCGGCGCTGACCCCCTCGCTCGATCCCGATCAGCTCGCGCCTTCCCGTCCGCGTCGGTCTTGCTCGGCCTCCAGTCGGAGGATCGCCACGTCCTCGGCCAGCTTGCGCGTTTCGTCCTCAAGCCTGGACAGCTCCCAGCTCTGATGAACGGACACCGAGAGCAGCAGAACGAGCGCACCAAAGAACAACAGGTTTGCCGGCACTATTATGCCGAGGAGCCGACTTATCCAGTTGAGCACTTCCGGAAAGGCGGTCAGAACTACTACCGCCGTACCAACCAGGATCCAGAGTACTGCATACTTCTCCCGCAGCTGCCGCCGACGCAGCAACTCAGCGATCGTAACCAGGCACACGATGGCGCCGATGAGCGGGACAATATACGACGTCATCTAATTCAACGCCTTCTCGTCAACGTAGCTCCCGACCCCGGACCACTTCCGCATGAGCGCGAGCATCAGCGCCAGGTTCGCGCGCAGGAGATATACCAGCGCCTTTAGTGGACTCTGGCTCGGCCGTCCTCCGCGCCGCGGTCTCATGGACACCGGAACCTGCGTCACGCGAAAGCCAGATCGGACCGCAATGACGAGGGACTCGATGGTGTCCCCGAGGTACTCAACGGGATAGTTGCGGGCGAAGAGTTCCATGGCCGGCCCACGTGCTGCGCGAAATCCCGAAGTCGTATCAGTCAGGCGAGTACGGGCCAACCTCGACAGCACCCTCGCCATCACGACCATCGCCCAACGTCGGGGGCCTCGGACCCGGTACGGGTCGTCGGGGTCGGCAAAACGCGCTCCGATCACGACGTCCGCGTCAGTGAGCGCGTCCAGGAGGGTCTGAATCTCCGCCGGGTCATGCTGTCCGTCTGCGTCGACTTGCACGACCGCGTCGTATCCGTGCCGAACGCCGTACCGGAACCCGGCCCGCATTGCACCACCCACACCCAGGTTGTACGGCAACTCGATCACATCAGCGCCGGCACCACGGGCGCGTTGCGCCGTTCGATCAGTGGACCCGTCGTCAACGACGACAACGTCCACGCCGCGCACCGCGGCGAAGATCTCCCGCACGGTGTCGCCAACACAGACCTCCTCGTTCCAGGCGGGTACGACGACGAGGGCGCGTCCAGACCACCGACTCCCGGGCACCCGACAAGCGTAGTCGGCCGGTAGTTCGAGGCTCCGGCCGCCGACGGTTCTCGCTCTCGCCGACCCGTCGAGGAGAAGGGAACAGTTGTCGAGTACGCCTGACCAGCAGGCCGCCGGTTGCCGGCAGCTGTCACAACGTCCTCCAGCTGCGTGTGCCCCAAGTGTCGGTCCGGCTGTGGGTGCGAGTACAAACAGCCCGGCAAGCTCCTCGAAGTGCCTCGAGCAGATTCGAGCCTCGAGGAGAGGACATCAGAGGTCGGGTGACCAGCGATCGCCCGGCCAGTAGATCCGCCGCCGGTGCTCTCTCCCGGCGAGGACATCCCACGTCGTCGGGCCCACCTCGCTGTCGAAAGGCTTGTAGGCATTCCACATCGCCTGCTTCTCGTTGCGCCAGTAGCCGTCGAAGTTCTCGGGCATCTGCGCGTCGATATAGTCGAAGTAGGTATCCGCTCGATGAGACACCACCCCGTCCAAGCTGTTCGCCTCCATCGCGAGACGGGCTCCGTTGGCGTGGTCGACATGCCCGCCCATTTCCTCCCCGGCCGGGTCCTGCACACGAAGGAAGTCCGGGCCGACATACGCTATCAGGCCTCGCAGCATCTCCACGAATTGAGCATGATTATAGCTCGACCTTCCGTCGATCGGTTGCGTCGTAAAGGTTGGATCGGACCACATTCTGCCAAGGTCGCCAACAGGGTCGTTGACCGCTGCATTCGCCGCATTTACGAAGGTGAACACCAAATTTAGATTGGTGCCATCCAATCGATTGCTCGGCAACGTCCGACCGTCCACGAGGAGCAGGCGGAAAGTCCAGGACGGGTTGGCGACCTGAGCTCCCCGTTCCCACGCTGCCCGCGCGCCCTGGATCCGCTTGTTCGCGTACGGCATCCCGGCCGGCCCAGGATCGAGATTCCCCGCCGTCAAGTACATGATCCACGTCGGTTCGCCTGCCTGGACGTCGGACACGACGTCGGGGTTCATGAAGAGGAGGTCGTCGTCCTGATGAGCAACCAAGCTCAGAGTGGTCACGCACGTAACTCTCTCTAAGCGGACCTGACGTTATCGAGATCGTCACAGCGTGCCTGCGGATGCGCAGAGCCCGGCAGCTCGAGGGGACAGGCATGATCAAGAACTCCAACTTCTGCCCCTCAGCTCTCGCCGACCCGGCCGGGCGTTCTCGATGCAGCCGGACGCGGGGAGTTGTTGTGCGATCTGATGCGAGTACTTGAGACAAGGGGAAGTCTCGGGCCGGTCCCGACCGGGCTCAGCCTGAGCGCCCGCCGTCACGACCGGACTTCCTCACGCGGCACCTCGACCTACCGTCACCCAGCACGAAGGCCGCCGCCACCACCACGGATACCGTAGGTGCCACGACCAGGCCGACAGTGGCCTTCGTCACCGTGTCCCCCGGCCACCCAGCGAGTACGGCGACACTGAGCGCCACGGCGAGCGCCCACGTAATCAACACCCGCCCAACCTGCTTGCGGGCGACAAGAACGGCAGCGAGCAGCAGGATGGCCGCAAGGAGCACGGACGACCAGACAAGGCCGGCCACAGCCAGTGCCGGCACGTTGTACTTGACGCCGAAGAGTAGTCGCACGAGGAACGGACCGACGAGCGCGCCGAACGCTGCTCCGACGGCTGCCAACAGCAGGGCGCCTGCCGATCCCCTGAGCATGAGGCGATGCAGCCGCTGCCGCCCGTTCTCGTCCGCCGAAAGTCGAACAACGGTCGGAACCGCGAGGGCTTGAACCGGTGAGAGCAGCAGCAGCGGCAGGCGAGCGACCGTGAGCGCCGCGAAGAGGCCGCCGACTGCCTCTCCGTCGCCACCAGGGGAGATGAAATTCACCATGGCCGGGTAGCCCGTTATCAGGCAAGCGGTAAGACCGGATGCAGCAACGAGGACGCCCATTCGCCTTGTCACGGCAGCCCATCGCTCGCGGCCGCCACGCCAGTCGACCAGCACTACTGCTCGTCGAACGAACAACAACCACATGAACGACCCGGCTACGACAGCCAGCGCCAGTGAGTACATTCCGACGACAGCCGCGACGATCACCGCGCCGACCAACACGGCTCGTATCAGGGCCTCGGCTACGATCAGGCCGGCGTAGCGTCTCACCTCGTTCTGACCGATCAGGAGGCCGCGCATACCAAACTGCCCGACGAACGCCGCGCCTCCGGCCGCCGCAATCAGCGCCAAGATCGAGAATTGCCCGAAGAGGCGGATGCTGATCAGTGGGAGTGCCACGACCATCCCGAACAGCAGCACACCGCAGAACACCACTCCGACTGCCTGCAGCGAGCTGCTGCCGGCCTTGGCACCAACGACCGACGCCAGCGCAGCCTGCCGAGACACTTCCTGCTCGACCGGCGAGATCGCGCTACCGAGACCGAACAGCAGTCCCCAGTACGCCAAGAAGTACTGGTAGTCCGACGCCGGCATCAGACGTGCACACACAACCGGCAGAACTGCACCCAGGACCGCAGCGACAATCACGGCTATGCCGACCGTTCCGAGCGCTTGTCGCCCAGGCGGCCTCGTCGAGCCCTGCCTGTTGTTCACCGTCTCAGCATCCTCCCCACCGCCAGACCCAAGCCGCGAGCGACGCCCGCACCGAAAGACAGGACGAACAGCGGTAGAAGGGACGCGACGGCCCGAGACTGCCGCGCAGTACCACCGGACAGGTGGACCGCGAGGCCGGCTGCCCCACAAGCCGTCGCCGCGACGACGAGAGCAGATCGCGGGCGCTTGGCGATCAGCGGCATCGCAGCGGTGCCGAGGATCGTTGCCAGCCCGGCTACCCGGCGAACGGGGCCGGGTGAGTCCAGGTAGCCGTCGACGAACGTCGTACCGCGGAAGAATGCGTGAGTCAGGAATTTCCCGAGCGCATCCCGGCTATGGTAGGTGGCCGAGAAGGACGGCGACAGATTTATGGACTCACGACTGGCGATCCAGCGTAGCATTCGTGTGTCGTCACTGGCATACCGACCATCGGAGAAGAGCGAGGTGAAGGAACCGGCCGCCGCCAACAGGAGATCGCGCGGAGCGCAGAAGAAGCCCGTTCCTTTGGGGTACCGGTCGAACTCGTCAAGGCTGTACGAGGTACAGGTGGGATTCGCAAAGTATCGGCGCCACGCCACAGCCACCAAACCGGCCCAGAAGTCACCGTAGGGGCCACCGATGGAATCGACGTGGACATGTCCGTTCCACACCCGTCGTGGCGGATTCTCGCTGAGCTGTTGACGCAGGTACGCCAACGCTTCAGGATGCACGATCACCCTGCTGTCCACAAGAAGCACCCGATCCCCGGTGCAAGCTTCGATTCCTGCCAGCCGTGCCGAGAAGCGCCCCCGGTTCTCCTGCCGAATGATGCATATTCTTGGGTTTCGAGCCGCGAGCTGCTTCAGGCGGTGTGGCGTGTCATCGGTACTTCCGTCGTCCACAACTACTATCTGGGCCGACCAGTGTGCGTTCTCCAACGCGGACTGGAGCGCATCAATGGAGCGCGCAATCCAATCCTGCTCGTTGAAGACCGGGATGACAACGCTCAGAGCAGGTGCTCCGAGACCTGCTTCGAGGGATTTGCCCGTGCGCATCACGCCTGACAGTATCCTGCGGTCCGTCCGTCCAGAAGTTCAGGGGTCCCATGATCGCCTTCATTGCGGGTACGACCGCCGAGCTGATCAAGCTGGCGCCCGTTCACCACGCCCTCGTCGCCCGCGGCAGCAAGCCGGTCCTGTGGTTCACGGCTCAACATGTCGACGAGGTCGCGAGCACCCTGGAGGACCTCCGCCTTCCCGAACCGGATCTTTGGCTCGTGCCTCGCGGTCGAGCTCGCAACCTGGAAACTCCGTCCCAGGTCCCAGCCTGGGCGGCGGCCGTTCTGAGAACGGCCACGACGCAACGTGCCGAGATGCGAGCTGCTCTCGCCTCCGATGGACGGCCAGGCGTCGTCGTCGTCCACGGAGACACCTTCACCACGCCCTACGGAGCGGCAATCGCACGACGGATTCTCCGCTCACGCGTAGCTCACATCGAGGCGGGAATGAGAACTGGGAACCTCCTCAACCCGTTCCCCGAAGAGCTCAACCGTCGCATCGCCACTCGGATGACGGACATACATTTTGCTCCTACACAGAACGAGGTCCACAACCTGCGCTCTGCCCGAGGGGTCGTCGTCAACACGGGCGCGAACACCGTGATCGACGCGATGCGCGATGCGATCTCGTCGCAATGGGGGGATGACCTGCCCACCGAATTCGGCCTCGCGACCCTGCACCGCTTCGAGCTGTTGCAGCGCCCGGACAAGTTCCGGGACGTACTCGAACTTCTCCGTGACGCAAGCGAAAAAGGCCCGATCGTGTATTTCGCGGGCGCTCCCGAACGTGAGAGGATCGCACGCCACGGATTGCACTACTTGTTCGACGATCAGCGGTTCATCATGAAGGAGAAGCGGCGCTACTTGGAGTTCATTCCACTGCTTGCGCGCGCCAAGTTCGTCGTTACCGACTCGGGAGGCCTGCAAGAGGAGTGTGCGTACCTGGGTCTGCCGTGCGCGATCCACCGCACGCACACGGAGCGGAGGCAGGGCCTCGAGGGGAATGTGCTACTCACGGGTATGCGGACGGACCGACTCATTCATTTCCTGGAAAATTACGCCGAGTTCCGGCGCCGTTCCACGCTCCACGAATTTCATCCCAGCGAAATCATTGCAGACACATTAGTGCGTCTCGGATATTCCTGATACGTGACGGCGGGCGTTATGGGCGAGCCGGCACCGCCGCAGGCAGGATTTCGTATATTGTGGCACCTGAGTTCTGATATACGGGTTGCAGTCCTGCCACCGAGGAGAGGTTCACCATCCCTGGGGACCGAGTCTCTCCCGGGCGCACCATCCCCTGCCCGAATATTGCGTACTTGACGTTCAACCGGGCGAGGGTCTCACGCACCCTGGGGCTTTGATCCAACTGATTAAGATTGTCCAGGAGGAACTGCGCATCAGACCCCGGCCGAGCACCGTAGAAGGTCCAGTTCACGGGCATGACTCCATCGAGGCCGTACATCCAGACGGCGCCGTCCTGAACATCGTTCACGACTCGCTCGTTTGGTCGGACTCGTTGCCCCAGCCATGCATAGGCGTCGCGCTCGGCCGTGCTCACCGTCGGACCATCACCGTGGTTCTGGGCAAGGCGGCTGGCGTTGCGGCCGATATAGGCACCGGAAGTGAGTACGAGGAGCGCCGCCGCAAAGACAACGAACACGGTGATAGCCGCTGCAGGACGGAGCCACGGGGTGGACGACAACGAGCCGGCCCTGAGTGCCCCGGCGCGAACCACTCGACTCCCGAACTCACCGATGCCGAGCGCTCCCACCAATGGCAGGAGCGCCGCAATACGCCACACGTCGGTGTAGAAGACACCTGTGAGCGCCCGGAAAGGCGGCAGTATATATGCCGCCCCTGCGATGTACATAAGAGCGAAGAAAATGTAGGCTCCGACCATCCAGGTCAGGCGATTCCGGCTGACCAGGAGCGCAAGGCCGATTACCGCCGGAATCCCCAGGTACCATTGCAAGAATGGGTCCGGGCTGGAAAACATCACAGCCTGAGTAAAGGCTTCAGCAGGATTGGCGAGCTGCGGCCACTGGGCGCTCAGCACACCACCCGCGCTAGTCATCGCCGGTAGGACGACGGGCACAACGACGGCGACGGCAAGCACGAGGGAGAACACGAGCGGCTTCGCCGCCTTCCTCCAGCTGACCGGCTCCAGCCGTAGGGCAAGCGCAAGCACCAGCATCCCGAGGTACACGAAGAGGACGAAGGCTAGGCTGGTGTGGAGTCCTATGAGGCCGGTAATTGCCAGCACAGCGCCGACGGGGCCTGCCAGGGGAGCCCGGGGCTTGGGATCGACGATCTCCCGTACAACGGCGAGGGTGGCCGGGACGAGTGCCAGTCCGGCGACGTACGGCCAGAGCGGCCCGCGCCAGAGCGAATCGTAGGGGAAGGTTCCGAACCAAGTAGAGACGGCTGCGGCGACACCCGCTGCAAGCGGAGACAGCCGCCATGCCAGCGCAACGGCCGCGACCCCGATCGGCCAGACAACAACACTCATCATCGCAGCGAAGTTCAGGAGCTGCGGCATCGCGAGCCCGGCGTGATCCAGAAGGAGCGCCAGCAGCGCATGGTAAGTGTTCGGGTAAAAGTAGCTGGCATCACCTGCGTCGTTCGCGATCGGCGCCAGGGCGGACGGAAGCGGGTCACCGTGGTCGGCGATCCACCGGATCGCATTTGCGTGGAAGGGTGCGTCCCAGTCTTGGTTGATGACCGTCAGCGAGCCGATACCACGGAAGAACGTCACAAGTCCGACCGTCAAGCCGACGGCCACTCCGGCTCCCACCCCGAGGTGTGACAGCACTGCCTCCCTTCGCCAGGCAGTCCTGAGCGAGGCCGTGCCGTGAGGCGCCCCCATCGATCGCCGCCTGAGCAACCGAGTCAGCAGGGCTACGACGAGAACGAGGGCAACGGTCCATATCGCGACCGACAGCGGCGTCCAGCGCATCCCACTGTGGCCGAGCACAACAACGCCTAACGAGACGATGCCGAACGTCAGGGCCGGAGCCGCCGCTAGAAGGGTCCAACCTCTCAAACCGAGCGCCGCGCCCATGGCGAGTCCTGGTAACCAGAAGGCAAGAAGGACGAGAAGCACCATGTTGTTGTTCCTAGGAGGCGAAAGGTTGAAGGTCCGAAGACATTGATCCCTGAGCGTACTGCGCAGGACATGCATGCCTTGAGGCACACGCGACGTCTGTCGAGTCGTAAGTAAACCTTCGAACCACGGCACCCCGAGAGTTGGTTCACGCGGTGTGAAGAGGCGTCTGAAGCGGTGCTATGCCTTCCGGAGGCGTCGCCAGCCGGGGCCCTACGCCCCACAGTTGCCGTCACTCAAGGTGAGCAGGGAACGATTTGCTCCTGCCCGACGGACCGGACCCGCGTTCCGAGGCGGACGAGCGACATCGCGGTCGGGAACGCCGTCAGACGTAGACGGCCAGGGTCAGCATCGCCACCCAGGCGATTGCGAGGACCTGCAGGACCCGGTCGCCGAGGGCGATCTCCTCGGGCTCGCCGCCGTCGCCGTTGTCGACGTCGACCGAGTAGCGCAGCACCGCGACGACGAACGGGACGATGGAGATCACCGACCACACCGAGTTGTGGTGCGCCTCGCGGATCTCGAAGGCCCACAGCCCGTAGGTCATGATCAGCACGGTGGCCGAGAGTGCCCACACGAACCGCAGGTAGGACGGGGAGTACGACTCCAGCGACTTGCGGATCTTCGCGCCGGTGCGCTCGGCGAGCATCATCTCGGCGTAGCGCTTGCCCGCGACCATGAACAGCGAGCCGAACCCGGCGGCGAGCAGGAACCACTGCGACAGCGGGATGGCGGCGGCGACACCGCCGGCGATGGCGCGCATGAGGAAGCCGGAGGCGACGATGCAGATGTCGAGCACCGGCTGGTGCTTGAGCCAGAAGCAGTAGGCCAGCTGCACGGCGACGTACACGCCGAGCACGATCAGCAACTGCACCGAGGCCAGCAGCGACAGCGCGATGGCGGCGGCGAAGGCGACGACCGCCACGCCGTAGGCCACCGGGACCGGGACGACGCCGGCGGCGACGGGCCGGTTGCGCTTGGTCGGGTGGGCGCGGTCGGCCTCGACGTCCTTGGCGTCGTTGACCAGGTAGACGCCCGACGCGGCCAGCGAGAACGCCACGAACGCGACGGCGAGCTTGACGGCCACCGCGCCGTGGAACAGGTCGCCGGAGGCGAACGGGGCGGCCAGGACCAGGACGTTCTTGACCCACTGGCGAGGGCGCATCGTCCTGACGACGCCGGCCACCAGACCGATCGGGGTCCGCTGCGGAGCCTCCACCGCCGGGGGTACGTCCGTGCTGGTCATCAGCGCTTCTTCCTGTGGATCAGGCGCGGGATCACGCGCCGGGCGGCGAGGGCGACGCCGGCGCCGAGCGCCGATCCCGTCGCCACGTCGGTCGGGTAGTGCACGCCCAGGACCAGCCGGGACAGCGCCATCACGGGCACGACGGCCAGCGGCGCCCGGGAGCGCAGCAGCCGGCCGTAGAGCACGGCGGCGGCAGTGGTCGAGGTGGCGTGCGAGGACGGGAAGGACAGCCGGCTCGGGGTGCCCACGAGCACCTCGACCGACGGGTGTTCGGGACGGGGCCGGCGCACCACGCGCTTGACCCCGACGGACGCCCCGTGGGCGAAGGCGACGGCCGCGGCGGACCAGAGCCACTCGGCGCGCCGCCGGCGGTCGACGGCCGCACCGACGAGACCCAGCGCGAGCCAGCCGCCCGCGTGCTCGCCGAAGTGCGACATGCCCCGGGCCACGGAGACCGTCCGCGGGCGCGCGATCCCGCGCTGCACGGCGGACAGGACCTGCACCTCGGGCGAGGCCGGTGCGACGGGTTCGGACGGCGCAGGAGCGGGTAGGACGGGAACCGCGGGTGCGTCCGGCACGGCCGGTACGTCGAGCGACCGGTCGGTCACGGGCAGGCCTCCTCGCGCGCGCGGCGGAGGGTCCGCGGGCGCCGATCTGCGGGGTGTACGGCGCAGCCATGCTACGCGTCAGCCACCCGGGGCCCGGTCCGGCGTGCCGCGGCCGCCCGTCCGTGCTGGTCAGCCGGAGACCGGACCGGGCGGAACCGGAGTCAGAACCAGCGCTCGAGGACGAGGGCGAGGCCGTCGTCGACGTTGGACGCCGTGGTCTCGTCCGCCGCCGCGACGACCTCCGGGTGCGCGTTGCCCATCGCCACCCCGTGCCCGGCCCAGCGCAGCATCGCGACGTCGTTGGGCATGTCGCCGAAGGCGACGACCTCGTCGGCCGCGATGTCGGCGAACTCCGGCGTGCGTTCCATGAGGTCGCGCAGCCCGGTGGCCTTCGAGACGCCCGCCGGCGCCACCTCGATCAGTCCGCCCGGGTGCGAGAAGGTGATGTCCACGACGTCGCCGACCAGCGGCTCCAGGACGGCGGCCATCGCGTCGCTCGACATCCCCTTGGCCCGGACCAGCAGCTTGACCGCGGGGTGGGCCAGCAAGCGGTCGCGCGCCTCGGTCGGCGGCCCGCCGCCCGGCCAGGCGTGTTCGTAGTCCGGTTCCGCGACGAACTGGGCCACCTGGTCGTCGAACGCGCGCTCGCCCACCCGTTCGACCCCGAGGGTGGCGCCGGGCAGGGCCTCCGCGACGGCCTGCTCGAGGCGGACGAGGTCCTCCGGGTGCAGCGCGCGGGAGCCGACGATCCGGTCGGCCTCGACGTCGTAGAGCACCGCGCCGTTGGCGCAGACCGCGTACCGGACGACGCCCAGCTGGGTCGCCACCGGCGGGATCCAGCGCGGCGGGCGCCCGGTCACCAGCACGAACGGGACGCCGCCTGCGACCAGCCTGCCGATCACGGCGGCGGTGCGCGGGCTGACCTCGTGGTCCTCGCCGAGCAGGGTGCCGTCGACGTCGCTCGCGACGAGGCGCGGGGCCTCCATGTACTACTCCACCCGCCCGGACACGCCCCCAGCGTACGGGCAGCGGTCCGGGCGATCTCCGGGATAGCGTGCGGGTATGCGCGTGCTGGTGGTGTCGGCGCCGCTCACCGGGCACCTGCTGCCGATGCTGCCCCTCGGTGAGGCGCTGTGGGAGGCGGGGCACGACGTGCTCGTCGCCACCGGCGGCGACGCGATGAACGCCGACACCGGGAACCTCCCGGTGATCGACGTGGCGCGCGGCCTCTCCTTCGCCCGGATCGCCGCGCGGAACATGGCCGCCCATCCCCTCGACGCCCGGGCGGAGCTCACCGGCACGGCCGGCACCCGGATGGTCGCGCGGCTGTTCGGGGCGGTGAACGAGGAGCTGACGGACGGGATGGTCACCGTCGTCGAGCAGTGGCGGCCCGACGTCGTGGTCCACGAGCCGCTCGCCGTCGCCGCCGGCGTCGCCGCCGCCCGGTACGACCTGCCCACCGTGCTGCTGGAGAACTCGCTGTTCGACGGGCCGGCGCTGGTCCGGGCCACCGCGGGCTCGAAGCTCATGCGGCGGGCGCTGCGCCGGCACGGGCTGGACGACGAGCGCGGCCTCCCGGCGCCGCAGGTCGTGCTGACGACGGCGCCGCGCAGCGTCGTCGGCGAGCGGACCGGGCTGCCGATGCGGCCGGTGCAGCGCGGTGGCGGGGAGATCCCGGCCTGGCTGCGGGTGCCCTCCGACGCCGCAGACCGGCCGCGCATCCTCGTCTCGCGCAGCACCGCCCCGGGCCCGGGCGCCGACCCGATGCCGGCGGCGCTGGCCGCCGCCGCGGAGGTCGACGCCGAGATCGTGCTGGTCCGGCCGGAACCGCGGGTCGAGCGCCGGGCGCACGGGATGGACCGGGTGCGGACGGTGGGCTGGGTCCCGCTCGTCGACGTCATGCCGCTGTGCGCGGCGATCGTCCACCACGGCGGCTCCGGCACCGCGATGGGCGCGCTGTCCGCGGGGATCCCGCAGCTCGCCGTGCCCGGGGCCGGGGACCGTCGGCACAACGCCGAGCTCATCGCCCGGCGCGGCGCGGGCCTGTCCGGAAAGGTCACCGCCGAGGCGCTGCACCGCCTCGTCGCCGACGGCGAGCTGGCCGCCAACGCGCGCGAGGTGCGCACCGAGCTGGAGGCGATGCCGCCGCCCGAGGCCCGCGTGCCGGACGTGGCCGCCCTGGACTGAGCAGCGGTCCTGGACCGAGAAGCAGCCCTGGCCCCGGACCGCCGGACCCGGTCCGGACGGACAGCGCGGGCCCGCCGCTCACGGTTCCCAGGCCAGCAGCGCGGTCCGCAGCAGGGCCGCCAACGACTCGCGCTCGGCCGGCGTGAAGACCTCGAGCAGCTCGGCCTCGGCCGCGACCTGCCGCGGGAGGACCTCGTCGACCAGCCGCTCCCCCGCCCCGGTCAGCGCGACCCGGGCGGCGCGGGCGTCGTCGGGGTCCGGGGTGCGGGTGACCAGGCCGGCCGCGGTGAGCTTGTGCAGCCGCTTCGTGGTCGCCGCCGGGGAGCCCACCACGCCGGCGGTGAGGTCGCCGGGGCGCAGCGGCGCGTCGTTGCGCCGCAGCTGGCTGAGGACGTCGAACTCCGCGCGGGTCACGCCGGCGTCGGCCAGCCAGTCGTCGGCCGCCTGCTGCAGGAACCGCGCGGCCCGCAGGATCCGCCCGGCGACGGCGATGGGCGCGGTGTCCAGGTCCGGGCGCCGGGCCGACCACACCGCCTGGATCTCGTCGATCGCGTCACGGTTCGCCGTCACTGGCTTCCCCTTTCGTACACTGGTGAAGTACTTTGTACACCGGTGAAAGGAGTATGCGTGCAGGGGACGCTGGTCCGTGAACTGGTCCGTTTCGAGGCCCACGCCGGGGCGCACCGGCCCGCACTGCGGTGCGGGATCTCGGTAGGGGTTCCCATGCTCGTGCTGCTCGTGCTCGGCCGCCTGGACCTGCTGGGCGCGGCCACCTTCGGCGCCTTCGCCGCGATCTACGGCCGGAACCTGACGGTGCCGGCCCGTACCCAGGTGCAGGCGCTCACCGGTCTGGGGCTGGTCGCGAGCGTCGCGTTCGGGTTGCTCGCCGCGCACCTGCCCGCCTCGCCCTGGCTCGCGCTCCTCGTCCTGGTGGGCGTGGCCGTCGCCGGGACGATCGGCGGCGAGGTCGTCGGCTGGAAGCCCGGCGGGCCGCTGTTCTTCGTCTTCGCCGCCGGCGCGTTCGCCGGTGCCCACCCGCTCGGCCTCGCCGCCGCGCTGCAGGTCGTGGCCGTCGCCGCGGGCTCGGCCGCGTTCGCGGTCGTGGTCGGGAGCGCCGGGGCCCTGCTGCCCGGGCACGTCCGGCGCCGGGCGCCGCTGCTCGCGGTCCCGCTGCGCGAGGCGGCGCGCCGGGAGATCGTGCTCGAGGTCCTGCTGGCCTGCGCGGTCACCGCCCCGCTCGCCGTGCTGCTCGGGGTGGACCACGTGTACTGGGCGCTGGTCGCGGCCGTCGTCCCGCTGTCGGTCACGGGCTCGCGGGCGCGGGTGAACCGCGGCGTGATGCGCATCGGCGGCACGCTGGGCGGGCTCGCGGTCGCCGCGGCGCTGCTGGCGCTGCACCTGCCGGGCTGGGCGATCGTGGTCGCCGCCGTGGCGCTGCAGACCGCGGCGGAGCTGCTGGTGATGCGCAACTACGCCGTCGCGCTGCTGTTCATCACGCCTCTCGCCCTGGTGGTCGGCACGACGATGCACCCGGTCCCCACCGGCACGCTGCTGACCGACCGGCTCGTCGCGACGGTGGCCGGGGTGCTGGTGGCGCTGGCCGTCCTGGGCCTGCGCGCCCGCCGCCGGCGCCGCCGCACCGCCCCGGCGCCGTCCGCCGCCGCGTCGTGCGTCCTGGCTCCATGACTCACCTCGGGGTGCGGGCTGGGGTGCATCGTGGCTCCACAACGCGGGTAGTCGTCGGTATGGGTGCGCCACAGGACACCGTGACCGCGCTGCTCGACGAGGCCGGCGAGACCTACGCCGAGCAGGCCGGGATCACGCTCAAGGACACGCCCGCGCCGCTGTACCGGCTGCTGGTGCTGGCGGTGCTGCTGTCGACCCGCATCCGGGCGGACGTCGCCGTCGACGCGGCGCACGAGCTCGTCCGCTCCGGGATGGGCACGCCGGAGAAGATGCGCGACGCGAGCTGGCAGGACCGCGTCGACGCGCTGGGCCGCGCCCACTACACGCGCTACGACGAGAGCACCGCCACCGCGCTCGGCGAAGGCGCCGAGCTGCTCCTGAACCGGTGGAAGGGCGACCTGCGCCGGCTGCGCGAGGAGGGCCGCGGCGACACGGACCGCATCCGCGAGCTGCTCACGGAGTTCCCCCGGCTCGGGCCGACCGGCGCGGACATCTTCTGCCGCGAGGCCCAGGCCGTGTGGCCGGAGCTGCGGCCGGCGCTCGACGGCAAGGCGCGGCAGGGCGCCGAGAAGCTCGGCCTGCCGACCGCCCCGGACGACCTCGCCGCCCTCGTCCCCGACGGCAGGCTCGCGCAGCTCGCCGCCGCGCTCACCCGCGCGGCGCTGACGAAGGACGTCGCCGAACGGGTGCGCGACAGGGTCTGAAGCCGACGTCGGCGCGGAAGAAGCCGCGGCCCGGGAGAGGACCGCGGGCTAGATGATCGCAACGGCCACCACGAGGCCGAGCGCCACGTGCGCGGCCGCGACCACCCACGCCTCGGCGCTCAGCTCCTCGGCCGCCAGCACCTCACCGATCCGGATGCCGGTGACCCACTCCAGCAGCCGCACCGCGACGACCTGGGCGATGATGCCGACCAGGCCGAAGATCAGCGCCGCGAGCAGCCCCTCGGCCAGCAGCCCCGAGGCGCTCCAGATCGCGACGACCACGATGAACGCCATCGAGATCATCCCGGCGGAGGTCACCAGCACCGCGCCCGGGCGGCCGTCGCGGACCAGCCGGTTCAGCTTGCCGGGTGTGGTGATGTCGATGGCCCAGAAGCCGATGAGCATGAGCAGCGCGCCGAGCAGCGCGTAGAGCAGGATCGCACCGACGCCGCGGCCGATGTTCGCGAAGTACGCCGCATCGAGGGCGAGGGTCATGGGGTCCTCCGGGAGGAAAGGGACGGGAAGCGGGGGTCGGGGCCCGAGGATCGGCGGCGTCAGTCCTCGGGGATGCGGTGCGGCACGAACGCGGCGCCGTCGTCCGTCACCAGGCCCGCGGTCTCGCGGATGCCGAGACCCGCCGAGCCGTCGCCCACGATCCACGCGCCCAGGGCGGGCCGGAAGCCGTCGAACACGGGCAGCGGGTCGAAGAGCTGGTAGACGTAGCCCTCCTCGCCGTACACGCCGCCGGTCGAGACCTGCGAGCCGGGCGAGACGATGTCGACGTTCGCCCCCTCGCGGCCCAGCAGCGGCTTGCGCACGTACTCGGTGAGCAGGCCCGGGTCGTTCAGGTAGGCGGGCAGCAGGTTCGGGTGGCCGGGGTACATCTCCCACAGCACGGCGAGGATCGCCTTGTTCGACAGCAGCGTCTTCCACAGCGGCTCGAGCCAGAGGGTCTCGGGCAGGCTGCGCACGACGTGCTTGCCGAACTCCTCGGTGAGGATCCACTCCCAGGGGTAGAGCTTGAACACCGTCGCGATCGACGCCTCCGCGAGGTCGACGAAGCGGTCGAGGTCGACGTCCCAGCCGATGTCCTCGATCCGCAGACCCACGGTGTCCAGGCCGGCCTCGGCCGCGGTCTCCTGCAGGTACCCGACGGTCACGTGGTCCTCGCCGGTGGCGTCGCCGCCGGACCAGGTGAAGTGCACCTCGGAGCCGGGCAGCGCGCCCTTGATCTCGCCGAACCGCTCGACCAGGCGCTCGTGCAGGGAGTTCCACTGGTCGTCGTCGGGATGGGTGTCCTTCAGCCAGTACCACTGCAGGATCGACGCCTCGAGCAAGGTGGTCGGGGTGTCGGCGTTGTACTCGAGCAGCTTGGCCGGGCCGGAGCCGTCGTAGCGCAGGTCGAAGCGGCCGTAGACGTGCGGGTCGTGCCGCTTCCACGAGTCCGCGACCTTCTCCCACACCCACTCGGGCAGGGCGAAGTCGCGGAACCGCTCGGTCGTCACGACGTGGTCGACGGCCTCCAGGCACATCGAGTGCAGGAGCTCGACGTCCGCCTCGAGGGAGAGGATCTCGTCCATCTCGAAGACGTAGTGCACCGACTCGTCCCAGTACGGCCGGGCGAGCCCGTTCTCGTCCCGTCCCGGCGCGTCGTAGACGAGCCCCTGGTCGCGGACGATCTGCTGCCAGCCGGGGCGCGCGGCCCCGCGTTCACGGCGCACCGCTCAGCTCCCGCTGCTTCCGCCGGACTTCCCGCCCGACGAGGACGACCCGCCCGACGTGCCCTTCGACCCGCCCGAGGACGAGCCGCCGTTGCTCACGCCGAGGCCACCGCGCGAGATCGTCTTGCCCGACGGTGTGCGGACGGTCGCGTTCTGCGGCACCGTCGTGGTCCCGCCGGTGGCGACCTGGCCGATGTTGCCCGAGCCGCCGTAGTTGTAGTGGTACTGGCGGCCGCCGGCCCCGATGAAGATCGGGAAGAAGCCGCCGCCCCCGTAGTAGGTGTTGTTGCTGGCCGAGGCCGGGGTGACGCAGTTCCCGTCGTCGACGACGACGTTGTTGTCGTCGACGCAGCGGGCCTGGACCTCCTCGTCGTCCGAGGACACGGCGTACCCGACGGCGATCAGCGCGACCACGCCGACCGCCACGCCGGAGCCGATCAGGATCCGCTTGCGCTTCTTCCGGCGCCCGGCCTCCTCCTCGGCCAGCCGGGCCTCCTCGGCGCGACGGCGGGCGCCCTGCTCGCGGGCGCGCTTCTCGGCCAGGGTGGGTTCGCGGGGCGTGGTCGACGCGTCCTGCTCCGTCATCCGGCCGCGGGCCCTCTCGACGGGCCGGGTCTCCCCGGTCTCGTCCGGCGGTCCGGGCTGGTCCCGGCCGTCGTGCTCCGTCATGCGTCCACCCCCGCCGCGCACCGTATCCGCTCCGGGCGTACGTGCGGAACCGCCCACGGTCTCGGCTCGGTATCGGACCGACCAAGATCGTGACACCGTTCACCCGACCCGGGAGGCCTCCCGTCGCGCAGGCTCACCGGATCGGGGTTCCTCGCCGTCCCCCGACGACACCTCGCAGCACGCGCCCGACCGATGACCGAGCGACGACGGCACCGGATCGGGTCGCCCGGACGGGGACGGCAAGATGGTCGCCGACATGGACGAGCTCCCCACCCCGTCCGGCGGCCGCTCCCCCCTCGCCGTCGGCGACCGCCCGGCCCGCTCCCCGCGGACGAGCCCGCCGCCCGCGTCCCCCCGCCGGGGTGCGCGCCTGCCGGGCCGCCGCCAGGCGCGGCGGATCGTCGCGGCCGTCCTCGTGGGCGCCGGCGTGATGCTCGGCGTGGCCACGCTCGACACCGTCGCCGGCGCCACCGTGCCGGTGCTCGGCTCCCTGGCCGCGCTCCCCTCGCCCAACGGCACCTCGGCCGACGTCGAGGACATCCCGCCGCCGCCGACCACCCCCGGGACCTGCCTGAACTGGGCCCGTGCCGACGCCGCGGACACCGCCGTCGTCGACTGCGCGCAGCCGCACCTGTTCGAGCAGTCGGGGACCGTCCAGCTCACCGACCAGCAGACTCTGCCGGACGACGCGACCATGCGCCAGCTCGTCAACGAGCGGTGCACGCCGGTCGTGCTGCAGTACCTCGGCGGCAAGTTCGACCCGAACGGCAAGTTCCGGGTGGGCGCGCTCAAGCCGTCGCAGAAGAAGTGGGACGAGGGGGACCGCGAGCTGCGCTGCGGCGTGCAGAGCGCCTCGCGCTCCGGCGCGCTGTACCCGCTGGCCGGCAAGGCGGCCGACCAGGACCAGTCCGGGACCTACGCGCCCGGGACCTGCCTGGCGATCGACGGGCCGCGGGTCGGCGACCCCACGGACTGCGCCGGGCCGCACGCGGTGGAGACGGTCGGCGTCGTCGACCTCTCGCAGAAGTTCCAGAGCGGCTTCCCGGCGGTGGGCGACCAGGACGGGTTCCTGCAGCCGGAGTGCAGCCGGATCGCGGGCGACTACGCCGGCGGCGCCCAGGTCATCACGGACAAGAAGCTCACCGTGTACTGGGACAACGTCACCGAGGACTCCTGGAACGCGGGCACCCGCAAGGTCAACTGCAACCTGGCGGCGCTGCTGCCGGACCGCAGCGGGTTCGCGCCGGTCACCGGGCCGGTCAAGGGCGCCGTGACAGTGGGCGACCAGCCCGCCCCGGCGGCCACCACCACGCCGAAGCCGGGCGTGCCGGCCCCGCCGACGCAGTCCGTCGCGCCGACCACGGACCCGAGCGTCCCGCCGTCGGCGCCCGAGCCGGCGCCGCCGAGCTCGGGGGCGCCCGCTCCGTCGGCGACGGAGTCGGCGGCCGTTCCGGCCGGCCCGCCGCCGGAGGTGCCCGTTCAGGCACCCTGACGTCGTGGTGGAGATGAGCCGGATCCGGTTCGACGAGCTGGTGTCCGACGCCCTGGACACGATCCCCCGGCGGCTCACCGCGGCGATGGACAACGTCGTGGTGCTGGTCGAGGACCGGCATCCCGACGATCCGGAGCTACTGGGCCTGTACGAGGGCGTCGCGCTCACCGACCGGACCAGCGACTACGGCGGCGTCCTGCCCGACCGCATCACGATCTTCCGCGACGCGGTGCTGGGGATATGCGCGACCGAGGACGAGGTCGTGCACGAGGTCGCCGTGACCGTGGTGCACGAGATCGCCCACCACTTCGGGATCGACGAGCACACGCTCCACGAGCTCGGCTGGGGCTGAGCTGCGCCCCTCCGGTCAGGGCGCATAGGCACGCAGGAACGCGTCGACCCCGGTGGCGACGATCGTGTCGAGCTCGCCCCGCGGCAGCGGGAGCGCGCCGTGGAAGGACCGGCTGGTCACCTCGCCCGCCGCCAGCAGCACGAGGTGCCGGGCCGTGCGGTGCGGGTCCGCCTCGCGCAGCCGGCCCTCGGCCATGAACCGGGCGATGTGCCCTGTGAGCGCGCGCTGCACCCGTCGCGGCCCGGTCTCCTGCCACGCCTCGAGCGCCTCGGCGGGGATGTGCAGCACCTCGGCCTGGATCTGCCGGACGAGCGCGAAGTGCTCGCCCGCGGTGGGCTGCGCGTGCGCCCGGCCGAAGGCGAGCAGGGCCGCCTCCAGCGCCGCCGGCCCTCCGGCGACCTGGCCGAGGTGCCGCTCCATCTCGGCGATCTGCTCCTCGGCGACCCGCTGCGCGCTCTCCTGGATCACCGTCTCGAACAGGGCGGCCTTGTCGCGGAAGTGGTTGTAGATCGTGCGCGTGGAGACCCCGGCCTCGCGCGCGATGAGGTCGATGCTCGCGCGGGTGTAGCCCTCGCGCGCGAACACCGCGAGCGCGCCGCGCAGGATCGCGCGCCGCTTGTCCGCGAGCCCCCGCCGCGGCCCGGTCCCGACCGTGGTCACCTCGTCTTCCTACCCGATGCAACGAGCGTTGTCACTTTGCCATGCACGTTGTACTTTACCGCTCGTGAACAGCGGCATCCGAATCGGGATCATCGTCGGCAGTACCCGTCCGCAGCGTCGGGGCGGGATCGTGGCGGCCTGGGTGCAGCGGGTCGCCGAGGCCCACGGCGCAACGGTCGAGCTCCTCGACCTGGCCGACTTCGACCTCCCGCTGCTCGACGAGCCGACCCCGGCCATCCACGGCGACCACACCCGCCGGCACACCCTGCGCTGGGCCGCGGCCGTCGCGGCCTGCGACGCCTTCGTCTTCGTGGTCCCGGAGTACAACCACTCCTTCCCGGCCGCCGTGAAGAACGCGATCGACTACCTGTTCGCCGAGTGGAACGACAAGGCCGCCGGCCTGGTCGGCTACGGCGTGCAGGGCGGCGTCCGGGCCGTCGAGGCGCTACGCCCGGTGCTGGCCGAGGTCGGGATCGCCGACGTCCGCACCCAGGTCTGCATCGACCTCATGACCGATTTCGTGCTGACGGGACCGACCGACGTCGGGCGGATCGCCCCGGCCGGCCACCGGGAGACGACGCTGCGCCGGATGCTCGACGAGGTCACGGCGTGGGCGGGCGCGTTGCGCGGCCTGCGGGTGCCCGCATGACGGTGTGGGACCCGGCGACCCGGAGGATCGCCGCGGTCGTGGTGCTCGGGGCGCTGCTGTCGATGCTCGACGCGACCGTGGTCGCCGTCGGGCTGGAGTCGATGGCCCGCGACCTCGGCGCCGGCCTCGGGGCGGCGCAGTGGATCGCGCACTCCTACCTGCTCGCCCTGGCCGTCGCCCTGCCCGCATGCGGGTGGTCGGGCAGGCGGATCGGTGCCGGGCGTCTCTGGGTGCTCGCGCTCGCGGGCTTCACCGTGGCCTCGGTGCTCTGCGCGCTCGCGCCGACCCTCGCGCTGCTGGTCGGCGCGCGGGTGCTGCAGGGGATCGCCGCCGGGTTCCTGGTCCCGACCGGGCAGGCGCTGCTCGGTCAGGCCGTCGGCCCGGAGCGGCTCGGCCGGGTGATGGCGGTGCTCGGGGCGGTGGTCAGCCTCGGACCGGCGCTCGGCCCGGTCGTCGGCGGCGTGCTGCTCGAGGTGGCGTCGTGGCCGTGGCTGTTCCTGGTCAACGTCCCGATCGGGCTGGTCGGGGTGGTCGCGGGCGTGCGCGTGCTGCCGCGGGGACGGCCGACGCGCACCGGGCCGCTCGACCTGCCCGGCATGCTCCTCGCGGGGATCGGCCTGTCCGCGCTGGTCTACGGCCTGACGGCGGGGGGCGAGCAGGGCGCACCCCTCGTGGTGGGCGGCACCGTGCTCGCCGGGGGGATCGCGCTGGCCCTGTTCGTGGTGCGGTCGCTGCACCGCGCGCACCCGGTCACCGATCTGCGGCTGTTCTCCGACCGCCGGTACGCCACCGCGACCGTGTGCAGCACGCTCACCGGCGCCTCGCTCTTCGGGACCGTGTTGGTCTTCCCGCTGCTCCTGCAGCTCGGACGCGGGACCGGCACCGTCGGCACCGGACTCGCGCTGCTCTCCTACGGGCTCGCGACGGCGGCCTCGACACCCCTGGCGGGCAGGCTCACCGACCGGTTCGGCGGCGGTGTGGTGGCCGCCGCGGGCTGCGTGGGCCTGGCACTCACCGCGATCCCCTTCGCCCTCGCCGAGCCGGGCCCCGTGCTCGTGCAGGTCCTCCTGGTGCTGCGCGGCATCGCGATCGGTTTCGCAGCCATCCCGCCGACCGTGGCCGCCTACGCCGTGGTGCGGCGCGAGCAGCTGCCGGACGCGACCACCCAGCTCAACGCCCTCCAGCGGGTCGGCGGGGCCGTGGGCGGTGCACTGGTGGCCACCACCCTCGCCACGTTGCTGCCGCAGGGCGCCGGGCCGGCCTTCGCCGCGGTGTTCTGGCTGCTCGCGGTCCTGGGCGTGCTGGCGCTGATCCCGGCCGTCCTGCTCGCCCGGCAGCGGGACCCGGTCCCGCAGCGCTGAACCCTCCGCGCCCGCGTCGCAGGGCGGCGGTGGGCACCAGGGCGCGTCAGTGGGCCTCGGGGGCCGCGCCCGCCGTCACGTCGCCGACCAGCGCGGGCCCGGAGTCCCACAGCTCCAGCGCCCACCCGGTCTCGACGAACCGGTCCCGGCGCAGCACGACCCGGCCCGCGTTGGGCACGTACCGGGTCTCGGCGGTGTCGCCGAGCAGCGCGGCCGCGGCGAGCCGGATCGCGGCGCCGTGGCTGACCAGGACCACCATCCCGCCCGGCCCGTGCGCCCGCTCGGTCTGCTCGACGATCCGGTTCACGGCCGGCAGGTACCGGGCGCGAAGGTCCAGCGCCGACTCCCCGCCGGGCAGGGAGCGCGCGAGGTCGCCGCCCCACCAGGCGTCGTACACCTCGTCGAACTCGCGGCGGGCCGGCTTGTCCGAGCGGCCCTCGAGCTCGCCCACGAAGATCTCGTGCACCCCGTCGACCACGGTCACGCCCAGCCCGTGAGCCAGCGCGACCGGCTCGGCGGTCTGCCGGGCGCGGATGGCCCGCGAGGCGTGCACCGCGCGGATCGGCCAGTCCACGATCAGCTCGGCGATGCCCGTCGCCTGCGCCCGGCCCGTCTCGTTCAGCGGGGCCCCGGGCGGGACGGTGTCCAGTGCCCGCGCGACGTTCGCGTCCGTCTGGCCGTGCCGCAGCAGGACCAGGCGCAGCTCGTCCTGCTCGGGCTCCTCGGGGGTCATGTCCACTCTCCGTTCCGCACTCCGGCCAGCCACTCCTGCGCCGCCCGGTACGCCGCGGCGTCGGCCCCGTGCAGCGGGACCGCGGGCGCCCCGACCCCCTCCACGGGCTCGGGCGCACCGACCGCCCGCGGGTAGGAGCCGAGGAAGCGGACCCGGTCGCAGCGGCGGTGCAGCGCGGCCAGCGCCTCCCCCATCGCCGGGTCCGCGACGTGCCCGCTGCAGTCGAGGTGGAACCAGTAGTCGGCGTGCCGGTCCTTGATCGGGCGGGACTCGATGCGGGTCAGGTCGATCCCCCGCACGGCCAGCTCGGTGAGCAGCCCGAGCAACGAGCCCGGCCGGTTCTCCGTGGTCAGGGCCAACGTCGTGCGGTCGTGGCCGGTGGCCGGCGGCGGCGTGCCGGGCCGGGTGACGAGCACGAAGCGGGTGACGGCACCGGCGTTGTCGGCGATGTCGTCGGCCAGGACCTCGAGCCCGTGCTGCTCGGCGGCCAACGGCGACGACACGGCGGCGTCGACCTCGCCGCGGGCGGCCTGCGCCGCCCCCTCGGAGGTCGAGGTGGCCACCCGGACCTCGGCCTCGGGCAGGTTCGCGGCGATCCAGCCGCGGGTCTGGGCGATGCCGTGGCCGTGCGAGGCGACGGAGCGGACGGCGTCGAGGGTCGTGCCCGCGCGGCCGAGCAGCACGAACTTCACCGGGATGACGGCCTCGCGGACGATCACCAGCGGCGGCTCCTCGACCAGCCCGTCGAGCACGGGCGGCACGGCACCCTCGACGCTGTTCTCGATCGGCACGCAGCCGGCCTCGACGGTGCCCGCACGAACGGCGCGGAGCACGGCGGGGTTACCCGGCAGCGGCACCAGCTCCGCGTCCTCGGACTCCGGCAGCGTGCGCAACGCCTGCTCGGTGAAGGTGGCGTGCGGGCCGAGGAAACCGATGCGGGATCGGGGACGGGGCACGATCGGCCAGCCTAGTCGGGCCGCCGGCGGCCGCCGCGCTGCCCCGTCCCGACCAACCCGCCGGGCCGGAGAGAGGAACTTCGCGGTCCGCACGAACCGATGGCCCGCCCGGCCCGTACGTCTGGTCGGGGAGCCGGGTTCCGAGGGGGGCGGGGGATCCTCGGCACCGGCTGCCCCGGGGGTCGCCGGACCCTGCGCCCGGGGTCCGGCGGCCGCCGGCCTACAGCAGGCCGAGCGTGGCGAACTCGCTGATCGACATCGGGTCGGGGTCGATCCCGCAGCAGGTGAACAGGCCGCGCACCGTGTCGACCGTGCGCCCGGACAGCGCCTCGGCCTCGCCGACCAGCGCCTGCCCGTCCGTCTCCCGGAGGGCGTCGCCGACCGTGCCCTCACCACCGGTGCCCAGCTCGCGGGCGACGGCGAGCAGCAGGTTGAGCACGCCGTGCCGGCCCCGGTCGTTCTCGTTCTCCGGCGTGGGCCGCACCGCCTCGCGCAGCCCGATCGCGGTGAACCCGCGCCCGGCCCCGACGGTGACCTGCAGGAACCGCTCGACCTCGGCCACCGACGGCACGTCCGACGGCCGGGGGCCGCCGCAGCGCAGCTTGGGGGTGCAGCCGTGCTCGGCGACCCGCTGCACCGCGTCGAGCCAAGCGACGATCTCGTCCGCGGTGCCGCCGAGCGGGCGCCGCGGCTCGACGACGGGGGTGACCTCGTCCGGCACGAACTCCGAGACGCGCTCGAGCCAGACGGCGTCGACGTCCGGCGGCGCGGCGGTCTCGACCGTGCGCGGGGTCAGCAGGCTGGACCGGGAGAAGACGGTGGACAGTGCCTTCGGCACCGCGCCCAGCCCGGTGTCGACGACGAGCGAGAGGTCGACCGGCCGCGACGGCGCGGACCGGGCCAGCTCCGTGACCAGGGCGGGCAGCCGGGAGACGGGGCAGACCAGGTGGCCGATCATGCCCCCGTAGGCCCCGTCGCGGGCCGACAGGTAACGGGCGACCACCGCGTCGATGCTCGGGGCGACCATCCGCGGCTGGACGAGGCTCGCGTCGTCGACCAGCCCGGCGAGCAGGGGACGGATCGGCCACGGGTCGGCGGAGGATCCCGAGGGCACGGTCGTCACGGGTACGCACGCTAACCCGCCGTTCACCCGGCCCCGACAAGGGGTGGCCGCTCCGCCCTGGACAGGCCCGTCGTCCGGCAGCTAACTTAGCCTCACCTAACTCGGAGGTGAGCTACGTGGGACAGACCCGGCTCCGGCGTCCGCCGGCACCTGCGGACGCCGAACGCGCCCGGAGCGTCGCGGCGCGCGGCGGGGAGGCGGCACTGGTCGGGACGGGCGGACCGGAGCCCGTCGTGCCGCTCGTGCACCACGTCCACGCCGATGGCTCTGCCGTCGTACTGCTCCCCGACGAGTCGTCGGTGCTGGAGGCGATCCGCACCTCGGACCGGAGCGAGATCCCCGCCATGCTCGAGCTGACCGACCGAGCGCCGGTCGAGCTGCGCGAGCCGGTCCGCGCGCTGCTGTGGATCAGCGGCTGGCTCCGGCTGCCCGACCCCACGTCCGCCCGCCGGGCCGCCGTGCAGGTCGCCGACGTCGTCCCGCACCCGCGGCTGCTCGACCTCGGCCACGGCGCCACGCTGGTCAAGCTGACCCCGAGCTCGGCCGTGCTGGCCGACGCCGAGGGCACGGCCGCGCTCGCGCCCGTCGACCTGGCCGCCGCCCGTCCGGACCCGTTCTGCCGGATGGAGGACCACTGGCTCTCGCACCTCGAGGAGACCCATCCCGAGGTCTTCGACGCGCTCGCCCGGCACCTGCCCGCGCCGCTGCGCTGCACCATGGGCGCGCGCGTCCGGCCGCTCGGCGTGGACCGCTGCGGGCTGCGGCTGCGCGTGGAGACGCCCGAGGGTGACCACGACGTCCGGCTCGCGTGGCCGCAGGAGGCCACGACGGCCGAGGAGCTGCGCGTGCAGCTGGGGCTGCTGGTGGGGTGCCCGTTCCGCCAGGTCGGCGGGGGCGCGCACGCCCAGGCCGACGAGGCCTGAACGGCCCGGCCCTCGTCAGCCCTCCCGCTGCGGGGCCCGCTCCTGCGCCTGCACCCGCTGGGTGACCTTGCGCTCCGCGATGAACGAGCAGACCGGGATCGTGCCCGCGAGCAGCACCAGCAGTGCGAACACCGGCGTGAACCGCGCACGCTCGGCCAGCACCAGCGTGACCACGATGTAGGCCATGTACAGGAAGCCGTGCAACATGCCGATGATCGCCACCGGCCCGGGGTCTCCGGCGAAGTACTTCATCGGCATCGCGTAGAACACGAGCAGCAGCAGCCCGACGCCCGTCACGTAGGCGAACACGCGGTACAGCGGCAGCCGCCACCCGACGGGGCGCTGCGCGGTGGACGTCCTGGGGCTGGTCACGCCTCGACTGTAACCGCGCCGGCTCACCGGCCGTCCGCGGTCTCCCGGTCGCGGGCGGCCAGCCCGGCGAGCATCCGGTTGTACTCGGCCAGCCCGGGCGACTCGGTGTCCGTGACGGGTGTCGGGGCGGCGACCGGGCTGCGGGTGAACGGGGAGTCGTCCCAGGGCAGCGGGGTGTCGTCGGCCGCGGCCGCGGGAGCGGTGGGGGCCGGTTCGGGCCGGGCCTCGGTCTCGGCGTTCTCCCGGGTCTCCGCGGGCGCCACGGGCTCCGCGGCCTCCGGGAGCGCCTCGGTCGCCGGGGTGCCGCGGTGCTCTCGCAGGTCCAGGCGCAGGAACCGCCACCACATGTAGGCGAAGAACACCGCGAAGATGGGCCACTGGATGCCGTAGCCGACGTTCAGCGCGGAGCCCATCGCCGAGCCCGCGCGGTCCCACTGCCAGATCGCCGCGATCACGGAGCCGGCCACCGCGAGGATCGCCAGCAGGTGCCAGAGGATCCAGCGGGGGGACAGCACCACGCGCCACACGCCGACCAGGATACGCGGCCCGACGACGGCCCCGGCGGTCGTCGCCGTCCGGGCCACGTGGGCCGAGGGGTGCCGGCAGCACACCGGCCCGCCCGGGCGATCACCGGTCCGGACCCGTGGACGCCACATCTCACGCTCGGCGGTCCCGGGCGATCACGCGAGGCCGAGGTGGCGGAGGGTTCGCTCCGGTCGGTGATCACCGCGCGGGACTCCTCGGCGCCACATCCGGCCGCCGGCGGTCCCGACCGACGATCAGAAGCAGAACCCGGCGGATCGGCCGCTCCAGGGCCCGTGATCATCGCCTGCGGCCGGGACGCGACGAATCCGACGGCTGGACGGTCGCAGCCGGCGATCACGAGCTCTGACGCGGACGGGAGATGCGGGCACCGACCACCCTGATCACCGGCCCGGACGCGTCGACGCCACATCCGGCACGCAGCGGTCCCGGACGGCGATCATGCGGAGGGCCGAGGCCGGCGGACGCGTGTGGACACTCCGGTTTGTGATCACCGCTCGGGTCGTCTCGGCGGCACGGTCGGCGCTCCGCGGTCGCGGACGACGATCACGGGGCGGCGGACCTCCCGCCGCCGGGAGCGGTAGCGTCGGCGGCGTGGCGGGTGGTCGGGTCGGGCGGTGGCTCGCGGCCCCGCCGTCGGAGGTCGCGGAGGTCACCGGTCCCCGGGAGCGCCGGCTGATCGGGCTGGAGATCGCCGTGGTGCTCACGGTGACGCTCGGGCTCTCCGCGCTGCGCAGCGCCCTGTCCCTGGTCGACGCGCTGCTCGCCCCCACTCCCCTGGCCGACCAGCAGGTCGCGCTGAACGCGCCGGCGGCGCATGCGGACCTGGTCGACCTCGCGCTGCAGCTGGTCCGGGTGCTGCAGCTCGTCGGCTGGGGCGCCCTGGCGGCCTACCTGCTGCTCCGCGCCGGGTTCCCGCTCGCCCGGATCGGGCTCGACCGGACGCGCCCGAAGCGGGACGCCCTCGGCGCCGTCGGGCTGGCCGCGCTGATCGGCATCCCGGGGCTCGGCCTGTACCTGCTGGCCCGGGCGCTCGGCGTGAGCCTCGACATCGCCCCAAGCACGCTCGGCGACGTCTGGTGGCGGACCCCCGTCCTGATCCTCTCCGCGGCGGCGAACGCCTGGGCCGAGGAGGTCGTGATGATCGGGTACCTGCTGACCCGGCTGCGCCAGCTCGGCTGGTCGGCCGACCGCTCGGTGCTCGCGGCCGCGGTGCTGCGCGGGGCGTACCACCTCTACCAGGGGCTGGGCGGGTTCGTCGGGAACCTGGTGATGGGGCTGGTGTTCGGGCGGGTGTGGCAGCGGACGGGGCGGTTGTGGCCGCTGGTGGGGGCGCACGCGCTGATCGACGTCGTGGCGTTCGTGGGGTACGCCCTGCTCCCCGCGGGACTGCGCCCGTAGCGCTTCTTAGGCTACCCTTCCTGGGTGTCCGACTCGAAGTTCCTCGCCCTGCTCAAGGACCAGATCCGCAGCGAGTTCACGGCCTCGCAGCAGTACACGGCCGTCGCGGTGTGGCTCGACGGGGAGGACCTCCCCCAGCTGGCCGCGCACTTCTACGCCCAGGCACTGGAGGAGCGCAACCACGCGATGAGCATGGTGCAGTACATCCTGGACACGCACGAGCGGGTGCAGATCCCGGGGATCGACGAGGTGCGGAACGACTTCACGACCGTCGAGGACGTCGTCGCGCTGGCGCTCGGGCAGGAGAAGCGGGTCACCGAGCAGATCACGACGCTGGCCCGCACCGCCCGCGACGAGGGCGACTACCTCGGCGAGCAGTTCATGCAGTGGTTCCTCAAGGAGCAGGTCGAGGAGGTCGCCTCCATGTCGACGCTGCTCACCGTGGTCCGCCGGGCCGGGGACAACCTCTTCCACATCGAGGACTTCGTGGCCCGCGAGCTCACGAAGGGCGAGGCGGCGGACCCGTCCGCCCCACCCGTCGCCGGCGGCCGCGTCTGAGACGGCCGCGTCATGGAACCATGACGCGCCCAATCCGGCCCAGAAATCGCATTATGGTTCCATAGTGCGCACAACTCGACCCACAGATCGCGTCATGGAACCATAACGCGTTCGCTGTCGGCCGAAATGCGCGTCATGGTTCCGTACTGCGGTCAGCGCAGGGTGACCTGCTTGCCCGCGAGGGCGTCCCGGGCGCTGCGCTCGGCCGTGGACAGCTCGTCCGTCGCGGCCAGCGCCCGCTCCAGCCGCTGGGCGAAGGCCACCGCGGGGGCGGACCACTCCTTGGCGTGCATCTCCCGGTCCACGTCCCACACCGGCACGAGCAGGCCGTGGGCGCGGAAGGCGCCCGCGTAGCGGCTGCCCTCATCGAGATCCAGCGCGCCGGCCGCGTGGAGCCGCGAGAGGGCCGCCATGAGCGCGTCCTCGGCCTCCGGGCGCACCCAGCGCACATGCGCCTTGGTGCCGGTGTCGACCCAGTACGCGGCGCGGACGCCCTCCCCGCCCAGCGCCTCGGTCGGCATGATCACGGAGTTGGCGCGCTCGATCGTCGCGGCGATCTCGGCGCCGGGCTCCTCGCCGTCGGCCGGCAGCCACCAGGCGAAGTCCTGGTGCAGCTCGAGGTCGAGCTCGGCGTCGGCGACCAGCAGGTCCTGCAGCCGGACGAGCTCGCCCTCCCCCACCCCGGGCCCGACGACCGGCAGCGCCGACCCCGGCTCGGCCGCCTCGGCCCAGCGCAGCGCCTTCGCGAGGTCGGCGGACAGGTCGCCCGAGCGGGTCTGCACCTGCATCCCCAGCAGGATCTCGCCGTCCGGCCGGACGAGCGCGGCCGAGGCGCCCGGCAGCACGGTGGCGAGCCGCACCGGGCGCTCCCCGGTCTCGCGCAGCGGCAGCGGGGCGACGGCGGACGGCAGGAACTCGCGCATCGCGACGAGGTCCGGCTCGGCGGCGAGCCCCTCGAAGGGCCGGGTGACGATCACGTCGTCGCCGGCGCCGTGGCACGCCTTGTACCGCTTGCCGGACCCGCAGGGGCACGGGCGGCGCGGGTTCTCGCCGGTGGCGGCGCTGGACTTGTCGCGGTTCTTCTTGGCCATCAGGGCGCCACCGTAGCGTCGCGCGCGACCCGCTCCGCCGCCGGTCCCGGCGCCCGCACGGCGACGAGCGTCTCGCGCCGGACCGGGCGGGCCGGCTCCAGCAGCGCCATGAGGTGGCGCAGCACCCGTACCGTGACCAGCGCGGTCGCCGCGGCGAGCAGGTCGAGCACCGCGTGCAGGACGACCCCGTCGGCCATGGCCTGCACGCCGGCGCGGAAGGACCACAGGAACACGACGACGCCGAGTACCACCCCGGCGGCCCACATCGCCCACCACACCAGCAGCAGCCGCGACGGCCGCGGGCGCTCGGCGGGCGGGCGGTCCAGCCCGGCGTGCTCGATCTCGGCGAGCAGCGAGCCGGGCAGCGACAGGTTGAGCCCGGGCACCACCCACCCGGCGACGACGGCGGCCACCGGTCGGGACGGCACGGTTCCGGTCCGCTCGGCGGCGGCCTCGCGGGCGCGAAGTGTCCAGAGCACGATGAGCACCCCGCAGCCGACGAGCCCGGCCAGCGAGGCCCAGCCGCCGAACGCGACGGCGGCGTCGGAGAAGGCGACCGGCCCGGCCGGCAGCGCGTCGGACCGGCTCAGCAGGAGCAGGACGTAGCGCAGGATCTCGGCGAGCCCGGCCACCACGGCGACGGCGGCGGTGACCCGCAGCAGCACGTCGAGCGGGTGGGCGACCCGGCGGGCCCGTTCCAGCGCCGGCTCGTGCTCCACCTCCGGCTCGCCGCGCCACGGCAGCGGCGGGAAGCCCCAGCGCGGCACCTCGCGGTAGCGGGGCGGGCCGGTGTAGCGGAAGCGGGGCCGCACCGATGGGCGCGGCCTCCCGTCCGGCGGGGGCTCGGCCACCCACGCCAGGGCGGCGAGGTAGCGGCCGCAGTACGGGCAGAACGGCCCGGACCCGGACGGCGCGACCCGCCCGCACCGCGAGCACGCGGGAGGCCGGGCGGGGGTTCCGCCCGAGGGCCGGGACGGCGGGGTGGGGCTCACACGGTCCCGCTCAGATGATCTCGGGGGTGCGGTCCGGGTCGGCGACGATCTCGCGGCCCGAACCGGCCCACGCCTGCATGCCGCCGTCGACGTTCACGGCCGGGTAGCCCTGCTGGGCCAGGTAGGCGACGACGCGCGCGGAGCGGCCGCCGGAGCGGCACACGACGTAGAGCGGCTCGTCCTCGGGGATCTCGGCGAGGCGCTGGGTGAGCTCGGACATCGGCAGGTGCCGGGAGCCGGGGGCCCGGCCGGCGGCCCACTCGTCGGCCTCGCGGACGTCGAGCATCGCGGCGTCGGCCGGCAGGTCCGCGGCGGGCACGGACGGAACGCTGGTCATGTCCCCATGATGGCACCCGGTCCCGTGACGGGCCGGTGAGAGCCCGGACCGGCCCGATCCGGTCGCGGTCGACGCACGCGGGAGGGCCGGGGAGGGCCGCGGGAGGGCCGGGGGAGGGCCGGGGGAGACACCGACGGCACCCCTGGAGCCGGGGGTGCCGTCCGTGAGGGGATGCGTCAGGCGTCGACGGCGGCCTTCTCCGACCCGGCGCCGGTCAGCGAGCGGACTTCCATCTCGGCGTACTTCTCCGAGTCGAACCGCTCGCGCCGGCCCACGAACGTGCCGATCACCCCGAGCAGGAACGACACCGGGATGGACACGATGCCCGGGTTGGACAGCGGGAACCACGCGAAGTCCACGCCCTTGATCATCGAGGTCTCGCTGCCGGACACGGCCGGGGAGAACACGATGAGCACCAGGCAGACGGCGAGCCCGCCGTAGATGCTCCAGAGCGCACCCATGGTGTTGAACCGCCGCCAGAACAGCGAGTAGAGGATCGTCGGCAGGTTCGCCGACGCCGCCACGGCGAAGGCCAGCGCCACGAGGAAGGCGACGTTCTGGCCGTTGGCCAGGATGCCGCCGGCGATCGCCACGATGCCGATGAGCAGCGCCGTGCGCCGGGCGACGCGCACCTCGGCGCCCGGCGTGGTCTCCCCCTTCTTGATGACGTTGGCGTACACGTCGTGGGCGAAGGACGCCGACGCCGTGATCGTCAGCCCGGCGACGACGGCGAGGATCGTGGCGAAGGCGATGGCGGAGATCAGCCCGAGCAGGACCTCGCCGCCGAGCTGGAAGGCCAGCAGCGGCGCGGCCGAGTTGACCCCGCCCGGCGCCTTGGTGATCACGTCCGGCCCGACGAGCGCGGCGGCGCCGTAGCCCAGGACCAGCGTGAACAGGTAGAAGATGCCGATCAGCCAGATCGCCCACACCACGGACTTGCGGGCCTCCTTGGCCGTGGGGACGGTGTAGAAGCGCATCAGGATGTGCGGCAGGCCGGCGGTGCCGAGCACCAGCGCGATGCCGAGCGAGATGAAGTCGATCTTGTTCTTGTACTGCAGGCCGGGCGCCAGCAGCGCCTCGCCCTTCGACGACTTCTCCACGGCCCCGCCGAGCAGGGCCGAGAAGTTCAGACCGTACTTGCCGAGCACCCAGAAGGTCATCACGAACGCGCCCACCACCAGGAGCGCGGCCTTGATGATCTGCACCCAGGTGGTGCCCTTCATGCCGCCGACCAGCACGTACGCGATCATCACGAGGCCGACGACGGCGATCACGATGCTCTGCCCGAGCGTGTTCGAGTTCGGGATCTGCAGCAGGAGCGCGATCAGCCCGCCCGCCCCGGCCATCTGCGCGATCAGGTAGAAGAACGACACGACCAGCGTCGACGTGGCCGCCGCGGCGCGGACCGGGCGCTGGCGCATCCGGAAGCTCAGGACGTCGCCCATGGTGAACTTGCCGGTGTTGCGCAGCAGCTCCGCGACCAGCAGCAGCGCCACCAGCCACGCGACGAGGAAGCCGATCGAGTAGAGGAAGCCGTCGTAGCCGTAGACCGCGATGGCCCCCGCGATGCCGAGGAACGACGCCGCCGACAGGTAGTCGCCGGAGATCGCGATGCCGTTCTGCGAGCCGCTGAAGGAGCGGCCGGCGGCGTAGTAGTCCGAGGCCGTGCGGTTGCTGCGGCTGGCGCGGTACACCACCACCAGCGTGAGCAGCACGAACGCCGCGAAGATGCCGATGTTGAGGCCGACGCTGCCGACCGTGCCCTGGGTCTGGGCGAGCTGCACGGTCACGCCTCCCCCTCGATCTCGCGGCGGATGCGCTCGGCGGCCGGGTCCAGCGTCCGGTCCGCGAACCGCACGTACAGCGTCGTGATCAGGAACGTCGACACGAACTGCAGCAGCCCGATCAGCAGGCCCACCGTGAAGTTGCCGGACAGCCTGGTCGCCATGAAGTCGGGCGCGTACGAGGCCAGCAGGACGTAGACCAGGTACCAGACCAGGAAGAGCGCGCTCATCGGGAAGACGAACCGGCGCAGCCGGCGCCGCAGGTCCCCGAACTCGGGGCTCGCCTGGACCCGCTGGTAGATCGTGCCCCCGGCGCTTCGCTCACCGGTGGTGCTCATGAGTTGTCCTTCCGTGCGTGCCCGGCGCCCTCCTCCGGCGCCGGTGCCACTACAGGGCGAACGACTCGGAACGCCGATCGAGACGGTTCCGGGACGAAACCGTCCGTGTCATCCCGATGACGGGGCGTGAACGCGTCAGGCGGAGGGTCGGCGCCCGCCCTCGACGGACTCGCGGAACAGTCCGAGCCGCTCGGGCGCGTGCAGCCGCAGCAGCAGGGCGTCCGTGTTGGCCGGCCGGTGCTTCCGCGTGGCCAGGCTGACCACGATCATCACGAGGAACGCCAGGGGCACGGTGACGATCGCCGGGCGGTAGAGCAGCACGCCGAGCCAGCCGCTGCCGCCGACCCCGGCCAGGCTCACCGAGACCGCACCCGCCGAGAGCAGTCCGCCGGCGAGCAGCCCCCAGATCGCGCCCCGCGCGGTGAGGCCCCGCCACCAGATGCCCAGCACGAGCAGGGGGCAGAAGGTCGACGCGGCCACCGCGAACGCCAGCGCGACCGTCTCGGCGAAGTCCAGCCGGGCCACCCCGAGGGTGATCGCCAGCGGTGCCGCACCGGCCAGGACCGTGGAGATGCGCAGCCCGACCATCCGGCGGTCGGCGGCCACCGCGCGGTTGCGCAGCACGTCCGTGGACAGCACCCCGGCCAGGCTGACCAGCAGCCCCGACGCCGTGGAGAGGAACGCCGCCCACGCCCCGGCCGCGACCACGCCGCCGAGGATCGCCCCGGCGAGCCCGCTGCCCAGGACCGCCTCGGGCAGCAGCAGCACCGCGGCGTCCGTGGGCCCGGCCACCAGCAGCTGCGGGGTGTAGAAGCGCGAGAGCGCGCCGATGAGCGTGACCAGCAGGTAGAACCCGCCGAGCAGGCCCAGCACGATCACGGCGCTGCGCCGGGCCGCACGGCCGTCGGGGTTGGTGTAGAAGCGGCCCAGGACGTGCGGCAGCCCCATCGTGCCGAGGAAGGTCGCCACGATCAGCGAGTAGATGGCGAGCAGCTGGTAGGGCCCGTCGCCGGCCAGCGGGGTGAGCCAGCGGGCGTCCGTGGCCGGGCGGCCGGCCGTCGTCGGGACCGGCGAGCCGGCGGGGAACACCAGCTCCGACCCGGCGTCCACCTCGTGCCGGGTGCCCGTCCGCCAGGTCAGCTCGGTGCCCGGCGGCACCGCGGCGCCGTCGACGACCCCGCCCGCCGGGCCGATCTGCACCCGGGTGGGCGCGCCGGTGTCGAGCTGAACGTCCGTGTCGACGGTGACGGTGGTCCGCTGACGGAAGTCCGGCGCCTCCGGCCGGTCGAAGTGGTGCCCGCTGTTGAGGAAGAACATCAGCGCGACCACCGCGGGCACGGCCAGGGCGGTGAGCTTCAGCCAGTACTGGAAGGCCTGCACGAAGGTCACCGAGCGCATGCCGCCGAACACGACGGTCAGCACCACGATCACCCCGGCGGACATGGTGCCGATCCACTGCGGCAGGCCGGTGACGACCTCGACGGTGAGCCCCGCGCCCTGCAGCTGCGGCAGCAGGTAGAGCCAGCCGATGACCAGCACGAACACACTGCAGATCCGGCGCAGCGACGCCGAGTGCAGCCGCAGCTCGGCGAAGTCCGGCACCGTGTAGGCCCCCGAGCGGCGCAGGGGGGCGGCCACGAACAGCAGCAGCGAGAGATAGCCCGCGGTGTAGCCGACCGGGTACCAGAGCGCATCCACGCCGTCGCGGAGCACCAGGCCCGCGACGCCGAGGAACGACGCCGCGGACAGGTACTCGCCGGAGATGGCCCCGGCGTTCACGGCCGGCTTGACCGTGCGCGAGGCGACCAGGAAGTCCGACGTCCGGCGGGCCCGGTGCCCGATCATGCCGATGGCCGTCGAGGCCACCGCGACCAGCAGGATCGCGGTGAGCGCAGCGACGGCCGTCGCGCTCACGACGGTTCCCGGAGCACCCGGTCGCGGGTGAGGCCGAGGCGTTCGGGCGCGTGCAGCTGCAGGAGCGTGCGCGCGGCGTCGACCGGCACGGCCCGCCGGGTCGCCCGGCTGACCACGACCATCGTGAGGAACGCGAGCGGCACGGCCACCGCGGCGGGCCGCAGCAGCAGCACGCCCACGGCCCCCTCCGGCACCGTCCCGGCCAGCGCGAACCCGACGCCGACGGCGGACAGCACCCCGCCCACGAGCAGGCCGGCCGTGGCCCCGGCCGGGGTGAGCCCGCGCCACCACACGCCGAGCACGAGCAGCGGGCAGAACGTGGCGGCGGAGACCGCGAAGACGAGCGGCACCGTGACCGCCAGGTCCAGCCGCGTGACGAGGAGGGCGGTCGCCACCGGGATGATCGCGGAGAGCAACGCGGCGAGCCGGAAGTCCCGCAGCCTGCCCCTCAGCACATCGGTGAACAGTACGCCCGCCAGGCTCACGACCAGGCCCGACGACGTCGAGAGGAAGGCCGCCGCGGCCCCGGCCGACACCAGCCCGCCCAGCAGCCAGCCCGCCCAGCCGTCGCCCAGCGCGGCGGTCGGGACGAGCAGGACGGCGCCGTCCGTACGGCCGTCGACCAGCAGCTGCGGGGTGAACGCCCGCGCCAGCAGACCCATCAGTGTGACCAGCACGAACACCCCGCCGATCATCGCCAGGACGACGACGGTGGTGCGGCGGGCCGCCCGGCCGTCGGGGTTGGTGTAGAAGCGGACCAGCACGTGCGGCAGGCCCATCGTGCCCGCGATGCCGGCGACCAGGATCGAGTAGATCTCGAGGAGGTCGATCGGCCCCGATCGCGGCTCCAGCCACTCGCGGTCCGTCGCGGGCGACCCGGCCGGGACGGGGACGCCGGTGCCGGCGGCGAACCGCAGCTCGGTCCCGGCCTCGACGGTGTGCGGGCCCGGCTGCCAGACCAGCGGGCCGTCGACGGTCGTGCCGTCGACCTCGCCGCGGGCCTCGAGCGGGGTGGACGCGACGACCTCGAGGTTCACCGGGGTGCGGACGTCGATCGTGGTCGCCTCGGGGAACTCCGGCGCGGTCGGCCGGTCCAGGCCGCGGTCGCCCCCCATGAACAGGGCGAGCGCGACGAGCGCCGGCACGGTGAGCGCGGTCAGCTTGAGCCAGTACTGGAAGGCCTGCACGAAGGTGATCGAGCGCATGCCGCCGGCCACCACGCACAGCACCACCAGCACGCCCGCACCGAGCACGCCGACCCACGTCGGCAGCGAGGTCAGCGTGGTGAGCGAGAGGCCGGCACCCTGCAGCTGCGGGAGCAGGTAGAGCCAGCCGATCAGCAGCACCAGCGCGGTGCACAGCCGGCGCAGCCAGGGCGAGTGCAGCCGGGCCTCGGCGAAGTCCGGGATCGTGTAGGCGCCGGAGCGGCGCAGCGGGGCGGCCACGAACAACAGCAGTGCCAGGTAGCCCGCGCAGAAGGCGATCGGGTACCAGAGCGCGGTCGCACCCTGGCGCAGCACCAGGCCGGCGATCCCGAGGAAGGTGGCGGCGGACAGGTACTCGCCGGAGATCGCCGCGGCGTTGGGGACGGCGCCGACGGTGCGGGAGGCGACGAGGAAGTCCGAGGTGCTGCGGGCGACGCGCACGCCGAGCGAGCCGATGACGACGGACGCCACGCCGACGAGGGCGATGGCGACCAGCGCGATGACGGACGGGGTGGGCAACCGGGGAGCTCTCTGGGGGAACGGGCGGGGGGCGGGAGGGTGTCAGTCCTGCACGTGGTCGGCGAAGTTCTGCTCGACCCGCTCGGCGGCCCGGGTGTGCCACCAGCCCAGGGCCAGCAGGAACGGGTAGACGAGCACCCCGAGCAGCAGCCAGGGCAGCCGCAGCCCCAGCACCGAGACCCGGCCCAGCTCGGGGTAGAAGGCGAACAGCACGGGCAGCAGGCCGAGCACCAGCACCGCGACCCCGCCGATGCGCAGCGCGACCGCGAGCTGGTCGCCGATGAGGTTCGCCCGCAACAGCTCGCCGACGGCGGTGCCCTCCTGGACGTCGACCACCGTGCGGACGGTGCGGGCCACGCCCTTGCGCTCGGACAGCACCACGCGGACGCGGCGCGGGACGCCCTCGGGCTGCTCCTCCTCGACCGGCCGGAACCGGGCACCGACGGGTCGGCCCGGGGCCGGCTCGCCGGTCGGTGCGGCGGGGGCCACGGCGGGCGCGGGGGCGCCGGCGGTGCGGGCGGAGAGCGGGATCCTGCTCGCGGGGTCGACGGCCGGCGTGGCGTCCGTGGGGGCGGCGGCCGCCGCGTAGGGCATGTCCTCCAACACCGGGGCCTGCTCGAACGGCGGTCCGGGGTGCCCGGGGTCCTCGGCGGGGATCGGCGGGACGACGCCGACGTCCGTGCGTTCGGCGTCGGGGTCCGGGCGCGGGGGGACCGCGCGGGAGGGAGGCTCCGGGGTGAACTCGCCGGTGAACGCCTGGGGGTGCTCGCCCCCCGCGGAGGGCCGGGGGGCGGGGGGGCGCGCGCCGAGGGAGTCCGGCGCGAGCGCGGGCCGGCCCGCCCGCGCCAACGGGCTGCCGGGGGCGCCGCTCTGCCGCATCCCGCCGGGGCCCGCCGGCGGCCCCTGCGGGTCCGGCCCGGGACCGGGTCCGCCGTGCCCGTCTCGCCACGGGTCACCGCGTCCGTCGTCGTAGGCCTCGGGGGGCGGCATCCGCAGCGGCACGCTGGCCGGGCCCAGGACGCGTTCGAACTGCTCGACCTCGGGGCCGCCGAAGGGGCCGTCGTCCCCGTCCTCGTCCTCGTCCTCGTAGTCGGGGTAGTTCGTGTAGTCGGTCGGCCCGGCGACGCCGCGGGAGACCCGCGCCCGCAGCTCGCTCACGCCGAACTGCTCGGTGTCCGCCTCGTCCCGCGCGTGCCGGCCGCGGCCGGAGCGGGCGTTGGCGCCCATCCGTCGGCGCATCTCCTCCTGCACCCACAGTGCCCCGGAGTCCTCGGGGCCGGCCGGGGCCGTGCGCCGGCGCCTGTCGGACCCGTCGTCTCCCGGGTCGGGGCTCATCGACGGCGGAGAGCCGTCGACAGAGGTGCTCACCTCTGGCTCCACGCCTGCTTCGTCGCGCGGACCAGGCGGTCCTTCAGCTCACGGGTGTGCCGGCGCGAGACGGGCAGCTCCGCGGTGTCCGGGCCGGAGCCGACCCGCACGACGTAGCCCGACCCGGACAGCCGCAGCTCGGTGACCAGCGGCAGCGCCACCAGGAACGAGCGGTGGATGCGCACGAACCCGGCGTCGCGCCAGCGGTCCTCCAGCACGGAGAGGGGGATGCGGACCAGGTGGCTGCCCTCGGTGGTGTGCAGCCGGGCGTAGTCGCCCTGGGCCTCGACGTACCGGACGGCCGAGCGCGGCACCAGCTTGGTGGTGCCCGCGAGCTCGACGGGGATGACCTCGTCCTCGTCCCGCTCCTGCGGAACCGGATCGACCGGTGCAGCGGTGGCCCGGTTCGCGATGATCCGGTCCAGCGCGGCGGCGAGCCGCTCCTCGCGAAGCGGCTTGAGCAGGTAGTCCTTGGCGCCGACCTCGTAGGCGTCGACCGCACGGTCGTCGTGTGCCGTGACGAACACGACCTCCGGCGGCTGGGCCATCGAGGAGAAGACCCGGGCCAGCTCCAGCCCGTCGAGCCCAGGCATGCGGATGTCGAGGAAGACGACGTCGACGTCCGTCTTCTCCGCCACGCGCGTGCCGGCGGCCGGGTGCGGGGCCCCCGCGGCGCGGGCGGCGTTGGCGGCGTGCACGCTCTCCCGGGAACTGCGGGCGTTGAGGATACGGAGGGCCTCGGTGGCGTCCGAGGCCTTGAGCACCTCGCCGACCCGCGGGTCCTCGTTCAGCAGGAACGCCAGTTCTTCGAGAGCCGGCTGTTCGTCGTCCACTGCGAGGACGACCAGACCTCCGGAGCTGTCGGTGCTGTCCACGATCTCCTCATCCTGCGTTCCCGGTGCGCGACCGGGCGCGCACCTCGTCGGTGGGCGGCCCCCGGCCCTGCCGACCATGGTGACGGTGATCGGTGCGGGATGCCAGGGCATCTCACCAATCTGCGACCGATCGGCTACTGGTCGAACGGGTGAGGACCGGGGGTTCTCTCGGGCTCGCCCACCGCCGGCGAGGCTACAGACCGTAGCGCGCCCATGTCGCCCTGATGTCGGCCGCCTGGACCAGCCCCAGCGCGGCGTCCGCCGGACCGCCTGCGTCGAGGCCCCCGAAGCGGGCCGCGGCGGGGGCGGTCAGGCCCAGCCGGGCGAGCAGTGCCTTGCGTCCCTCGACCGGGGCCAGCTTCGCCTCCGGGAAGCGCTCCGTGAGCACGGACCGCGCCGTGCCGAGGCCGTCGACCAGGCCCAGCTCCACGGCCCGTGCCCCGGTCCACACCTCGCCGGTGAAGAGCTCGTCGCCGCCGGTCAGCTTGTCGCCGCGGCGCTCGGTGACCCACTCGCGGAACAGGCCGTGCAGCTCGTCCTGCAGGCCCCGCAGCCACGCGACGTCCTCGTCCTTCTCCGGGAGGAACGGGTCGAGCCGCGACTTCGACTTGCCGGCGGTGTGCAGCCGGCGCTCGATGCCGAAGCGCTGGATGAAGCCCTCCAGCCCGAACCCGGAGCTGATCACGCCGATCGAGCCGACGATGGAGGTCGGGTGGGCGTAGATCTCGTCGGCCGCACAGGCCAGCCAGTACCCGCCGGAGGCCGCGACGTCCTCGCAGAACGCCAGCACCGGCACGTCGTGCTCGTCCGCGAGCCCGCGGATCCGGTCCGCGACCAGGGCGGACTGGGTGGGCGAGCCGCCGGGCGAGTTCACCAGCAGCCCGACGGCCACGATCCGCTCGGTGCCGAACGCCCGCTCCAGCACCTTGTCCGTCGAGGCCGCGTTGATCACCGCGCGGGGCACCGGCCCGGGGTGCGGCGAGATCACGCCGTGCAGCCGGACGAGCGGGACCACCGGCGCGTCGCCCTTCTCCCCGAGCCGTCCGGGAAGGCGCGAGGTCAGGCGGTCGGGCAGGCGGAGGGCGTCCATGTGCACACGCTACCGATCCGGACCCGCCGCAGCGGTGATCGTCGCTGGCCCGCGCGTCCGGCCCCGCGGCCCGGGGCCCGCGCCGTCAGACCCGGATGCCCGCGCGGAACTTCGGCACCCGCAACGTGATCTTCATGCCGGCGCCGACGGCGGTGTCCACGACCAGCCCGAAGTCGTCGCCGAACGCCGAGCGCATCCGGTCGTCGACGTTGCCGAGGCCGACGTGCGCGCCGGAGAGGTGGGCGTCGTCGAGGTCCTCGGTGAGGCGGGCGGGGTCCATGCCCACGCCGTCGTCCTCCACGATGATCACGCACTCCGCGCCGGCGTTCTCGGCGGTGATGGTGATGGTGCCGCCGTTGGGCTTGCTGGCCAGCCCGTGCCGTACCGCGTTCTCCACCAGCGGCTGCAGCGCGAGGAACGGCAGCACGACGTTGAGCACCTCGGGCGCGATCTGCAGCTTGATGTTGAGCCGGTTGCCGAAGCGCGCCTTCTCCAGCGCGATGTAGCGCTCGATGTTGGTGAGCTCGTCCGACAGCGTCGTGTACTCGCCGGCGGTGCGGAACGAGTACCGGGTGAAGTCGGCGAACTCGATCAACAGGTCGCGGGCCCGCACCGGGTCCGTCCGGATGAAGCTCGCGATCGTGGTGAGCGCGTTGTAGACGAAGTGCGGCGAGATCTGCGCCCGCAGCGCCCGCACCTCGGCCCGGTTGAGCCGGGCGCGCGACTCGTCGAGCTCGGCGAGCTCGAGCTGGCTGGAGACGTAGCGCGCGACCTCGGCGGTGGCCCGCAGCAGCACCGGGCCCGCGGTCAGGGTGGTGAGCGCGGCCAGGGTCCCGATGATCGCGCCGTCGCTCTCCAGCGGCACCACGACGATGCCGCGGACGTCGCAGCTCGGGTACTGGCAGGCGATCGACGAGTGCGAGAGCACCTGCTGACGGCCGGTGGAGATCACCTGGTCGGCGAGGCTCACGACGTCGGGCTTGTGCTGGTCGGCGTCGCCGTCCCACGCCAGGACCTCGCCCCGGGCGTCGGTCATGGTGAGCGCGCAGGTGTCGAGCAGGGTGCGCAGGTAGGGCAGCGCGTACGCGGCGGAGTTGGGGTTGAGTCCGTCCCGCAGCGCGGGCGCGGCGAGCGCCACGGTGTGCAGCGTGGAGAAGGTGGCCCGCTCGAGCGGGCTCGCGAAGGTGTGCCGACGGGCGCGGCGCACCAGGAGCACCACGATGACCACGACGAGCGCCACGATGACCGCCGCGAGGACGAGCACCAGCGGCGACGACAGCACGTCCGCCACGGTGGTCACCTCACGAGTCTGGAGAGCCGCCGGTCGGCCAGGGGTTTACCGCCGGTCTGGCACGTCGGACAGTACTGGAACGACCGATCGGCGAACGACACCTCCCGGACGGTGTCCCCGCACACCGGGCAGGGCAGCCCGGTCCGGGCGTGGACCCGCAGGCCGGAGCGCTTCTCCCCCTTCAGCGACGCGGCGCGCTGCCCCACGGACCGGTCCACGGCGTCGCTCAGGACGCCGCGCATCGCCTCGTGGAGGACGTCGACCTTGTCCTCGTCGAGCCGCCCGGACACGGCGTAGGGCGACAGCCGGGCGGTGTGCAGGATCTCGTCGCTGTAGGCGTTGCCGATCCCGGCCAGCACCTTCTGGTCGGTGAGGAGGTTCTTGATCCGCTCGGTGCGCCCCGCGAGCAGCGCGCCGAACCCGGCGCGGTCGATCTCCAGCGCGTCGGGCCCGAGCTTCGCGATGCCGGGGACCTCTAGCGGGTCCTGCACCAGGTACACCGCGAGCCGCTTCTGCGTGCCCGCCTCGGTGAGGTCGAAGCCCGGCCCGCCGACGGTGTCGAGGTGCACCCGCAGCGCCAGCGGGCCGCGCCCGCTGGGCTTGGGCGGGGTGGCGGTGGCCTGCTCGTGCCAGCGCAGCCAACCCGCCCGGGACAGGTGCGTGACCAGGTGCAGGCCCGGCTCGTCCCGCCGGTCCTCGACGTCCACCGAGAGGAACTTCCCGAACCGGCTCGCCCCCGTGACCACCCGGCCGGCCAGGGTCGACACCGGCGGGTCGAAGGTCTTGAGCACGCTCATGCTGGCCACGTCCACCCGCGCGACCGGCCGGTACAGGGCGTGGTCGCGCAGGTGCTGGGCGAGCGCCTCGACCTCGGGGAGCTCGGGCATCAGTTGACCGGCTGCAGGGGGCTGTCGGCGTGGCCGGGGGTGCCGCGCTGGCGCAGCGAGAGCACCACCACGCGCATCTCCTCCTGGGCGCGGCTGACCCCGCGGACCTTGCCCACCCAGTGCTCGCGGCCGGCGTCGGAGCCGTAGTGCCCGTCCGTCTCGGCGACGATCTTCCACGGGCGACGCAGCCACCAGCGGACCGGGAAGAAGCCGAGGATCACGATCGCGGCGAACCAGTAGGCCACCGGTACGTGCACCTGGGACTGGGAGAGCAGCGGCCAGGCCACGACGGCCACGCCGAACACGATCAGCGCGCAGACGACCATCACGACGGCCCCGCGGCCACCGTCGACGTCGTGCTCGAACTCGTCGCCGACCGCGGGCGGCGACCAGTCGATGCGCCTGCTGACCTCCCACGTCCGCCCGTCGTTGGCGGTCACGGTCTTCCTCGCCATGCACTCCGCCCGGTCATAAGGGTCCCCGACGCGACCATCGTCCCACACCGACGGGCCCGGACGCCCCCGTTCGACCGGGTCGTGCCGCGGGCTCAGCTCGCCGGGCCGGCGGGGGCCGGGGCGGGTTCGCCGGGGCAGGGCGAGGGCACGGGGGTCGCCTCGGGCACGCGCTGGGCCAGGAAGCTGGTGACCACGAGCCGGGCGGGTCCGGTGCCGGTGTTGCGCACGACGTGCGCCACCCCCTCGCCCACGACCGCGACCTGGCCGGGCGCGAGCACCCGCGGCGCGCACGCGTCGGCCTCCTGCACCGTGACCTCGCCGGCGTCGAGCAGGGTCAGCTCGGTGCCCGGGTGGGTCTCCCAGCCGAGCGCCTCGCCCGGGGCGAGGTCGAGGGTGCGCACGGTGTAGGCGGCGTCGGCGGGGGTCCGGAAGCGCAGCGGGACGTCGACGACCCCGCGCCCGACCGTCTGCGGGCCCGCGGGGGCCGCGGCGGCGGGCGCCACGGGCGCGCCCGGGGCCGCAGTGGTGGCCGGGGCCGGCCGGCCGAGCTGCCCGGGCTGGGCGCACCCGGCGAGCGCCAGCACGAACGCGAACCCCGTGACCGCACTCCCGATCCGGCCCGTCCGACCCACTGGCACGCCTCCCGTGATCGCTGCGGCGGAGACTAGACGGGGGTCACCAGCGCAGCGGCAGCCGGGTGATGCCGTTGATGAAGTTCGAGGTCAGCCGCCGCGGCTCGGCCGCGAGCTCCACCTGCGGCAGCCGCGTGAGGAGCTCGCCGAGGAACTCCCGCAGCTGCAGCCGCGCGAACGCGGCGCCCAGGCACAGGTGCGGACCCTGCCCGAAGGCGAGGTGGTCGTTGGGCGTGCGGCCGATGTCGAAGCGGTGCGGGTCGGGGAAGCGGCGCTCGTCGTAGTGCGCGGACACGTGGTAGACGACGACCTTGTCCCCCGCCGTGATCGCCTGCCCGCCGAGCTCCAGGTCCCGGGTGGCGGTGCGGCGGAAGGTCAGCACCGGCGGGTGCCAGCGCAGCATCTCCTCGATCGCCGAGGGCAGCAGGCCGGGATCCGCGCGCAGCCGGGCGTACTCCGCCGGGTGCTCGACGAGCGCCAGCACCCCGCCCGGTAGTGCGCTGCGGACGGTGTCGTTACCGGCGACGACCAGCAGGAAGAAGAACATCTTCAGCTCGGCGTCGGTGAGCCGCTCGCCGTCGACCTCCGCCTGCACCAGGGCGGTCATCACGTCGTCGGCCGGGTGCCGGCGCTTGGCCGCGGCCAGCTCCTCGGCGTAGCCGAACATGTCCGCGAGCTGGGCGGGCGAGCGCGGGTTGACGGGCCGGCCGTCGGCACCGAGCACGACCTGCGCGTGCTCCGGGTCCTGGTAGCCGATCACCCGGTTCGTCCAGTGCAGCAGCTGCGCGCGGTCCGCCGCGGGCACGCCGAGCAGGTCCGCGAGGTTCTGCAGCGGGAAGTCGTCCGTGACGTCGGCGGGCAGGTCGCAGCTCCCCCGCCCCGCGACCGCGTCGAGCAGCGTTGCCGCCCGCTCGCGGACGGTCGCGGCGAACCGCTCCAGCCGGCGCCGGGTGAAGGCGCCGGTCACGAGCGTACGCAGCCGGACCTGCTCGGGCGGGTCCATGTTGAGGATCATCCGGCGGATGAACGGCAGGTCCGCCGGGTCCGGGTCGCGGATCTGCGTGGCCCCGAGCGACGACGAGAAGTCGGCCGGGCTGCGCAGCACGTGCCGGACGTCGTCGTAGCGGGTCACCGCCCAGTAGCCCGGCCCGGCGGGCCAGATGCCGACCTCGTGCTCCTCCTGCCAGGACACCGGCGCCTCGTCCCGCAGCCGGCGCAGCGCCTCGTGCGGGACGCCGCCGGCGAACACCCGGGGATCGAAGACGTTCTCCACCACCGTCGGCCGCGCCACGAAGGCACCGTAACCCGACGGGTGGTGGGGATCACCGCCTCGGAGCGGGTAATCGCTTTGCGCGGAGGCATGCGCAGGTTCATGCTTGCGTACAGCAACTCGTTGCGTGATACACGCAAAGTCAAGGTAAAGAGACCATCAGGAGCAGGCATGACGGCCGACATCGACGGCGCGCCCCCGCTCTCCGACCGGGGTGACCGGACCGTCGACGACCACGACATCTACGTCGCGGACCGTCTGGTGCACGAGCTGGTGATGCTCATGCGCCTGATCAAGCGGATCGGGCCGGCCTACCGCGGCGCGGAGCTGGAGACGGCGTCGTTCCCGCTGCTCGCGCGGCTGGCCACCGAGGGCCCGCAGCGCTCCGGGGAGATCGCCGCGGCGATGTGCGCGGACCCGTCGACCATCAGCCGGCAGGTCGCCGGCCTGGTCCGGTCCGGGCTCGTCGAGCGCCGCGCCGACCCCGAGGACGGGCGCGCCAGCCTGCTCGCCGCGACCACCGAGGGCCACCGGGTCCTCGACACCGAACGACGGCGCCGGGCCGCCCAGCTCTTCAGCGCCCTGGCCGACTGGACCCCCGAGTCCCGCGGCCAGTTCGCCGACCTGCTCGGCCGCTTCGTCGCCGATCTCCACCGCACGACCGAGGGGGACCCCCGATGACCAGCCCACCCGCCGCCGCCGCGCCCGCGCGGCCGGCCGCCCCGACCGACCGGGGCGGTGAGCTGTCGCACAAGCAGATCGTGACGATCCTGATCGGCCTCATGCTCGGCATGTTCCTGGCCGCGCTCGACCAGACCGTCGTCTCGACCGCCATCCGCACCATCGCCGACGACCTGGGCGGGCTCTCCCAGCAGGCCTGGGCCACGACCGCGTTCCTGATCACCGGCACGATCAGCACGCCGCTCTACGGCAAGCTCTCCGACATCTTCGGCCGCAAGCCGCTGTTCCTCACCGCCATCTCGATCTTCCTCGTCGGCTCGGTGCTGTGCACCTTCTCGACGTCGATGTACATGCTCGCGGGCTTCCGCGCGGTGCAGGGCCTCGGCGCCGGCGGCCTGTTCGCGCTGGCCCTGACGATCCTCGGCGACATCGTGCCGCCGCGGGAGCGGGCCCGGTACCAGGGCTACATGCTCGCCGTGTTCGGCACGTCGAGCGTGCTCGGCCCGGTCATCGGCGGCGTGCTCTCCGGCCAGGCCACGATCGCCGGCATCGACGGCTGGCGCTGGATCTTCCTGGTCAACGTGCCGATCGGCGCCATCGCCCTGGTGGTCGTGGCGAAGGTCCTCAACGTCCCGCACACCCCGCGCCCGCACCGCATCGACTGGCCCGGGGCGCTCACCCTGGCGATCGGCCTCGTGCCGCTGCTGATCGTCGCGGAGCAGGGCCGGGAGTGGGGCTGGGGCTCCACCTCGGCGATCGTCTGCTACGTCATCGGCGTGGTCGGCCTGCTCGCCTTCGTGTTCTGCGAACGCCTGTACGGCGACGACGCGCTGCTCCCGCTGCGGCTGTTCCGCAACGGGGTGTTCACCCTGACCAGCCTGGCCGGTGTCGTGATCGGCATGGGGATGTTCGGCGGCATCGCGCTGTTCCCCCAGTTCCTGCAGATCGTGCACGGGGTCACGCCCACGGAGTCGGGCTTCCTCATGCTGCCGCTGGTCGCGGGGATCATGTGCGCCTCCGTGGTGTCCGGGCAGGTCACCGCGCGCACCGGGAAGTACAAGATCTTCCCGGTCCTCGGCACGGCGCTCATGGCCGGCGCCCTGGTGATCCTGCACTTCCGGCTCAGCGTCGACATCGCGCTGTGGGAGTTCGACCTCTACATGGCGATGTTCGGCCTCGGGCTCGGGTGCTGCATGCAGACCCTGGTCCTGGCCGTGCAGAACGCCGTCCCCGCGCGGGACATGGGTGTGGCGACGGCGTCGGCGACCTTCTTCCGGCAGATGGGCGGCACACTCGGTACCGCCATCTTCCTGTCGATCATGTTCTCGACGGTGGGCGACAAGATCGCCGGCGCCTTCCAGGGCGCCGCCGGGCAGGTCTTCCGCTCCGCCCTCGCCGACCCCGCGGTCGTGGCGAACCCGGCCAACCACCAGATCGTCCAGGGCGCGCGGTCCGGCGACCTGTCGGCCGCCTCCGGCGTGCTGAACGACTCCGCGTTCCTGCAGCAGATCGACGCGCGGCTCGCCCGGCCGTTCCTGGTCGGGTTCACCGACTCGATGACGCTGACCTACCTGGTCGCCGCCTGCGTGATCGCGCTGGCGTTCGTGATCGTGCTGTTCATCAAGGAGTTGCCGTTGCGCACCATGTCCGGCGCCCAGGCCCGGCTGGCCGAGGAGGCCGGCACCCCGCCCGCCCCCGCGACCGTGACCGCGGCGGTCGAGCCGATCGAGGAGTTCCGGGCCCTGCACAACGGGCACGCCGGCAACGGGCACGCCCCGGCCCACCCCGGGACCGTCGGCGCGGCCGTGGCCGCCCGCAACGGCGCCGGCCAGGCGCCCGGCCCCGACGGCGGCCGGCACCACCTCGCCGGGGAGCCCGTGCCGCTGCCGGCCGAACCGGCTCCCGCGCCGGCCGGTGCGGGTGCGCCCGCCGGGTACGGCCCCGGTCCCGAGGTCAACGGCATCGTGCACCGCGCCGACGGCACCGGCCTGCCCGAAGCGGTCGTGACCGTCACCGACCCGGCCGGGCACCAGGAGGGCCGCGCCGTGACCGGCCCGGACGGCGGGTACCGCATCCCGCTGGCCAACGGCGGCACGTACCTCGTCGTCGCCACCTCCGGCGCCTTCCAGCCGTACGCGGCGATGGTGGCGGTGGCCGACCGGCCCGTGCGGCACGACGTCCCGCTCGCCGGCACCTGCGCGGTCCGCGGCCTCGTCCGCGACGGCGAGGGCACGCCGGTCGACGACGCGACGATCACCTTGATCGACGCGCGGGGCGACGTCGCCGCGACCGGCCAGCCCGACGCCGGCGGCCGCTACCGGCTCGAGGGCGTCCCCGAGGGGCGGTACACGCTGACCGTCACCGGGACGACGTTCGCGCCGGTCGCCGCGGCGGTCGAGCTGCGGACCGGGATGGTGACCGACCACGACGTCGAACTGCCCCGGCGGGCCCGGCTCGTCGGCACCGTGGTGGCCGCCAGCGACGGCCGCGGGGTCGGCGAGGCGCTCGCGACCCTGATCGACGGGCGGGGCACCGTGGTCGCGTCGACCGTGACCGGCCCGGACGGCTCGTTCGTCTTCGAGAACCTGCCCGGCGGGACCTACACGCTCACGGCCAGCGGCTACGCGCCGGTGGCGTCGGTGGTGCAGGTGGGCTCCGGCGGGGTGACCACGGCCGACGTCGAGTTCCCGGCCCCCGCGCACGACGGCGCCACCCGGAACGGTGCCGTGTCGAACGGCACCGCGCAGAACGGCGCGCACAACGGCACCGTGGGGACCGGGGCGACGCAGAACGGGACGACGGAGGGAATTCGATGAGCGACGTGACCGGCAGGCTGATGACCCCGGACGGCTGGCCCGTCACCGGGGGCACGCTGACGGCCGTCGACGCGACGGGTGTGCAGCGCGGCCGCGCGGCGAGCCGCGAGGACGGCGGGTTCGTGCTCGAGGGGCTCTCCCAGGGCCCGTACACGGTGATCGCGGCGGCGGCCGGGCACGAGCCCGCAGCGCGCACGGTCCAGGTGGCCGGCGAGCGGTCCACGATGGGCGTGCTGGAGCTGGCCAAGGTGGGCGGGGACGTCCTGCCCATGCCCGGCACCTGGACGATCGACCCGCACCACTCGAGCATCCGCGCCACCGCCCTGCACCTGGGCATGAGCCGGATCCACGGGCGGCTGCGCGGCTTCGCCGGGCGCGTCCAGGTGGCCGACCCGCTGGAGAACAGCTCGGTCGAGGTCACGATCGACCCGGGCAGCGTCGACTCCGACGACGCCGACCGCGACGCGCACCTGCGCAGCGCCGACTTCCTCGACATCGACGTCTACCCGGAGATCAGCTACAAGTCCGACGGGCTCGTCCGGATCGACACCCGGCACTGGCGGGTCGACGGGGTGCTCACACTCAAGGGCGTGAGCGCGCCGGTCACCCTCGACGTCCAGTACCGCGGCACCGGCCCGGACCTGTGGGGCGGCACCCGGGCGGCCTTCTCGGCCACCACCGAGATCTCCCGGGACGACTTCGCGATCTCCTGGAACCAGAGCGTCCTCGCCGGCGTGCTGGCGATCGGGCGCACGCTGCGGATCGACATCGACATCCAGGCCGTCCTGGGCTGAGATTCTCACGACGTATGGCTCCATGACGCACATTCCGAGGCCCTCCCCAGTGCGTCATGGAGCCACAACGCGTTCTCCGGGGGTTCTCGGGAGCGTTATGGAGCCATAACGCGTTGCCACGGGGCCGTCGGGAGCGTCATGGAGCCATAACGCGGTCTCAGGGGCTCAGAGGGCGGCGGCGCTGCCCACGCCGCTGCGGCGGTCGGCGGCGGCCGCGAGCAGGCCGTCGTCCCCCCGCCCGACGGCGGACAGCCGGCCCAGCGCCCACGGGCCCGCGTCGGTGACCCGGTGGCCGCGGCGGGCGAGCTCGTCGACCGTCTCCGGCCCGAGGCGGGACTCGACGACCAGCCCCGCAGGCTCCCACCCGCGCGGTGCGAACGAGGCCGGGAACGACGTCGTGTGCCAGGCCGGGGCGTCGATCGCCGCCTGCAGGTCGAGCCCGGCCCGGGTGTGGGCGAGCAGGAAGCACAGCTGCCACTGGTCCTGCTGGTCGCCGCCGGGGGTGCCGAAGGCGATGCGGGGCTCGCCGTCGCGGAGGCCGAGGCCGGGCGAGAGCGTCGTGCGCGGGCGCCGGCCCGGCACCAGCGAGCTGGGCAGTCCTTCCTCCAGCCAGAACATCTGCGCCCGCGTGCCCAGGCAGAACCCCAGCTCCGGGATCGTCGGCGAGGACTGCAGCCAGCCGCCCGACGGCGTCGCGGAGACCATGTTCCCGGCCGCGTCGACGACGTCGATGTGCACTGTGTCCCCGCGGGCCACACCCTGCCTGGTCAGCGCCGGTTCGGCGGCCGGCTCGCCGGTCGCGGCGCCCCCGCCCAGCCGGGCCACCGTCGGCTCGCCGGTGCCGGGGCCCTCGGTGCCCTTGCCGATGGGCCGGTCGTGGTCGGTCGCCAGCGCGGCCAGCCGTGGGTCCCGGCCGCCGGGCGAGCCCGGGCGCAGCTCGCGCGAGGCCAGGTCGCCGATCAGCCGGCGCCGGGCCGCGGTGTAGTCCTCCGCCAGCAGGTCGGCCATCGGCACCGGGGCGCTGTCGCCGTACCAGGCCTCGCGGTCGGCGAAGGCGAGCTTCGCGGCCTCGGCGGCGGTGTGCACGGTGTCGGCGGTCGCGACGCCGTCCGTGTACGTCAGCTCGGTGCCGTCGAGCAGCCGCAGCGTCTGCGCCAGGGCCGGGCCCTGCGACCACGGCCCGCACTTCGCGACCTGCCAGCCCGCCCCGGCGTCGACGACCAGGGCGTCCTCGTAGGTGGCCGACCAGCCGGCCAGGTCGTCGGCGGTGAGCACGCCGGCGTGGTCGTGCCCGGTCTCGTCGCGCACCGGCGTGCGGCAGAAGCGGTCGACGGCCTCGGCGACGAACCCGCGGTACCAGGCGGCCCGGGCCGCGTCGATGCGCGCCTCCCGGCTCGGCCCCTGCGCCTCGCCGAGCAGCCGCTCCCAGGTCGCCGCGAGCACCGGCAGCCGGTGGGACCGTCGGGGGATCCCGCCGTCGGGCAGCCACTGCTCGGCGGAGCCGGGCCAGTGCCGGCGGAAGTGCTCGGCCACGGTCGCGATCGTGTCCGGGATGCGCGGGACCAGCGGGAACCCGCCGGCGGCGTACCCGAGCGCGGGGGCCAGGACGTCGGCCAGCTCCCAGGTCCCGTGGTCGCGCAGCAACGTCAGCCAGGCGTCCCAGGCGCCGGGGACGGTGGCCGCCAGCAGCCCGGTGCCCGGCACGATGGTGCAGCCCTCGGCGCGGTAGTGGTCGATCGTCGCCGCAGCGGGCGCGACGCCCTGCCCGCAGAGCACCCGCGGCCGCGGGTCCGCGGCGGTGGTGAACACGACCGGGACCTCGCCGCCGGGGCCGCACAGGTGCGGCTCCACGACCTGCAGGACGAACCCGGCCGCGACGGCCGCGTCGAAGGCGTTGCCGCCCCGGGCCAGCACGGTCAGGGCGGTGGAGGTGCCGAGATGGTGGGTGCTCGCGGCCGCGCCGGCGGGGCCGAGCTTCTCGTACGTGCGGGGTGCCACGCTCCCACCCTCGCACCGGCCGGCCGCCGGTGGCGACCGGAGGGCCGGCCCGACCCGCGGAGGCGCCGACGATCGCCGCGCGACGGTGCTGCGCGACCAGGGCGGCAAGCCCCACGGGCGTTCATGATCGCCGGTTGGGACCGCTGAGCGCCGGAACCGGCCGCATCCGGTCCGGACCGGCGATCACCACAAGGGACAGGGCGTCCATGATCGTCGCCTGCGACCGTTGAACGCCGGATGCGGCGGCAGGCGGTCCCGGACGGTGATCTTCTCCAGCACGGAAGCGTGGCCGAGGGCGTTCCTCGTCCGGCCCGCAGGGGATGTGGGTCGCGGCCGGAAGATCAGAACAGGGTCGGGGCCAGCACGCCCTCGTGCGCGAGCAGCCACTCCTTGGTCGCGCGGCCGCCGCCGAACCCGCCGAGCCCACCGGCGGCCATGACCCGGTGACAGGGCACGACGACCGGGATCGGGTTCGAGCCCATGATCGAGCCGACCCCGCGGGCCGCGGTGTAGCCGTGGCCCTCGTAGGCCCCGCTGAGTGCGGCGAGCTCTGCGTAGGTGGTGGTCGCCCCGAACGGGACGTGGGCGAACAGCGCCTGGAGCACGGTGCGCTGGGTGCGGTGGGTGAGCCGCCAGTCCAGCGGCAGGTCGAACCCCTGACGTTCGCCGGCGAGGTACTCCGCGAGCTGCGCCGCCGCCTGGGCGGTCCCTTCACGATCCTCGACGGGCTCGGCGCCCAACCGCGCGGCGGCCGCCGCCGCCCGCTCCGGCACGGCCCCGAACCCGACCAGGCACAGGCCCACCTCGCTCACCCCGACGGTGAGCGCGCCGATCGGTTCGGGCGCGGGGACGATCCGCCAGCTCAGCTGCACCCGCCCAGCATGCTCCGGTCCTCCCGGCCCGCGCTGGCGGATTTCGGACACGGTCACAGCTCCGAGGCGAGCGGGACCTCGTCGACCGCGCGGGTGGTCATCCACTCCCGCAACGCCTGGGTGGCCAGCACGTCGTCGGTGTTGTAGCCGAGCAGCCGCTCGCGCTGCGCCGGGTCCGGCGGGGCACCGTCCATGCCCACGGCGTCCCGGTACCAGCGCATCGAGTTCTCCCCACCGGCCTCCGGGTCCCGCCAGCTGAACCCGGCCACGGGGGCGACCTTCTTCAGGCCCTTGCCCTGAGCGCACAGGAACCACTCGTTGACCACGGCGAACAGGTCGACCCACCATTCCGCGGCGATGAACTCGCGGACCTCCTCGACCGGCGGGACGCCGGGCATGCCCGCGAAGCGCGTGGCCGAGGACAGCAGCCAGCGGTTCTCCGCCTGTTCGTTGTAGCAGTAGGCGGCGAACGTGCGGCCGGTCCGCTCGGCGGTGGCCCGGACGCCCGAGAGCCAGGTCCAGAACTCGGCGAAGGAGCGGCCCTCGTCCGGCGTCGGCACCGGCTCCCATGTGGCGAACGCGCGGTAGCCCTCCGGCTCGTCGCCCTCGCGCCGACCGCCCGGGTACGACAGCGCCGCGCCCCACAGGTAGGCGCCGGACTCGCCGAAGCTCTCCATGTCGACGTCGACCTCGACGTCCGCCCGGTACACCGGCACCCGCTCGACGCGGCGGGCCACGGCCAGGCCGCGCCGCCAGCCCCGGGCCAGCGCCACGACGTCCGGGTACGGGGTGCCGGGCAGCGGCACGGGCGGCTCGGCCCTCGGATCCAGGTCCGCCAGCTCGTCGACCGTGCGGATCCCGATCTCGCGCAGCGCCACCGCGGTGTCGCCGCGGACCACCAGGCTCACGTCCCGCTCCGCGGTGAGCCGCGCCTCGCAGGTCGGCCACCACGGGCACCGCCGGCACTCGAGCACGCGCGAGGGCTCGGCCAGCGGCTCGGCCCCGGTGGCCGCCGCGAGCGCGACGGCCACGCGGTCGGCGAAGCGCTCGTCGTACTCCTCGAGGGTGCTGCGGTCGCCCGGCCAGTGCCCGGCCCGCAGGTCGTGCCACACCACGACGTCGGCGTCGAGGCCGACGACGCCGCCCCGGTCCGCACCGTCCACCTCGCCCGACGGCGCCCAGCCCGCCGTCCGCAGCATCCGCGTGAGGTGCGCGAGCCGCAGCAGGTCCCGCGGCTGCGAGCGCACCTTGCGCTCCTCGTCCACGACCGCGAGCTGCGGGAACGGCGCGGTCAGCGGGGTGGTGGCCGCACCGGCGCCGGGATCGGTGATCCGGTGCCGCACGACGACCACGGGCACGTACCCGCCGCCGGGCACCCGCACCAGCAGCTCGGCCGAGCCGCGCCGGCCCGCCGGGTCGACCGGCAGCACGGCCCCGCCGATCACGCCGGCGCCCGCGGCGACCAGCTCCCCGGTCAGCCGGGCGCGCTCCGAGGCGGGCAGGCCCTCGGGCACCGCCCGCCACGCCGCGGGCTGCGCACCGGCCACCGCCTGCGCGATCCGGGCGCGGTGCTCCCGCACGTCCGCCCGGCGCTGCTCCAGCGCCGGATCGGGCAGGGCCCGCGGCGCCGTGGCCGCCGACGGGTCGTGGTCCAGGTGCACCCGTCGCCGGCACCGGGTGGTCGCCGCCGCATCGAGCAGGGGAACGCGGGGTCCGCCGGGAGGGGGCGCCGATCCCTCGCCGCGCCCGGGCACCGGGCCACCGGGGCCCGCCTGCCCGCCCGCACCGTTGATCGTCGCCGTCACACACCCGAGGGTAGAGACCGACACCGACAACTCCGCGTCGGCCACGGCGCGCCGCGCCCTCTAGGCTGCCGCTGATCACCGGAAACGGGTACGCGACGCGGGAGGCACCGGAGACATGGCACTGCGACGAGGTGGGTCGCCTGCCGCCGCGAAGGCCACCAAGGTCGACAAGAAGGCCGCGAAGGCGGCGGACAAGGCCGCGAAGACGGCGGACAAGGCCGAGCGCAGGGCCCGCAAGGCGGCCGAGCAGGCCGGCGACACCGTGAGCCGGGCCGCCGGCACCGCGCTGGCCGCCGTCGAGGCCGTCACCGCGGACAAGCCCGGGCGGCGGGCGGCCAAGAAGGCCCGCAAGGAGGCCGGGAAGGCGCAGAAGGAGCTGTCCAAGGAGGCCGGCACCGCCGCGCCCAAGGACCTCACGCCGGCGAACACCAAGCGGCTGATCGCCGTCGGGAAGGCCGTCGCGCCGCTGCTCGCGCCCTACGCCATCGCCGCCGGCGCGGTCGCCCGGGACCAGTGGGACACCTACCGGGCCCGCCGGCTCGGCGTGCCCGCGGACCAGCTGGGGCGCTACACCGGGCGCGGCGGCGCGCTGCACGCGCGCCTCTCCCGCGCGGGCGAGGCGCTCACCGAGCTGGAGAACACACCCGACGCCGGCCCCGCCGCGACCACCTTCGTGCGCGAGATGCGGCCCCGGCTCGCCGACCTGGCCGTGGCCGTCCGGGCCGCCGAGCAGATGCCGTCGGCCCGCCGCCGCACGGCGTTCCGCGCCGTCGCGGGCGAGCTGGACCGGATCGAGGACCAGCTGCTCGACCTCCTCGGGATCCGCCGGTAACCCGACCCATCCCGGAGCCGGCCCGGGACTCGGCTACCGTCTGTGCCCATGCAGTCCCGGCCTGGCCCGCTCCGGGCCGGCCCACCGGCCGGTCCGGCCCCTGCGCGGGTCCTGCGCGGGGTCGTCCTGGCCTCGCTCAGCACCCTGCTGACCGCCCTCGGCCACCTGGCGGGTGGCGGCACCCTGGGCGACCTCGGGCTGCTCGTCGTGCTGCTCCCCCTCCTCGCGCTGGCCGTCACGTCGACCGCCGAGCGGGTCCGCGGTCCGCTCGGCACCCTGCTGGTGCTCGGCGGTGGCCAGTTCGTGCTGCACGAGCTGCTCGAGCTCCTCGGACACGACCACACCGGCGTCGCGTCCGGCCCGCAGATGCTGGCGGGTCACGCCGTCGCCACGGTGCTCTCCGGGCTGCTCCTGCGCGACGTCGACCGGCTGCTCTCGGCGCTGGCCCGGGCGCTGCGCCGGGTCCTGCCGCGCCGGCTCGCACCCCTGCGCGCCGACGCCCCGCTGCGCACGCTCGCCGTGCCCGCGGCCGGGGTGGCCGGGCACGTCCGCCGCGCCGCCGTCGGCGCCGTCCTCCGCCGGGGTCCGCCGGCACCGGGTCCGATCGCCGCCACCTGATCGCACCCGCCGGCCCCCCGAGGGCCGGTCCGCACCCCGCGCGCCGAGGCCCGGCGCGCCGAGAGGACCCAGACCGTGTTCACCCGCACCCGCCGCACCGCGCTGCGCGCGGCGGCCGTCACCGCCGCCGCCGGCGGCCTCCTCCTCGCCGGGACCGTCCCGGCGTTCGCGCACGTCACCGCCCAGCCGAGCACCGCCGAGCAGGGCGGCTACGCCGTGATCTCGATGCGCGTGCCCAACGAGTCCGACACCGCCGGCACCACCAAGCTCGAGGTCACCTTCCCGACCGACCACCCGATCACCTCCGCCCGGACGACCCCGCAGGCGGGCTGGACGGCCGAGGTCACCAAGGGTGCGCTGCCGGCGCCCGTCGACGTCGACGGGCAGCAGGTCACCCAGGGGGTCCTGAAGGTCACCTGGACCGCCCAGCCGGGCACCCGGATCGGGCCCGGCCAGTTCGTCGACTTCCCGCTGTCGCTCGGCCCGCTGCCGACGGGCACCGACCAGCTGGTCCTGCCCGCCACCCAGACCTACGACGACGGCCGCGTCGTCGCCTGGAACGAGCCGACCACCCCGGGCGGGGCGGAGCCGCAGCACCCGGCCCCGACCGTCACCCTGACGGCCGCCACCACCGGTGGGCACGGCGGCCACGACGGCGCCGCGGCCGCAGGCACCGAGGGGACGGCCGCGTCGACGACCGACACCACCGCCCGCTGGCTCGGCGGCATCGGCCTGCTGCTCGGCGCGCTCGGGCTCGGCCTGGGCGGCGGGGCGCTGCTGCGCAGCCGTCGTCCCGCCCCGAAGCCGGCTCCGCGGACCGAGGACATCACGGTGGGGAGCGAGAAATGATCCGCCTGGCCCGCCTCGCCGCCGCCGGCCTGCTCGCCGGGCTCGTCCTGCTGCTCGGCGCCACCCCGGCCCTCGCGCACGCGGAGTTCGAGGGCAGCGATCCGGCCGACGGCGCCAGCCTCGCCACCGGCCCGCAGAAGGTCACGCTGACCTTCAGCGACACCATGCAGCAGGGCTTCAACACGATCACCGTGGTCGGCCCGAACGGCGAGGACTACGTCAACGGCGAGGTCCAGGCCCAGGGGGACTCGGTCAGCGCGACGGTCGGGCCGCTCGGCCCGGCCGGTCGCTACGAGATCGGCTACCGGGTGCTCTCCGACGACGGCCACCCCGTCTCCGGCAAGGTCGGCTTCACCCTGACCACGGCCGGGACCGGCACCGGCCACCCCGCCGCGCCGACCCAGCCGGCCGACGCGGCACCGAGCGCCGCCCCCGCCGCGCAGTCGGCCCCGGCCGAGTCCGGCGGCATGCCGGTCTGGCCGTGGATCGTGGGTGCCGTGGTGCTCGTGGGCGCCGGTGTGGCCGTGGCGATGCGGCTGGGC
>NZ_JAJTTE010000039.1 GCF_021343995.1 Pseudonocardia terrae | reverse complement strand
GTGTATAAGAGACAGCGTGGATGCCGATCTGGGTCGTGGGCTCCAGGACGTCGCGGTAGGCGCGGACCCGATCACGGACGTCGCGCATGGTCAGCCGGCCACCGGAGTCGGTCACGTAGACGCAGTGCGCGCCGGCCTTCTCCATGATCTTCGCCTGGGCCGCCAGGTCGGTGGCGGGGGCCATGTGCGACATCATCAGGAACCCGGACACGTCCATCCCGAGCTCGCGGGCGGTCTCGATGTGCTGGATCGCGATGTCGGCCTCGGTCGCGTGGGTGGCCACGCGCACCGAGCGCACGCCCAGGTCGAAGGCCGTCCGCAGCTGCTCGATCGTGCCGATGCCGGGCAGCAGCAGGGTGGTCAGCACGGCGTGCTCGACGACCTCCGCGGCCGCGGCGATCCATTCCCAGTCCGTGTTGCTGCCCGGGCCGTAGGTGAGGCTGGCTCCGGCCAGGCCGTCGCCGTGCGCTACCTCGATCGCGGACACCCCGGCCCGGTCGACCGCGGCGGCGATGGTCCGGACGTTCTCCGGGGTCATCCGGTGCCGCACGGCGTGCATGCCGTCCCGCAAGGTGACGTCCTGGACGTAGAGCCGGGTCATCGGGTCACCTCCAGCTGCGCAGTCGCCAGTTGTTCGGCTGTGCGCAGTGCGGCCGAGGTCATGATGTCGAGGTTGCCGGCGTAGGAGGGCAGGTAGTGCGCGGCGCCTTCGACCTCGAGGAACACCGACACCCGCCAGCGCGGCCGCGGCGCGTCCCCAATCAGGGTCTGGAGGGGTTCGTCGTCGGGGACGGGATCGACCTGGACCTGCTGCTTGAGCCGGTAGCCCGGCACGTAGCGGGCGACCTCGGCGTGCATGGCGGTGACCGAGGCGGTGATCTCCTCCGGATCGCCGCCAGCGGCCAGGCACAGCACGGTGTCCCGCATGATCATCGGCGGCTCGGCCGGGTTCAGCACGATGATCGCCTTGCCGCGCCGCGCGCCGCCGACGACCTCGATCGCCTTCGAGGTGGTCTCGGTGAACTCGTCGATGTTGGCCCGGGTGCCGGGGCCGGCCGAGCGCGAGGCGATGGAGGCGACGATCTCGGCGTACAGCACGTCGGTGACCCGGGAGACCGCGGCGACGATCGGGATCGTGGCCTGCCCGCCGCAGGTCACCATGTTCACGTTCCGCGCGTCCCGGTGTTGCTCGAGGTTGACCGCCGGCACCACGAACGGCCCGATCGCGGCCGGCGTGAGGTCGACGAGGATCTTGCCACGTGGCTCCAGCAGGACCGCGTTGGCGACGTGTGCCTTGGCCGAGGTCGCGTCGAAGACGACCCCGATCTCGTCGAACACCGGCAGCCCCAGGAGCCCACGCACGCCCTCGGCGGTGGTGGCGCACCCGAGGCGCTGCGCCCGGGCGAGCCCGTCGGAGGCGGGGTCGATGCCGACCATCGCGCCCATCTCCAGCGTCTCCGACAGCCGGACGACCTTCATCATCAGGTCCGAGCCGATATTGCCAGACCCGAGGATCGCAACCTTCGTCTTCATGGCGTGTGTCCCTCAGTTCGAGACGCCCAGCGGGCGTTCGGGGGCTACACGGTCACCGGGCCGAAGGGCGGTGCCCGAGAAGCCGACCGACACGGTGCCGAGGTCCGACAGGCGCGCGGTGTAGACGCCGTCCGCCGCCGCGGGCGCCATCGGCCCGAGAGCGCCGGACAGCACGATCTCCCCGGCCCGCAGCGGTGCCCCGAGATCCCGGCAGGTCCGGGCCAGCCACAGCACCGCCTCGACCGGATCACCCAGGCACGCGGCCCCGGTCCCTTCGCTCATCGTCGCGCCGGTTCCGTCGACGAGCTCCATCCGCACCGTCGTCAGGTCCAGCCCAGCGAGGTCGGTCGGCTCGGTCCCGAGCACGTACAGTGCACTGGAGGCGTTGTCGGCCACCGTATCCGCGAACGTGATGTCCCAGCCGGCGATCCGGCTGTCCACGATCTCCAGCGCGGCCACCACGTGTGCAGTGGCGGACCGGACCGCCGCGGCGTCGAGGTCGACGGCGTCGAGGTCGGCGGCCAGGACGAAGGCGATCTCCGCCTCCACCTTCGGCTGGAGCAGCCGGCCGGAGTCGGCCACGGTGGCGTCCGCGATCTCCATGTCGGCGAACAGCACCCCGAAGTCGGGGCGGTCGACGCCGAGCTGACGCTGCACGGCCGGTGACGTGAGACCCACCTTCCGGCCCACGATCCGGCGGCCGTCGTCGAGCGACCGGGCGGTCAGGATGTTCTGTACCGCGTAGGCAGTCTCAGCGCTCCCGTCCGGCAGCACGTCGCGCACGGGCGCGCACGGGGTGCGGGTGCGCGCGGCCTCGAGCAGCCGCTCGGCGGCCTGCTGTATGCCCTTCGGCATGGTCGTCCTTCCGTGATGGGCGAACAGTGGTGATCCAGCCGCGGCGACCCGCGGCGTCCGGGCTCAGGAACCCAGGCCCAAGAAGTCCATCGCGTTACGTGCCAGACGCGCGTGGCCGGCGTCCGTGGGCAGGGCGCCCGAAGCGACAGCCTCGTCGACGGACCGCATCGACTTCGCCACCTGATCGGCGAAGAACGGGGTGTCGCTGCCCAGGAGCAGCCGGTCTGCACCGAACCGGTGGACCAGCAGCCGAAGATGCTCGTCGTCGAACACGAGCGTGTCGGCGTACAGGCGGCGCGTCAGTGCGTCCCACACCGACGGGTCGCCCCTGCCCCCGAGGCCCGCGGCGACCCGTAACCGGGGGTAGGCCCACGGGAAGGCGCCGCAGCCGTGCGCGAGGGCCACCCGCAGGTTCGGGTGGCGCTCGAGAACTCCTCCGAAGACGAGGGACGACGCGGCGATCGCGGTGTCCGTCAGCATTCCGAGGCCCAGGTCGTAGGGTTGACCCGCGCGCCGGACCACCCCTTGTCCGCCCATGATCGGGTGGACGAGCACGGCGGCGCCGCTGCGGTCGCAGGCGGCCCAGAAGGCATCGAGCTCGGGTGCGTCGAGGTCGAGCTCGCCGACCCGGCTGCCGATCTCCACCCCGCGCAACCCCAGGCCGAGGCAGCGGGCTAGCTCGTCGAGTGCCTCACCTACGTCGGCGAGGGGCAGGCAACCCAGACCCCACAGCCGCCCGCCGGACCGGTCGCATGCTGCCGCCACCGAGTCGTTGATCGCCTTCGCGTACGCCGGGTCGGTGGCCCGAGACCAGGCGTGTTCCATGGTGACCGGCACCGGCGAGACGACCTGGTGGGACACCCCTGCCTCGTCCATCTCGCGCAGACGGGTCTCAACATCCCAGAGAATCGACGTCACCGCGCGGAAGGTGACGTCACCGAGCATGATCCGACCTGCGGACTCGGAGTCGACCACGAGTCGAGGCGCCGACGGGTCGTCGGGACCGGGCTCCGGCACGTCCGTACCCAGATGGTGCGCGTGGACGTCGACCGCGATCGGTTCGGGCACAAGAATCACCTCGGCGGTGAAAGGGCGGGACGCGGGGAAAGGGCGGGACGCATCGCCGCAACGATGCGACTCGTCGCCTGATCGGTCTCCCCGGCGTCGAGCCCCCAGGGAGGCGGGGTCAGCACGAGATGGTCGACCGGCTCCGCATGCCGGGCCGCCACCACGGGCAGATCGGTGGCTGTGCAGACGATCGTGCACTCGTCGATCGCGGCGTCCGGCACCGCCGCGACCATCCCAGCGGTGTCCTTCGCGCGTGCCGCCTTCCGGATTCGCTCCTGTTCGGCGGTCCAGCCGTGCAGGGCGAACAGCCGATCGTAGACGCGCGAGGCGGCGTACTGTGCGATGGCGAAGGCCGCGCGCCGGCGGGCTTCCTCCAGGTCCGACTCGCTGTCGGCGACGGCACAGATCCGGATTCCCATCACCTGCAACCCGTCGAGACTCCGACCTGCGGCGACCGCGCCCTCTGCCAGCTCCGGCCGGACGACCTCGTCGAGATAGCGGCGGGTGAACATCGGATGGCCGACCAGGCCGTCCGCGACCCGTCCCGCCGCGCGGACCATGCCGGGGTTGACGCCCGCGGTCCAGATCGGCAGGTGCTCCTGGAACGGCGGCGGGGTCTCCGTCGTCGGAGTGACGTTGACGGTGTAGAAGCGGCCCTCGTGGCGGACGGGTCCCTCGTGCAGGCGCCACAGTTTGCGCAGCACCTCGACCAGTTCGACCGTCCGGGCCGCGGGCGATTCCCCGCTCACGCTCAGCCAGTTCTCCAGCATCCCGCGGGTTCCGGTGCCGAGGCCGAGGACCAGGCGTCCTTCGGACAGCTCGTCGAGGTCGCGGGCCTCCGCGGCCCAGATCAACGGCGAGCGGCCGGGACCGTAGGCGATGTTCGAGCCCACCAGCACCCGCGAGGTCGCCGCGGCCAGCGTGGCCATCGGCACCGTGGCGGACCGGTTGTAGAGCTCGCTCACCCAGACCCCCTCGAAGCCCGCCTCCTCGGCCTCGCGGGCCAGCCTCCCGAGGCGGGCGTAGCGCTCCGCCCCCCGTCCACCGCTGAAGATCGTCAGTCCGTAGCCGGTGATCAGCCTTCGGCTCCCCTCACTCACGCCAGACCCGCCCCGGCCGGTTCCGCGGACGCCGACGACCGCAGGAGGACGGACGCGTTCGCGACGGGCTTCGCGCTCGCCGCGATGACCCGGACGCGGATGCTTGCGAGGGACCGCCCGACGTGCACTGGTTCGGGCACGACGGTCAACGGACCCATGGCCGGGCGGAGGTAGACGACGTGTACCGACGAGGTGCGCCACGGCACGCGACCCCCGGGCACGGCGGACGCCGCTCGCCGGCCGCACATCTCGGCCAGGCAGGCCAGGATGCCGCCGTGCGTCACGCCCTGGGCATTGTCCAGCCATGGCGACGGCTCCACCGTGAGGCCACCTCCGTCCACCTCGCGCGCGCCGAGTGCGCCGAGGAGGCCGGCTCGACGACGGTCCTCACCGCCCGTCGCCGGACCGCCGAGCGCCGGGACCCCGGGCACCGCCTGCCCCCAGACCGTGGCCGTCGCGACGACGGTCCCGTCCTCGTGCACGGCGCGCCCGTCCGCGGTTCCCCCGGCGGCGTCGGCATGCACCACCTTCGACTCCGCGAGCACCCGACCTGCGGTGGGCAACGGGAGCGGGAAGTTCAGACTCAGCTCCGTGGTGACCGTCCACCGATCATCAGGCATGCACGACAGCACGGCCTGGCCGACCACGTCGTCCAGGAGCACGCCCAGGGCACCGGACGCCGACACGCGTCCGGCGTCGCCGCGGTCGGGGCCGTCCTCCAGCCAGGCGCCGAGGGTCATCGCCCCCGCCGCCCAGCCTCGACCCGCGGTCAGCGGCGCGACGGCGAACAACTCCTCCGGACGTCCGTGCGGGGTGATCGTCGTGCTCAGCACGGGCGCCGCGACGGGGTGGGCGGAAGGGACGACGCCGACGGCATGGTGGGACCTCCGCAGAACACCAAACATCTTTAGGTCAGACCAAACGGTAGCAACGATGCACGGCACGGGCGAGCCCCGGCCGGACTCACGCCCGGAGGAAGTCCGACACCAGCCCGGTGAACTCCGTTGCGCGCTCGATCTGTGTCCAGTGCCCGCACCGTGCGAACACGTGCAGGTCGGCGTCCGGGAGGAGGTGGAGCATCGTCCACGACACCTCCGGCGGCACCACCTTGTCCTCCCGCCCATGGACGAGTAGCGACGGCGTAGGGATGGCGCGCGCCTGCTCCTCGGTGATGCCCAGCTCGTTGCCCTTGTGCCGGGGGTCGGTGAACATGGCGCGGTAGGCGCCGAACGTCTCGACGCTGGCTTCGTATCGGATGCGCACGAGCTCGTCCGTGATGATCGACTTGTCGACGGCGAAATAGTCCAGCAGCAGAGCACGCATGTTCTCGGGCGACGGCTCGTAGGCCCGCAGAGCCTTCAGCCCGTCCGTGACGGCCATCCCCACCCCGGGCGAGCCCATGAGCACCATCCGCTCGACCCGGTCCGGATACCGCTCCGCCATGTCGAGCGACATCCGCCCACCGAGGGAGTTGCCGACGACCGAGACCCGGTCCAGGCCCAGCGCGTCCATGAATCCGATGATGTGATCGGTCCAGGTCTGCAACGAATATACGACGTCGTCGGGCCGTGAGGTCGCGCCGTAGCCGACGGTGTCCGGCGCGAGGACGCGGAAGCGCTCGGCGAGACCGGGGATCGTGTGCTGCCAGTTCGCCCAGCCCGAGACCCCGGGACCGGAGCCGTGCAGCAGCAGGACCGGTGCGCCGTTGCCGGCCTCGAGGTAGAAGGTGTCGATCGGTTCGGCGGTGAGGCCGGGCACGGCGATCCGATTGCGTTGCACGAGGTCGGCGGTCGTTGCCGCGGTCATGAGACGTCCCGTCCCGCCGTCCCGACGCCCACCTCGGCGGGCGCCTTGAAGACGGCGAAGCACTTGTTGGAGTTGAACACGTCGGTGGTCACGAAGGTGGACCAGTCACGCGGTAGCCCGAACTCGTGCACCGCCCCCAGCAGGCAGAACCAGTTGAGCATCTCGTGCTGTCCGGCGTCGACGATCTCGGCGCCGCTGACCCCGCGCCAGGTGTCGACGTCGCCGGCGAGGAAGGCCTCGTACAGCCGCTCGTCGGCCGGGGTGTCCGGGCGCAGGTGCCAGAGCTTGTCGGTGAGGAAGGCATGCGACCAGCTCGACGAGGCCACGAGCGCGACCCGCAGGTCGGAGTCGGCGAAGGCCCGTGCGACGGCAGCGCCGAGGTCCAGGCAGCGGGACGGCGAAGGACCGACGGGATCCAACTGCTCGTCGGCGATGTCGGCGAACCGCGCCAACCCACCCTTGCGCGCGATCGCGTGCTGGCCATAGCAGTTCACAGTGATCGGCAGCAGCGGGTACGGGAACTCGGACCCGGCGGCGTCGTAGTCGAGGAAGAGCTGAGTGTTGAGGATAGCGTGCGGGAAATGCGCCCCCGCCCGCTTGCGGTAGGAGTAGGCCATGTCGAAGCCCGTCCCGATCAGGGTGTTCGTCAGGCGCCGGGCCGTCGCGGCATCGCCGTGCAGGGTGATCTCGAAGTCGTCCGGAAGGCCCCAGGCGTTGGGGCTGCCGCGCTCGTTCATCACTTCGAACGCCGGGACCTCGAGGTCGTCGTAGGCCAGCACGCAGAAGGGCGGCACGACCTCCTCGCGGAAGTTCTCGTACTGGTCGTCGCCCCACACGACCACCAGGTCGGGACGGAAGGCGTCGAGCTCGGCCCGGCAGCGCGCGAGGTGCTCGACGAGCTCGGCGCGATGGGTGGCGGCCGCGGCGGTCCCGCTGTCTTCGCCCCACTCCCGTCGCATCCGTTCCGGCCAGGAGGCCGGGTCCTTCAGCTCCGTCGGGATACCCGGGTCGGTCAGCGTCCAGCGCAGAAGGCCGGCCATGTGCTCGTCGGTCCCTGCGAGCAGCGGGTAGTGCGTCAGCCCCAGGCCGAGGAACTCCGCCATCATCCCTCCACATGTCTTCGGCGTCGCTGCCGATCGAGATCACCGTACGGAATCATGCATGCATGATTCAAGCGTCGTCCGCCGAGACCGGCGAGCGCGAGGAGTCCACGGCCCGGACGAGATCACCCCGGTGCAGGCTCATCACCTTGTCGAGCGCCTCGCGGTCGCGGTCGCGGATCGCCATCACCAGCTCGGCGTGGACCTGGATGTTGTGCGCGAACATCTCGTCGTGACCGGGCAGGAGTTCCGCTCGCACCAGGCTCCCGCTGATGATCGCGGCGATGGACTCGTACATACCCGCCAGCACCGGGATCCGGGCCGCGCGGGCGATCGCCATGTGCAGCCGCAGGTTCGCCTCCAGGTAGGCCCGGGGGTCGTCGGCCGCCCGCATCGCCTCGAGCGCCCACTCCATGTCGCGGACGTCGGACGGCCCGGCCCGGTCGACAGCGACCCTGGTCAGAACGTCCTCGAGATGGGTACGGGCCTCGAAGAGGTCCAGCGGGTCGGTCCCGGTGCCGGAGAACCACAGGTCGAGGGCCCCGAGCCGGACCTGCGGCGGCCGGCTCGCGACGAACACCCCTCCCCCCGGCCCCGACCGGACGACGACCAAGCCGCGGTCGCGCAGGATCCGCAGGGTCTCGTTGATCACGGTGGGACTCACCCCGAACCGCTCCATGAGGTCCGTCCTGCGCCCGAGGTTGGTGCCCACCGGGGTGCGCTCCGCCAGGAGCTCGTTCTCGACGTCCGCCGCCACCCGCTGCGCGCGCGACAGCGATCTGCCGTTCTCGGGCACGAGGCCTCCTCCAGGTCGAGTCGTCTTGAATCCTACACACAGAATCAGTTATGGTCTGACCGATTCCGCCGAGCGGGCGGGGAACCTGGACGACGCCGTCGAGGAGTCAGACACATGACCGTCACGCACGACCCGACCCGACAGCTGGCCGCGAGCGGCCCGCTCGTGGAGGAGGACCTCGCCGGGCACCGTTTCCGGGTGCACCGCTCGACCATGACCTCGCCCGAGATCCACACGATGGAGCTGGAGCGCGTCTTCGGGCGGAGCTGGCTCTACGTCGGGCACGAGTCCGAGATCCCGGGGAAGGGCGACTACGTCCGCCGGCCCGTCGGCGGCCGCCGGGTGTTCATGGTGCGCGGGCGGTCGGGGCAGGTGAACGTCTTCCACAACAGCTGCACGCACCGCGGCGCGATGGTGTGCCGCACCGACCGCGGCAACGCCAAGGTGTTCTCGTGCTTCTACCACGCCTGGTCGTTCAACACCGACGGCGACCTGGTCGGCGTCCCGGACCGGCAGGCCTACGGCGACGGGCTCGACTTCTCGGCGCTCGGCCTCCGCAGCGTCCCCCGGGTGGAGAGCTATCGCGGCTTCGTGTTCCTGTCCTACGACCCGGACATCATGGGGCTGATCGAGTACCTCGCGGACGCGAGGGAGTACATCGACCTCGTCGTCGACGCGACCGGCACCCCCGAGATCATCTCCGGCACGAACGAGTACGCGATCAACGCGAACTGGAAGCTGCTGGCGGAGAACAGCATCGACGGCTACCACGCCGTGTCCACGCACGACACGTACTTCAAGTACCTGGTGGCACTCGGCACGGACCTGGCCGGAGGCGTGAACGGCACGGCCAGGGCCCTCGGCAACGGCCACGCCGTGCTCGAGTACGCCGCGCCCTGGGGCCGGCCGGTGGCGAAGTGGGAGCCGCTGTTCGGCGAGGCCTCCCGCGAGGAGATCGGCCGGCTGCGCGCCGAGCTGGTGGACCGGTACGGCGAGGTGCGCGCCTCGCGGATGGCCGACACCAACCGCAACCTGTTGATCTACCCCAACCTCGTGATCAACGACATCATGGCGGTCACCGTCCGCACCTTCATGCCGGTCTCCGCGGACCGCATGGAGATCACCGCCTGGGAACTGGCACCCAGCGAGGAGCTGCCGCAGCTCCGCCAGCGCCGGCTCGACAGCTTCCTCACCTTCCTCGGCCCGGGCGGATTCGCCACGCCCGACGACATCGAGGCGTTGGAGTCCTGCCAACACGGCTTCCACAGCGGCGGCGTGGAGTGGAACGACATCTCCCGCGGCATGGCGCGCGAGCCGCAGGCCAACGACGAGGAGCAGATGCGCGCCTTCTGGCGTCGCTGGAACGAGCAGATGATCGGAGAGACGCGATGACCGCGACCGCGGACGCGCAGTCCGTCGCGCCGACGCCCGAGGTCGGCCGCATCGACTCCGTGACCCGGGAGCAGGTCGAGGACCTGCTCTACCTCGAGGCGGGCCTGCTCGACGACTGGGAGCTCGACACGTGGTTGGCGCTCTACACCGAGGACTGCCGCTACGTCATCCCCTGCAACGACACCCCCGAGGGCGACCCGGCCCGCGACCTGGTGCTGGTCGACGACGACCATCTCCGACTGTCCTGCCGTGTCGAGCGCCTCAACTCCCGCCGGGCCCACCGCGAGTACCCGCACTCCGCCACCAGTCATCAGGTGACGAACGTGCGCCTGCTCCCGGTGGAGGGCGACGAGCTGCCGGTCCTGGCCGAGTTCGTGGTCTGGCGCTTCCGCGGCGAGCGCTCGTACTCCTACGCGGGCCGCTACCACTACCGGCTGCGGCTGGTCGACAGCCGACTGCGCGTCGCGTCGAAGCGGTGTGTGCTGCGGATGGGCAGCCTCCGCCAGGTCTCCGACGTCGCGATCATCCTGTGACGGCCCCCGGTCCGCCCATCGACCGGGCCCGCCCGCTGCTCGAACGGGCCGTGATCGTGACCGGCGGGGCGACCGGCATCGGACTGGCCATCTCTCGTCGGCTCCTCGGCGACGGTGCCTCGTTGCTCGTCGCTGCCCGCGACGAGCAGGAGCTCGAGGTCGGCCTCGACGCTCTCGTGCCCGGCGCGGGCGTGCCTGCGCCGGTCGGGTTCGCCGGTGACCTCGCGGCCCCCGGCACAGCGGAACGGATGCTCACAGCCGCCGTCGGGGCCTTCGGGCAGGTCTACGCCTTGGTCAACAACGCCGGAGGCGGGGTGATCCGGCCGACGCTCGACCACACCGAGGAGACCCTGCGGGCGACGATCGACAACAACCTGTGGACGACGCTGCGGTCCACGTTGGCCCTGCTCCCCCATCTCGTGGCCGGCGGCGGCGGGCGCATCGTCAACATCGGCGCGGAGTCGGTGCGCAACGGGCTCACCGCACACGCGGTCTACAACGCCGCGAAGGGGGGCGTCCACGCCCTCGCCGTCGGCCTCGCCCGGGAGTTCGCCGAGGCCGGCGTCGCGGTCAACACAGTCGCGCCCTCCTACACGCTGACCTCGGAGCTGGCCATGGCGATCGAGGCGGGAACACTCCCGTCCGCCTTGCAGCCCGTGGTCGACGACGCCGTACGGCTGATCCCGATGGCCCGGCCCGCCGACCCCGCCGAGGTCGCCGGCGCCGTCGCCTACCTCCTGCGGCCCGAGTCCGGCTTCGTGACCGGCCAGGTGATCGGCGTCAACGGCGGCAGCAGCATGGGCTGACTCCCGTGGACGACGGAACCCCGCCCCGCCCACCGTGAGGTGGGCGGGGCGGGGTCGTGACCGGCTCGGGAAGCTCGTCAGAACCGGATGACGCCGCGGATGTTGCGACCGGCGTGCATGTCCTCGTAGCCCTGGTTGATGTCGTCGAGGGCGTACTCGGTGGTGATGAGCTCGTCGAGCTTGAGGATGCCCGCCTGGTACAGGTCGAGCAGCTTCGGGATGTCTGCGCGCGGGTTCGAGGAGCCGAACAGCGAGCCCTTGATCTTCTTCTCGAAGAGGATCAGCTCGAGCAGCGGCACCGGGATGCCGACCTCGGTGGCGTTTCCGAGCGCGGTCACGACGACCGTGCCCTGCTTGCGCACGCCGGCGAAGGCCTGTCCGATGTGGTCACCGGTGATCACGCCGACCGTGACGATCGCGACGTCGGCGCCCTGGCCGTTGGTGAAGCTCTGGGCGAGGGCCGTGCCCTCCTCGACGGTCTCGACGGCGTGGGTGGCGCCGACCGACAGCGCGACATCGCGCTTGAACGCCACCGGGTCGACGACGATCACCCGGGCCGCGCCAGCGTGCACCGCGCCCTGGACCGCGTTCGCCCCGATGCCACCGGAACCGAGGATCAGCACCGTGTCCCCGGCCCGGACGCCGCCGGTGTTGACCGCCGAGCCCCAGCCGGTGCCCGCGGCGCAGCCGAGCAGGCAGGCCTTCTCGAGCGGGGTGTCGGCGGGCACCTTGATCGCGGAGTCGACCGCGACGGTGGTGTGCTCGGCGAACGTCGAGATGCCGAGCGCCTGGCCGACCGGGGTGCCGTCCTCCAGCTGCAGCCGGAAGCTGGTCGGGTCGTCCCAGCGCGCCCCGAGCAGCGCGTTGGCTCCCAGGTCGCACAGGTTCTGGTGCCCGGTGGAGCACCAGCGGCACTTTCCACACGCGGGCAGGAACGAGAAGATGACCTTGTCACCGACCTCGTAGCCCGGGGTGTTCGGCCCGACGGCCTCGACGATGCCGCCGCCCTCGTGGCCACCGCACACCGGGTACACGGCCACCGGCAGGTCGCCGGTGGTCATGTGGTCGTCGGAGTGGCACAGGCCCGACGCGACCATCTTGACCCGCAGCTCGTTCTGCCGGGGGTCGTCGACGAGCAGGTCGGCGATCTCGAACTTGCCAGGGGCCTGGCGGATGATGGCTCCGCGGCTCTTCATGGGAACTCCTTCGTTCGACAGACGCCGCGCTCAGGCGGAGGCGTCGAGGTAGACGGTCTTGAGGACCTGGTAGCTGTGCAGCGCCTCGGGGCCCATCTCCCGGCCCATGCCGCTGGCCTTCACTCCGCCGAAGGGCGCCGTCGGCTCGTTGACATAGGCGTTGATGCCGATGGTCCCGGTGCGCACGCGGCGGGCCACGGCCTCTCCGCGCTCCGGGTCCGCCGTCCAGACGCTGCCGCCGAGGCCGAAGTCCGACGCGTTCGCGATCGCGACGGCCTCGTCCTCGGTGCCGTAGGGGATCACCGACAGCACCGGCCCGAAGATCTCCTCCTGGGCGATGGTGTGGTTGTTGTCCACATCGGCGAACACCGTCGGCTGCACGAACCAGCCGCGGTCGAACGCCTCGGGGCGGCCGCCGCCGACGGTCAGCCGGCCTCCCTCCGCCTTGCCCTTGGCGATGTAGGACTCGACCCGGTCCCGCTGCCGCGACGACACGAGCGGCCCGATCTGGGTCGACTCGTCGAGCGGGTCACCGATGCGCAGCGAGCCGGCCAGCCCGCTGACGGTGTCGACGACCTCCTGGTAGCGGTGCTGCGGCGCGAGCACGCGGGTGCCGAGCCAACAGATCTGTCCGTTGTTGAGCAGGGTCGAGGCGAAGAAGCTCTCGATGGTCGACGACAGGTCGGCGTCGTCGAGCACGATCGCCGCGGACTTACCGCCGAGCTCCAGGGTGACCGGGCGCAGCAGCCGGCCACAGGTCTCGGCGATCGCGCGGCCCGCCGCCGTCGAGCCGGTGAAGGAGACCTTGTCGACACCGGGGTGCGCGATGAGGTGCGCCCCGACGTCGCGCCCGCCGGGCACGACGTTGAGCACGCCGGGGGGCAGCTCGGCCTCCAGCGCGGCCTCGGCCATCAGCATGGCGTCGAGCACGGTCTCGGGGGCGGGCTTGAGCACCACGGTGCAGCCGGCGGCCAGCGCCGGGGCGAGCTTGAGGAACGTGATGCCCTGCGGGACGTTCCACGGCACCACGGCGCCGACGACGCCGACGGGCTCGCGGATGACCCGGGCCCTGCCGCCCAGCATCCCGTCGCGGGTCTCCTCCTGCGGGGTGCCCGCGACGAGGCCGGAGTAGTAGCGCAGCAGCAGCGCCGGGAACCCGGCCTCGAACTGCTGCGCCAACCAGATCGGCATGCCGTTCTGCAGGCTCACCCGCGTGGCGGTCTCCTGGGCACGCTTCTCCAGGGCGACGGCGAAGCGCTCGAGCGCCTCCTGCCGGCGGGTAGGCTCCCAGTGGGCCCAGCCCTGCGGGTCGTCGAAGGCGCGCCGGGCCGCGGCCACGGCGTCGTCGATGTCGCGCTCGGTCGACACCGGCACGCTGCCGAGGCGCTCCTCGGTCGCTGCCGCCTGTACCGCGAGGGTCTCCCCCGAGTCCGGCTTCGCGGTCTGGCCGTCGATGTAGAACCAGGTGTAGTCGGTGGTTCCGGTCAGGACGCTCATGTGCTCTCTTCAGCTCCTCGGCTGTCTGCGGCTACTACTCGGGGCGGGACGGGTCAGCCGTTCGTGTCCGGGACGCTGATCCGCACGCCGTCACATCCGTCGCGGACGATGAGCTGGCAGGACAGCCGGGAGCGCGCGTCGGCCCCCTCCGCGAACTCCAGCAGGTCCCGTTCCTCGTCCGTGGCCTCGTCGAACAGGCCTGCGAACTCCTCGTCGAGGTATACGTGGCAAGTCGCGCACGAGCAGCTCCCCCCGCATTCGGCGACGATGCCGGGCAGGTTGTTGCGGACCGACCCGTCCATGACGCTCTGTCCGGCCGGCACCTCGACGTCGTGTACGGAACCGTCGGGGACCACGTAGGTGACCTTGGGCATGGTGCTCCTGGGTTGGGGCGAGGGTGTGCTCGCCAGGTTCTGATGGCGTCCGGAAAGGACAGGGGTCAGAGCGCGGCGCCGCGGAGCGCCGCGTCCGCGTCCCGCAGCACCTCCGGGTCGACGCGGGTGCCCGCGCCGATCCACTTCTTGCCCGCCATGAACTCCGGCGAGGCGTTGGCGGACTCGACCGCCACCGGTCGACCGTCCACCAGGTGGAACAGGGCGAACCGCCCGCTCGCGGGGTCACCGCGCAGCACGGTCTGCGTCCCCGGCGCGACGATGCCCGCGATCTTCAGCTTCAGGTCGAACTGGTCCGACCAGAACCACGGCGTCTCCGCCGCCGGGAGCGGCTTCCCGAGGATCGTCGCGGTCGCCTGCTTCGCCTGCTCGGTGGCGCTCGGGATGCTCTCCAGCCGCGCCGGGCCCTCCACCCCGGGAATGGGCCGACACGTCACGTCGCCGATCGCGAGCACGGCGGGGTCACTCGTCCGCGCCCCGGCGTCCACCAGGATCCCGCCGCGACCCGGCGGGCCGGTCTCGATCCCCGCTGCCGTCGCGAGCTCGTCCCGGGGCAGGGCTCCCACGCCTACCAGGACGGCGTCACAGTCGACCGCGTCGCCGCCGTCGAGAACGGCCCGCCGGACCTGCCCGTCCGCGCCCTCGAGCGCCACGACCGCCGCCTCCGTGCGGATGACGGTCCCCCGGTCGGTGTGGCACCCGCTCATGATCGCGGACAGCTCGGGGCTCGCCACGCGGGCGAGCACACGCTCCTCGCGCTCGAGGACGACGGCCTCGACCCCGCGCGAGCGGGCGACGGCCGCGACCTCCAGACCGATGTAGCCGCCGCCGACGATCAGCAGCCTGCGACCCTCCTCGATCCACTTCCGCAGGGCCCGCGCGTCGCCGAGGGTGCGCAGCGCGCCGACCCCGCCCAGGTCGGCGCCGGGGACCGGGAGCGGCCGTGGGCGAGCGCCGGTGGCCAGCACCAGCACGTCGTAGGACAGGTCGGCGCCGGAGTCGAGCGCCACGGTGCGCGCGGCCCGGTCGATCGCGACGGCCTGCTCGCCGAGCCGGACGGTGATCTTCTGCTCGCCGTAGAACTCGGGCGGGCGCAGCCACTGCTCCAGCTCGCCGTCGACGAACTTCTTCGACAGCGGCGGACGGTGGTAGGGATGGTCCAGCTCGTCACCGACGAGGACGACCTCGCCGGTGTGCCCCTCCTGCCGGAGCAGGCCCACGAGCGCCGCGGCGGCATGACCCCCACCGATGACGACGACGCGGCTGCCCGCGCCGGCAGGAGGGTGGGTCACGCCAGCTCCAGCCTGACCGGGAGGTTCTTCAGCCCGCCGACGAAGTTGGTCTGCATGACCTTGCGCTCGCCGATGACCTCGATCGACCTGATCCGGGGCAGCAGCTCCTCGAACATGATCCGCAGCTCCTGCTTGGCCAGGTGCTGGCCGATGCACATGTGCGGGCCGTAGCCGAACGCGATCTGCCGGTTGGGCCGCCGCGAGATGTCGAACGTCGTCGGCTCCGGGAAGACGTCCTCGTCGCGGTTGCCCGACTGGTAGAGCAGCATCAGCCGGTCGCCCTCGTGGATCGTCCGACCGCGCAGCTCGTAGTCGCGGGTCGCGCGGCGCACGAAGTGCTTCACCGGCGAGGCCCAGCGCAGGCCCTCGTTGACCAGGTCACCGATCAGTTTCGGGTCCTGCTGCACCGCGGCGAGGGTCTCCGGGTGGTAGGAGAGCGCCTCGAGCGTGGCGGCGAGGGTGGTCGTCGTGGTGTCGTGACCGGCGGTCGCGATCGCGACGAACCAGCCGTACGCGAAGGTCTTCGGCCAGAACTCACCGTCCTCCTTGCGCGCGTTGGCGATGATCGACGCCAGGTCCTCGCGGGGCTCGGCGCGGCGCGCCTCCACCAGCGAGTCGAAGTAGGCGTAGAAGTCCTGGATCGCGGCGGCCCACTGCTGGGCGGCGGCCTCCGGGCTCAGCGGCTCGACGTCGGCGCGGGCGGTGTCCGGGTCCGCGGTGCCGAAGAAGTCCTGGGTGAGCCCCATCATGCGGGGCTCGTCCTCCTCCGGGACGCCGAACAGCGTCATGACGACGTGCAGCGGGTAGTAGATCGCCCAGTCCTTGACCAGGTCGATCTCGTTGACCCCGACCTCGAGCTTGCCGTCGATCGCCTCGCGGGCGAGCTTGCGGACCGTGTCCTCCCAGCGCTTGAGGTTCGCCGGGCGGAACCAGTCGTTGGCCACGTCCTTGACCGCGGTGTGCTCCGGCGGGTCGAGGTAGGTCACCGTCTCGAGGATCCGGAGGCTGCCGCCGGTGAGGCTCTTGGTGAACGCGTCACCGGCCTGGTTGGCCAGGATCGGGTTGTGCGAACCCTTCTCCTCGCCGCCGCCGCTGGTGAAGACGTCGGGCTGACGTTCGACCTCCATCAGGTCCGCGTGCTTGGTGACCAGCCACAGCGGGTCGTAGCCCTCGACGTGGACCTGGGCGAGCGGGTTGTTCTCCCGCAGCCACTTGTAGGCCGCGAACAGCGCGACCTCGTCGCGGTGGCCCTCCGGCAGGACGATCTGCCGGGCGATGCCGTCGGGCACCGGCTTCGTGGTGGCGGTGTCCGCCTCGGTGGTGGTCACGGGTCCTCCGGTGGTTCGCGGCGGCGTCGTCGGACGCCGCGTACCGGGCCTCACGGCCCGAGGTACGTCGGATCGAGTAGCGCCATCGTCCGACCGGAGGCATGTGTCGCACATCGCTCCTGGGGGGAAGACTCGTCATCCCGACGGCTACCCGTCCGCTGCTCCCGCAGCGCTCAACGCATGCGCCACACCGGATCGCGCTTCTCCCGGAATGCGGCGACCCCCTCCTTGATGTCCTCCGTGGTGAAGGCGAGCGCGAGTTGCGAGCGCAGTCCGTCGAGCGCCTCGCGAAGCGGAAGGTCGCGCGTGGCCGCGAGGGCGTCCTTGCCCATGCGCATCAGCAAGGGCGACTTCGCGGCGACGCGGTGCGCCCATCCGCGTACCGTCTCCGCGAACTCCTCGTCCGGTACCACGGCGTTGACGATGTTGAGTCGGTGCGCTTCCGTCGCCGAGATGGGATCGCCGAGCATCATCAGCTCGTTGGCCTTCATCCGGTCGACGTTGCGGTAGATGAGCGCCGAGATCATGAACGGGAACACTCCGACGTTGATCTCCGGACAACCGAAGCGGACGCCCTCGCGCGCGATCACCAGGTCGCAGGCGAGCGCCAGCCCGAAGGCCCCCGCCAGCACGTCGCCACCCGCCGCGCAGATCACCGGCTTGCCCAGCTCGGCGATTGCCAGGTAGAGCTGCGGGAAGCGCTCGAGGCCCGCGTACTTCTCGATCGTGGGCACGTCGCCGGCGAAGGCCTTCAGATCGCCTCCGGCGGAGAACACCCGCTCATGCGAGGAGCCGAGCACGACGACCCGGACGGCGTCGTCGGCCCGCGCGGCCGCGAAGCCCACGAGAAGCTCGTCGAGCATTGCGTCACCCAGGGCATTGCGGCTGTCCGGATGGTCCAGGGTGAGCCAGGCGACCCCTTGGTCGTCGATCTCGTACCGCACCCGGGACGTGGTGGCCGGCATCGTCGTGCGCGCGGCCGCAGGGCGGATCCCGTTCGTGGTCATGGCTGTCTCCGGTGGATCGGGGCCCGGCGCCGGTCGCCGGAGCCGGTCGAATGAGGCGTCGATGCGTCAGGTGCCGCGGATTCGCAGAACGACCTTCCCGAAGCCGCGTCCGGACTCCAGGTGGCGGTGCGCGTCGGCGGTGTCCGACAGAGGGAACTCACGGTCAACCGGCGGGGGGACGATGCCCCGCCGCTCCACGAGGTCGACGAGTCCGGCGAAGTCGGCCAGGCTACCCATCGTCGTGCCGAGCAGGTCGTACTGTCCGAAGTAGAAGCGCCGGACGTCGAGGTCCGCCCGCTCTGCGCGGGCCGAGCCGAGCACGACCACGCGCCCGCCCGGCCGGACGGCCTCGAGCGCCTGCGCCCACGTCCCCACCGGATCGAGCACGACATCGAAGCCGGCCTTGTCGGGCGAGAGCGCTCGTGCGGCCGTGGGCCAGCCGGGATCGCGGTAGCTCACGCCCCCCGTCGCGCCGAGCGCGACCGCAGCGTCGATCTTCTCCGTGGCCGAGGACGTGACGTGCACGGTGGCGCCGATGCCGGCGGCGAGACTGACGGCCATGGTGGCCACTCCACCCCCGGCCCCGAGGACGAGCAGCGACTCCCCGGCCCGCAGCCGTGCGCGGGTGAACAGGGCGCGGTACGTGGTCAGACCGACCAGCGGGAGAGCGGCGGCGTGGGACCATGACAGCCCCGCCGGCTTGCGTACGACGCATTCGCTCGGTACCCGGACGTACTCGGCGTAGGTACCCGGTCGGTGGTCGCCGAGGATCTCCCATCGCGGGCCCGGCGCTCGCTCGTCCGACCCCCACCACAGCGAGGGAAGGATCATGACCTCCGCGCCGTCGTCGACCCGTGTCCCGGCGCCGTCACTACCCGGCACATGCGGCAGGGGCGACCCGTACCTCCCCTGCCGGACGAGCACGTCGTGCCAGTTCAGGGCTGCGGCCTCCAACCGCACTACTGTCGATCCCGGCTCCGGCTCCGGGTCCGGGAAGTCCTCGTAGACCAGGTTGGACGCGTCACCGAACCCTTTGAGCACCGCTGCTCGCACTCGCTGTTTCCTCTCGTCGTCGAGGAGGGCGCCGCCCCGCTCCTACGCCGGAGCCGGCGTGGCCGAGTCACCGAAAGGGTGGAGCCTGGCCCTTCACCGAAGAGGCACGGTAGAATTGTTGGACCGAAAACTCAATCCAGGACCGGCCGGATCCGCCTGCTCGCGTCACCCGGCACTCGGAGGCGTGAGATCCACGTAACCCTCTCGAAGGACAGTCGTTAGCGAACTGTTGGACCATAAGTGCGCATCGGGGGTGCGGGCCCTCCGGACCACCGAGCGCGTACCGCCCCCGTGCTCAACGAGGAGACACGATGCCGTCGACCAGTCAGTCGGCCGTCTTCGACCGCACCACCACCACCCGGAGCCTCCGCCGCCCCCACGCGGTGGGCAGCGAGATCAGGCGAGCGCGCTCCGTCCTCGAACTCGTCGCCCGGCTCACCGGGTGGGACGGCGCTCCCGGCCCTGCCGTGAGCCTCGGCCCCCACGCCGCCGAGGTCGCGCTCGACGCCGCCCAGTCGACGGTCGTCGACGCTCTCGCCCGCGCCGAGCTCGAGCCCGCGGACCGGGCCCGGCTCTCCGCGGTCGTCCTGCAGGTCGCGCAGGCGCGTACCGCGATCAGGGAAGCCGGGCTCGCCCGGCGGACCGAGGCGCTGGCTTCGGTCCAGGGCGTGCTCGACCGGCTCCGCTCGGCCACCAGCGTCGGCACGCTCATCGATCGGGCGCCGCACGAGATCGGCAGGGTCGGGTACGACCGCTGCCTCGTCTCGAAGCTGCGCAACGGTCGTTGGATCGCCCGCTCGGCCTTCGTCAAGGGTGATCCCGGGATGGCCGAGGCGATGCGGGTCGCCGGGAGCGAGGCCCCGAGACAGGTCGATCAGCAACTGATCGAGTCCGAGCTGGTCCGCCGGCGCTCCCCGATCCTCGTCACAGACGCCCAGAGCAATCCCCGGGTCCATCGCGAGCTGCTCGACCTCACGCAGTCGCGTGCGTATGTAGCCGCGCCCTTCGTGGTCGGTCGGAGCGTGATCGGGTTCGTGCACGTCGACTCGGGTGAGGACGGCGTCGTCGACGAGTTCGACCGCGACGTCCTCGGGATGCTGGCCGAGTGCATGGGCCACGCGTTCGAGCGCGCCGTCCTGCACGAGCGCCTGCAGGCCATCCGCGCGCGCGTGGAGCAGTACAGCTCGTCGGTCCTGGACATGGTGGACGAGGCCGTCGAGGCCGATCTCGAGCCCGTCTCCCGCCCCGTCCCCGTGCCCGACCTCTCGGAGGCGGACGGGAACAGCCGCAGCGCCCGCGCCGCTGTGCTCCGCTCGTTGACCGCCCGGGAGCGGGAGGTGCTCGAGCTGATGGCGGCCGGCGACACCAACGCGCGGATCGCCTCGACCCTGTTCGTGACCGAGGCGACGGTGAAGGCACATGTGAAGCACATCCTGCGGAAGCTGTCCGCGGCGAACCGGGCCGAGGCCGTCTGCCGCTACTTGCGCGGCTGAACCTGCCCACCGCCTGAACGACGACCGGGGGCCTCCGGCAGCAGCACCGGAGGCCCCCTTCGTCGCGCGCGCCGATCGCCCCCACGTCGGCGCCGCGCCGGTCACAGGAGGGCCGTCACCGTGGTCACGGCGAACAGGGCCCCCAACAGAACGCACCCCGTGCCACCGCGGTGCAGGACGCGAGAGCGTCGCTCCCGCTCCTCCGGCGGGAGCGAACGGGCCGGAAGCGTCCCCGCCGCCGCCCTCCCCCACAGCCCGAGGGCCACGAGGGCGACGGCGAGGAGCGCCTGGGCGAGCACACCGAGCAGCACGGCGGACCTAACGCGGCGCGCCGGGGGTGATCCCGGTCGGGGTCGACGGGAGGGCCGCGGGATCGGCCGGCTGGTAGTCGTCGGCGTAGCGGACGTCCGCGGCAGCCAGCTCGCCCCCCAGGAAGTCGCGCCAACGCTGCCCCTGCCGCTCCAGCAGGAGCTGCTGCCTGAGCGGCTCGTGCAGACGCGCCGGATCGGCCGGCGTGGACGCCTGGATCGCGGTCACCACACCGACATTCCAGCCGGACTGTGTGCGAACCGGCCCGAAGACCGCACCCTGACCGGCTCCGAAGGCCGCGTCGGCATAGGGCTTCTCGAGCTGAGCCGCGGCGAGCGTGCCGATCGCACCCCCGGCGTCCCGGCTGGAGGCGTCGGCGCTGCGGGTACGGGCGACATCGGCGAACGGCCGGCCACCCTGGATCTCGGCCAGCACCTGCTGGGCGGTCGCCTCGTCGGCAACCACGATGTTGGCGAGAGTGCGCGTCTCGGGGGTCGCGAGGGCCTCCTTGCGCTCCGTGAACGCGGCGTCGACCTCCGCATCCGTCGCTGCAGGCACGTCCTTCGTCACCGCCTCGAACAGCCGCGAGGCGGCCATCTGCCGCCGGATCTCCGCGAGCACAGCGGGCTCGGAGGTACCCACGGTGCCGAGTGCCGTCACGAACCTCTGCCGAGCGCCGTCACCCGCGCCGAAGTACTGGTCGACGTACCGACCCAGGAAGTCCTGGGCGGCCTTGTCAGCGATCACGATCCCCTGGGCCGCCGCCGCCCGGTCGATGACGCCACCGACGGCCGACGCCTTGGCGAAGTCACGCCGGAAGGTGTCGAGGGCGGCCGGGTCCTCGGGCTTCTGCATCCCGTAGAGCGCGGTCAACGTGTCCATCTGGTGGTCGAGGTCCTCGACGGTGACGTCCTGCCCGGCTGCGCGGTACGCGACACCGTCGGGCAGTCGCCAGGTCAACCACCAGGTGAGGCTGCCACCGGTCAGGCCCAGCGCCAGGACGAGCGCGAGCGCCGCGACGATCTTGCCGCGCCGGGACGCCGGGAGCCGGACCGCGCGCAAGCCTGTCCTTGCCCGTCGGAGCAGGCCGCGCACCCGATCGGCCTTCCCGTCGCCCGTGCCGTCCCCGACGGCGTCGGCCTCGTCCGCGGCCCTCACGGCCCGCTCGGGCTCCCCGGCCTCGTCGGGCACCGCCTGCTGCGCGGCGTCCATGGCCGTCGCGGGCTCCTCGGACACCACGGTCTGTCCGTCGGCGTCGGCGGAGCCGGTCTCCTCGCCCGGGTCGTCCACGACACCGTCGAGGAGGTCCCGCGTGGGGCCGGTCGGCTCGTTCTCGTCGGTCGTCTCGCCGGTCACGTTCCGGATTCCGTTCTGGTACGTCGTCGACGCCATCAGCACACTCCTGCCACGGACGATCGTTCTCGGTCGGATCGCGGCGCCGTGGGGGCGGTCGCCGCGGAGGACATCTCGGGAGACATGGGGCGCGCCCCGGTCACCCGGAGCACGAGGTGCGAGCAGAGCAGGGACAGCACCACCGCGATGGCCAGCTGCGCCCCGAACTGCCGGACGACCTGCAGGTCCGCGGCCAGGAGGGCGGCGTAGCCCAGCACCGAGGCGGCCGTGACGAGCGGCACGGCCAGGCGCAACTCGCTCCGGCCACGGCGGCGCGCCTCGGCCAGCACCACTGCGAACTCGCAGCCCACGGCGGCCGTGAGGGAACCGAGCGACACGGTGAGCGGGGTGAGCTCCGTACCGGTGGCCCACACCAGGAAGAGGCCCGTTCCGGTGGCGAGCACCGCCGAGACGACGGCCACGAGGGCGTCGACGCGGCGCTTCAGCCCCACGGCCAGGACGAGCCCGGCAGCGACGATGCCGGCGACGTTGGCGACCAGCCGGTCCGCCGACACCAATTCGCTGCCGCGTAGCGCCACGACCGGCAGCCCGGTCACCTCCGTCTCGTAACCCGGCGGCGGCGGGGGCAACGCGGCGAGCAGATCGTCGCGGGCCACCGCGAGGCGGTCGAGGTCCTCGAGCCGCACGCCGAAACTCAGCACCGCGGTCGCCCGGTCCGCCGTGAGGACGGCCCCGGTCAGGTAGGGCGGCAGCAGCCGCAGCGCGGAGAGGATCTGTGCATCCGTTGCGTCGGCGCCGAGGAAGGGCAGCAGAGCCGGAGGCGACACGACGGGCCGCAGTGCGTCGCCCTGCCGTGTCACGGCCGTCTCCAGAGCCTGCCGCTGCCAGGTGAGGGCCTCGGGGGACATCGTGTCGGGCCCGCGGAGGACGACGTCGAGCTCGCCCGAGGAACCCACGACGTCCTCGACGTGCCGGGCCTCGTCGACGGCCGGCAGGCCCGCTGCGAACTGGTCGACGTCCGCGCGCAGTGGAATGGCCGGCAGTGCGGCCCAGCCCGTCCCGGCGGCGAGGATCAGCGCGGCGAGACCGCCCATCGCCCAGCGCGAGCGCGCCGGAGTCGTTGACATCGGAGCGCCGACTACGGATTCGGACGGCACGTCCGGCCGGCCGGTGAGGAACGGGGCCGCGAGCCCGACGAGCGCGGCCAGCAGCACGCCGGCCGACAGCGTGACCCCGAGGTCGCGGACCAGGGGCAGCGGGGACAGCAGCAGCGTCCCGAAGCTCGTCGCGGTTGCACAGGCGACCGTCAGCACGGTCCGTCGTGATGCCCCGAGCAGGACGTAGGTCGGGTAGTAGCAGCCGATGCCGAGCACGACCGAGAGGAAGGCGACCACGCCGAGCGACACCGGGCGGCCGATCCATCCGTAAACGGCCAGCGTCATCGCGATCGCCGCCACGGTGGTGGCGACCGGCACGAGGCGCTCCCGGCGACGCGTCCAGCGGACGAGCAGGAAACACGCGAGGACCGCGGCGATCGCAAGGCCGCCGAGTACCGGGGCGGATGCTGTCGTGCGGTCGGACAGCGCAGCGACGACCGCCGGTACACCGGAGACGGTTGCACGCGTACCCGGTCCCAGGTCGGCCGAGGCGAGCTCCGCCCGGACCCCGTCGACCAGGCCGGCGGCCGCGCTCGCGTCGAGTCCCTCCCGAGGCCGGACGAGCACGGCGATCGAGCGCTCGGACGGCACCACGAACCGCCATTGCGAGCGCGGCCCCCCGGACGCGCCGAACACCACGGTGTCGACGAACGAGGGGTTCTTCAGCGTCGGGAGTCCGGCAGGTAGGCCCTGGGCGAGCAAGGTCGCGTAGCGCCCGTCGAACGCGGCCGCGGCCCGGTCGGCCTCCGCGGTGGCGACCGCGGAGGACGCACCTGCGTCGCGGGCCTCCCGCTCGGCGCGGACACGCTCCGCGTCGCGTCGGCCGCTCAGTTCCGCCAGCAGATCCTGCGTCCGGCCCGCGATCTGGTTGAGCAGCGTCCCGGGCCCGTAGACGGTGGCCACATCGGGAAGCCGCGCGAAGGTGCCCTCGAGGCGGACCAGCGACTCGAGCCGATCCCCGCGAAGCAGGGCCCGCGGCTCGTCGGTCTCCACCAGCACGACGACGGGGTCGCCGCCGAAGTCCCGGGAGAGTTCCTCGAACTGGCGTGCCGCAGGGTCCCCCGAGGGCAGGAACGATCCCAGGCCCGTGTCGGTGCGCAGCCGGGCGAGTCCGCCGACGGTCACCACCAGCAGGGCGACGACCAGGACCACCGCCCCGGCCCGGCGGGGATTCCGTCGGGCCGAACGGAGGGCCGCCGCGGGTGCCCCGATCGCCCGGCGTGCGCCGCGCCGAGCTCCGCGGATCGCCGGGCCGAGCCGCCGGAGCGGCCCGGAGATCCGGGCCGCCCGGCGGGTCACCTTTGCGCCCGCCGTCATCGGGGCGGTTCGTCCCGCTCGACCCGCGGGTAGGGATCGGTGTTGATGGTCCCGGGGTCGAGCGCGGCGCCCGGCTTCGGGATCGGGTTCTGCCGCGCACGCAGCGGCAGGGTATTGGTGTTCACCGGAATCCCCTTGAAGGTCTGCTCGCTGAAGAGCGGCATGATCTTGTAGATGTGCCCGCGGGCGTCGCCGCCGGCCAGCGAGGCCATGAAGCCCTGGAAGATCGACACTACGTCCGGCGCGTAGGGCTGCAGGTAGGCCAGCGCAGGGTTCGCGTCGCGCAGCAGTTCCGAGGTCGGCGGGATCAGCCCGTCGACGTCGTCGGTCAGGGTCGGCACGCGATCGAGGGTCGCCGGGGCCCGGTCGAGGACCCCGTCGAGCGACGGGAGCGTGGCCCGCAGGTCTGCGCTGGTGCCGGGGAGTTCGACCAGGGCGGCGGACAGGTCAGGTGCCGCCGCCTGCAGGTTGCTGGCAACCGGCGCGAGCGATTCGGACAGGGTCCGCAGGTCACCGCTCGCGGTCCGGGCGCTCGCCAGCACGGGGGGCAGCGCGCGCATGACACCGCGGATGTCCTCCGCTCCGTCCGCGGTCGCCTGCGTGACCGTGTCAGCGTCCTGTACCAGCTGCGCGATCCTGCCCTGCTGGGTGTTGAGCGCGGCGAGGACCGCGGCCGTGGAGCCGGTGAGCTGCTTGAGGTCTTCCGACTGGGCGGCCAGCGCGTCGAGGGCGTCCTGACCGTTTCGGCCCAGCGCACCGAGCCCGACGACGGCGTCCGAGACGGCCTGCTTGCTGTCGGCCGTGCTCAGTCCGGCCGCTCGGACCGCGCTCCCCAGCGACTCACGGGTGGGCGCATCGAGCGTGGTCAGCACGTCGTTGACCTGTGTGGGCGGGCGGGCCGAGCCGGCCGGCAGCGTGCCGCCGGCCGGGACCTCCGGCCCGGTGCCGTCGGTGATCTCGAGGAACGTCTCCTCGATCAGGCTCTTGGCCCGGACCTGCACGACCGCGCCCTCGTGCAGCGGCGCGTTGTCCGGTTCGAGATCCATCGTCACGCGGGCGTGGTCGCCCTGGTCCTGGATGTCGGCGATCTTGCCGACCCGAACCCCGGCGATCATCACGTCACCGAAGTAGACAAGGTTGGCGACCCGCGGCACGTCGACCAGGACCCGATAGGCCGCCGGGCTGTAGCCCGGGAGCTTGCCGCCGGAGTTGACCCAGAGGAAGCCGAAGATGGCTGCGCACAGGGCGGTGAAGACCACGACGACCAGTAGCCTGACCGTCGTCGGCCGCAGGAGCCGGGAGGAGGACTGTCCGGACATGATGCTCACCTATCTCGAGCCGACGAGGGGGGACGGGACCTGGTCGAGCGCCTGACCGACCACCGGGGCAGGGACGGGCTCGTCCGAGGGACCGAGCGGTCCGGTGATCGGGCCGCCGGCGGTGCCCACGAGATTTGCGGGCGGAGGCAGCAGGGTCTCCGGGTTGAAGGTCAGGATGCCGCGGAGGATGCCGCCGTTGCCGTCGCGGAGGCTCACGATGTCGCGGGTGTTCACGAAGAACGCGCCCACGTCGGGCAGGTAGTCCAGCAGCGTACCGGTGAACGGTTCGAGCTGGCTGGTCGTGCGCTCGAGCGACGGCAGGGCACGGTTCAGGTCCGCGACATACGGCCGCAGGTCCCCGACCACGGGCGTGGCCTTCTGTACCACGGGCGCGGCCACGTCGATCGTGGCGTCGAGCTGGTGAACGGTGCCCTCGAGCCGGGACAGTGCCTCCGGCAGATCGTTCGACGCCGCCTGGACGTTCCGCAGGGTCGGGTCGAGCTGGTCGGCGAGCCCCTGTACCTCCGTGGTCGCGGCGCGCAACTGCGCCGTCAGGTCCGGCAGCTGGCCGAGCGCGGAGTCCAGCGGCTGGTCGTTCTCCGCCAGTGCGCTGAGCGTGGTCTGCAGCGAGCCGGCGAGGTCGGTGAGCCGGGAGTCGTTCGCGCCGACCGCCGTGGAAATCTGCCCCAGGGCGGTCACGAGCCTGCGCAGGGTCTCGCGTCGCTGGTCGAGCTGCGTGACGACCGGTTGGAGCTTCTCGGTCACTCCCGCCGTGGCATCCAGGCCACCGGGCAGCGCCTGCGGTGCGCTGGCCAACGCCACGTCGGACTCGGCCAGGAGCTGGGTGAGGCCGCGTCGGGCCTCGCCGTCGAGGTGGGCGAGCACCTCGTCGACCTGGACCGGTCGGTCGGTGTTCGTCACCGGGAGATCGCCGCCGGACGGCACGAGCCTGCCGGGCGGCCCGCCCGGGGCGATCTCGACGTACATCTCGTTCAACGGGCTCTTCGGCCTCAGCACCAGTCGGGCGTTGTCGTAGACCTGGGTGCCCGGCTCCATGTCGAGCTCGAGCCGCGCCTTGCCGTCCGGACCGATCTCGGCCTCGGCGATCTGTCCGACGATCACGCCGGCCACCCGGACCTCCTGTCCGTTGCCGGGCGAGATGCCGGGGGACGCCTCGAAGGCCGCGTGGACGACGTACCGGTCGGTCCAGGGCAGGGTGAACCGCTGGTTGCCGAGGATGATCCCGCCCGTCACGAGCGCCAGGGCCAACAGGACCAGGACGATCACGACGTTACGGCCGAGGCCGGGCTCGTTGCGGATGCGCTGCAGGCTGGTCCGGAGCTTGGACCGCCGGGGCGGTGTCGTGGTGGTGGTCATGCTCAGTTACCTCCCACCAGCCCGAGCGGGCCGGTCCCGGGCGGTTGCTCGGTGACGTCGTTGAACGGCGGCAGCGTCGTCACGGGCTCCTGGGAGTAGGTGCCGCCCGAGAGCCGCTTGACCATCTGGTCCGTGCTGATCGGCAGACCGCTCGTGGAGCCGGAGCCCAGTCCGGGCTGGAAGCCGATCGTGCCGCCGTTCTGGTCCTCGTAGCCGGCGGCCCGGCCGAGGTTGACGAAGGTGTAGACGACGTCCCAGTACAACGGGCGGTCGGACTGCGACGAGTCGTACGGACCGCTCCCCTGGTACGGGGTGTTCAGCCAGTCGGTGATCGGTCCGTCGAGGCGGTCGAGCACAGGGCCCCGCAGATCGTTCAACGCGTCCGTCGCGGTCGATGCGGCCGGCACGAGGTCCCCGACGAGCGGGCGGGCGTCGGTCAGCAGGGTTCGGGTGTCGTGCACGAAGGGAACTGCCTTCTGCAGCACGGGGTCCAGTGTGTCGAGGGTGCTGTCGAGCCGGGTCGCCACCGGGCGGATGTCGGAGGCGGTGTCCCGCAACGTGGTGAGCGTGCCGTCGAGCCGTTCGAGACCGGCGCGGGTGCTGGCCAGAGTGGCCGGCAGCGCCTCGACTGCGGCGCCGACATCCGCGCTGCGGTTGCCGAGCACCGTTCCGGTGGTCGACAGGTCGTCCACGATGGACTCGAGCCGCCCGTCGTTCTCGGTGAGCACGCGGGCGGTGTTCTCCAGCCCGTCGACGACGGCGGTGAGGTCGCCCGGGTGCGCGCCCTGCGCGGCGTCGAGCACACCGGCCGCGGGCCCGAGCGCCGCCGGCGCCGAGGCGGTCAGCCGGCGCAGCGCGGTGGACCCGCGCTCGCCGAGCGCTCCGTCGAGGTTGCCCACCGTACTGCGCAGCCCCTGCAGTGCGTCCGGCTGCAGAGCCTGGACGACCTGGTCGAGCTCCACCGGTCCCGCCGAGCGCTCCAGGGGGATCTCGTCGCCGGTGAAGCGGCCCGGGTCACCGCCGGGCTGCAGGTCGACGAAGTAGATCCCGCCGAGCAGCGTGGTCGCGCGGACCGTGGCTGTGGGCGCAGACCCCAGCGTGTCGACTGCTTCGTCGTCGACCCGCATGGTCACGACCGCGCTGCCGTCGTCGGCCCGCTCGACACCGCTGACCTTGCCCACCGGGACGTAGGCGACCTTCACCTCGCTGATGAACTCGCGGAGCTTGTAGTCCCCGGCGAAGTGCACGGTGATCGTTTCGCCGCCGCGCAGGTAGGTCCCGATGCGGTCCTTGTTGAACAGGCCGAGGAACAGGGCCAGGACGATGACCAGGAACAGGATCCCGAGGGTCACCGGGGAGAGGCCCTTGCCACGGCGGCCGCGCCGGCCGCTCGGCCTCAGCATGGCGGGGAGGCTCATCGCCGCTCTCCGATCGGGGAGTTCGCGTAGTGGTCGAAGGTGCCGCCCGGCGGCGGGTAGGCCTCGCGGTGAACGGTCGGGTCCTCGATCGGCACGTTGTTGAGCACGCTCTCCGGCTTGATGATCGGGTAGATCATCAGGCCGTGGCCGAGCGTGTCGCTGTACTTCAGCGCGTCGGCGAAGTAGGTGAAGAAGAGCGACAGGTCGTTCGAGTAGCGGCCGATGTACTGCGTGCTCGGAGCGGCCTGGTCCATGGTCGTGCCCAGCTGGCGGGCCAGGGGCTGCAGGTTCGCGGAGGTCGGTGTGAGGTCCTCCACCGCAGGCCCTGCCGACCCGGAGACACCGGGCACCTTGTCCAGGGGCCGGACCGCCTCGCGCAGCACGCCGCGGAGGTCAGGGGTGGCCTGGCCGAGCGCCTCCGCACCGGGGCGGACGACCGTGACCGCGTCGCGTGTGGAGGCCAGCGGCCCGTTGAGCGAGTCCAGGGCCGAGCGGGCCTCCCGCAACGTGTCGGGCGCCCACTTCAGCGTCTCCGCCGCGGGCCTGCCTTCGTCGGTGTTCACGGCGGCCAGCGTCGGGTCGAGCTGGCTGACCAGCGCGCCCAGACTCTGCTGCCGCTCGGCGAAGGAGCGGGAGAGCCGGTCGGCCGCGGTCAACAGGTCCGACAGACCCGCGCCGCTGTCGGCCGACAACGCATCGGAGACGGTGCCCAGGTCCGGCAGCACCGCTGGTAGGGCCTGGAGGCCGTCGGACAGGTCGGTGCCGCGTCCGGCGAGGCCGCCGCCGACGTTGCGGATGGTCGACGCCGCCGCGTCCCTCGTGGCCGGGTCGAGGGTGTCGAGCAGGGTGTCCAGCTCCTGGGAGGGCGTCGTGTCGGTGATGGTCGAATCGGCCGGGAGCCGGCCGGCGGCCTCGGTGCCCGGGGTCAGCGACAGGTACTTCTGTCCGAGGGCCGAGCGGGCGCCGATGGCCGCGGTCGCGTCGCGGTAGACGGGCCGGGCGTCCTCGAGCTGCATCGTGGCGACCGGGGTTCCGTCGACCAGGGCGATGTCGGAGACGTAGCCGACCCGCACGTCGGCGATGCGCACGTCGTCGCCGCGCCGCAATGCGCCGGCGTCGGAGAACGCCGCCTTCACCTCGGTGCGCTCGACTCCGGGGAGGTAGCTGGGGAGGCCGTTCTGCGCGGTGATGGCGAAGGCGACGATCGCCGCCAGGAAACCGACGACGCCCACCCCGACGAGCGTCGAGCGCCGCCGGCGCCAGGCCTGTTTGCGTGGTGCGCTCACGAGTCCCCTCCGATGAGGAAGCCGAGGGCGCCGCCCTCCTGGTCCTTGGTCAGCCCGGTCACTCCACCGTCTCCGCTCTGGGCCGGAGGCGTCAGCAGCCCGTCGGGGTTGCCGGTCTGCGGCGGCTCGACGGGCTCGCCGGCAGGGTCGGTCGTCAGCGGCGGCGGGGTACCGCCGACGCCGGCGTTGCCGCCCTCACCCGGCACGTTGCTGGTCACTGTCATCGGCGTGACGTCGGTGAACGCCCGGAAGTAGTGGGTGAGCCCGTCCTTCGCGTTGGTCGTGAGGGCCCAGCGCTTGAGGAACTCCATGACGTTGCCGCGGTTCGCGGTCAGGTCGCGGACGACCGGCTCCAAGCCCGTCACCGTGTCGACGGTGTCCGGGCCCTGCTCGCGCAGGCTCGTTGCGACCGGCCGGACCTCGTCCAGCAGTCCCTTCGCCTCGTCGAGCACGGGCTGGAGCGAGGCGAGAGCCGGGTCGGCGGACTCCGCGAAGGCGATGAGCTCGCGGCTCACCTGCTGGAGGTTGTCGGTGGTCGGCCGCAGGGCTGCAAGGGTCGGAGCGGCCTCGCGCGCGGTACCGGCCAGCTCGCCGAGCGTGGTCCGCGCGCTGCCGATCGTGCCGGGCAGTTCCTGCAGTGTCGCCCGCAGGTCCTGCTGGTTCGCGGCCGCGGTGCCGAGCAGCCCGTGCGCCGAGCCCACGAGTCGGTCGAGCGCCTTCCCGTCCTGTGTGGCGAGCGAGGAGGCCACCGGCTCGAGCGAGTCGACCAGGCTGTTCAGAGTGTCGTTCTGGTCGGCGAGGATTCCGGCCAGCTGGTCGGTCCGCGTCATCGCGGGCTCGAGCGCCTTGATCGCCTCGTCGACGTTGCGGCCGTTGCCGTCGAGACCGTCGCCGAGGACGCCGACGAGGGCGCCGAGCGCCTCGCCCGTCGGGTCGTCGACCACGTCGAGTACCTGGTCGAGGTCCGTCGCCTGACCGGTCCGGTCGACCGGGATCTCCTGGGCGGGGTCCATGACGGGCGCGGCGGCACTCCCCCGGTCCAGGTCCACGAAACGCTCGCCGAGCAGGGTGACGGGGCGGATCGTCGCGCGCGAGTCGATGTGCAGCGGCAGCACCGACCGGTCGAGGTCCATCACGACCTGGGCTGCGCCGTCCACCACACGCATGCCGGCGATCTCGCCGACCTTCACCCCGGCCAGACGCACATCGTTGCCTGCGAGCAGGGGGCTGGCGTCGGCGAAGCGGGCGAGGACGCGGACCTGGTCACCCTCCCCGCCGTCGGGGCTCGAGGCGCCGATGGTCGCGACCGCCACCACCGCCGCCGCGACGGCCGCGAGCCGGCTCGCACCGAGCCTGCGACTCCTGCGGGGGGAACGGGTCGTCGGCCCGCTCACCGGAGACCGTCCCCGAAGGCGTCGGTCCACTCCTGTCCGGCGATGGCGCCGGGGTTCGGGTAGGGGTCGTAGGTGATGCCGGGCGGGATGACACTGGGCATGTCGGTCACGCTCGTCGTCCCCTCCTGGAAGTAGATGCGGGCGTAGTTGCCGTTGCCGTCGTAGTTCGCCATCGCCGATCCCCAGTGCGACGCCCAGGCGATGACCTCGGGCATCATCGGCCGCAGGACGGCCAGCGGATCCTGCAGATCGCCGACGATCGAGGTCAGCGGGGGCAGGTCGGCGTGCGCGACGTCGAGCAGACCCGGCGTGCGGTCGAGGAGGTCCTGCGCCGCACCGAGCGTCGGGCGGAGATCGGCCGTGAGCGGCCGCAGGTCCTGGAGCAGCGGCCGGAGGCTGCGGGAGACCGGGCCGAGCTTCTCGGTGGCCGGCCGCAGGTCGTCGAGTAGCGGGGTCGCCTCGTCGACCACACTGGGCACCAGGTCCAGGGTGGTCTTGGCGCGGTCGAGGGTCGGCGGAAGCTGGGAGAGGGTGTCACGCAGCTGGTCCCGGCGACCCGCGGTCTCGGCAGAGAACCGTGCGACCTGTTCGATCACCGTGCGGACCTGCGCGTCGCGGTCCCGCAGCGTGCCCATCATGTCATTGAGCCGGACGACGAGGTTCCGGATCGCCGGCCCGTCGGTGCCGACGGCCTGCAGTACCCGGCCGAGCGCCGAGACCGCCGGTCCGGAGGTGCGCAGGGTGGCGTTGAGGTTCTGCTCGTTGCCCGTCAGGGCGCCGTCGAGGTTGCCGACGAGCGAGCGGAGCCGGTCACGTGTCGGCGCGTCCAGGGCGTTGAGCACGTCGTCGACCTCGGTGGCCTTCGGCATCGTGCCCGGCAGCATCGCCCCGTCCGGCAGCTCCGCGTTACCTGCGGGACCGTCGGTGATCTGGATCGACCGCTCGCTCAGCACCGCCTTCCACCCGATGGTCACGGTGGCGCCGTCGTGCAGCGGCGCGACGTCCCGGTCGAGGTCCATCGTCACGAGGGCCTTGCCGTCCCGGGCCTCGATACCGGCGACCGTGCCGGCCTCGAACCCGTTCACGAGGAGGGCGCCGCCATCGACGATGTTGACCGCGGACGGGAGCACGGCCTGTACGCGGTAGGACCCCGTCCCACCGATGGCGACGACGGCACCCAGGACGAGGAGCCCGGATACGGCGGCGACGGCTATCCGGCGGAGTGGCTTCACATTTGGTCCAACGATTCGGGAGCGCCGCGGGAAACGTCGGATCTGACAGATTAACCCGATCGGGGCAGCGCTCCGGACAAATTCATAGCGGGCACGCCGAAGAGCCGACGCGCTACGGGGCGCGCCGGCTCTTCGATCGATTCTTCGTCTTCGCTCGAAGGTCAGTCCATCCCGAGCGGTCCGGCCGAGTCGCCGGCCAGGAACTGGCGCACGAAAGGATCGGGCGAGTTGAACGCCTCCTCCGCTTCTCCGTAGTGCACGACCTTGCCCTTCCAGATCAGGCCGACATAGTCACTGACCTTGCGGGCGGTCCGGATGTCGTGCGTGACCAGCAGATACGTCCCGCCGTGCTCGGCGTGCATCTGCAGGATCAGGTCGTTGAGCAGACTCGTCCGGACCGGGTCGAGGCCCGAGTCCGGCTCGTCGAAGAACACGATGTCGGGATTCAGAACCATCGCCCGGGCGAAACCCGCACGCTTCCGCATCCCGCCCGACACCTCGTTCGGGAACTTGTGCAGGGAGCGCTCCAGGCCAACCTCGGTGCACCGCGCCATCACAATTTCGCGGATTTCCTCCTCCGATTTGTCGGTGTGCTTCCGGAGGGGAAAGGCGGTGTTGTCGAAGATGTTCATGGACCCGAAGAGCGCGCCGTCCTGGAACAGCACGCCCATCCGCTTGCGGATGTCGTAGCGCTCGTCCTCGGAAAGCTTCCAGATGTCCTGACCGAAGACCATCACCTCGCCGGCGTCGGGCTCGAGCAGCCCGACGAGGTGCTTGATCAGAACGCTCTTGCCCGTGCCCGACGGGCCGAGCACGGTGGTGATGGCGTCGTCGGCGAACTGCAGATCCAGGCCTTGCAGAACCTTGAAGGACCCGAACGTCTTGTGCACGCCGCGGACCTCCATGGTGTGCGGCTTGGCGTTCCCGGCCGGCTCGCCGACCGGCGCGATCCGTGGGATCACGGTGGTGGGCGCCTCGTCGCGGCCGTCGTAGGCGGGTTGGGCGGTCATGCTGGTGTCCTCCTGTGCCTCGGTGTCAGTTCGCGATCGGCGCGTTCGGGTTCAGACCCCAGAACAGCTGCGTGCCCAGGACCCCGAGGATGTGGATGAGCACCATGTTGATCATCATCGACTTCGCCGTGTTGCGACCCACCCCCACCGGCCCGCCGCTGGCGTTGAAGCCGAAGTAGCACCCGACGAACACGATCGTCGTCCCGAAGGACATGACCTTGACCAGCGAGTACAGGAAATCGAGCGGGTTCTGATACAGCCAGAAGATGTAGAGATAACCGCCGGGCGAGACCCCGCCGAGCTGCACGACCGTGACCAGGTACATGGTCACGTACATGATCCCGAGCCCGACCGTGTAGAGGAAAGGGATCGCCAGCCAGGCGGCGATCACCCGGGTGCCGACCAGGAAGCTGCGGGACTTGATCCCCATGACCTCCATGGCGTCGATCTCGTCCGAGATCCGCATGGAGCCGAGCTCGGCGACGAGCCCGCAGCCCACTTTCGCAGCGAAGATGTAGCCCCACATGTAGGGCGCCATCTCGCGGATCGAGCAGTACGCGTTGAAGATGCCGGAGTACAGCGGGGCGCCGATCTGCTTCAGGGTGTAGCTCGCCTCGAGGCCGCAGACGGTGCCCATCACGCCCTGCATGACCCAGATGATCAGGCCGCTGGACAGGACGAGGATTCCGGCCTGGTGCAGCACCTCGCTGCTGTAGTGCCGCACGTCGCGGAAGCCGCGAACCGTGTTGGCGGAGAAGCGGAAGATCTCGCCGGCGGTTGCGAGGCCGTCGCGCAACTGGGTGCTCAGCGGCGGCTTGGGCGGGGCGGTCGGCACCCCGGGCGCGGTCGTCGCGCCCGGATCTGGGTTGGGCTCGGTGATGGTCATGGTCTCCCCCCGGTCACCGGTAGACCTGGATCTCGGGGTAGAGCCCGAGCAGGATGGTCGTGAAGACGAAGTTGAAGCTCCAGATCGCGGCGAACGAGATCACCACGGCCTGGTTGACGGCCTTGCCGACGCCGATCGGCCCGCCCTGGGCCCGGAAGCCCTTGTAGCAGCAGACGACCCCGATGATCAGTCCGAACAGCGTCGTCTTCAGGACGCTGCCCCACAGGTCGATCGTGGTGGCGTTGGAGAAGAAGTTCTGCTGGAAGGCCGCCGAGCCCGCGTCGAGCTGCATCGCGGCGATGTAGCCGCCGAGCACGCCGAAAGTCAGCGCGACGAGGTCCATCAGCCCGGTCATGATCGTCACGGCGATGACCCGCGGCAGGATCAGCGCGCGTACCGGGTCGATGCCCAGTACCTCCATCGCGTCGATCTCCTCGCGGATCCGTCGAGCGCCCAGGTCGGCGGTCATGGAGGTACCGACGACGCCGGCGACGACCATCGCGTTGATCCACGGGGCGAACTCGCGGACGCTCGCCATCACGAAGAAGGAGCCGAGGCGCTCCGGGATACCGAACAGGATGAACAAATTGCCGGCCTGTAGGCCGGGGGCACCGAAGCCAAAGGCGACGCAGGCCACGGCCATCGGGAACCAGCACAGTTTGAGGACCTCGAAGAGTTGGTCCCGGACATCGCCCCAGTAGCCGCGCGGATGGCGGACCGCGCTGTAGACGATCGTCGCGAGCAGTTCGGCCATCTCGCCCGCCTGCTGCAGCGGGCCCCGGATGCCGCGCCCCGCCGAGCGCAGCCGACCACCCACGCTCCGGCGCGGGATGCCGACGGCTCCCGGCGTGGGTGCGGCCGTGGTGTCGGTGGAGGTAGTCATCGGGCTCCTAGGTTGTGTTCGGCCGGGTCCGGGCGTGGGCACGCACTGCGGAGCGGCCGCGCAGGTGGCCCACCAGCCCGCCGACGACGACGGCGGTGACCGTCGTCCCCGCGGCCTGGGCCACGTCGAGGCCCTGGTTCGCGTACACGACCAGGGGCAGGACGAACAGGTAGGCGAGTACAGCGCAGACCGCGCCCTGGCGGGACGGCGCGGTCGCCGTGCCGATGCGCCGGCCGGCGACACCGAACGCCGCCACGGCGACCACGATCAACCAGACGGCGCCGAGCACGGGTGTGAGCACACCCACCAGCGGCTGTACGAGGCCGCCGACCACCAGCACGCTCAGGCCCGAGGAGGCGCCACGGGCCGCCTCGGCCCAGTCGAGGCCGGCGACGAGCGGCGCGGAGGCCGCCTGGCGGTTCCGGCTCATCCGAGGTACCGGTGAACGCGCGGTGCGAGCAACAGCACGCTCGCGACGACCAGTACCGCCATCGCGACGAGCACCTCCCAGGCGCCGGCGAGCGCGAGCGCGACGACAGCACCGACACCGAGGCCCATCAGGACGTAGCGGGTCCAGCCCTGCCCGATCCCCAGGAGGGCGCCAAGCACGAGGATCGCGAGACCGAGACCGACCCAGAGGATCCCGGGCCCGTGCTGCGCGGTACCGGCCACCGTGTCCGAGCCGAGCGTGCCGACGATCTTGTCGACCTGCTCCGGATCGGCGGAGCTGCTCGTGATGCCCGTACCCGCGCCGATCAGCACCGCGCCGAGAACCAACCACAGCACAGCAGCCACTCCGACCTGCCACGGGTAGGTGGCGGACGTCCGCGTCTGCCGCGGGCGATGGTGGGCCCCGCGGCCGCGCTCGGAGCGCATTCCGTGGTCCCGCCGCAACGGGTCGATCGTCACGGGGCGCTGTACCTCCATCAGGCGACACGTCCTCGGGTCGTGGGTCGGGCCGCGACCGCCGGTGGAACGGCCGCGGCCCGGGCTCGACGGTGGATCACTCGTCGTGCAGCGAGCATGACCCGCTGTGTTCGGCGCCACCTCATCCCTCGGGGGAAGGTGCCCCCTCCCTTCGGAGAAGTGGCCGGGCGTAGACCGTCCGGACCAGCTATGCCTGACCCGGAAGGCCGTCCTGCGGCAGTCATGATTCCCGGCGGGAGGCGCCATGCCCGGATCCGTAGGCCCCGCCGTCGAACTGGCCGGGGTGACGACCGTCCGCGACGACGCGGTGGTCCTGCTCGATCTCTGCCTCCGGGTGCGGCCCGGTGAGGTCACCGTGCTGATCGGCCCCTCGGGAGCAGGAAAGACCACGCTCGTCCGGCACGTCGTCGGGCTGTTGCGGCCCGACACGGGAACCGTCAGGTTCGGCGGGACGGACGTATGGGCTGCAGCCCCGGACGAGCTCCGGCGGATCCGCCACGGACTGGGTGTGATGCTCGGGGGCGCGACGCTCTACGACACCTCGCTCTTCGCTTCGATGACCGCTGCGGACAACGTCCGGGCAGGGCTGGCCGAGCGGGGGGTCGACGCGGAGACCCGCGACCGCCGCTGTGCGCGCCTGCTCCAGGACCTCGACCTGCTGCCGTGGACCACGGCCCTGCCTGCCGACATGCCCGCTCATGCGCGGCGCCGGCTCGCGCTCGCACGAGCGCTCGCCGCCGAGGCGCCACTGCTGGTTCTCGACGACGTCGAGGCCGCGGAGGAGGACGGTCGCGACGCGGTGGCCGCAGCGGTCCACGCCTACCGGGAACGCACGGGCGCGACGATCCTCGTCACCACGCACGATCTCACCCTCGCCCGCGAGCTCGGCGGGACCCTCGCGGTGCTCTGGCACGGCCGGATCGTCGGCGAGGGACCCGCCCACGCCCTCCTGCACGGGATCGACGACGCGCACACCCTCGAGGCACGATTCGGGACCGGCGATGTACAGGGCCCGCCCACCCTCGAGCAGGCCCGACGCGCGATCGGCGCCGCCCGGTCGGGACCCCGGCGGATCGAGTTCGACCAGCGGACCGTGTTCGTCGTCCTGGCGGCGTTGATCGCTGTCGCTGCCCTCGGCGCCCTCTACCTCGCCGGTCCGCCCGGCTGACGCCCGCGGGAGTCAGGTGCGGCACCGGCAGTGCCAGGCGACCCCGAAGGGGGTAGGGGAACACTCCCCCGGGATGACGCTCACGCACCACACACGCACGTAACGTGACCGTCGGTCGTCGCCACCCCCGACAGGCACGACCTCGAGGCAGCGTCGCTGGGTTGGCGCCGCCGGGGCCGGGCTGACGCTCCGACCGGCTCCACGGCTCGGGCGCGGGTGCACCTCCCAGTCCCACCCGCGCCCGGGCACGTCGACGACCGCCTGCCCGGTACACCGCGCGGGTTCCGGTACGCTCCGAGGATCAGCACGGACGGAGACCGGATGGTGTCGGGCGGAGGACGATCGGCGATCCGGTTGTCGCCGATGGAGGTGCCCAAGGCCTCCGATGTGCTCGCCAACGAGCTGCGCGAGCGGATCCTGTCCGGCGAGTACCCCGAGGGCACGCCCCTGCCCCCCGAGCGCGAGCTCGTCACCCAGACCCACATGAGCCGTACGACCGTGCGCGAGGCACTCCGGATCCTCGAGGTCCAGGGGCTGATCCGGATCAAGGCCGGGCGCGCGGGCGGGGCTTTCGTCCAGCAGCCCGGCGAGGAGTCGGTCGCCGACTCGTTGGAGCTGCTGATTCGCGGACGCCGCATCCGGCTGACTTCGATCCACGAGACCCGCGAGGCGGTGGAGCCCTTCTGCGCCCGCCTGGCGGCCCTGCACCGTAGCGAGTCCGACCTTCGCCGGCTCGACGAGGCCAACGAAGCCATCGGCGAGGGCGGGCTCGAGGAGTTCCTGCAGGCCAACGTCGACTGGCACGTTGCCGTCGCCACCGCCAGTCACAACGAGATCCTGACCGGCGTCATGATTGCTCTCTCCCGCGCGATCTACACCGCGACGAACACCGAGGGCTTCGTGACCGACGAGGTCCGTTCCATCGCACAGCGGGCCCATCGGTCCGTCACACGGGCGATCCGCGAGCGCGACGCCGAGGCCGCCCAGCGGCGCATGGCCCGGCACATCCACCACCACGCCAAGGCGGCGCTCGAGGTGGAGAACCGGACCGACATCACGGTCACCGACGGAAGCTGACGCAGACCCGGCCTCCTCGAGGGCCGGAGATCGCCGGTGGCACGATCGTCGGCGATTTTGGACTGACCATTGATAAGAGCGACCGAATCTCGCTAGGGTTGCCGTGAATCGGCGTCCGCGCCGGGTTCGCCGCCGGCGCGCCCGGCCGCGTTCGACGCCGCATCGGACGGTCGCGACGAAGCGGAGATCCCATGGTTACTGCCGAGCCCCAGATTCTGACGGTCGGCGACAGGTACGACGCCGAGGCGATTCGGCTCTATCGGGAGAAGGGATGGTGGCAGGACGGCTCGGCGGCCGCGCTGCTTGAGCGCTGGGCGGAGGCCACCCCGGCCAAGCGCTTCGTCTCCGACGGCGTGTGCGAACTCGACTACGCAACGGTCAGGGACCGCGCCCGAGGCCTCGGCGCGGCGCTGCTGCGTCGAGGCGTACGCCGAGGCGACCGGGTCGCCGTCCAGCTGCCCAACTGGTCGGAGTTCGTCGTCTCGTATCTGGCCCTGGCCCGGATCGGCGCGGTCCTGATTCCGATCATGACCGTCTACCGGCACACCGAGATCGGGCATGTGCTCCGCAACTCGGGCGCCGTCGCAGCGATCACGACCGGCACGTTCCGCGGGTTCGACCACGCAGCGATGTTCCGCGACCTGCGTGCGGACAACCCGTCCCTCTCGACCATCGTGGTCGTGCGCAGCGAGCCCGAGGAGGGCGAGTTGTCCTTCGAGGCAGCCTGCGCCACAGAGACCGACGACGCGGAGTTGGGCGAATATCCGGACGCCGACGCCCCACACGTGGTCGTCTACACCTCCGGCACCGAGTCGACCGCCAAGGGCTGTGTGCACACCTGGAACACGCTCGACTTCTCCGCCCGCGGTCTCGCCCGCGACGTGTTCCAGCTACGCCCGGACGACGTCATGTTCATGCCGTCCCCGGTCGCACACGCAACAGGGCTGATGGTCGGTGTCCTCGTTCCGCTGGCGGTGGGTGCCGAGACGCATCTTCTCGACATCTGGGAGCCCACCGAGGGTTTACGCCGCATCGAGCACTACCGCTGTACCGCCACGGCCACCGCCACGCCTTTCGTCCGGATGGCGCTCGACGCCCAGCGGAGCGCCCAGCGGGATCTGTCGTCGATGCGCTTCTGGCTCTGCGCCGGCGCTCCCATCCCCGAAGCTCTGGCGATCGAGTTCGACGAGGCCTTCGACGGGGGCGTCCTGATGCCGCTCTACGGCTGCTCCGAGCTCATGGCGGTGACGTGTTGCCATCCTGGTGACCCGCTTGAGCGCCGTGCGGGATCGGACGGGTCCCCCGCGCTCGAGGGCGTCGAGATCCTGCTGCTCGGACCGGATGGCGAGGAGGTTCCGTCCGGGGAGGAGGGTGAGATCTGCTACCGGGGGCCCGGAGCGATCCTGGGCTACTGGCGCGATCCCGAGCGCACCGCCGCCACCATCGACGCGGACGGCCGGCACCACACGGGTGACCTCGGCCGGATGGACGCCAACGGTTACATGCGGGTCTCGGGCAGGTTGAAGGACATCGTCATCCGGGGTGGGACCAACCTCAGCGCCGCCGAGATCGAGGGGTACGTGCTCGCGCACCCGCAGGTGGCCCAGGTCGCCGTCGTGGCCTACCCGGACGAGCGGCTGGGTGAGAAGGCCTGCGCGGTCGTCGTCCCGGCCCCGGGGTCGACGCTCACCCTCACGGACATCACGACGTTCCTGAAGGAGCGCAACATCTCGATGCAGAAGCTGCCGGAGAAGCTCGTGCTGGTCGACGAACTGCCGATGACCGCGACCGGCAAGGTCCAGAAGTTCCTGCTTCGGGACCTGGCCCGCGAAGTGGGCTGAGTGCTCCGGCGCTCGGTCGTCGGGCGAGGCGTCTCGCCCGACGACCGAGCACTCAACCAGAGGGACGACGGGAACACCGAGCTTCGGCGACACCCTCGTCGCTGTGCGAACGCCCTACGAGCCACTCGACTCGAGCAGCTCAGACCGCCCGGCCCGCCACGACGGCGAGGCCTCGCCGGAACTCTGCCCACACATCGAGATAGCCGTCGCGGTCCGGATCATCGACTGCGTTCCACTCGCTCAGGCAGATCCGCCTCCAGGCGTCCGCCAGCCGCCCATGTAGCGACCGAACCGTGCGTCGACAGCAACCGTCACGTCGATCGCCGCAAGCAACCGTGGATGAAGCTGGCCCAGGTCCTCGATGACGGCCGCGTCGTGAAGAGGATCGTCATACTCGTTGACGACGGCGGCGTCCACGCAAATACTGTTTCGATTCTGCAATGATCCTCCGAGATACTGCGTTGCTCGCGCGAACCCGGCGTGAAGCTCGGCGCCTGGGACGGGTCAGCCCGCAGGCCCGTAGAGCCCTCCGTAGGTGCCGCGGAGCTCGCGTTTGAGGATCTTCCCGCTTGGGTTCTTGGGGAGCTCGGCCACGACGGCGATGTGCTTGGGGGTCTTGAACCCGGCGAGCCGCTGCCGGGTGTGCTCGACGATCTCCTCGGGAGTCGCGGCCGCGCCGTCGCGCAGCACCACCGCGGCGGCGACGGCTTCGATCCACTCCGGGTGCGCCACGCCGAACACGGCGACCTCGCTTACCGCGGGGTGTTCGTAGATGGCGTCCTCGACCTCGCGGCTCGCCACGTTCTCGCCGCCGGTGATGATCAGGTCCTTCTTGCGATCGACGATCGTCAGGTAGCCGTCAGCGTCCATGACGCCGAGGTCACCGCTGTGGAACCAGCCGTTCCGGAACGCCTCGGCCGTCACGTCCGGCTTGCCCCAGTACCCGCGCATGACGTGCGGGCTGCGGTGCACGATCTCGCCCACCTTGCCGACGGCGACGGGGCGGTCGTCCTCGTCGTGCAACCGCGTCTCGACGTTGAGGCAGGCCCGACCGGCCGATCCGGCCTTGGCGATCTGCTCCTCCGGTGCCAGCACGGTGGCGTTCGGCGCGAGCTCGGTCTGGCCGTAGTAGTTGAACAGCCGGATGCCGGGAAGCCGCTCGCCGAGCTCGGCCAGCACCGACACGGGCATGGTCGCCGCGCCGTAGTAGCCCTTGGCGAGCGACGACAGGTCGTACCGGTCGAACTCGGGCGAGCGCAGCAGCCGGATCCAGACCGTCGGCGGACAGAACATCTTGGTGATCCGCTCCGCCTCGACCGTGCGCAGGATCGTCCCCGGGTCCGGGGAGTCGACGATCACGCTGGTCGCGCCGAGGTAGACGTCCGGGGTGAGGAAGTCGTGCAGCGCCGCGCAGTGGTAGAGCGGCAGGGCGTGCAGCTCGACGTCGTCGCGGTGGTACTCACCGTCGACGATGTCGCTGACGTACTGGGCGATCAGGTTCCGGTTGGTCATGATCGCGCCTTTGGGGGCCGAGGTCGTGCCGCTGGTGTAGAGCAGCTGGACCGGGTCGTCGTCGCCGACCTCGACGTCCGGCTCCGAGGCGTCGTCGTGGGCGAGCAACTCCGCGCACCGGACCCAGCCGGGGCGGTCGCCGACCACGACCCGCAGGTCGAGGGGGACGCCTGCGGCCTCGATCCGGTCGGCCAACGCCTCCTCGGCGATCACTGCGGTCGACGTGCTGTCCTCGAGGACGTAGCGCACCTCGCTCGCGGTGAGGTTGAAGTTCACCGGGACCGAGATGGCTCCGATCCGGGCCAGGGCGAAGTAGGCGACGACGAAGGCGTAGGAGTTGCGGGAGAGGATGGCGACCCGGTCGTCGCGCCGGACCCCGCGTCCGACCAGCGCATTGCCGACCCGGTTCGCGTCGGAGTCCAGCTGCGCGAACGTGCGCCGGGTGTCGGCCTGGACGACCGCGGTCTTGTCCCCGACCTTGACTGCGGTGCGGGCGAGCAGCGTGCCGAGGTTCTGGCGCCGCGCCCGGGCGAGGTCCGCGGTGTACGGCGGCAGGTGCTTGTCGAGGTCGTCCACGCGACGCCCTTTCCGTTCTTCGGTCTTACGCGGAGGCGGCGGGGCCGTCCGCGAACAACGTCTGCAGGGAACCCTTCGGGTCGAGCGTCCCTTCGGCGATCGCCCGGGTCTGGCGCTCCGACTCCCGGTCGATCGCCCGGTTGTCCCCTCGCGCCCGCGCGGCCAGCATGCGTGCCGCCGTGGGGACGAGGGTGCATGTGCCCGGGACGTCGGGGGTGCAGGCGTGGCCGGTGTCCTGCTGGGCGGGAGCCGGGCCGGGGCCGGCGCCGCGCAGCAGCGCACCGCCGAACCTGCGTCGGGCCGGCCCGGCGCAGGCGGGGCACTCCGCCTGCGCCGGCACCGGCGGGCTCACCCAGTGATCGCCATCCCGGCCGCAGTCCCGACATCGGTACTGCACCAGGACGGCCATCAGCCACTCACCTTGGTGATCTCTCGCAACCGGTTCCAGTCGTCGAAGTCGTGCTGGATGATGACCTCCGCCTCGTGGGCGTGCGCGATGTCCTTCAGCCGCCGGATCGAGTGGACCGAGTCCAGGGTGCTGTGGTCCGACGGCATGGGCAGCTCGGCCGTGAGCGCCTCCGACACGTGCACCGTGTCACCGGTCAGTAGCACGTGCCGGTCCTCCAGCCGGACCAGGGTGGACGTGTTGCCCGGCGTGTGGCCCGGCATCAGCAGAATCCGGATCGTGCCGTCCCCGAACAGGTCGAGGTCCGCGGTGAGCGGGCGCCAGTGGAACCCGCGGGCCGCTTCGAGGTCCGCAGAGCGGAAGAACACCGACGCCGCGGGCAACGGCCAGAAGGCGTACGACAGGTCCGGAGCCCCGATCAGGAACTGGGCGTTCGGGAACAGCGAGATGCCGCCGGTGTGGTCGAAGTGTGAGTGAGAGATGATCACGTGCGTCACATCGGACGCCGCGAACCCGAGCGCCTCGATCTGGCGGTCCACCCGCAGGTCCTCGGTGAAGTCGAGGCCGAGCATTGTCGCCAGCGGACCGTAGGTGCCCTCCGGGTCCTCCACCGCGGCGGGCGCCAGCCCGGTGTCGACCAGGACCAGACCGCGCGGGTGGCGGATCAGGTAGGTCGGGACCGGGATGGTGAGTGTCCCGCTGCCCCCGACGACCATCAGCCCTCGGTCGAGGGTGAACCTGCCGCCGTCGAGCGCCCAGAGCTGGACCGGAGTGCTCATGCCGTCACCGCCTCGGCGGTCTGCTTCAGGCCGAAGGCGGGGAACCCGGCCTCGGCCTCCTCGACGAGCTTCTGCCGGAAGGAGCCCAGGCCTGCCATGTAGAACATCAGTGCCTGGCGCTTGCCGGGGATGTTGGCCCCGAAGATCCAGGACTCGGCCCGGTCGAACAGCGTGTAGGACGCGATCTCCCTGCAGGTCGCGGTCCAGGCATCTTCGGTCTCCTGTGTGATCTCGACGACCGGGGCGCCCGCCGCCTCCGCCGCCTTGATCACGTCGAACACCATGTCGACCTGGACCTCGATGGCGGGCGGGATGTTCGAGAACGGCCCGTTCGGCCCGAGGATCATGAACATGTTCGGGAAGCCCGTGGTGGCGATCCCCAGGTAGCTCGTGGGCGCCTCCGCCCAGTGGTCCTGGATCCGCAGCCCGCCACGCCCGCGCAGGTCCATGCGGGTGTACTGGCCGTCGACGGTGTCGAACCCGGTGGCGAAGATCAGCAGGTCCAGCTCGTGCTCGACCCCGTCTTCGGTGAGCACCCCGCGCGGGGTGATCTCCTTGATCGGATTCTCCTTGATGCTGACCAGGGTGACGTTGTCCCGGTTGAAGGTCTCGTAGTAGTCCTTGTTGCACAGCGGACGCCGAGCGTAGAGCTCGGTCGGCTTGAGCTTGCGCGCCGTCTCCGGGTCCTCGACGATCTCGTCGATCTTCGAGCGGATGAAGTCCGCCGCCGCGTTGTTGGCCTCCTCGCTGGTCACGATGTCGGCGAAGGTGCCGAACATGAAGCGGAAGCCGTTGCCCTTGTCCCAGTTCTCCTGGAACACGCGGCGGCGCTCGTCGGCGGACACGCTCATCGTCGGGACGGTGCTCTCCTCGAACCCGAAGCCGACCGCCGAGCTCTTGACCTGCTCGAAGATGGCGTCGTAGTCGGCCCGCTTGGAGTCGACGTACTCCGGTGTCACCGGGCCGTTTCCGGAGGGGACGCTGAATTGCGCGGTGCGCTGGAACACCGTCAGGTGCTCGGCGGTATCCGGGGCGGCGCAAATGATCTGGCAGCCGGTCGAGCCGGTGCCGATCAAACCGACCTTCTTGCCGTCGACGGTCAGGCCTTCGGGCCATGCGCCGGTGTGGACCAGCGTACCCTCGAAGCTGTCGCGGCCGGGGATGTCGGGGAAGTTCTTGGCCGAGAGCAGGCCGAGGGCCGTGACGACGTAGCGGCCGGTGATCTGCTCGCCGCTGTCGGTCGTACAGGTCCAGATGCCACTGTCCTCGTCGTATACCGTCGAGTCGATCCGGGCGTTCAGCACAATGTCGCGGGCCAGGTCGTGCTTCTCGACCACGGCCTCGAGGTAGCGAAGGATATCCGGCTGGTTCAGGTAGTGCCTGTCCCAGTCCCACTCCTGCAACATCTCCTTGTCCCAGGAGTAGCGGTAGATGTAGCTCTCGGTGTCGGACATCGCGCCCGGGTAGCGGTTGTGGTACCAGGTGCCGCCGACACCGCCGGCGCTGTCGTACACCTTGACAGCGAGGCCGAGCTCGTTGCGGAGGCGGTGGAGCATGTAGATGCCGGCGAACCCGGCGCCGATGACGATCGCGTCGAGATCGGCCTTCTGGGTGGCGGTCACGGTGGACTCTCCTTCGTTGCAGAGTGGGGTCGGGGTGCGGTGAGACCGCGGTTCAGCGCTGGGTCCAGCCGGCGTCGACCGGCAGCTGGACGCCGGTGACGTAGCGGGCGTCGTCCGAGGCCAGGTAGAGCACCGCGTTGCTGACGTCGATGGCCTCGACCCACGGGATCGGCAGCTTGTTCAGCGTCGCGAACCCCGCCTTGGCGTCCTCGAGAGTCGGGTTCTCCAGGTCGGGCCGGAACGCCTGGTACAGCGTGGGGTTGTCGATCATCGGCGTGTGGACCGAGGTCGGGTGCACCGAGTTGACCCGGATGCTGTACTCCGCCAGCTCGTTTGCCATGGTCCGGGCCAGGCCGGTGACACCGTGCTTGGCCGCGCCGTAGTGCGCCATGCCGGCGAGCGGGCCCAGGCCCGCGATGGAGCTCGTCATGATGATGGAGCCGCCCCGGCCCTGGTCGATCAGCGTCGGGATCGCGGCCTTCGCCGCGTGCCAGACACCCTTGAGGTTGACGTCCAGGATGGTGTCCCACTGCTCGTCGGTGATCTCCCAACAGCGAGCCATGGTGAGGATCCCGGCGTTGGCGACCACGACGTCGATGCCACCGAACTCGGCCACGCCGTCCTGCACCGCCTGCGTGACCCCGGCGAAGTCCCGGGTGTCGACCTGACGGCTGAGGATACGGCGGTCGAGCGCCTCGACCTGGGCGACGGTCTCCTTCAGATCCTCCAAGGTGGCGCCGGCGTACTCGACGGTCTCGACGTCACCGCAGACGTCGATCGCAATGATGTCCGCGCCCTCCTCGGCCAGCCGGCGGGCGTGTGACCTGCCCTGCCCCCGGGCAGCCCCGGTAACGAGTGCGACCTTGCCCTCGACACGTCCCATCTGGCGCTCTCCTCGTCGTTGATGTTGCGCCCGGCTGTGGATGGCGACCATCGTGAGGTCGAACACAAGCTCAGCCCCGTAGCGATACGGGTCGATCGGCGAGGGGAGGTTGTGTCAGATTGACACGGTGCGGCACCGTGGCCTGACGCTACTTTCTGGGCCGTTTGCCCCTGGTCGCTGTTCCGGACGAAGGAGTCCGTGATGCCTCTCCACAACGTGGACACCGCGCTCGCGCGTAACCGCGACCGGTTCCTCATCAGCGGCAGGGAGCCCAACGGGGTCCGCGCGGACATCCTGCAGTCCTGGCGCCGGTCGGCGACGCTGTCCATCCAGCCCGATTCCTTCAGCCCGCTCTACCAGCCCGACGAGCTCAACCCAGACGGTCGACTGCTCCGCGCCGCCGAGCCGGTGCTGCGCCACCTCACGAGCAAATCCGGTGACCTGGGGCTCGGCTTCCTCGTGACCGACGACGAGGCCCGCATTCTGGCGCGCTGGACCGACTCCCCCGCGATGCTGCGCCTACTGGACAAGGTCTCCGCCGACCGGGGCCACGTCTTCTCCGAGGACATCATCGGCACCAACGGCCTCGGCACCGCCGTCGAGCTCGGCCGGGTCGTGCGGGTGGACGGACGCGAACACTACGCCGACATCCTCGGCGAGTTCACCTGCGTCGGCGTGCCCATCCGGGACCCGCTCGCCCGGCGGATGATCGGCGTCCTCGACATCACCTGCGCGGCCGACCACGACAACAAGCTCATCACCCTGCTCGCCACGCAGACTGCGGAGAAGATCGAGCAGAGCATGTACGAACAGCAGAGCCCACGCGAGCAGGCCCTCCTGCGCCACTTCCTCGCCGCCCGCCGGACGACCGGCGGCGTCGTCGTGGTGAGCGAGCGGCTGATGCTCGCCGACCCGCGCGCAGGACGCCTGCTCGAAGGTTTTGATCAGCCACTGTTGTGGGAACGCGCCAGCCGAGCGCTCGCCGCCTCTCGGCCAGTCGAGGAGGAGCTCGAGACCGCCGAGGGACGCACCCTCGCCACCACGATGACCGCCATCAACGAAGGCGGCGAGGTCCTCGGCGTGATCCTCCAGATCCGACCGCGCGGACGTGAGCGACCGCAGCGCAGGCGGCCCGCCGAGGCTGCCGACGAGCACCGCCCCGGTCTGGTCGGCGAGAGCGCAGGTCTCCGCGCGGCCTTCCGGGCCTGCCGGGATGCCTCCGAGCACAGCGTCGTCCTGATCAGCGGCGAGCAGGGGGTCGGGAAGTCGGCGCTGGCCCGGTCGGTCCACCTGGCCGGGCCCGCGCGGGAGCTTCACATCTGCGACTGCGACGTCGAGACCGACGGGCTGCTCGCCTGGTACGACGCGCTGCGGACGACTCTCGCCGGCGACCCCGGCACACTGCTGATCCCCCACGTCGACCTCTTGCCCGAGTCCGAGCGCAAGCCGGTCGGCGGGCTGCTCCGGATCGCATCGGGTCGTGGCTGGCGGATCTTGATGACCGCCGCGCTCGGCGGGCCCCGGTCCGCGCGCACAATCGCCGACCAGATGAACGCCGTCGAGGTCGTCCTGACCCCGCTGCGCGACCGTATTGAGGACGTCCCCCCGCTGGCCGAACTGTTCGCGGCGCCCCGCAAGCTCACCCCGGAGGTCACGCAGCTGCTGATTCGGCTGCTCTGGCCCGGCAACGTCCGTGAGCTGGAGACGACCATCGCGCGGATCATGAGCGCGGGGTTGTCGCAGGCACCCATCAGGCTCACCGACATCCCGCCCGAACTCGCGGCGAACGCCTCCCGGCGTGCCCTCACCCGGTTCGAGCGCGCGGAGATCAGCGCGCTGCTCAACGCGCTCGCCGACTGCGACGGCAACAAGACTGAGGCCGCGAAGCTCGCGGGCGTCTCGCGCTCGACCTTCTACCGCAAGCTGCGCGCGGGCGGCATCGACCTGGAGAACACCGCCTTCTGAACCCGACGTCGGCGGCGGGGGCCGTGACCTGCCATCCGGTCGCCAGTTCCGGGGGCTGTTTGTCGGGCGACGGTCCGCCAGCCTGCGGACCCTCGCCGGTTCCCGATCAGGCTGTGGCCGACTGCAACGCCGATTTCGGCGAGGCGGCCCGCCGTCGACTGCTGCGGATCAGCAGCACCCCGCAGAGCCCGCCCAGCAGCAGGACTACATTGACGATCAACCCGAGCGGGACCGGGTCCACCGCGCTGGCGAGGAGCATGGCGAGGAACGGCGAGAACCCGGAAGTCGTTATGTCCCACCGTGCCGAGCAAATCCGCGCCCCACCGTCAAGGCCTTGTCGACGCCGTCGGTGAGCACCGACACTTTGACGCCGTAGATCCTGCCATTCTCGATTCGCACCGCGACCGCCTTGTCCTCGGCAAGGATAATCGAGAACATCGGGCCGAGGTCTCCTCTCGCGCAGTCGTGGATCGGTTGTCCATGTCGCCGAACACGATCGGCATCCACGAACCAGCCATGGCGGGCGGCAGCCGCCGGTGGCGAGCGTGGCGCCCTCGGACTTGCCCTTCTCGACGTAGCCCCGAGCACGCGAGTTCGCCGGCGCTCGGCACCCAGCGCGCCCATCTGTGACGGGATCTGATCGCAAGTGTAGTACCGGAACACGGCGGGCTGACCGCCCTGCTGCCCATGGCGATCGGCAGGCCGCGCTCCCGGGCGATGGCCCTGGATCGCCGCACCGGCCGTCTCTCTGCGGTCCTGCGCGTCTCCCCTGTCGGCCTCGTCCTCGCCGACAACGATCAGATGGACCGCTGGGTGGCCGGCTGAGCCACGGTCCTCGCCGACCTCGGGTATCAGCGCCTCGTCACGCATCTCCCGGTTACCCTCGACACCGCGCCGACCGGCGGAACAACGACCCGCGACCTCCTCACGGCCGCGCTCGATCCGGATGCTCCTGCTCTGGCCCGGCGCGTCCTGGAGGAGCTGGTCGCAGCCAATCCGGAGGCCACGGCCGAGATCAACGCCCGCGTCACTGTCACCCTGGACCCGCAGCATGCGTCGGCCCGCCCTGGCGACCTCGTCGAGGCGGATGGGGCGCCTCGAGGGCAACGTCGGCATCGTCACCGGATCAGCTCGCGGTGGGCCGCAGCCGCCGCGCGTCTGTTCGCCGCCGAGGGCGCCGCGGTCCTCCTGACCGAAGTGCTGGAGGATCTCGGCGAGAGGGCGCATCAGGCGCCATGCCGCCAGCATTGTGTTGCACGCTCGGGTGGCGAGACCCGATCGACGTTGTCCGATGTCGGCAGGCCCCTGATTCCGGTCCGCAACCGATGCGCGATGAGAGTTGGTGCCCCGCCCGCCTCGTGCCGCAGGCCGAGCCCGAAGGTGGCCCTCGTCTGTCGACGGGCTCTGGGACCATCCGCAGAATCCGCAGAATCCGCAGAACTACCGCTACGGCTGCTTACGATCACGTTGTGCGGATTCTGCGGATTTCGCGGACGCGGGGTGCACCTCCCAGCGTGGCGATGACGGCCGGCCGACCCCGCTCGAGGCCGACGTCTCGGCGAGGCGGAGGAAGCCGTGGTCGGCCAGGGCACGTAGGGCGGGGTCGAGATCGGCGACCTTACGGAAGCGCAGTCGGGACAGGGCTGAGAAGGCCTCGCGCCGGGTGAAGCTCGTCCGGCCGGTCCGCAGCATCCATTCCAGGACGTGACGGGCATCGTCGACCACTGGGTCGACGCCCATCTGATCGAAGACGGCAAGGGCGTGCGCGAGGAAGTATTGGCCGAGGCGGGATGCGGCGTCCACGTGGCGTGCGGGAACAGGCTGTGTCCAGGCGGTGGGCAGGGTGTCGGCGAGGTGGAGCAGGCCAGCGGTGCGAGCGGTGGCACCGGTGAGTTTGGAGGCCCAGTCGGTGATGTGGGCCAGCTCGGCGTGCGGGGCCAGCTTCGGCTCGAGGGTGCGTTCGAGGTCGAGGACACGGTGATTGGCTTCGTCGTCGAGGCGTAGCCGCAGCGGTTCGGGCTGATCGGCGAGATTGACGACGAGCCGGGACAGGCGGCTGGTGTATGTGCGGTCGACGGGGGCCGGGACGGCGGGGGCGCCGACGCGGCGGCGGCCGACGGTGTTCTCCGGTAACGAGTAGAGGATCCGGGCGAGAAGGCCGCGGCCGCGGAAGCCGGGCATGCGGGCGATGTCGGAGAGGACCTCGGGCTGCAGCGCCAGGCCGAGGGTGAGTGCGGGCTTGGCGACGTGTTCGGCGGGGCGGCCCTTGCGATCGACACGCAGCAGGTCGCCGGCATGGCCCTTGAGGAAGACCTCGAGGGAGGGGACGCCTCCGGAGTAGCGGCCGGCCAGGGTGGAGAAGATCCCGCCCTCCGCGGACAGCACCGCCAGTCGGCCGCCTTGTTCGGCGAGCAGGGAGGCGGCGGCTTCGGTGGTGACATCGTCGGAGATCAACCGCGGCAGGGGTGGCACCGCGATCTCCCCAGCCGTGATCGCGGCGTCTTGAGCGGAGGCGAGGGCTTCTTCGCGGGTGAGGCGGTCGCGGGCTTGGGTCGCGTCCTTGGCGCGGCGCTCGGCCTCCGTCTGGGCGACCTTCTTGGCCAGCTCGGCCTCGATGATCTGCGGCTTCGCCTGCTCGGCCAGTGTCTGCTCGGCCTCCAACAGCGGGGCGGTCATGGCGGCGAAGACTGCGCTCTTGCGCGAGCCCGGTGGCATCGCGACCACGGTGTAGAGGTTCAGCGGCTCCCGCCAGCCGGGTCGGACCTCGAGCTCGGCGCGACCGCCCGCCGCGGTCGAGAGGGCAGCGAGAGCGAGGCAGCCGGGCAGGTCGAGCGGGGTCTGGGTGAACTCGGCGACCGCGAGCACCATGTCCGCCACCCATGATGGAAGGGCGTCAACCGGGAACGGCGGGACCAGCCGTCGCGGGGTGAGCGGCGTGGGATCGGCGTCCCAGCCTTGCGGCTCAGGCTGGTCCTCGCCGTGCAGGACGGCGAGGCGTCGGTCGGCGTCGAGGCCGGCGAGGATGTCGTGGGCGGTGGTCCGGCGGGACCGCGAGCTCACCTCGAACCTCCCGTCAATGGCAGTTGTCGTGGGGTGCGCGCTCCTGCGGTCAGGCCCGAGCGGATCGTGGCGTGTGCTTCAGCCGGTGGGAGGCCGATCACGGCGGAGGCCTCGGCGAGGGCTGCAGTGGCGAGCCCTTCGGTGAGCAGGCCGGCGCCGACGAGTTGGCCGAGGGCGAAGGCTGCGCGATTGAGGGTGTCGTTGCGCTGGTGACTACCCGGGTGCGCGGCGAGGACGTTGTCCAGCTCGCCGCGCAGGGCTGTGGCGGCGTAGCGGGAGCGGCGGCCGACCACGTCGAGCAGCGGGGTGAAGTCCTGCTGCGTGGGGGCAGGTGCGCTTCGCGGTGTGGTGTCGTCGCGGAGACGATTGGTGATCCAGGCTGGCAGCGACACCACCGAGTCGGCGTGGTTGCTGCGGTAGCGGCGATCACGGACGATCGACCCTGCGCCGACGACATAGCCGCCGGCAGCGCGGATGTCGATCAGCCAGCCCAGTCGTCCGGCCGAGTTCCGAATCTGGCTCTCGTCGGGCGCGGTGAAATAGAGGTGCTCGCCGCCGAGGCGGTCTGCACGGCGTACGTCTCGAACGGGGCCGCCTGGCCGTTCTGCTCGGCGAGGGCCGCCAGGACGTCGGCGCCGTCCTGGATCCCAGGCCGGTCCCACTCCGGAGGTCGTTCGGCGCCGTGTTCCGGCGTGTCCAGATCGACGACCACCAGCCTCGACGGTCCACAGGCGATTCCAATGTTGAAGCGCGTCGACCCGGCCCAAGCACGACGGATTCGCTCAGGATTCCTGGTCGCGCGGGCCTCCCAGTCCCGGATCGCCGGGCGCTTGTCCCCGGGGCGGAGGGGGAACACTCGCCAGCCTCGAGCAGCGTGGGCGAGCGCGGATTGCAGCAGATCAGAGCCCACCATGGCGCCCTCCCGTGATCGAAAGTCCGCTGCGCTGTCGGAGATCGGGCGCATACTCAGCGGCATGACGTGGACGCCGGACGAGCCGCCCTGGGCGGTCCCGCCGCGCGCCCAGATCGCCGACCTCCACTGGTTGGCCTACGGCGACGCCACCGAATCGGGCTCGCCGTCCGCGGCAGGCGTCGTCGCGGCAGTCGCCTGGGCACGCGGCGGCCAGCAGGCTCCGGTCAGTGGTCGTACCGAGCAGCCGGTCACCCGCGCGGTGGCGGAGATGGAGCTCTGGGCCGCCCGCACGGTCATATCGCCGGACTCCCCTCTCCCGATCGACGCGTTGCCCGACGAGCTCGGCGTCGCCTACTGCCCTCCACAGCAACTCGATCCGCAGAGAGCTGCCGGAACGTCGGCGGCGTTGAGCTGGCTGCTGGGCAAGACGGCTACTCCCCCGCTGCCCCTGCCCGCCCGACGGCCGGACGGCCAGCTGGTCGAGGCGCAGGAGCTGGTCGACGCGGCGATGGCGGCCGAGCCGTACAAGACCTGGGGTCCCGAGGAACGTCATGCGGCACGGAACGACGCGAGGGCGACGGTCGAGCGGTCGCGACGGTTGATCGCGCGGATCGCGTCGGTTCAGGAGCGGGTGCGGCGCACCGGTTAGCGCTCGGCGACGGCGTCCCATTCGAAGGTCTCCTCTCGTGTGTCCTGCCAGGTGTTGGGCTGTCGGATTGCCTCGTCCTCTGCCTCGCACTCGGCATCGGCCGCCTCGCGTGCGGCGATCTCGGCGAGGGCAAGCTGTGCGCGAGCCACAGCGGCGGTCGTCTCGTCGGCGGTCGGAATCCGCTCGGTCGGGAGATCGACTATCTCGCTGCGGTCGGCCTCGCCCACCTCGCGTAGGTCCTGTACGTCGGTCTCCGGACCACGCGCGACGTCATCGAGGACAAGGGATTCGTCGGCGACGTCGAGTTCGGTGATCTCCCGGTGCTGGTCCTCGTCGCGCTGCTCGGCGAGGTGCAGGGCGAGCCACTCCTCGGCAGTGACCTGATCCGTGGGGTGGGCGAGGTCGACGCCACGAGCGCCGAGCTCGACGCGGGCTCGCTCGGCCCGGTCCCGGGTTGCAGCGGTATGGGCGTACCAGGTCGCGCGGGCCTGGTCGGCGATCTCCAGCTGAGCGGCTTGCTCGGCGAGAGACTCGGCCTCGGCACGGGCCTGCGCAGCCGCGGCCCGGAGCTGCTCCTGCTCGGCCTCATCGGTGGCGGCGTCCGCGTGCGCGTCCCAGATCTCCGCGTCCGCCTTGGCCTTCGCGGCCGTCTGGTGAGTCTGGTCGAGTTCGTCGCCGACCCAGCGGGGTGCCCACGCGGTCTCGCGTTCGTAGGCGCGGACGCGCATGCGCAGCTGCCCGTCCGTGAGGTCGGCTTCCTCGGCTCCGGCGTCGGGGAGGTCCAGCGCGTTGTGCGCGGCGCGGAACAGCGCCGCGGCTTCGGCCATGCCGGCGGCGGGTGCAGGGCCGAGCGGGTCGTGCTGGTCGGTGTGCCCGGCGAACTCGCGGTAGGCCGCGGCCCATCCGGCTAGGCGTTCCCACTCGGCCCGTTCGACGACGTTGCCGGGTACCGGTCCGAGGGCCGTCCTCGCCCAGGCCGGTGGTTCCTGGGCAATGTCGGCACCCAGCTCGTGGCGTCGGAGATCGACGGCGTCGGCCCGGTCTCGCAGCCACGTGGCCCAGCTCCCGGTGGCATCGCGGGGCACGAGGTCCGCCGCGGACTCGATCTCGGGCGTCAGGCGGCCATGAAAGGTGGTGGTGATTCGGTGATGCAGGACCTGGGCAGGTGAGCGGGCGTCGTCGAGGCTGCGCCCGTCGATCGCGCTGGCGAGCACCGCGGCGGGGTCGTGGCCGGCGAGCTCGGCGGTGCGAAGCAGACGGTCCAGGGAACCGAGGGCTTCGTCGGCCGCAAGCCGCTCGCGAATCTTCGGTGCGAGCATCCCCTCCGCGGCGAGCTGGTCGAGGGTGGCGGCAGTCCGTCCCGCGGTCACGTGCGAGACGCCCTCGACCAGCTGCCCGGCGTGGGTCAGCGCCGACCGGGCGGTGATCTCGGCCTGCTCACGTTCGGCGAGTGCGGTCTGGTCGGCCTTCGCGGCGCGAAGGACGTCCGCCAGCACGGCGCGGGCTGTCCGCGGTTCGGTGTCGAGCGCCTCGCCCGGCATCGCGTCGGGTGCGGTCGTGCGGGTCACGGTCCAGGCGGTGTTGTGCTCCCGGCCTCGGGTCAGGGCGACGTAGAGCGAGGACGCGTTCGTGCCGGGTGCGAGCACGGCGTGGCAGGTGTCGACGGTCCGGCCCTGCGCGGCATGCACCGTGCTGGCGTAGGCCAGGGCCAGGTCCGAACGGACGTAATCGGCCGGTAGCTGGAGCGCGTCGCCACCGGCTACCGGTGCGACGGTGAGCCCACCGTCCTCGCGTAGGGCCGTGACGCGATAGGTGCTCCGGTTGATCGGCGCTTGCCTGTTGCCGGCGAAGCCGATCACGTTCCAGCCGTTGCGGCGGGCCTGCACGAGATCTCCGACCCCGGCGACGGTGCCCTGCATGCCTAGCTCGACGCCGGCCGCCTCGACATGGCCAAGGTCGACGAGCTGCGCGCGGAGGGCGGCGCTGACCCGCGCGGCGGCGTCGTTGCTCCCGACGATGAGGATCGAGTCCCGGCCGCCGAGGGTGTCGGCCATCCATGCCCGCGCGGCCGCTGTCTCGGCTTGGTCGGCCGTGCCGGCGTCGATGAGCCGGCCGTGCCGTTGGTACGCCTCCAACGCATCGGGATTTTGCTCGCGCAGTCGAAGCGACGCACCTCGTTCCCAGTCGGCCGAGAATCGGCGGACCTCGCCGAGCTGGTGGGTCAGGCCGCGCTCGGCGACGTCGGACAGCGCCCCGCCCGGGCCGACCGCACCGAGCTGCGCCGGGTCGCCGACGAGCAGGAGCTTGGCGCCCGCCGCATCGCAGCGCGCCACGATGTCGGTCAGGTCCCCGCTCGACGCCATCCCGGCCTCGTCGACCACGACCATGTCCCCGTCCCGCAGCACCATGTCGCCGGGGACGTCCCGGAGCCAGCGGGCGATGTTCGTCGCGCGCAGGCCCTCCTCGCTCAGGAGGTCGGCAGCAACCTGCGAGGGCGCCAAGCCGATCACCCGCCGTCCGGCCTCGGTCCAGGCCTCGGTCAGCGCACCGACGGTGAAGGTCTTACCGGTTCCCGCGGCGGCCGCAAGCACCTCGACCCGGGCGCCGGAGGTCAGCACACCGCGCACGGCAGCTGCCTGGTCGGCGCCGAGCTCGTGCCCAGACTCGGCGAACCGAGTCACCACCGTGTCCGCCTCATCCGCGGAGAAGATCGGAGCCCCGCGTAGGACAGCACTGCGCCGTAGCATCCGCTCGGCGGCGAGCTGACCGGGCGCGCTGTACCGGTCAGCGCCTGGCCGCTGGAACATCGACTGACCGTCGGCGCGCCGCAGCTCGGCGGGCAGCTCGTCGAGTACGGGCGGCGGCGTGATCGGGACGGCCTGCTCGAGTGCGGTGTCGGTGAGCCGCTCGAGCAGCGGCCGCACCTGATCCGGGCGCAGGCCGAGGTGGCCCGGCAGCTCGTCGGACACCGCCCGCATCAAATCCGACCGCGACCAGGACGCGCGCGTGGTGCTCACATTGGCCACGGCCCGCTCGACGACGTCCTGCACCGACCACTCCCCAGGCGCGCTCGGATGTTGGCCGCGAGCCAGAACGTCGTGCGCCACCTGGTTCAGCCCGCCGGCCACGGCCTGGCGAGCCTCGGCCTCCCACCGGTCGAGCCGCTCGCCGAGCGACTCCCCGCCGTTCGACTTCGCAGCCCGGGTGGCGAGGGTGGCCTGCTGAGCCAGCCGGGTGCGCTCGAGCGGCGACGGGTCACGCCCGAAGCGGGCGGTGAAGGCGTCGATCAGCTCCCGGGTGTGGGCGGTAATGGCGTGCCGGCGGGAGGAGAACAGCTCCAGCAGCTCCGAATCGATGCCGACGACCTCCCGCGCCCGCCCGTCCGGGCGGGTGGCCAGCTCCACCCCGAGCGTCCGCGCGAGGTGAGCCTCCATGACCCGCTCGGCGATCGCGCCCGCCGCACCCCGGTGTGTGTGGATGGTGCGGGAGTCCAGCGCCCGCCACTTCCCGTCGGCAGCCTGGACCCGGTTGAGGATCGCGTTGTGCACGTGCAGTTGCGGGTCGCGATCGCGGGAGTCGTGCTGCAGGAACTGGGCAACGACGAACTCGTGGGCGTCGATCCACCGCCCGCCCCCACCACCGTGGTGACCAGCGCGGGCGTACCCAGCGGCGTCCTGGAGGTAGTCCAGCCCGGCCCGGGCACCCGCAAGCACCGCGTCCTCCACCGCCCGCTGATGCGCCGCCCACGCCGCACCCGCCCGCTCGTCCCCCGCCGCCCGGGCGTCGTTGGCGGCCCGCTCGAACGCCACCCCGAGCACCGTCACGCTCTTCGGCGCGGAGAAGGTCGCGTCGATGAACGCCACGGCCTGCCGCGACGACACCTCGGCTTGCGTGCGCAGCTCGGCCCGCCGCTCCGGTCCCGCCTGCGGCTCGGCAGCCACCAGCTCGGCGTAGATCTGCTCGGGCGAGCGGAACTTCTTGTGAGGCGCGGCCAGTGGCGCCGCCTGCCCCCAGGTCGACCGCGACGCTGTCGCCGGATCACAAGGATCGAGCAGGTGCGTGTACACGGCCTCCATCAGCTCGGCGTCGACCTGTCCGGCCAGCCCGAGCCGTTCCGCACCGGCGCCGTACCAGAGGCCGGCAGGCTCGCCCGTGGCGACGGCACCGGTGTAGTAGCCCTCCCGTCCGCCGGCGACCGGTCCGGTCAGGTAGCCGACGTCGTGGCCGATCGCCAGGCTCAGCACGAGCGCCCTCGCAGTCCCATCGGATCGTGATGCCTAGGTGTGTACAGGGTTTTGATCTTGGGCAGTTGATCTTGTGGTCGCGGGGTCATCGGTGGGCCTTCCGGTGCTGTGCGCGGTCGTGCTGCTCGGCGGCGACGAGCTGGGAGTCGCTCGGCTCGAGCAGCAGACGGCGGGTCGTCCAGGCGTCGGCGACATCGGCGGCAGCTTCGGCGAGCGGGGCGAGCGGCGGCGCTCCGGCCTGCTCGCCTCCCGGTGCGTGGAGGACGAGCTCGCAGCCGCCGACGGCGGCGCGCACTCGCTTGACGACACCGGGACGGAAGCGGTCGTGCCAGTCCCCGATCCGCTGCCAGGAGCCGGCGTTGTCGTCGTAGGCCGCGGCGTGGGCGCCGCGCAGCCACCACAGCTCCTCGACGACGGCGGGGTGCCAGAGCCAGCAGGACGGCAGATCCGCGTCGGGGTAGCGCAGATAGACGGCTTCGACCCACTCGACCAGATCGGCCATCCCGGTCAGGGCCGCCTCCCGGTCGTCGGCGAGCAGCCACCCGCCGCCCACTGATTCGCGCCCGCCGTCTCCCGCTCCGGTCGAGGCGTCGCCCGGTGCTGGGCGCGAACGGGAGAGGCTGGTGACGTCGGCGGCCAGCTGGCGGACCAACGTCTCCAACTCGCCCAGCCGCCGATGGGTTCGCTCCAACGACCGGGCGAGGGCGGTGACCATGGTGTCTCGCTCGTCGGTCATGGCCGCCTCCCCGGCAGCGGCACGACGTTGTCCCGAGCCTCGATCTCGGCCACCGTGGCGTCACGACGACCGACGCCTGCGTCGTGCACACGTCGCGCCAACGGGCCGAACCGATCGGGCCAGCGAACGGCCAGGACGTCGAGCACGGCGATCGCCGCGTTCGCGGTCCACATGCGGACGCGGGCGGCACGTTCTTGTCGGCGTTCGGATCGGGCATGCGCGCGGACGTCGCGCCGCCGCCAGGCCATCCGGACCCGGCCGATGACGGGCGGGATGCCACGGCGGAACACCACGACCTGGCCGGCCGGCAGGTTCGCGATCTGCGCCGGCGCGAGGACCGGGACCCGGCGGACCGTCCGGGACGCGAGCCGGCCGTGGTCGTCGGTCGTCGTGACCGGCTCGTCGCGTTCGCCGGCCAGCGTCGACCAGTACGACAGGTCGTCGCGGTCCCGCGTCCCGCCGAACACCATCACGGCGGCCGTGTTGTTCAGGATGATCGCCGCGCCCGTCTCACCCCAGCGAGCGATCACCTGCGCACGGGACTGGAAGGCGCCGATGATCGAGACGCCGCGCCCGCCCATGTCCGCCGTCCACGACTGCAGAGGCACGGGCGAGATCAGGGCCGCCTCGTCGAGCGCGAGCGTGAGGGGCGGATCGAGCCGCCCACCGGGCCGGACGGCGGCGAGCCGCCGGGCCTCGCGCGCGATGAACCCGGTGAGCGCGCAGACCAGCGGCGCTGCCTGGGTCTCCTCCGCGCCGAGCAGGTAGACCGTGGCTCGGGTGTCGAGCAGATCGGCCACGTCGAACGAATGCGCCCCGCTCGCCGCGCTCGACGCCGCAGGCGAGGTCAGCCACCCGAGCGCCGGCATGATCGTCGAAGTGATCGACGTCCGGGTGCGGTCGTTGGTGGTGACGAACTGCGTGGCGTCCTGCACGTACTCCGGCGCCGGCGACTTGCGCAGCAGCGAAGTGACCTCGCGCTGCGCCCCGTCCGGGTCGGCGACCCAACCGAGCACCTCGCGCATGCTCAGCTCGCCGAGGGCCGCCGCGTGCAGCAGCGCCGCCAACACGCGGCGACCCTGGGTGTCCCAGAACTCGCGATCGCTCCCGCCGGGCGATCCGGCCGCGAGCAGGTCCGTCGCACGTTCGGCCGCCGTCACCGGGTCCGCGCAGCCCGTGAGCGGATCGAACGTGATCGTCGACGAGTGACCGCCCAACCCGACCGCGTTGAACACGTAGACCGGCCCTCGACATCGGCGGAGCGGTGAGGTCAGCTCGAGGAGATCGGTCCGGGTCGACGTGACGACGGCAGCGCCGGGCGCGTCGAGAACCCGTCCGGCCAGCCAGCCGGTCTTGCCCGTCCGAGGCCCGCCGAAGATCAGCGTGACGTCCTCGATCGACGACCACACCCGCTGCAACCCGACCCGGCACAACGCCACCCCGACGTCGTCGGTCCGGAGGCGGCCGCGCTCCCCACGAGGCAGAGCCGCCAGCACCGGCCGCACGGACGCGGCCTTGCGCCGGACCGCGCGGCCCGATGCGACCCGGGCGATGTCGAGAGACGACGCCACCCCGGACTTCCGCCGGGACCGCGCGCCCCACCGCGTCACCTTCGCCGCCGTCCGGCTCCACCGCTGCCAGACCAGTGCGAGTACGACGACGCCGGCAGCCACAAGTGCCCACCACGGAAGCTGCCGCCCCAGGCCCCAGCCCATCAGGAGCGCGGCGAGCGCCAACGTCACCGCGGCGGGCCGAGAGCGCCGCGCCCATGCGACGACCGCACCCACGGCGAGGAGCACGAACAGCAGTACTGATGAGACGGTCACGACGCGTCCTCCTCGAACCGGTCGTCGTTATCGGTGTGGCGGGAGGCGTCGAGCAACTGGCGCGCCTCGTGCTCAGTGACGCCGAGCTCCTTGGCCAACCGGCGGCGTCCAAGACCGCCGGCGATGAGGGCCTGAGCCCGATCCGTCACGGTCGGCTCCGAGACCGGTTCTGCGGTCGCCCACCACCGGGACAACCCATTCCCGTCGAGGTCCGGCAACTCCTCGGGCGACTCATCGACGGCGGGCAGAACCCGACGTCGGCCGACGAGCACCGCCAGGTGCACGACCGCACCGAGCACGGCCGGCGCGATCGCCGACACCACCACGACAACCCACCAGGGCGGCGCCAGCCCGTACGCCTCCAGGCCGTGGCCAAGCGCGTTCGCCGCGACCGACAGCGTCAGCAGCCCGAGTGCGAGGGCCCGAGCGAAGCGCCGGGCGGGCTCGGCGGCCCAGCCGCCGAGCCACACCAACGACCCCGCAGCCGCGCCGGCGTCGACCACGACCGGGAGCAGCCACGCCAACCAAGCGGCGAAGCCACACACCAGCGCCAGGTCGCGCAGCGCGGCGAAGGACAGCACGGCAGCGGCGACCGCCACGATCAGGAGCAGGGCGAACAGCCCACCTCGTGCGGTCACCGCGCACCGCCCTCACGATCAGCGAGATGCACCGGAGCCCTCCTGGTTGAGGACCGGCGTCGCCGCGTCGTCGACCGTGGAGAAGAAGCCCGCGACGGCGTCGGGCACGCCGCGCCCGACGGGCGTCGCGACGAACAGGGCGAGCGCCACGACGGTGAAGGCCACGGCTCCCGACGGCACGCGTGCCTTCGCGCAGATGAAGGCTCCGACCAGTGCGAAGAAGATCAGTACCCCGACGCCGTCCACCCCAACGGTCCTTTCCTCGTGCGTCTGTGGTCATGCCGCTCGCCTCCGGCGCCGCCAACGCGGGATTCGGAACCCGCCATCGCGCAGAACACGGACGAGCCGAAGCCGCTCCCGGTAGGTCAGGCCGCCCCAGATCCCGTGCGCCTCCCCGGTCGCGATCGCCGTTGCGAGGCATTCGGGCTGGACGGGGCACGACCGGCAGGCCGCCTTCACCTGCCCCGCCGGCTGGCGGTCCTCCGGGAAGAAGAGATCGGCGTCGATCTCCCGACAGGTGGCGAACACCCGCCAGTCCGGGTCGACCTCGTGGACGAAGAGGGCGGAGAAGAGCTCAGCCGCGCCCATCGGCCACCTCCTCGGCGGCGGCGAGCGTCCACTCCGCGACGTCGACCGTGCGGTGTCCCGCAACCGCGGCCTCGGTCATCGCCTCGAGCGCCCTGGCCGGCACGACGATCCGACCGCGGATGCGCAGGGCCGGGAACTCCCCGTCCTGGATCGCGCGGTAGACCGTCATCTCCGACGCGCCGAGCATCCGCGCCGTCGCGGCCACGCTGTAGAAGGCCGGCGCGACCGAGTTCTCGCTGTGCTGCTGCTTCCTCACTTGTCCTCCTCAGGACGACCGAATCCAACCATATGCACATAGTGCACTTGACGTAGTAGGAGTGGTGACACGCCTGTGGATGGGCGTGTCGTGGAAGGTGAGGGCGCCGCCCGGCAAGATGCCGGGGACGACGCGAGGAGGGTCGGTGGCGAGGCGCCCCAAGTACCAGCAGATTGCGGACGACCTGCGCGGCAAGATCCTGAACGGGACGTACGCCGTCGGGGACCTGCTGCCCTCCACATCGACCCTGATGGCGACCTACGAGGTCTCCGTGACCGTCGCCCGCGCCGCGATCAAGCAGCTGCAGACGGACGGCCTGGCCGAGGGCCAGCCCGGCAAGGGCGTGTACGTCTCAGGCGAGCCACAGCCGACGACGCCATCAGCGGAGTTCGTCGAGATCAGTCAGCGGATCGACGAGCTCCGGGAGGCTCTCGACGCGGCGATGGCCCGGCTCGACGCTCGGGTGGCCGCGCTCGAGAAGACGATCCGTCGCTGACGGTCCGCCTCAGGTCGTCGAGCCTCGCGACGAACAACTCCGCCCACTGCCGGACCTTGATTCCGAGCCGAGCGAGCTCCTCGTACAGCGCGGCCTTCTCGGCCGGCCGCAACGGTTCCCCGCCGATCGTCTCTTGCCGTCCCTCGTCCACGTGATCCACTCTGGCCTTCACGAACGGCCCACGGCAGGGCGCACATGGGGGCACACTCGGACGCCCGGGGCGCAGAGGGAGGTCGATGGCCGCGAACGAGCAGCTCAGCGCTCTGCTGCGCGAGGCCGGCTTCCTCGACCGCGACGGTGCCGTGGGGCGCAAGCGTTTCGCCCGAGCGGTCATGGCGATTGCGGCACGGCGGGGCCTGACGCGCGAGTACACGCACACGTACGTCAGCCGCTGGATCAACGGCACCGTCCCTCGTGACGAGGAGACGAGGGCGTGCATCCTCCAGGCTCTCGGCGAACGCCTCGGACGCGAGGTCCATCCCGACGAGGTCGGCTTCGCCGGCGCGAGCGTCTCCCCTGACGTCGGCCTGTCCTATCCGGACGACGTCGCCGACTCGGCGTCGACGCTCGCAACCTTGCTCCAGGCGGACCTCGACCAGACCGGCTTGGTCGTCGCCTCACCTGTGAACCCTGCGGCGTGGAGTGACGCGTCGTTGTCCTGGCTCGTCGGAACACGAAGCGCTCGCGACGAAGGACCGGGCACGGTCGGTGCGAGCGACGTCGAGCGCATCCGACAGACGCGGCTGACCTTCGCGATGCTCGACAACCGCTTCGGCGGCGGCCACACACGGCGAGCCCTGATCTCCTACCTCCGCGACGACCTACCGAAGACGCTCCGAGCGTCGACCTCCCCCGCCGTGCAGCAGGAGTTGTTCGCGGCCAGCGCCGAGATCACCCAACTCGCCGCCTGGAGCTCTTACGACGTCGGGCACCACGGGCTGGCCCAGCGGTACTTCATTCAAGCGCTCGCTCTCGCCGACGCCGCCGACGATCGGAGCCTCGCGGCGAGCATTCTCGACGCGATGAGCCACCAGGCGACCTACCTCGGGAAGTTCCGCGAGGCGGCCACCCTCGCCCGGGCAGCCGCCCTCGGCACCAACTCGCTCGGCGTGCCTGTCCTGAGCGCGCATTTCCGCGTGATGGAGGCCCGGGCGCTCGCCAGGCTCGGCGACGCCACCGGTTGCGACGCCGCGCTGAGTGACGCCACGACGCAGTTCGAGCGGCACTCCACTGGCGACGGTCCGGAGTGGATCCAATACTTCGACGAGACCGAGTTCGCGGCAGAGCTCGGGCACTGCCACCGCGACCTCGGCCGACCGTCGGAGGCGATCCGGTGGGCAGCCCAGGCCGTCGAGGGCGCGACGGGCGAGTACCTGCGGAGCGACTTCTTCGCAACGATGGTCCTCGCCCAAGCACAACTCGACGCCGGCGAGGTCGAGACCGGCTGCGAGACCGCACTTCGCGCGCTGGACATCGGTGAGGAGCTGCAGTCGACCCGCTGCGCGAGCTATGTCGGGGAGCTGCGCCAGCGACTCCCCCACTTCCGCGGCAGTCGGGTGCTCGCCGACTTCGTCGAGCAGGCCCGCACCCGCAGGCTCTGGCGGCAGGCGGATCAGTAGGCCGACCAGTCCCGACGGCTCGTCCCGGCCCGGATCGCCGCGATCCGTTTCGCCGCCTCCGCTGCTGACTTCTCGGACTCCGCGGCCTGCCGACTGAGCCACGCCGTCATGGCGACCTCGCGCATGTCGGCGAGCTGCTCATAGCCCTCCCACTGCAGCAGGTCGTACCCGTAGACGTCGACGAAGGTCTCGTACTCGTCGCGCGTGTGCCAGCCCAGCCGATCGTAGAAGAGCGCAGTCTGGATCAGGTCCCACTCGCGCGGCCCGACGGCGAAGCTGTCCAGGTCGATCAACACCGGCCGGCCGTCGCGGCCCAGGATGACGTTGCCGACGTTCGCGTCCCCATGGATCACGCCGCGCGGCAGGGCGAACGGCAGCCCGTCGAAGGTCTCCCGCGCCCAGCGGTAGCGCTCCTGCAGTAAGGCCGCGTCGCCCTCCTCGAGTCCGGGGAAGGACGGCAGCGGGGCATCGGGCGCACCAAAGGGCTGCAGTCTCGGGAGATCGACGGAGGCCGGCGCGTCGAGCTCGTGCAGCCGCCGGATGAGCGCGGCCACGTCGGCAATGCCGGCGTAAGTTTCCCCGTCGGAGACCGACTTCCAGAACGTCACGAGACGGTCGCCCACGACGACGGGCTGCTCGACGTCGACGACCTGCGTGGCGGGGTAGTCGAGCCCCTCCAGCCATCGCGCGACGGCGACCTGACGCTCCACCGCTTCAGCCTTGGCCCGGGGGCGAGAGACGCGCGCGATCACGCGGTTCGGCAGCCGGAAGACCGCGTTGGAGCCGTACCGGATCAGCTCGCCAGGCTCGTCGTCGAGCCGGACCTTCTGCGCCGCCGCGTGCAGCACCGCCGCCGGGTCGTCCTGCTCGGCCTGGTCCGTCATGCCCGCGTCGCTGATCGCGCACCTCAATCTCTCGTCCTGGAACCCGTCCGCGGCGCTGCCGATTCGAGCCTACGGCTGCGCGACGCGCGCGTCAGTCCGTCGGATACAGCCGGCGGGTGAACGAACGGGGCTGCTCATCGCCTCCGACGAACCACGCGACCGACTGTCTCGTCCCGAGCCGGCCGACGCGGAAGCTGGTCACGGACGTCGAGAGCACCCGGTCGTCGAGCGACCGCGACCGGGCATACTCGCGCGCCTCGGCCTCGGACCCGAAGATGACCTCGACCGCTCCGACGTCGTCCGGCCTCGTCGCGTGGACCGAGTAGACCGTGTCCGCCAACCCGCCTCCTTCAACTACGTCAATCTACGACATAGTACGACGAGCAGTGCCACGAACTGGATCAGCTGCATAGCCTGCGTGTCGTGGCACGGCTGGTGACGAGCGGGCAGCTCGCCAAGGAGCTGGGCCTCAGCCTGCGGACGATCCAACGCTACATCGCCAGCGGGGCCATCACGCCCGAGCTACGAACGCCGGGTGGGCACACGCGGTGGGATCCCGAGAAGGTGCGAGATGAGCTCCGGTCGCTGACCAACGACGGTCAAGACTGAGGTCCATCAGACGCAGCATCGGTTCGCCACCGAGCCTCTGCCGGCAGGAGCTTCGACAGGCCAAGGACTTCGAGCAGACCAAGCAGCCTGTCCGCTCAGCACCTACAGGCGGCGCTACAGCAATAGCGCCTCGCGGACAGCAGCGCTTAGCCACGTCCCTGGACGCACTTGCTGCGAGCTAGTCAACCTCTGCGCGGACGCACCGCTCCGGCATCATCAAGAGTAGGTAAGGACGACCTATCGAACTAGTGCTGGCGTAATACACGAAGTCTCGGCAGCGATCACATCACCGGGCTGTAGTCACCGCGCTCCGCACAGTCATCACGGCCGCCTGAGAAATGGGAGATTTCGACCTTCGATGAAGATCGTTCGCATCATGATCGAGAACCACAGCCGAATTGCTGACATTAACCTGCAGATACGAGAACACGCCATCTTCGTTGGCGCTAACGATGTTGGCAAGACATCACTTCTGCGCGTACTGAATCTCGTACTCGGATGCTCAACATCCCAACTGTATCAGGCTCTTACAATTCGAGACTTGCGTCAGATCGATCGCCCATTTGTCACGGAAATCGAATTCGCCGACCTGAAACACTCCGAGTGGACCGTTTTCCCTCATGAGACGACCATCAGTCCCGATGACCACTCTGCGACACTAACAGTTCGCATGGAGATCGAAGCAGATCCCGCCGACCACGAATCGGTCACAATTCGACGGTGGTTCCCCGACGCCGGAAGCGATCGGTCGCTTTCGCGAGAACAACAAGCCGCTTTTGGATGGAGATACCTACCCGCGTCTAGGACTGCCTCATCCAGCCAAATCGATGGACCGAATAGTGCGCTGCAGGCATTACTCAATGGCCTTGAACTCGGCGAGGAACAAGAGAAGCTCCGATCACTACTCGTCGACTTCAACGCCAGCCTGCGTACAAGTGAGGCCCTCGAAGCGCTCAGAGATGATATTGCGAAGCACCTCTCCCGCGCGATGCCGCGAGCGGTAGTGAAGGAAGAGCTGCTCGTGAGAACTGCGAGTGACCCAACGGCATCGGTGTTGCGTGATGTCTCACTGTTCTTCGACCGCGATGGGGAGCAGACGCCAATCACACAACAGTCAGACGGTTTGCGGCAGCTGCTACTCATGACCCTGTTCGATCTAGCAGAAAACTCGGCCCACACCGTCGCAATCGACGAGCCCGAGCTTCACTTGCATCCTTCGAGCCAGAGAACTCTTGCAACCCTACTGCAGAATACCCGAAATCAGAAGCTGATTGTCACACATTCACCGTATGTAGTGCAGCAATTCGACCCATCACTCGTCATCACGATCACGGCAGACGGGAACTGTCACCAGATCGCGCCTGATCGTCGAAACGCAATCGAGCGAGTTCTAGCTCACTGGTGGTCAGCACGGCTCATCGAGGTTCTGACTGCACGACACGTGGTCGTAGTCGAGGGAATCGCAGATCGGATAGTTGTCGAGCGAGCGGCGCAGGTTCTGGGCATCAACCTCGACAGGCTAGGCGTAGTTGTCTTTGAAATCGACGGGGCAGACAAGTTCCCGAACGTCTTCAAGCTAATTGGTCCAGATGGATTCTGCATCCCCACCTATGGCCTTGTAGACGAGAAGGAGCAGGGCCGTTGGCTAGGTGCCTTCGGCGGGAAGCCGAAGAATATACTGAACAAGAAGCTATGGGTTTGCAAGCCCGACCTGGAAGGCGAGTACGTGGGCGGCCTGGGCGGTACTAGAGTTGCCGAGATCCTGATCAAAGCAGGCGTCTGTCGTGAAAATGCGCTTCTCCAGTCCTGCGACGCATCTACCGTATCTAATCTCTCTGCCGAGAGCGTCGCTGGCTTCTGCCGGGGAAACAAGGTTGCAGCAGCAGTTGCCGTCGGGGAAGCCCTCACAGCGCCGGAAGTCGAGTCCATTACGTCACTTGGCTCTCTGCTCGCATGCTTCAAGCAGATGGAGACAGTCATCTGATGGAGCCGTTGGACGAGCACGACACGATCGCCCGAAGCGACGCTCTCAACCTGTTGGTCATTGCCCCTCCCGGTTGCGGAAAGACAGAGCTACTTGCCAGGCGAACCGCGGTCGTAGTCGAACGCCTTGGAAGGAATCAGAAGGTACTAGCCCTGACATTCTCGAACAAGGCAAAGCAAAATCTCCGGCAGCGAATCTCGGATCTGCTAGGAGGGGCAGCTGCGCGTAGGTTCGTAACTGTTCAGAATTTCCACGGATTGGCCGCAAGCATCGTCCGCGCGCATGGACGAACATTAGGACTAGATCCGAGTTTCGCAATGCCAGGAAAACGTACACTTGCAGCCGCGATAAAGCCCTTCACTGCAGGCCTCAGGTATGACGTAGCGATGGCGAGACAGAACGCAATCGAGATCGCACTTCGCAGGGCGAAGCAGGCACCAAGAACTGATGCCGAGGTAGTCAAGCATCTCGAACTTCTGGGTAACGAATTTGCGCTGATCATCGAGCATAATCGACAACAAGAGGGAACTCTCCACTACGACGACATCTTGCGCCATAGCCACCGTCTACTGAGCATTCCAGCTGTAGCGAATCTCTACCAGCATCATTTTGGCGGTAGCATTGTCGACGAGTTTCAAGATCTATCCGGGCAACAACTCGATCTCGCTATGCTAGCTTCCTCGGGATACCGGACGTTCGCCGGTGACCCCCTTCAAGGTATCTACAGTTGGGCTGGAGCCGATCCAGCGGGCGTCGAAGCTCGACTTCGACAGGTATGTGGAGAACCAAGAAAGCTCCATAGCTCGTTCAGGTCTTCGCCAGCCGTGTTGAAGACCGTCAATACCGTAGCTACTTCCCTGGGCGGCGACTCCCTCCATGCGCATCACCCCGATAGGTGGCAAGACGGTGGTGCTTCGTCTGCTTTGACATTTTCGTCCGGCACAGACGAGGCAAACTGGATCGTCGCGACGACCGGCCAGATTTTGTCGGCGTCGCCACTGGCAACGATAGGAGTCATCGCTAGATCAGCGTGGCGCCGAAAGCAAGTAGATTCTGCATTTGCGAGGAGCGACACCCCTCATACTCAATGGGACCTCGCGCTCGACGATGCCGGCGTAGTTAAAGCTATCCGCGATGCCGCCAAATTGCTGCCGAAGGACTCTTCAATCGAGGCGCTCCGGGCAAAAATTCTCGACAACCTCCCTTTAGACGATTTTGAGGCCTACAACGATCTTCTAGATGCACTGGAACACCTCGAAGCTCTTGCCGAAGGATCGAATTCTGCCTGGGAGGCAGTGCGCCGACTCAAGGTACGCGATCCAAATAGGGCTGTCACTCCAGGAGTACACCTGCTCAATGCCCATACAGGAAAGGGTCAACAGTTCGACTGGGTCTTCATTCCCGGGTTCGAGGGTTTTCACATTCCATCCGGGCAGGCGAAAACTCCGAAGGAGCACGAAGAGGAGAGCCGGGCTCTCTTGGTGATGCTGTCGCGTGCGCGCCACGGAATTATCTTGACGCGCGCTGCGACGTTGGTCTCTAAGAATGGGAAGGTCTACTCGCCTGACGTTAGTAGATTCTGGGGGATCGTTGCCCATTCGTGCACTCTTACGAAGGCCCAGCTAGAAGAGCACATCCATCGAAGCAAAAGCTTCTAGCCAGCCGTTAGACGAACCGCAAGGAATTCGAAAGAGGTGGACGCTTTCAACTCCAACTATAGGGGCCGTCGGCAGACGAATCGTCACCCCAGGTCGGGATGGCCCGTTCCGCGGGCGCGGCGCGACGGCTTCGCCCGGCGCGCGGTGGCAAACAGCACCGCGCGGCAGCTCGACTGCGACCACCCGGAAGGGCCGGGCGAGAAGATCTCGCCCGGCCCCGCCGGGCTTACAGGATCCGGATCGTCGAGCACAGCCACCGATCTAGACCGACGAGGGTGAATGACACGGCCAGGGCCCGGCGCCGTCCCCGGAGCCGGACCGACCCGGCCACCTCCACCGCGCCCTCGTGCGGCTGCGACGGGTGGAAGCTCAGCAGCCGGGCTCCGCCGCGCAGCCCGCTGGCCTCGACCGGCATTGCCCGCAGGTAGCGCAGCACCCGAGGGGCCACTAGGTCGGTGAGCTGTTTAGCCGGGCGGCGCTGGTCGAGCACCTCCATCAGCATCGCCACCGTCCAGTGCGCTTGCCCGATTGCGGCGCGGTCGAGCGGGACCTCGGGAACCGGTTCGCCCGGCGGCAGCTCGGGCGGGGCGTCGGCGAGGGCACGGTGGCCGCAGGTGGGGCACGGCTCGAGGAAGTCCTCGCCGTCGAACACCACCGTGCGCACCGGACGGAGCCCTAGCACCCGACGAAAAGTGTGGTCGTCCTGAGGCATCTCCTTGTGGTCGAGGGTCTGGGACATGGCGGCCTCCAAGAAGGGTCGGCAACCAGCCCGAGCAGCAGATGTTGTTGTTCGTGTTGTGGTGGGCTGGCTGCGGGGCGCGGTGCGAAGCGCCCGCCCTTGTCCTCCGCGCCCGACTCCGCCCGGCGAGGCTCGCGGGCAGGGGCGACCGCCAGGTCGTCGGCGAAGCGATGCGCAGCACCCTTGCCCGTGAGACCGGGCGGAGTAAGCGGCCCACCAGCAGCAGAACAGCCCGGCCGCATGGCCGGTCTTTGACCGAGAGGGACCCGTGCTGGCAAGCAGCGGTGCGTGTTCTTGGCCTCGCGGGGCTCTCGACCGCGGACGTGGCCGCGGTGCCTGTCAGATGAGGTGCGCGAGGCAGGGTGAAGCGAGCTGCCACATCGGCTTGACTGTTATCAACTCGCGATCGACCTGCACGTAACGCGCCGCTTACGTAGGGCGACTCGTTCAGTGACGTCGGGGGACGAAGTGCACGAACGGAGACGCTCCCCCATGTCTCAGCCCTACCCGCCGCAGGGTGGACAGCAGCCCTACGGCCCGCAGTACCCGCACGGCCATTACCAGAATGGGCAGGCGCCCTATCCCGGCCAGCAGCCCTACTACGGACCACAACAGCCGTACATCCCGCAGCAGCGGGCACCGCAGCCGCCCCGAGTCCGGGCAAGAGCATCGGGAAGGCACTGCTGCGGCTGGGCGCCGTCGTCCTCGGGTTGCTGATCCTGGCGGGCATTTTCGGCAGCAGGGGCAACGGCTCGAACTCCTCGTCGTCCGACCAGCCGGCGGCCGGCGGAACAAGCACCGCGACGACCCAAGAAGCCGCTGCCGCCGACACCGGCCCCGCCTTCCCGGGCAAGAAGGAGGGCGACGTCTCGGTTCAGGCTGGTGGGACCGTCACCATCGACGGACTTGCAGTGACATCGACGCCGCTGCGCCGCGGCGCCTCCACCTTCGAGAAGACGCTGTGCACGACGTTGACCTACGCCAACGGCGGCAGCCGCAACACATCCTTCGGGATGTTCGACTACAAACTCCAGGACCCGAAGGGCGCCATCGTCAACCCGACCTTCTTCGGCGGCGGAACCGCACTCGACTCCGGCGATCTCGCGCCAGGCGGCAAGGTGTCCGGCGACGTCTGCTTCGAGGACAAGGCCAACGCCAAAGGCCTCTACATCGTCCTCTACGAGCCGAACATGTTCCTTCGCGATCGAGGCGCTTTCCTCAATCAGCGGTAGCGCGTGAAGTCGGTGGGCACTCACGCCGTCCGAGCCAACAGGTGCCCACCGACTTCTCAAGATCCGCCGAAAACGATCCTCGTTCCCGGCGGGGCCGGGGTGTCCAGGTCGTCGACTACCACGCCGTCGAGCTTGATCACCTTCCGCTCGAGGTGCGCGGCGATCCGCTCCTCCGACAGCATCGCCCCGAGGCGGGTTCGGACCGTCGGGATCTCCTCAGCCTGCTCCGCGTCGCTCACGTCAGGATCAACTTCTTCTGCGCGTCGGCGGATGCCGTCGGCTGGCTCACCTCTTCAGGGCTCATCGGTCAGCTCCGGTAGGTCTGGCCGTTGTAGCGGCGAAGCTTCAACGCCTCCGCCGGCACGAGCTGGTCCACGAGAGTCAGGCCCAGCGAGGGGTTCCGCGACGCCCACATGATGGGGAACGAGACAAGCCCGTACCAGCGCGCGTCGAGCCCGCGGAATCACGAGTGGAGCTCGCCGTTGGCGACGCCGGCGACGTCGAGCACCCCGGGCTTGCTGATGTCGATGTTGCGTCGGCCCTGCGGCCCGTAGATGCACCGCAGGTCGACGTAGACGGGCTTCGCCATCCTGCGCATGGGCACCGCCTCCTACTCGAACGCATGTTCGAGATCGTACGACCCGTGCCCAAGCCTGTCGCCTCCAGCTGCGCCAGATCACTCGTCGGTCGTGGCATGGGAGTCGATAGCCCGAGGTCTCAGGAAGCAGTGCTCGGCGCGACGAACGTGCGGAGACGCTCCTTCAGCTCCGGGTCGGCGACGTCCATGGTGAATTCGCCGAGGTCGCTCGGGTCGCGACCGTCGCGGCGGACGGCGTCGACCAGGAGCTGGCGCAGCTGCGAGGCGTTGTTCGGGTCGGCCTCGGCGGAGAAGTCGGCTATTACGTAACCACGGCGCCTGACCGTGAAGTCAAGAAGCCGCGAAGCGCTCGCCGACGAAGCAGGAGGGGCGGGCACCTCCTCCGCCTCCTGTGATGGCTCCTCGTCGACAGGGGTGCCTGGTCGGTCGTCGATCTCATCGGTCTCGAGGACGATCGGGCGTCCTCCGCTCTTCACCAGGACCAGACCCCACTCCTCGAGGAGCTGCAGAGCCTTGTACACGGTGCCGACGCCAACGCCTTGCTGCTTCGCCAGCGCGTTCACGGCGAGCAGCTGATCGCCGGGCACGAGCTCACCGGTCAGGATCTGCAGGCGGATCGACGAGGCGACCTTCTCGAACGGAAGGCGCGGTGCCGTCTTCGCCCGCTCGCTCGCCGACACAGCCGTCCGGGGCCGCTCCGGCAGCCGCGCCGCGATGCCGGCGGCGGCGCGCTGGTCGGCCTCGGCCAGCCACGCGCTGTAAACCCGGAGCGTCGTGATGCCGCCGCCGCTGTGCCCCAGCCGTCCTGCCACGGTCCGGACGTCCATTCCGGCCGCGATCAGTTCGGTCGCCGAGTAGTGCCGCAGTGCGTGGAAATGCGTCTCGATCCCGAGGCGCTTCGCCATCCGCGTGTAGCGCTGCCCCACCGACGACGGCACCAACGGCTCGCTGCTGTCCGGCGCCTGCGAGAACACGAACCCCTGCCCGGTGAGCAGCTTGCCCACCTGCGCCGCGGCCTGCTCGGCCCGCAGCCGGTGCTCGGCCAGTACCTCGCGCGTCTCGTCGTCGATCGTGACGCGGCGCTGCTGGTGGGTCTTCGTGTCCTTCTCCACCAAGTTGCTGCGGCCATCGGTCGCCAGGGCTCGGCGAATCTCGACCAGGCCCTGCTCGAGGTCCACGTTGCGCCACCGCAAAGCGCACACCTCGCCCCGGCGCGCTCCCGTCGTCATGGTGAACCAGACCAGCGCGCCCCAGTCCGGATCCAACGACGCCTCCTCGATCAGCTTCGCCGCCTCCGCCGGCGTCGGCGGCCGCGGATCCGGCGGCTTCGGCGGCGGCGCTTCCGCCTGGGTCACCGGACTGGTCGCGATCCAGCGCCAGCGCACGGCCTTCTTGAAGGCGGCGTTCAGGATGTGGTGGACGTGCCGGATCGTCGTGTTCGACAGCGGCTTGCACACGTGGGGCCTGCAGCGCTCGTCGCACTCGTGCGCGTGCGGGGTGCGGTGGTCGGTCTGCCGACTCTTCGGTCGGCAGTGGATCCGGCAGCGGCGGAGCTCGGCGTACAGGGAGTCGAGGACGTCGGGGTCGACGGCGCCGGCCTTCCCGTCGCCGATGAACGGGCGGACGTGGTTCTCCAGGTAGCGCGTGTACATCAGGTGCGTACTCGCGCTGACGTCGATCATCTCGAGGTAGCGGTCAAGCAGCTGGTTCACCGTCGCCGACGTGCGTGGGCTCCGGCGCTCGTCGACCTCGTTGAGCATCCGAGTGCGCGCTGCCTCGGCCTCGGCGTGCGCGCGAGGCCCGGGCGGAACGATCTCCACGAGATCGTGTCGCCGCCCGCTGACGGAGTCGACACCTCCGTAGACACGGACGCGATAGGCGCCGCTGGGGAGCCGATCGACGCTGCCGCGGGTCCGCTTGCGGCCGGCCTGAGCACGGGGCATGACCCGAAGCTAGGAACATTCGTGTCATGAACCGTGTCACGACACACCGGTGCTGAGCGTGTCGCGCAGGCGTTCGGCCTGGTCAGAGTCGGTGGGCGCGGCAGGGATCGAACCTGCGACCGCTCGGGTGTAAACCGAGTGCTCTCCCGCTGAGCTACGCGCCCCGGACCCGGGCCGGCGAACGGCCCGGGTGGCGACTACAGCGCCGCGAGGGCCTTCTTCCAGCCCTCCTGGTCGCGGGCCTCGCCGGGCTGGTTGACCTCCGCGAAGCGGACCAGGCCGTCGGTGTCGACGAGGAAGGTACCGCGGACGGCCATGCCGGCGCCCTCGTTGAACACGCCGTAGGCCTTGGCGACCTCGCCGTGCGGCCAGAAGTCCGACAGCAGCGGGAACGTGTAGTTCTCCGCGGTGGCCCACGCCTTGAGTGAGAAGGTGGGGTCGGTGGAGATCGCGAGGATCTGCACGTCGTCGTTCTGGAAGGACGAGAGGTCGTCGCGCACCGTGCAGAGCTCGCCGGTGCAGATCCCCGAGAACGCGAACGGGTAGAAGACCACCAGGACGGCCTTGTCGCCCCGGAAGGACGACAGCGAGACCTCCTGCTTGTCCTGGTCCTTGAGCGTGAAGTCCGGGGCCTTGCTGCCCACCTCGGGTGCCATGCGTCGTTCTCCTCGAAGGCATGCGGGTACCCGCGGCGCGGGCATACGTCGCTGTGAGCCTACTAGGGGGCCTACGGTGGCGAGCGCGGGCGGGACGCCCGGTCCCGGCCGTCGAGCCACCGGGGGGTACGCCATGGCCACCGTCAGCGTCCGGTACATCGTCCACGACGTCGACGCCGCGATCGACTTCTACACCCGCCACCTCGGCTTCACCGAGGTCATGCACCCCGCCCCGACCTTCGCCATGCTGACCCGCGGGGACCTGCGGCTGGCCCTCAGCGCGCCCGGCGGGCCCGGGGGCGGCGGCAGCACGACCACCGACGGCCGGGTCCCCGAGCCGGGCGGCTGGAACCGCTTCACGCTCGAGGTCGCCGACCTGCCCACCCTCGCCGAACGGCTGCGCGCGGCCGGGGTGACCTTCCGCGGTGGGCTGGTGGAGGGGGTTGGCGGCGACCAGGTGCTCGTCGAGGACCCGTCGGGCAACCCGGTCGAGCTGTTCGCGCCGAAGCGGGCCGAGGCCCGCCTCGACCCGACGACGTCCTAGGTGGCTGGTGTCGAACGGTCGGTTCGGCAGTGTGGGCTGCTCGGTTGGCT
>NZ_JAJTTE010000038.1 GCF_021343995.1 Pseudonocardia terrae | reverse complement strand
CCCCCTTGACCACCCCCGCGCCCAACAACCCCAACGCCAGGGCGTCGACGTCGGCGCGGAACTCTCCGTAGGTCCACCGGCGCCCGCTCGGCACCTCGACCAGCGCCTCGCGGTCGGGGTCCGCGGCGACGGTGCGGTCCAGGTTGTCGCCGATCGTGTCGCCCAACAACGGGACGTCCGACGTCCCGGAGGCGTAGGAGGGGACGGCAGGGGCGGCAGCACTCATGTGGGCTCCTCGTGGCAGCGGCGCCAGGGCGATGACGCAACTTAACTGACCGCTCGTACGGTCAGCAAGAGGTTCCGCGCGGGCGACCTGTCCCTATAGTGAGCGGATGCCAGGACGGAGCCCGCGGGCGAGCTCCCGGGACGCGATCCTGCGTGTCTTCGCCGAGCACGTCGCCGACCGCGGGTACGCGGACACCAGCCTCGGCGACGTCGCCGCCGAGCTGAACCTGAGCAAGGGCACGATCGTCCACCACTTCGGCAACAAGGAAGCCCTGCTGCGCGAGGTGCACGTCGCCTACTTCTCACGGCGCTTCGCCGAGGCGGACTTCGTGCACGCCCACCTCGGCGACCCGGTGAGCCGGCTCGTCGCGATGATCTACGCGCTGCTCGCCGCACACCGCGACGACCGCGCCGCGAGCCTGGCCTGCCTGCGCGAGCTCGTCCGGTACTTCGACGGCGACCTCACCGACTACGTCCGCAAGCAGCGGGTGCGCTACACCGAGATCGTCGTCGACATCCTGCGCGCCGGGGTGGAGCAGGAGCTGCTGCACACCCCGGACCCGCAGATGACCGCGCTGCAGGTCTTCGGCATGTGCAACTACGCCTGGACCTGGTACCGGCCGGAGGGACCGCAGACCGTCGAGGACATCGCCGGGCTCTTCGCCCACAACGTCCTCGCCGGCCTGGTCCCCGACGGCGCCGCCACGGACCTGGACGACGTCATCACCGCGGCGATCGAGACCGTCCGGAAGGCCCCGGGCCGGAGCGCCGGCGACGCCCCCACCGACGGCGACCTGCTCCCGACCACCCCCTGAGCCGTCCGTGAACGGCCGCTGGACCCGTCAGGGCTGCCGTCCCAGCCGGTCGGTGACGGGCGCCGACTCCGGCACCGGGATCTCCGGGGCGAAGAACCCGACGGCCCGGGCGTGATCGAGGGGAACCGAGCGGTAGAAGGCGTGGAGGATCTCGGCAACACCGGGATCGATGCTCGCGTCCTGCCCCGTGGCCTTCGCCAGGTCCCACCCGTGCACGACCACCTCGTCGAGATTGATCATCAATCCCGCCGGGGCCGGGAACGTCCCGAACGAGTAGGTTCGCTCGCCGTCCAACGCGCCAGGCCTGCGCCACGACTCGAGGTTCTCCTTCGCGGCGGCGGTGAGCGCGCCGGACGGATCGCCCCTCATGAGGTCCTGTGCCCCGGACAGCAGGTCGAGTGCGGCCGGGCCGGCGGACTGCCCGCGGTTGACGAGCGTGAACTCCCGCGCCGCGGCGAGGACGTGGTTGAGCAGCGCGCGGACGTCCCACCCCGCGCACGGGGTGGCTGCGGACAGCCGGTCCGGGTCGAGTCCGGCGACATACCTGGCCATCTGCTCGTAGGCCCGTTCGAGCGCCGTGATCGGGTCCGGACCGTCGCCCGGCCCGCCCTCGACAGCGCGCGCGAGCCGCTCGAGGCTGCCGGCGAGCTGCTCACGGCTCACCATGGGGCAGAAGGCCTCGAACTGCGGGTCCTGCACGCCGGACCAGTCGTAGATCTCGGTGACCTCGGTGCCGGCGGCGACCTCGCGGAGGCGGTAGGTGTACGTGTGCCCGCCGGTCGTGATCCCCGCGAGCTTCTCCGCCACCTCGCAGTCGGGGTCCAGCCCAGGCGCCCAGCCCAGCACCACGCCCGGTTCGAACTCGGTGACGGTGTTGAACGCGCGATAGTCACCGAGGCCGTCGTGGTGCATGTTCATCGCGAACACCTGCACGGCCGCGGTGATCGGACCGCTGTCGGTGCCCCGCAGCATTCCGGAGCCGTCGATCGCCTCGTGCCGGCGCGGGTCCGCGAGGATCGCGAAGACGCGCGCCGCCGGCGCGTGGACGACCCTCGTGGCCTCGAGTTGCTTGGCGTCGCTCATGCCGCACCTCCCTGTTCCTGCGGGCCACGCAAGGTACTCGCGCCGGGGGCCCTCACCCCGGCCTCCGGGCTACGTACTTGACGACCCTTGCCAAGCCGGTCAGGCCAGCAGCGGCGCGAGCCGCGCGGCGTGGTCGCGCAGGACCGCGATGATCTCCTCGTTCGGCTCCGCGATCCGGGCGGTCGGGCCGGCCAGGGCGATCCCGGCGACGAGCCGGCCGTCCCGCGGCCCGCGGATCGGCACGGCGATGCAGCCCCGGTCCTCCCGGAACTCGCCGCACTGGCGGGCCAGGCCGTCGCGTGCGACCGCCTTCAACGTCCGGTCCAGCTCCGGTTCCGACGTCACCGTGCGGGCCGTGAACGGGCGGACGTCGCGCACCAGCGCCCGCCAGTCCGCCTGCTCGGCCAGCAGCAGCCGACCCAGCGCGAACGCGTACGGGAACCGTGCCAGCGCGCCGGCGTCGGGGGCGGGATGGTCGGGATCGGGGTCGACGAGCGAGATCTGCTCGGCCGCGTAGGAGGCGACGTGCACGCCCCACCGGGTCTGCCCCCGCATGTGGTCGACCACCGCGCGGGCCGCGGTGGTCAGCGTGGTCGCCGCGGGCAGGGCGAGCCGAGCCGCCCGGCGCCCGAGGGCGAAGCCGCTCAGGTCGGGCAGCCGGACCAAATACTCCTCGGCGACCAACAGGTTGAGGATCCGGTAGGTCGTGGCCTGCGGCATCGCGAGCGACTCGGAGATCTCCTTGGCCGTGACGCCGGGGCCCGCGGAGACGATCTCCTCCAGCACGTGCAACGCGCTGCGAACCGCCTTCGGCTGCCGCCCGGAGAGCGGGATGGGTGCGGTCATGCCGCGCCGCGGTGGGGGAAGAGGACGTCGGCGGTGGTCGTCTCGTCGTACACCCCGATGCCGGCGAGGGCCTCCGGCCGCCGCCGGCGCAGCATCAGGTACCCGGCCGCGCCGAGCACCGCGAGCCCGCCGAGCAGGGCACCCGACAGCGGCCGCGTCACCACGAACGCCACCAGCACGACCAGCAGGATCGGCACGATCACCGCGCTGACGGCGACCGCCGGCCAGGTCAGCTCGCCGATCCGGTGCAGGAACACCGGCGCCGCCGCACAGACCAGCAGGTAGGCGAGCAAGAAGCCGCACGCCGCGAGGGTCAGCACCGTGACCAGGACCGCCGGGAGGGGCACGCCGACGGCGAGCAGCACCACCGGCACCCCGGTCGTCACGGGCACGGACGCGAGGACCGCGAGGTGCGGGGTCCGGAAGCGGCGGTGGGTGCGGCCGAACGCCCGCGGGGCCACCCCGTCGCGGGAGAGCGAGAACAGCACCCGGGCCAACGCCGTCGCTGTGGCCAGGCCGCAGGCCACGAAGGACATGACCAGCCCGAGGTCGAGGAGCACCGGCAACCAGCCCCAGCCCTTGACCGCGGCGAGCGCGACCACCGGCTCGGCCTGACCCGCGAGGCCGCCCGGGGTGGCGGAGAAGCCGAAGACCTGGACCTGGGCGGCGAAGACGTACAGCACCCCGGCCAGCGCCGCGGTCAGCCCGACGGCACGCGGCACGCTGCGGAAGGGCCGCCGCACCTCCGTGCCGAGCGAGGTGGCGATCTCGAACCCGATGAAGGCGGCCAGGGCCGGCAGCACGCCGGCGACGATCCCGCCGATCCCGGGGGACGGCATCGCCGTCGCCTCGGTGGGCGCCGCATCCGCGGCCGGTCCCCCGGCGAGGAGCAGCGAGAACACGATCAGCATCAGGGTGATCGAGATGCTCTCGGCCAGCAGCACGACCCGTGCCGAGAGCCGGGCGCCGCGCAGCACCAGCACCCCGGTGCCGAGCCCGATCACCGCCATCACCACCGCGGCGCCGACGCGCCCGCCGCCCGCGGCCCACAGGTCGTCGAACAGGGCCTGGAGGTAGAGCGTGGCGCCGACCAGGGCGCCGGCGGCCAGCAACCCGTACCCGAGCAGCGAGGCCAGCGCGCTGGCGTAGGCCCCGGCCGGGGTGAGCCCCTTCGCGGTCAGGCTGTAGAGCCCGCCGGACGCGGCCATGCGCCGGGTGAACCGGGCGATGCAGCCCGCGACCAGCAGCGCCAGCACGGTCGCGATGACGAACGACCAGACCGTCCCGTGCCCCGCGGACACGGCGACGATCGCCGGCGTGGCGGCCATCGCGGCCGACGGGGCGGCCCCCGAGACCGACTGGGCGAACACCTCGAGCGGGCCCAGCCGGCGTCGTTCCAGTCCCTCGACCGGTGACCGGCTGCGCAACCGCAAGCGCACGTCATCGCGCATCCGACGCCCCTCTCCCACGCACGGCCCCGAGCGTAGGTGGGGAATGGTAACCACCGCCTGCACGGCGATGACCAGCATCGACGGGTCGAATGAGAACCGCCGGACCGTCTCCCGTCCCGAATGAGAACGTGCTTTGACTCACGCGGCGCAGCCCCTCACGGTGTTCGTCATCACTCTTCCGAGTCAATGGAGACCCGCACATGAGCGTCACGGGATCGGAACGACCACACACCCTCACCGGCAGGCTGGGCGTGGGGTCGATCGTGTTCATGGTCGTCGCCGCCGCCGCGCCGCTGACCGTCATCGCCGGCACCGTTCCGCTGGGCCTGTCCGCGGGCAACGGCGCCGCCTTCCCCACCACGTTCGCCCTCTGCATGGGGATCCTGCTGCTGTTCGCGGTCGGGTTCTGTGCGATGAGCCGCCACGTCCCGAACGCCGGCGCCTTCTACGCCTACGTGCAGAAGGGGCTCGGCAAGCGCCTCGGTCTCGGCTCCGCCTTCCTCGCGCTGGTCACCTACGCGGCCGTGCAGCTGGCGGTGTTCGGCTACATCGGCGCGGTGATCGACGCCCTGGTCGAGCACTGGGGCGGACCCGCGCTGCCGTGGTGGGTGTGGTCGCTGGTCGTGGCCGGGGTCGTCGGGCTGCTCGGGTACCGGCACATCGAGCTGTCCGGCAAGGTGCTCGGCCTCCTGCTGATCGCCGAGGTCGCGATCGTGCTGGTGTTCGACGCCGTCGTCGTCGGCCAGGGCCAGCACCTGTCGACCGCGTTCGTGAAGGTCCCGCAGTTCGTGTCCGGCTCGCTGGGGATCGCGATCATGTTCGCCATCGCGTCGTTCATCGGGTTCGAGGCCACCGCGGTCTTCCGTGACGAGGCCCGCGACCCGCAGCGCACCATCCCGCGGGCGACCTACACCGCGCTGCTGCTGATCGGCGTCTTCTACACGCTCTCGAGCTGGGCCGTCGTGTCCGCGTGGGGCGACGCCGCGGCGGTCCAGGCGGCCGGCGACGACCCCGGCAACATGATCATCACGACGATCACGAACACCATCGGGCCGGCCGGCGGCGACATCGCCCAGGTGCTGCTGATGACCAGCCTGTTCGCCGCCGCGCTGTCCTTCCACAACGTGCTGGCCCGCTACTACTTCTCGCTCGGCAACGCCGGCGCGCTGCCCCCGGCGGTGGGACGCAGCCACCCGCGGCACTCCTCGCCGCACGTCGCCTCGCTGACCCAGACCGTCGTCGCCGTCGCGTTCCTGGTGATCTTCGCGATCGCCGGCATGGACCCGGTGACCCAGGTCTTCGCGTGGATGGCCGGCACCGCGACCCTCGGGGTGCTCGCGTTGATGACGCTGACCTGCGCCGCGGTGCTCGTGTACTTCCGCCGCAGCCGTGTCGACAGCCGGCTGTGGAACACCCTGGTGGCGCCCGCCCTCGGGCTGATCGGCCTCCTCGCCTGCCTCGTCCTGACCGTCTCGAACTTCCCGACGCTGATCGGCGGCTCGGGCGCGCTGGCCCTCGGCATCGGCGCCGTCCTCGTGCTCGCCTTCGTCTTCGGCGTCGTCTGGTCCCGCCTGCGCACCGCGCCCGGCTCCGTCCCGGCCACCGCCCCCGCCCCTGCCGCCGACGCGGCCTGAGAGGAGAACCTCCGATGACCACCATCGAAGACCGCACCGAGAACCGCACCCACGCGCTCGCCATGACGAGCGAGGCGGAGGTCCGCACCGTCCGCGAGGTCCTGCTCGACGCCGGGCTGCTGGGCGAGACCGTCCGCTACACCTTCTTCGCGCCGGAGGAGCCGCCGAAGGCCGAGGTCCTCGCCGGCGGCCCGACTGACCGCCGGTTCCGCGTGGTGCTGCTCGACATCGCCACCGGCCGCTCCTGGGACGTCGTGGTGTCCAGCGACTCCCGCTCGGTCGTCTCGACCCGGGAGCTCGACCCGCCGCGCGACGGCCAGCCGCCGATCATCGACACCGAGTTCGAGATGATCGAGGACATCCTCAACGGCGCCGCCGAGTGGCGCGCGGCCCTCGAGCGCCGCGGCATCGACCCGGCGCAGGTCCGCGCGGTCCCGCTGTCCGCCGGCGCCTTCGACGACTACCCGGAGACCCCGGGCCGCCGCGTGGTGCGGGCCTTCGGCTTCCGCCAGGACCACGAGAAGGACCACCCGTGGGCGCACCCGATCGACGGGCTCGTGGCCTACGTCGACCTGACCGCCCGCAGCGTGGACCGCGTCGTCGACCACGCCGAGCACCCCGTGCCCGAGACGACCGGGAACTTCGACGACCCCGAGGTCCAGGGCCCGCCGCTCGACCTCAAGCCGATCGAGATCACCCAGCCCGAGGGCCGCTCGTTCACCGTGGAGGACGGGCACGTCCGCTGGGGCAAGTGGGACCTGCGCATCGGGTTCAACGAGCGCGAGGGCCTGACCCTGCACCAGATCGCCTTCGGCGGCCGCCCGATCTGCTACCGCGCGTCCGTCGCCGAGATGGTGGTGCCGTACGCCGACCCGTCGCCGGTGCGCTTCTGGCAGAACTACTTCGACTGCGGCGAGTACATGTTCGCCCGCTACGCCGACTCGCTGCAGCTGGGCTGCGACTGCCTCGGCGACATCCTCTACACCGACGCCGTGGTCGCCGACGACCTCGGCAACCCGCAGACGATCCAGAATGCGATCTGCATGCACGAGGAGGACTACGGCGTCCTCTGGAAGCACTCGGACATGTTCACCGGGTCCCGCGAGACCCGCCGCCAGCGCCGCCTCGTGATCTCGTTCTTCACGCCGATCGGCAACTACGACTACGGCTTCTACTGGTACCTCTACCTCGACGGCACCATCGAGCTGGAGTGCAAGGCGACCGGCATCGTGTTCACCTCGGGCACGCCCGGCGAGTACGCCACCGAGATCGCGCCCGGCCTCGGCGCCCCGTTCCACCAGCACCTGTTCTCCGCCCGGCTGGACATGACCGTCGACGGCGGACCCAACGCCGTCGAGGAGATCGAGGCCGCCCGGGTCCCGATGGGCGAGGGCAACCCCTACGGCAACGCGTTCCGCCGCAGCGTGAGGCGCCTGTCCCGGGAGTCCGACGCCCAGCGCGACGCGAACGCCTCCACCGGCCGGGTCTGGCACATCATCAACACCGAGAAGACGAACGCGCTGGGCCAGCCCGTCGGGTACACCCTGCACCCGGAGGGCCAGCCGACCCTGCTGGCCGACGACGCGTCGGTCATCCGGTCCCGTGCCGCCTTCGCCGCCAAGGCGCTGTGGGTCACGCAGTACGACCCGGCCGAGCGCTACCCCGCCGGCGACTTCGTGAACCAGAACCCGGGCGGCGCCGGGCTGCCGGCCTGGGTGCAGGCCGACCGGCCGGTCGACGGCGAGGACATCGTCGTGTGGCACACCTTCGGGCTCACGCACTTCCCGCGCCCGGAGGACTGGCCGATCATGCCGGTCGACTACTCCGGCTTCACGCTCAAGCCGTCGGGCTTCTTCGACCGCAACCCCGCGCTCGACGTCCCGGCCTCCACCAACGCCCACTGCCACGGCGGCAAGGAGAACGGCCTGGTGCACGGCCCCGGCAAGGAGCGCGAGGCCGAGTGATGCACGGCGCGGGCTGGTGGGAGGCGGTCGTCGGCGCGGCGTGCCTGCTCGCCGCGGCCGTCTTCCTGGCCCGCGCCGCCCGGCCCGATCGACCGGACGCCCCGGCGCACCGCCACGGCGCGCTGGGGCACGGCGGCATGGCGCTCGCGATGTGCGCCATGGCCGCCGGCCAGCTCGTCCTGTCCGCCGTCCTCGCCGCCGTCTCCTGCCTGTTCACCCTGGCCGGACGACGGCGGGGCGAGGGCGGCGAGATCGTCCACAGCTGCGTCGCCGGGTGTGCGATGGTGGCGATGCCGCTGGTCGCCGACGTGCACGACGGCCTCGCCCTTGCCGCCGCCTGCCTGGCCCTGACCGGCTACTTCGCGGTCCGGAGCGGGCGGTGGCTCGCGGCCGTCTCACATCCGGGGATCCGCCTGGAACCCGTCGCCCACCTCGTCATGAGCGGGGCGATGGCGACCACCTTCCTCACCATGATCTGAGCAGGTCCGGCCCGCCTGGAGGGTGATGCCGATGTCCGGAGCGCTCGACGATTCGGCGGCCTTCCGGATCGCCTTCGGGCTGGCCGCCGCGGCACGGCCGACCTCGGGCAACGTGGCCGACGCCGTGCTCGAGGCGCTGTGTGCGCAGGTCCCGACCGCGGCCGCCGCACTGGTGGCCGTGGATCCGGTGCGCGGCGGGCACGTCGTCCTCGGCTCCACCGGCTACCGGCCCGAGCTCCTCGACTTCCTGACCTCACCGGCCTTCCTGGTCGACGACGTCGGCTACCGCCTGCTGGTCCGCGAACCGCGGCGGCGGGCGCGGGCATGGTGCGACGTGGAGGGACCCGAGGCGTACGCGGACACCCGGTCCGCGACGATGGTCTTCCGTCCGGCGGGGTTCGCGGGCGGGGCGACCGCCCGGCTCGTCGGCGACGACGGCCGGTACACGGGCGACCTGCACCTCAGCACGGACGAGCCCGATCGTCCCGCCCCGGAGCTGACAGCGGCCCTGCACCACGCCGCGCCGGTGCTGGCCGCGGCGACCGACCTGTCCCGCCGGCTGCTCACCCTGCTGGACGGCGGCGGCATCGAGGGACCCGCCGCCGTCGTCGGACCCGACGGCCGGATCGCAGCCGTGCCCGGCCGGGACCGCCTGCCCGGTCTCGACGACGACCTCGTGGCCCGGATCGTCCGCTGGCGTCGCGGTCGGCCGGACCCGCCGCAAGCGCGGTTCCTGGCCCCGGGGCCGATGGGCTGGGTCCCGCTACAGCTCGTGGCGATCGAGGACGGCACCCTCGTGGCGGCCCGCCCTCCGGATGCTGCCCCCGGGTTGTCGTACCGCGAGGCCGAGGTGCTGACGCTGCTGGCCGACGGGCTGGCCAACGCGACCATCGCCCGCCGGCTCGGGATCAGCACCCGCACCACGGCGCACCACGTCGAGCACGTGCTCGGCAAGCTGCGCGTGGGCTGCCGGGTGGCCGCGGCCCGGCTCGCGGTCGAGCAGGGCCTGCGGCTGCTCCCGGAGGCGTGACCTCAGATCTTCAGCGGTTCCAACGGCTCCGGGTCGGCGAAGCGCTCCAGCACGTTGCGCGTGAGGCGGGAGACGTCGTTGTCGTAGGCGTTCGTCGCGAGGCTGCCGGCCCAGGCGATGGAGCCCGTGGAGAACACGCCCCCGCCGTTCGCCGTCGTCAGGTAGACGACGTCCGCCCTGACCTGGAAGTTGTCCGTGCCGCCCAGGCCGTCGAAGGGGAAGTAGATGTCCTCGGCGACGAGCGGGTAGTTGTCCGAGTGCCGGCCGGCGCTGGTGGCGAGCAGCAGCGCGTTCGGCGGGGTGCCGAGGGTGAGGTCGTAGCGGTCGCACTCGTGCCCGGCCGCGCCGTTGCCGACGAGCCCGTGGTCGCCGAGCACGGTCGTCCCTTCCAGGCCCGCGGTGAGGAAGCCGGCCCGCGGGTCCGCGAAGTCCTGCAGGGTGTCGTAGGCCGAGGAGTGGTCCATGCCCTCGGTGGTGAACCCGACGCCGAAGAGCTTCTGCGGGCTCCGGCCGCGGTTGCGCCAGATCCCGCCGCGCTCCGGGGTGAAGGCCATGTGGAGCTCACCCGGCCGGGCCTGCCAGGCGCGGCAGCCGGCCTCGCCCTTGCGGACCTCCATCAGGTGCGGCTTGTCCGGGTGGAACGCGACGACCCAGTAGAAGCCGTTGCCGCCCATGTACATCCCGCGACCGCCCGCGCCCAGGTAGGTCTCCCAGGCGTCGAGCATCCGTGCGGAGTAGTACTCGGGGTGGGTCCCGGTGAGGACGACCTGGTAGCGCCCGAGCAGCGCGGCGCCCTCGCGGTCGAGGTCCTCGTCGGTGGCCACGTCGAACTCCGCGCCGACCCCGTGCAGCCAGTCCACGAGGTGCAGGTCGGCCGGGAACTGCCAGAGCGAGCCGGTGCTGTGCCGATGCCCGGGGCGCATCGTGAGGATCGGCCGGAGCCGGCTGGTGTGCCCGACGCCGCTGCCGTCGGAGTGGTGGTCGTAGGTCGACAGGCCGTACTCGGGGTGCTCGAGGAGCTTCAGGTCGGGCGCGGCGAAGACCGAGGTGTGGCCGAGGATCGACTGGGCCACGGGGACGTCAGGGACGATGTGGTCGTTGGCATAAGCCAGGTAGCTCGCGGTGGGGAAGAGCAGCAGGATCTTCGCGGTGGCCGTGCCGCGCGGTGGCAGCACCCAGAACGGGATGTGGTCCACGGTGTCGCCGAGGGTGATCCGCAGCGCGTAGACGGCGCTGGGGAGGTCGTCCGGGACGGTGAACCGGACGTCGGTCTCCCAGCCGGCGTCCTCCAGCGCGTCGTCGGTGAAGTGGACGGCGCCGTACTGCTCGGGCGCGTGGCGGTAGTTCTCCTCCTCGCCGGTCCAGTTCCGACCGGTCATGGCACGGTACGGGGCGTTGTGGCCCCGGCCGTGCAGGCCGTGCGGACCGCGATCGCTGTAGACGTCCGACGGCACGCCCTGCCGACCGATGTCGGCGGCGAAGTCCCAGTGCGCCAGCGGATCAGCCGGGCTCTCGCCGCGGGCCGACGCGGCGCGCTCCTCCTCGGTCAGGGCGCGCCCGTAGACGGACGGGGAGTCGAGCTTGCCGTTGAGGTGATCGGCGAAGGCGGCGGTCCCGGCCAGCACCGTGTCGACGTCGGGGCTCGCCGGGGTCGGGGCGCCCGCGTCCGCTCCGGTGGTCGGCGCGGCCAGCCCGACCGCGGGGCTCCAGAGACTGTTCGTCGAGGTCAGGGTGGGGGTCGCGGTGACCACCGTGTCGCCATCACTCCAACTGGCCGTCACCGAGTACCAGATCCAGGGGGCGAGAGGGACGTCGGCGACCGTCTCGTGGACGGTCGTCCCGTCGCCCAGGCGCAGGGTCACCCGGCCGTCGACGAGGCCGAGCCACCAGCCGCGGTCCTCGGCCCAGCGCGAGACGAAGGCCTGGGGCCCCTTCCCCGGCGTGGTCGGCTGGACGAAGACATGCACGGCGCCGGACTCGCCCAGCGCCAGGCGCCCGCCGTCGGGCACGACGACCGCCGAGCCGGTGCGGATCTGCTGGTGGCGGGCCGGGTAGGTGCCCGTGACGGGGGTGTCGACCACCGACTCCCGGAAGCCGGGGCCGGCCGGGTTGGTGTCGCCGTTGCGCAGCCGGACGACCTCGGCGCGGAACTCCCCCGGCTCGTCGCAGCTGACCTTGAACTCGATCGTGTCGTCGGGCGCGACCGAGAAGCGGTCGGCGTAGCCGGTCACGGTGGGCCGGGGAACGTGCACCGTCACGCCACCCCTTCCGCGCTCGCCCGCAGCTCGGCGGCGCGCCGCAGGAACACGGCGTGCATCGCCTCCTCCTCGGTGGCGAAGGGCCCGTCGTCGAGCACCTCGGGGGCCTCGCCGTGCACCCCCGTCAGAGCCGCCAGCCGATACTCCTCCCACGGACGCACCGCGACGATCACGAGCTTCCCGGCAACCGGCGCCCGCCGCATCTGCCGCAGCACCCGCTGCAACGCGTCGCTGTGCGGCCCTGCCGGGTTGGCCTCGTGCTCCGCGATCACCTCGTCGCTGAGTAGCGACACCGACCGCTCGGTCGCCCGCCGCTCGAAGAGGCCGTAGACCTCCAGCTGCCTGTCCCGCATCCGAACCGCCTTCCCGTGGTGGTGGTTCGTCAGCAAACCGGCGGGCGGGACGGGACTCAATGGGCAGAAGTGCCCATTGAGCTCACGACGCCTGCCGTCGGCGCCCGAGGAAACGGTCGAGCCCGTCCCGCATCCGGGCGTCCCGACGGTGGAGGCGAACCCCCAGCGTGATCTCGCCATGTCAGACGACGACGTCGCGCCCGACAACGGGCCGTCGCCCGGGCGTCAGCGGACCGTCAGGCCTGGTGGGCGGAGGGCCGGCGGGTCATCCTGAGGACGTGGCGTACCGCTTCCTCGCCGATGCGGTGATGCTGGTCCACTTCACGTTCCTGGCCTTCGTCGCGCTCGGCGGGTTCCTGGCCTGGCGCTGGCCCCGGGTCATCGTGCTGCACGCGGCCGCGGTCGGGTGGGGCCTGGTCAGCGTGTTCGCGCACGTCGAGTGCCCGCTCACGGCCTGGGAGGACCGGTTCCGCCGGCTCGCCGGGGAGCAGGGCCTGGCGCGCGGGTTCATCGACACCTACCTGACCGGCGTGATCTACCCGCGCGAGTACCTGTCGGCGATCCAGCTCGCGATCGGCTGCCTGGTGGCGGCGTCCTGGGCCGGGCTCGTGCTCCGCCGACACCGCACCGCAATTCGGCGCTGACGAGAATTCGGCATGTAACGACGACGCGCCCGACACCGAAGATCCGCTTCGTTGAAGCACCATTCTGACGAAGGGCCGTGGACTCGTCGCGGCGGTCGACCAGATCGAATTTCCTGGCTGGTCATGGCCTGGACCGCTGTGGTGTTCGCAGCCTTCCTGACCAGCACGGTCATCAAGTTCGACTATTTCTCCGGCAGTGACAACGCGAGCGCCTACTGGGTCGGCTACGAAGACGGATTCATCCGCCGGGGGCTGGTAGGAGCAATTCTGGCGACCCTACTCGGAGGGCCGCCGGGGCCGATCGCGGTGACCGTACTGGCGGTGATCGTCTTCGCGGTCGCGTGCATCGCGCTGATCTGGCTGACCGCGGCGACGATCCGGACCGTCGTGCGCCCCGGCGACGGGGTGTTCGTGGCGGCGGTCCTGATCGCCTCGCCCTTCACCTTCGCGCTGACCGTGCAGAACCGGGGGCGATACGACTCGGTGGCCATCGCCGGCCTGGTCGTCGTCGCCGCGCTGTCCCTCGGGTCCTCCCGTCGGTCACTGCGGGTGCTCGCGATGGCCCTGGTCACCGCCCTGACGGTGGCGACGGCGGAAGTCGCCTTCCCCTTCCTCGTCGTGCTGGTCCTGCTCGGCCTCTCCCGACTCGGATGGTCGCGGTGGGGACTGGCCGCCGTCGCAGCCCCGACGCTGCTCCCCGGTCTGCTGCTGACGATCGCCTCGTTCGCCGTCCACCTGAGCACCGGATACCTCGCCACCCTCACCGACCGGGCCGCGCGCGCCGGGCTCGCCGTGAACCGCTCGCAGGAGAACTCGATCTCCGCGCTCGGTCAGAGCACCGCCGACGCCCTCGGCTCCACCACGCACCTGTCCCCGCTGACGCTCGCGCTCTGTTTCCTCGTGCTCGGCGGCTGCTATGCAGCGTCCGGCGCCGTGCTCTGGGCGTGCACCGGGCGGGGCCGCACCTGGGCGGCGGTCCTGGTCATCACCGCCCACGGCCTCGTCGCCCTCCGCCCCGGCGGTTCGCGGGTGCACTCGCGGTGACGCTCCTGCTCGCCTCCGCAGGTGCCCAGTTCTTCCCGACCTGGCCGTCCTGGGACCCGGGTGCGGACACCAACATCTCGATCGAGCACCTCGAGAAGACCGGGTAGCCGCCCGAAGGTCGTCGATCAGCGCACGCCCCGGCGCCGTGCCATCCTGTCGCCCGGGCGTAACGACCGGAGCCGGGAGCGCGGATGAACCTCGAGAAGGTCGTGTTCGGCTTCTTCGTGCTGCTGGCCGCGACGCTCAACTTCGGCTTCTTCATCGGCAACATCTCCGACCCCGCGCTGCACAACATCTACGAGCTGTTCGCCGCCATCGTCGTCAGCCTCATCGCGACCGTGCTGAAGTTCGGCGATCGCACCCAGATCGGCGCGGTCCACCTCGCCACCAGCCTGGTCGCCGACCTGCAGCTCGTCGCGGCGGCGCTGGCCTGGACCTACTCGGCCCACATCGCGGAGACCGGCCTGACCCCGTCGGCGATGGCGAGCGTCGTGTCGCTCTCGGGCGGCGCGCTGTTCGCCAACGTGGTCTCGGTGGTGCTGCTCGTGGTCGAGACCGTGTCGTACCACCGCCGGTAGGGGCTCATGGGCAACCCGCTGCTCTCCTTCTGGATGCGGCTGCTGGGCCAGGACGAGGACCCGGGCCCCCGCGGTCCGTCCCGACGGCTGCGGCGGCGGATCCCGATGGCGTCCGCCGTCGAGGCCGAGGCCACGATCTTCCTGGTCCTGCGCCGCATGCGCGCCCCGCTCATCGTGCTGATCACGATCTTCGCGGTGAGCGTGCTGGGCCTGACCCTCGTCCCCGGCCAGGACGCCACCGGCGCGCCGTACCGGATGAGCTTCTTCGACGCCTTCTACTTCATGAGCTACACGGCGTCGACGATCGGCTTCGGCGAGCTGCCGAACACCTTCACCCCCGCCCAACGGCTGTGGGTCACCGCGACGATCTACCTCACCGTCATCGGCTGGGCCTACGCGGTCGGCACATTGCTGGCGCTCCTGCAGGACCGCGCGTTCCGCCGGGCGCTCGCCCTGCAGCACTTCACCCGCAAGGTCAAGCGGCTGCGCGAGCCGTTCCTGCTGATCGTCGGCCACGGACGCACCGGGGAGCTGTTGTGCAGCGCGTTCGACGCGCTCGGCCGCCGGGTCGTCGTGATCGACATCGCCGAGGAGCGCATCGACGCCCTCGAGCTCGGTTCGTACCGCGGGGACGTCCCCGGGCTCGTCGCCGACGGGCGCGACCCGGGACACCTCGGCGTGGCCGGGCTGCGCAACCTGCGGTGCGAGGCCGTCGTCGCCCTCACCAACGACGACGAGGCCAACCTCGCCGTGGCGATGACCGCCGCGCTGCTGCGGCCGGACCTGCCGGTGGTCGCGCGCACCGTCTCGCCGGCGATCGAGGAGCGCATGCACGCGTTCGGCAGCCCGACCGTCGTCAACCCCTTCAACCGCTTCGGCGACCACCTGCGGATCGCCATGCGCTCGCCGGCCTCCTACCAGCTCATGACGTGGCTGGAGAGCGGGCCGGGCGCCGAGCTGCCCGCCCGCGGCCGCCCGCCCGGTACCGGCCGCTGGATCGTGTGCGGCTACGGCCGCTTCGGCCGCGAGGTCACCGCCGACCTGCGCGCCGAGGGACTCGACGTGACCGTGGTCGAGCCGCGCGCCGCGACGCCGGAGTCCCACGACGGCGTCAGCACCATCGAGGGCTCCGGCGTCGATCCGGCGGTCCTGGAACGCGCGGGCGTTGCCGACGCCGTGGGATTCGTCGCCGGCACGGACAACGACACCACCAACCTCTCGATGGTCTCCGACGCCCGCCGGCTGAACCGCTCGCTCTTCGTGGCCGCGCGGCAGAACCGGGCATCGAGCGCGCCGCTGTTCGCCGCGATGGAGATCGACTCGCTGCTCGTGCCCGCGGAGGTCGTGGCGCACGAGGTGTTCGCGCAGCTCAGCACCCCGCTCCTCTGGCGCTTCCTGCAGGGTGTGCCGCAGCAGGGCGACGCGTGGGCGGCGGAGCTGATCCGGCGCGTCACGGCGGACTGCGGACGGCGGCTGCCGACCGTGTGGAAGATCCGCCTCAACCAGAGCGAGGCGCCGACCCTGCTCGGCTGGCTCCGGTCCGGGGAGGCACGGCTCGGCGACGTCCTGCGCGACCCCGAACGCCGCGAGGACCGGCTCGCCGTGACCGTGCTGATGGTGCTGCGGTCGGGTGCGGACGGCGAGGAGTGCGTCATGGGGCCCGAAGACGACTTCGTCCTCGCCCCGGACGACGAGCTCCTCCTGCTCGGCGCCACCGCCGCCCGCCGCGGGCTCGACCTCACGATGCTGGTCGACGCCGCACGGGAGTACGTGCAGACCGGGCGGCGGGTGCCGGCGGGATGGCTGTGGCGCAAGCTCAGCCGGGCCGGCCGGACCTGACGCCGCCTGCCTCGCCCCTTCCGATGTCGGCCCCGGGTCGCCGCCCGGCCGGCGGTCAGTCCCCGCGCACCCCTGGCCCCGACGGGGAATGGGTGCCGTGCTCGGAGTCGGGATCGACGCGTCCGGTGGGCCGCTCCTGCTCCGCCGGCTCGTCGTTGCCACGCCCGACGGGACCACGCTCGGTGTGCTCGTCCGCCCCCGGGCGGTCGGCCTCGGCCGCGCGATCGCGTCCGCCCGCCGCACGTTCTCCCACCGGGGCGCCCGGCGTCCGGTCGTGCTCGGGTGACCTCCGGTCGCCTCGTTCGTCTGCCATGGCGACCAGTACCCGCTCCGCGGCCGAACCAACGCCCTACGGGACGACGGCACCGCCGTCCGGGTCGGCCGGCGGCCGACCCGGACCCCGGCTACGCGATCCTCACGATCGGGCCAGGTCGAAGCGGTCGAGGTTCATGACCTTGTTCCAGGCCGCGGCGAAGTCCTGCACGAACTTCTCCCCCGCGTCCTGGCACGAGTAGAACTCGGCGATGGCCCGCAGCGGGGAGCTCGCGCCGAAGACGAGGTCGACGGCGGTGGCGGTCCACCTCACCTCGCCCGTGGCGCGGTCCCGGCCCTCGTACACGTTCTCCGTCGACTCCGACGTGCGCCATTCGGTGCCCATGTCGAGCAGGTTGACGAAGAAGTCCGTGCTCAACGTGCCCGGCCGGTCGGTGAGGACGCCGTGCGGGGTGTGCCCGGTGTTGGCGTCCAGGCTCCGCATGCCGCCGACCAGCACCGTCATCTCCGGAGCGGTCAGGTTGAGCATGTACGCCCGGTCCACCAGCCGTTGCTCCGGCGGCAGCTTGTCGCCGGACCGGAGGAAGTTGCGGAACCCGTCCGCGTTCGGCTCGAGCACGGCGAAGGAGTCCACGTCGGTCTGCTCCTGCGAGGCGTCCGTGCGGCCCGGCGTGAACGGGACCGTGACCTCGTGCCCGCCGTCGCGCGCCGCCTTCTCGACGGCCGCGCAGCCGCCCAGGACGATCAGGTCGGCGAGCGAGGTCTTCTTCCCGCCGGACTGCCCGTCGTTGAACTCCTGCTGGATCCGCTCGAGGGTCTCCAGCGCCGCCGCCAGCGCCGCCGGCTCGTTGGCCTCCCAGCTGCGCTGCGGCTCGAGGCGGATCCGCGCGCCGTTCGCCCCGCCGCGCTTGTCCGTGCCGCGGAAGGAGGACGCCGACGCCCATGCGGTCGAGACCAGCTGCGGGACGGTCAGGCCCGAGTCGAGGATCCGCGCCTTGAGGGCGGCGACGTCGTCGTCGCCGACGAGCTCGTGGTCGACGGCGGGGACCGGGTCCTGCCACACCTGCGGCTCGGCCACGTACGGGCCGAGGAATCGCGAGACCGGGCCCATGTCGCGGTGCAGCAGCTTGTACCAGGACTTGGCGAACGCGAGTGCGAGCTCGTCCGGGTTCTCGTGGAAGCGCTTCACGATCGGCCCGTAGATCGGGTCCACCTTCAGCGCGATGTCCGACGTCAACATCATCGGGGCGTGCCGCTTCGACGGGTCGTGGGCGTCGGGCACAGTGTCCTGGGCCTCGGGGTTCTTCGGGGTCCACTGCTTCGCGCCGGCCGGGCTCTCGGTGAGCTCCCAGTCGTAGCCCAACAGGTTGTCCAGATACCCGTTGTCCCAGGTCACGGGCTCGTTGGTCCATGCGCCCTCCAGCCCGCTGACCATCGTGTGGACGCCGTTGCCACTGCCGTGGCGGTTCTTCCAGCCGAGACCCTGTTCCTCCAGGGGAGCGCCCTCGACCTCCGGGCCGAGGTACTCCTCGCTGACCGCGCCGTGGCACTTGCCGATCGTGTGGCCGCCGATGATGAGCGCCGCCGTCTCCTCGTCGTTCATCGCCATGCGCTCGAACGTGTCCCGGACGTCCTTGGCCGACTTGTACGGGTCCGGGTTGCCGTTCGGGCCCTCGGGGTTCACGTAGATCAGGCCCATCTGGACGGCGCCGAAGGGCTGCGCGAGCTCACGCTCGCCGCTGTAGCGCTCGTCGCCGAGCCACGTGTCCTCCGGTCCCCAGAAGATCTCCTCCGGCTCCCAGATGTCCTCGCGCCCGAAGCCGAACCCGAACGTCGTGAACCCCATCGACTCGTAGGCGACGTTGCCCGCGAAGATCATGAGATCGGCCCACGAGATCTTGCGGCCGTACTTCTGCTTGATCGGCAGGAGCAGCCGCCGCGCCTTGTCGGTGTTCGCGTTGTCGGGCCAGCTGTTCAGCGGGGCGAAGCGCTGGGCACCCTGGCCGCCACCGCCGCGGCCGTCGTGGATGCGGTACGTGCCCGCGGCGTGCCAGGCCATCCGGATGATCATCGGTCCGTAGTGGCCGTAGTCGGCGGGCCACCAGTCCTGCGACGTCGTCATCAGCTCGACGAGGTCCCGCTTGAGGGCTTCGACATCGAGCGTCGCGAACTCCTTCGCGTAGTCGAAGGTCCCGCCCATCGGATCGGCCTGCGGCGCGTGCTTGCGCAGCACCGAGAGGTCCGGCTGGTTCGGCCACCAGTCCCGGTTCGTCATCGGCCGGTGCGCCGGTGGGGTCGGGGACGGGATCCGCGGGTTCTCGCTCTCGCTGACGCTCTCGGTCACGTCGCTCCTTCTTCCTGTCTCGCGCTGTCCTTCGGTCGGTCGGTGTGCCGTGGTGGGACGCCGTCGCGCGCGGCCGCGACACAGTCCGGGCAGAGGCCCCAGTAGGTGACCTCGGCCTCCTCGACGGCGAAGCCCCGGTCGTCGGCCGCCGTGAGGCACGGGGTGGTGCCCACGGCACAGTCGACGTCGGCGATCGCGCCGCAGGACCGGCACACGACGTGGTGGTGGTTGTCCCCGACGCGCGCCTCGTAGCGCGACACCAGGCCGGCCGGCTGGATCCGCCGGACGAGGCCCACCGCCGTCAGCGCGCGCAGGACGTCGTAGACGGCCTGGTGGGAGACCTGGACGTGATCACCGCGCGCCGCGGCGAGGATCGTGTCGGTGTCGGCGTGCGGGTTGTCGTGCACCGCGGCCAGCACCGCCACGCGCGGCCGGGTCACCCGGAGGGCGGCCCCGCGCAGCATGTGCTCGAGCTCCGACGTCGTCGGCACCCGGCCGAGTCTGGTCCCGTTCCTTGAACCACTCAACACACCGGACGAGGTCGGATCAGGTCGGGTTCGGCGCCTTCTCGTCGGCCTCCTCGACGTCCTCGTCGGCCAGGGCCTCGGGTTCGTCCTCGGTCTCGTCCTCCGTCTCGTCCTCGGTCTCGGAGTCGGTGGCCTTGTCGGCCTTGGGCTGCGCGGCCGACGCCGCGAACTGCTCCAGCCGGCGGGCGAGCCGTTCGAGGGCCTGGAGGGCCAGCAGCGCGAGCCGCTTGATCAGCTGCAGGAGGATCGCGGCCCTGGCCATCAGGAAGGCGAAGCTCGCCCCCAGCCCGATCCGGGCCACCGAGCCCACGGCGCCGACGGTGCCCTTCAGGGCTCCGGTCGCGGCCGAGGCCAGCCCACCCACTGCGCCCTCACCGGTCTTCGCGACGCCCGAGGCGACGGCCCCGCCGGTCTTGGCCACACCGGACGCCGCGGCCCCGCCGGTCTTGGCCACACCGGACGCTGCCGCACCGCCGGTTGTGGCGGCGGTGCGGCCCGCGCTGCCGACAGCCTGCACCGCGCCGGACGACGCGGCCCGCCCGGTCTGCGCGATGCTCCGCGCGGTCCGTCCCGCACCTGACGCGCCTGCCTGACCTGCCTGCCCGCCGGCCCGGCCCGCCTCGCCCGCGGCCCGGCCCGCCTGGCTCACCGTCCGCCCCGCTCGCGTGGCCGCGGCCCGGCCGGCCTGGGTCGCGGTCCGGCCGGTCGTCCCCGTCGCCCGGCGGACACTTCCCGCGATCCCCTTGACCCTCGGCTTCGTGCCCCCGTCGGGCGCGTTCTCCCCGGGCACGCGGCCCCGGCGCTTCCGTGGAGCGTCGGACTGGTCCTCTGCGCGGTCGGGTCCGCGCTCCTCCTGGGGCCGATCGGATTCCGTCATCGGTCTGCCTCTCCTCGTCGGGGCCGTCGGCCTACCACTTCCCGGGCACTGCTATCCCGTCCACGGACGGAGTTGGGCTGAAGGGACGCCGGCACAGACCCGTGTTCCGCATCGGGAAGAGGACCGGACGCGCTGGTCAGGCGGCCGTGCGGCCGGTCAGCGCGAGAGGTTCCGCGGCCGACCAACCGCCCTGTCCGGCGCGGTCCGTGCACGGCGGCACCGGCTTGATCCCCGGGATCATGTGGTAGGTGCTGCAGTTCGGCTTCCGCCGCTCGGCCCGGACCCGAGGAACACCCGCTTATCGGCGAACCCCGCTCCGGCCACCGAGCACCCGAGAGTGACCGGGGCAAGATCATCACTTTTGGACGTCGAACGACGATTTCCGACCCTCTACGTCCACGAGCCGCGATCACGGGCAGAGCGGCGAGGCTCGAGCCGAGCGGCTGGGTCAGCGCCCGCCGGGAGGCGGCCGATCGTCGTCGCCCGCCACCTCGGCGCGGTTGTCTCGAGCTTGGCCGCCTCGCCGCTCTCCTCCAGCCAGGTCGGAGTTGGAATCGTGTTGGAGCCGACGGGTGGACGGCCCTCCCCGACCGGACCGGTGAGGCGGCTCGCGCTCGGGAGGGACCACCATGTCCGACGGCTTCGCTTCGCTCGACCAGGCCCTCGCCGGCCGGGTCCACCGCCCGGCACGTCCGGCTTCGACGCGGCGTGCGCCGGCTTCGACCTGGCGGCGATCCCGACCCCGGACGTCGCGGTCTCGGTGACGTCCGAGTCCGACGTAGCGACCGCGGTGCGTTTCGCGGCGGATCACGGGCTCCCGGTGGCGGTCCGGGCGACCGGGCACGGGCCGGTCCCGGTGCCAGGGCCTCACGAACGCTGCGGCAGCGCCACGAGGTCGTCCAGACGCACCTGCTCGACGGGTCGGCCGGGCGCGTGGCAGAACGCCTCGGCAGTCACAGGAGGAGAGCTCTGACCGTCTCGGGATCCGGCCCTCCCGGCTCGATCACCACGACCGCGTCGTCGAAGCCCGCTTCCCGGTAGCGATGGAGTTGTTCGCCCACCGGGCCGAGGTCGGCCGGGCTGGAGAGTGGGATGGCGCAGACGATGGCTCGTCCGCCACCTGCCGCTCGGAAGCGCCCGAGAGCCTCGATGATCTGGTCCGGGGTGCGGCGATGGGCGGAGGCGAGCCAGCCGTCGAAGTGCCGGGCGGCCTTCTCGACGTTGGCACCCCACGAGCCCAGGAGGAGCGGCGGGGCGCCGGCTACGAGAGCACCACGCCCCTCGGCGAGCAGGTCCCGCAGCTTCGCCACGTTCTCGTCGAAGGTGCGGAAGCGACTGTGGAAGTCCCGATCGAGAAGCGCGTAGTCCGTGGACGTTGAGCCGGGGCTGACGCCCATGACCAGCCTGTCTCCGCACACCAGCTGCAGCGACCGGATCTTGTGGGCGAGGTAGGCGGGATGGTGGAGCGGGACCTGCACCGTGGCGGTCCCCAGCTCCACCCCATCCACTGCAGAGGCGGCCGCCGCCAAGGCGACGAAGGGGTCCGGGACGAAGCCGGAACGCCCGATGATCTGCGGCATCCACAGGCTCTCGAAGCCGGCGTCCACCAGCCGCCGCGCCCAGGAGGCGACGTCGTAGGGGAGGCCCGAACCCAGGTGGGCGAGATAGGCGCCGAGCTTCACAGCCGGGAGGCAGCGAAGCGCGCGTACCAGCGCAGCGCGTCGGGATCGTCGACGGAGGCGATGTTCGCGGCCTTCTCCAGCGGCCTGCCGCTCAGCAGCTTCTTGATCGGGACCTCGAGCCGCTTGCCGCTCAGGGTGTGCGGCACGGCGGGCGCCTCGAGGATCTCGTCCGGGACGTGGCGGGGTGTCAGGCGGGTCCGCAGCGTCTGCACGATCTTCTGCTTGAGCGAGTCGTCCAGCTCGTGCCCCGGAGCCGGGACGACGAACAGGCCCAGCCAGTAGCCGTCGTCGGGCTGGTCGACCCCGACCACGAGGGTCTCGCTGATCTCGGGCATGGTCTCGAGCACGTCGTAGAAGTCGCTGCTGCCCAGCCGGACACCCTGCCTGTTCAAGGTCGAGTCGGAGCGGCCGTGGATGGCGAGGCTGCCGTCCGAGTAGAACGTCACCCAGTCCCCGTGGCGCCAGACGCCGGGCCAGGTCTCGAAATACGACTCCGTGTAGCGCACGGCGTCCGGGTCGTTCCACAGGCACACCGGCATCGACGGGATCGGCCGGGTGACGACGAGGTCGCCCACCTCGTCGACGACCGGATGACCGTCCTCGTCCCAGGCCGCGCAGTCGACGCCGGCGAGCAGGCCGCCGATGCGCCCCACCCGGACCGGGGCGTACTCGTTGGCGCCGACGAACGCGCCGGAGATGTCGGTGCCGCCGCTGGTCGAGTCGATCCGCACGTCCGGGCCGACGTGCTCCATGATCCAGTGGTAGCCGGCCGACGGCAGCGCCGAGCCGCTGATCATGATGTGCCGCAGCCGGGTCAGGTCGTACTCCTGCCGGGGCGAGACCCCGGTGTTCGCCGTCGCGGTGACGACGGCGGCGCCGAGCAGCAGGACGTCCGCCTCGGTGCGGGCCGCGACCTCGAAGACCGCGCCCGCCGGGTGGCCGGGGCTGCCCTCGTACAGCACGATGCTCGCGCCCTGGGCGAGCGCGCCCAGCTGCATGTTCCACAACGCCCAGCCGGTCGAGGTGAAGGTGAACATCCGCTCGCCCTCACGCAGGCCGCAGTACAGCCCGGACCACATCAGACCCTGCAGCGTCATCCCCCCGTGCCCGTGCACCAGGCCCTTGGGCAGCCCGGTGGTGCCGGAGGTGAACAGCACCCACAACGGGTGGGAGAACTCGACCTGCTCGAACTCGAGCGGCGCGTCCTCGGCGAGTATCTCGTCCCACAAAATCGCATCCGCAGGAGCAGGCCGGTCGAACACGTACGGGACGTGGACGAAGTGCCGCACCGTCGGGAGCTTCTCGCGCAGCCGCGCGACGACGTCGGCGCGGTCGATCTCCTTGCCGTTCCAGTGGTAGCCGTCCACGGCGATGAGCACGGTGGGCTCGAGCTGCGCGAGCCGGCCGATGGTGCCCTCGGCGCCGAAGTCCGGGGAGCAGCAGGACCACACCGCACCGACCGCGGCGGCGGCCAGGAGCCCGATCACCGCGTGCTCGGTGTTCGGGAGGTAGGCGCAGACCCGGTCGCCGGGACGCACGCCCGCCCGTCGCAGCCAGCCGGCCGCCGCTGCCACCGACCGGCGCAACGAGCCCCAGGTGATATCCCGTGCGGGTGAACCGCCCTCCTGGACACACAGCAACGCCACCGAGGAGTCGGGCCCACGGCGCAGCACGTGCTGCGCCCAGTTCAGGCGCGCCCCGGTGAACCAGCGGGTGTGCGGCATCGGGTCGGCGGTGCGCACCTGTGTCCAGGGCGCGGAGAAGTCGACGCCGTAGTAGTCGACGATGGACAGCCAGAACCGGTCCAGCTCCTCGACCGACCAGGCCCAGAGGGCGTCGTGGTCCGCGAACGGCCGCCCCTCGCGCTCCTCCAGCCAGTCCAGGTACTCGCGCAGCGCCGACCCCTGAATGCGCTCCGCCGTCGGGCTCCACAGGATCATCCGTACCGCCTCACCGTGCGACGGGCCCGGCGGAACCGGGCCCGTCGCACATGGTCACACGAGGGACGCGGTCAGCCCACCGTCGAGGACGTAATGGCTGCCGGTGACCCACGACGCCCGGTCGGACGCGAGGAAGGCCGCCACCTCGGCGATGTCCTCCGGGGTGCCGAGCCGGCCCTGCTTCATGGCGACGAGGTCGCCGAAGGGGACCTGGGTCGCCGCCTCGAAGTCCGGCACGAGCCGCTCCACCATGGCGGTGTCGGCGAAGCCGGGACAGACGGCGTTGACCCGCACGCCCGTCGGTCGCATCTCCACCGCCGCGACACGGGTCATCTGGATCAGCGCCGCCTTGGTCGCGCAGTAGGAGCCGAGCAGCGGGCTGCCGCCGATGCCGGCGATCGAGGCGATGTTGACGACGTTGCCCTTCGACTCGATCAGGTGGCTGATGGCCGCCTTCATCGCGACGAACGGACCGCGCACGTTCACCGCGTAGATCTTGTCGAAGCTCTCGGTCGACTGCTGCAGCAGCGGCGAGGAGACCTCGATCCCGGCGTTGTTGACCAGGACGTCGAGGCCGCCGAGCAGATCCACCGCCTGCTGCACCGCCGCCTGGACCTGGGCCTCGTCCGTGACGTCGCAGTTGGCGACGCCGACGGCCCCGATCTCGTCGGCCGTCTGCTTGGCCGCGTCGGCGTTGATGTCGCTGACGACGACCCGGGCGCCGCGCTGCGTGAACAGCGTCGCGATCGCCTTGCCGATCCCGGCACCGGATCCGGTGACGAAGACCCGCTTACCCTCGAGTTCGGGCATCTCTTCCTCTCACTTCGTTGTGGGGGTGGAACCGACGCTCAGGAGGCCTCGACCTTCGGCATGATGTCGTTCTTGATCCGCTTGAGGTCGTCGAGCGTCTTGGACACCGGGACGTCGGCGAACGGCGGCCAGAACATCGGCATCGTCATCCCGGCCTCCTTGTACGCCTTGAGCTTGTCGGTGATCTGCCGCTCGCTGCCGGCCAGCAGGTTCGTGACCTTGCCCGCCGGCGAGTCGTCCAGGTCGACGTCCGTGATGACCGTCCAGATCATGCTGCTGATCTCGAGGTCGCCGATCTTGCGGTGGCTGCCGATCTCCTCGAGCTCACGCTCGATCCCGCCGCGCCACGTGGCGATGTCCTCCGGCGAGTCCTGGATCCCGATCCAGCCCTTGAGGTCGTACTTGCTGACGCGCTTGGCGGCGCGCGCCGGGTCCTTGAGGCCGGAGAAGAAGATCGGCAGCGGGTCCTGCAGCGGCTTGATCCCGAACCCGCAGCTGTCGAAGTCCGCGAACTCGCCGTGGTACTCGAACAGCTCGTTGTTCCAGATGCCCTGCATGACCTCGATCGTCTCGCGCACGTGCTTGTGCCGCTTCGGGAAGATGTGCGCGGCGCTCGCGGCCGCGAACTCCTCCGGCATCCACCCGGACCCGACGCCGACGTTGAGCCGGCCGTTCGAGAGGTGGTCCATCGTGGCCATCTCCGCGGCCAGGACGCCCGGGGCGCGGAACGGGGTGTCGATGATGCTCATGCCGATGCGGACCTTGGAGGTCTTCGCCGCGAGCCACGGGATGAGCGGGTAGCCCTGGAACCACTGGCCCCGCGAGGACACCGGCAGCGCCTTGGGCAGGCCCTCCATCATCCCGAACGAGTACTGCAGCTCCTGCCTGTCCGACGCCTCCGGCACGACGATCCGGTCGAGCGTCCACACCGAGTCGAAGTCGAGCTCCTCGGCGAGCGCGGTGAGGTCCTCCAGCTCCTTGATGGTCACCTTGTCGCGGAAGTTGGGCAGGTAGAGAGCGAGTTTCATGAGGTGCCGCCTCCTTGCGGTACTGCGGTGAGGGTCGTGCGGATCTCGGTCTTGAGGACCTTGCCGATGGTGGAACGGGGGAGATCGGGCCAGATCTCGATCTGCTTGGGCGTCTTGACGCTGCCGATGCGCTGCTTGACGAACGCGATCAGCTCGTCGACGTCGATCACGGTGTCCGGCTGGAGCTGGATCACGGCCGTGACCCGTTCGCCCCACTTCTCGTCGGGCAGGCCGACCACCGCGCAGTCGCGTACGGCGTCGTGGGCCATCAGCGCCTGCTCGACCTCGGCGGAGTAGACGTTGAAACCGCCGGTGATCACCATGTCCTTGGCGCGGTCGACGATGTGGAGGAAGCCGTCGGCGTCGAGGTAGCCGATGTCGCCGGTGTGGTGCCAGCCGTGGGCGGACGCCTCGGCGGTGGCCTCGGGGTTGCGGTAGTACCCGGCCATCACCAGCGAGCCGCGGACGCAGATCTCCCCCCGTTCCCCGCGCGGGACGGGCGCACCCTGCGGATCGAGGATCGCCACCGTGACCAGCGGCGACGGCCGCCCGGCCGACGACAGCCGGTCGGTGGCGATCGCGCCGTCGGCCAGGCGGTGCTCGGCCGGGGACATGGTCGAGATCATCATCGGGGCCTCGGACTGCCCGAACAGCTGCGCCATCGGCCCGATCCGGTCGAGCGCCTCGGCCAGCCTGGCCACCGACATCGGCGCCGCGCCGTACCAGAAGCACTGCAACGACGAGAGGTCCGTGCGGTCGAGCGCCTCGTGGCCGAGGACCATGTAGATCAACGTCGGCGGCAGGAACGTGTGGGTGACCCGGTGGCGTTCGATCAGCTCCAGGAACCGGCCGACGTCGGGCTTCGCCATGATCACGACCTCGCCGCCGCGGGCGAGGATCGGGAAGCACAGCACGCCGGCCGCGTGGGTGAGCGGAGCCTGGGCCAGGTACACGGGCCGACCCTCGAAGGGGTAGCTCATCAGCGTGATCGCTGACATCGCCTCGAGGTTGCGATCGGTGAGCATGACCCCCTTGGGGCGCCCCGTGGTGCCACCGGTGCCGACCAGGGCGACGACGTCGTCGGGCTGGGCGGCCTCGGCTTCCGGGTCCGCGCGCGCGGCCGCGAGCCAGTCGTCGAACCCCTGGGCGAGACCGTCCTTCTCGCCGAGCCGGACGAGCGTGGTCAGCTTCGGGAGTTTCGGCGCGATCTCGGCGACCAGGTCGTCGAAGGCCGGCTGGAAGATCAACGTGGAGCAGTCGAACAGGTCGAGCAGCTCGGCGTTCTCCCCTGCCGCATTGCGCGGGTTGATCGGGCACCAGACCGCCCCTGCCCGCGCGATGCCGAAGACGCAGGAGAACGCGGTCGGGTCGTTGGCCGAGAGGATGCCGACCTTGTCCCCGGGCTCGACGCCGGAGCGGCGCAGCGCCCTTGCCACCGCGCGGGAGAGCTCGACGACCTCGCCGTACGACAGGGACGCGCCGTCGAGGGTCAGGCAGGGGGCCTCGGGGTCGAGGGAAGCGCCCTTGTCCAGGTAGAAGGTCAGCGACACGTCGTCCCTCGGTCTTCGCCGGCGGCAGTGATGGCAGTCACGACCGTGGCCCGATCTTGGACACATGTCAAGATTTTCTTGGACGAGTGGTCAGGAAATCCGCTCGATGGGTATCGTCGGCGTATGCCCAGCACCGCCGCCGTGCGGCAGCGGTCCCGTGCCGACAAGTTCGAGGACCGGCGCCGCGAGCTCGCCGACGCGGCGCTGCTGACCCTGGCAGAACTCGGCTACGCACGCACCAGCCTGCGCACGATCGCGGACAACACGGAGCACTCCCACGGCCTCCTGCACTACTACTTCGCCGACAAGAGCGACCTGATCACCTACTGCGTGCAGCGGTACAAGGACGCCTGCGTGCAGCGCTACGAGGGGCTCGTCGCCGAGGCGTCCACCCCCGCGGAGCTCGCCACGGCCTGCGGGAACGGGCTGGCCGCCACCCTCGCCGACGCCCCGCTGCTGCACCGGCTCTGGTACGACGTGCGCTCCCAGTCCCTGTTCGAGGAGGCCTTCCGGGACGACGTCGCCGAGATCGACGGCCGCCTGCAGGACATGATCTGGCGCCTGGTCCGCGCCTACGCCGACCTCACCGGGACCGAGCCGACCTGCTCGCCCTCCGCGGCCTACGCGATGTTCGACGGGCTGTTCCAGCACGCGCTGCAACGTCACCTCGCCGGATCGGGGACGGCGCTCGACGAGCTGCGGGACCACTGCAGGGATCTGCTGCCGCGGCTGTTCGTCTGAGACACGATCCACCGGAGGCGTCCTGGTGGCACGGTCGAGATCAGTCCACGAGCACCTCCGCGAAGCCGAACATCGGCACCAGTGCCGGGTCGTGGAACTCGATCACGCGCGAGACGCCGGCGGCGGTCGGGGCCAGCACCACGATGCCGTGCGACCGGAGGGTCCCGTCCGCGTCCCGGTGGTACACGACGGCGGCGGGCTGGCCGTTGGCCGTGGTGGCGAGCATCGTCCAGTCGCCCGGCGCACCCAGCACGTACGTGGCGAGCATGTGGATGCACCGCACCCGGCCCGCGTACCACTCGCGGAACGGCCTTGCCTCCAGCGTGGCGTCCGCGCGCAGCACCCGTTCCAGCAGGCGGGCGTCGGAGCGTTCGAACGCGGCGATGTAGCCGTCGAGCAGCGCACGCGCCCGCTCGTCGGTCGGCTCGAGCAGGTCCTCCGGCTCCGGCTCCAGTTCTTCCAGCCGGGCGCGGGCGCGCTGCAGCCCGCTCTTGACCGCCGCCGTGGTGGTGCCGAGGATCTCCGCGGTCTCCGCCGCGGAGAACGCCAGCACCTCGCGCAGGATGAGGATCGCGCGTTGGCGGGCGGGCAGGTGCTGCAGGCTCGCGATGAGCGCCAGGCGGAGCGACTCGCGCGCGACCACCGTCGCGGCCGGATCGGCGGCGGCCGGGGTGATCCAGTTGTCGGGCAACGGCTCCAGCCACGCGACCTCGCCCGGCGGCACCTGGCTCGGTGGGCGATCGGGCCCGTCGTAGGGAGCGGACAGGCCCGCCGGCAGCACCCGGTTCCGGCGCGGCTCCAACGCGGTCAGGCAGACGTTCGTGGCGATCGTGTAGAGCCAGGACCGCACCGACGCGCGGCGCTCGAAACCGGCGTAGGACCGCCACGCCCGGAGATACGTCTCCTGCACGAGGTCCTCGGCGTGGTGCGCCGAGCCGACCATGCGGTAGCAGTGCGCCAGCAGCTCCCTGCGGAACTGCTCGGTCTCGGCGCCGAACCGGTCCTGGTCCGCCTCCGGCACGGGCGCCCTCATGCCGCGAGCGTAGGCCGCGGCCCAGTGACCGGGACCGCGGTCGTCGCCCGGCGGCGGTGGCCCGGCGGCCGGGTCGTCACGGCACCAGGGCCAGTTTGCCGACGGTCGCCCTGGCCTCCAGTTCCGTGAGGGCCTTCGGGCCGTCGGCGAGGTCGTAGGCGGTGGGGCGGGCGGGGGTGAGGACGCCGGCGGCGACGAGGGTGGCCAGCTCCGCGGTGACCTCGCCGAAGATGCGCGGCGCCGCCTGCATCAGCACGCCGATGTTGAGGCCGATGATCTGGACCTGGTGCTCGTACACCAGCTCCCGGTTGGTGATCGAGGCCTCGCCACCGGCCACCCCGAACACGACGACGCGGCCCGTGACCGGCCTGGCCGCAGCCAGGCTCGCCCGGAACGTGGCTCCGCCCGCCGACTCCAGAACCAGGTCGGCACCGGCCCCACGGGTCAGCCGCAGCACCTCGGCGGCGAGGTCGGCGTCGCGGGAGTCCAGGACGTGGTCGGCGCCCAGGGCCCGCACCGTCTCGTGTTTGCTCGGCGACGCGGTGGCGATGACCGTCGCGCCGTAGTGCTTGGCCAGGGTCACCGCGGCCTGGCCGGTCGCACCCGCGGCGGCGTGGACCAGCACGGTCTCCCCGGCCGCGAGGTGGCCCAGGGGCTTGAGCGCGGCGAGGGCGGTGGGCCGGTTCACGACCAGGCCCAACGCCTGCTCGGCCGTCCAGCCCTCCGGCACCGGCATCGCCGCGGCCGCGGGCAGGACCATGTACTCGGCGAAGGCCCCGTCTCCGACGCCGATCACGCGGTCCCCCGGCCGTGGCCCGGTCACCGCCTCGCCCGCCGCCACGACCTCGCCGGCCGCCTCGAAACCCGCCACGTACGGCGGCTGCGGGCCGCCCAGGAACGTGCCGTGGGCCCTCGAGACGTCGGCGAAGTTGACACCGGCGGCGACGACCCGGACCAGCACCTCGTCCGGGCCGGGGTTCGGCACCGGTGCGTCGGTGGTCACTCCGCTGTCCTGCGGACCCCCGAACGAGGTCTGCTGCAGCGCGCGCATGGTGACGGGAATGCTCACGGCGCTCTCCTTGTCTCGGCTCGCTCCATCGCCGCCGGCCGGGCGGCTGTCGACCATGTAGACCTCCGCCGGCGCGCAGAGGAATCGGCCGGGACGGGCGCCGGCCGAGGCTTGCACCCCTGCGAAGACGGGTACACCGCAGGACCGTCCGTGGACAGGAGGTGGCCCATGCCCCGCACACTGGCCCGGATCCTGATCGACGACCACCTGGTCGACGGCGACCCGACCCCCGGCGAGGAGATCGCCCTGCGGATCGACCAGACGCTGACCCAGGACGCCACGGGAACCCTCGTGATGCAGGAGCTGGAGGCGCTGGGCCTGGACCGGGCGCGCACCGAGTGCTCGGTGCAGTACGTCGACCACAACCTGCTCCAGGCCGACGAGCGCAACGCCGAGGACCACGAGTTCCTCCGCACCGCCGCGCGCCGCTTCGGGCTGTGGTTCTCCAAGCCCGGCAACGGCGTCTCGCATCCCACCCACATGCAGCGCTTCGGGATCCCGGGCAAGGCGATGGTCGGGTCCGACTCCCACACCTGCGCCGCCGGGTCGCTGGGCATGCTCGCGATCGGCGTCGGCGGCCTGGAGGTCGCCCTGGCCATCGCCGGGGAGCCGCTGTGGCTGCGGACGCCCGAGGTGTTCGGGATCCGGCTCGTCGGCGAGCTGCCGCCGTGGGTCTCGGCCAAGGACGTCGTCCTGGAGATGCTGCGTCGCCACGGCGTCGGCGGCGGGGTGAACCGGATCCTGGAGTACCACGGCCCCGGCCTGGCCGGGCTGACCGCGATGGACCGGCACGTCATCGCCAACATGGGCGCCGAGCTCGGCGCGACGACCACCGTGTTCCCCTCCGACCACGCGGTCGAGGCGTTCCTGCGCGCGGAGGACCGCGTCCACGACTTCCGTCCCCTCGCCGCGGAGGAGGGCGCGGTCTACGACCTCACCGACGAGATCGACCTGTCCGCGCTCGAGCCGTTGATCGCGAAGCCGTCGTCGCCGGGGAACGTCGTCCCGGTCCGCGAGGTCGAGGGCGAGCCGGTGTCCCAGGTCGTCGTCGGCTCGTCGGCCAACCCGGGCTTGCGGGACTTCGCCGTGGTGGCCGCGATGCTCGCCGGGAGGCAGACGAACGACGCCGTGAGCGTCGACGTGAACCCGTCGTCGCGGGAGATCTTCGCGGACCTGACGAGGATGGGCGCCACCTTCGACCTGATCACCGCGGGTGCCCGCATCCACCAGGCCGGGTGCATGGGCTGCATCGGCATGGGCCAGGCGCCCGCGTCCGGCCGGAACTCGTTGCGCACCTTCCCGCGCAACTTCCCGGGACGCTCCGGCACGCCCGAGGACTCCGTATGGCTGTGCTCCCCGGAGACCGCCGCGGCCGCCGCGCTCACCGGGGTGATCACCGATCCACGCGCCCTCGCGGAGAAGCTCGACCTCCCGGTGCCCGACCTCGCCCTGCCCGAGCGCGCGACGGTCAACACCGAGATGCTCGTCCCGCCCGCAGCGCCGGAGGACGCCCGTCACCAGGAACTCGTCCGCGGGGACAACATCTCCGCCCTGCCGGACTTCGAACCCCTGCCCGACGAGCTGGACCTCCCCGTCCTCCTGCACATGGACGACGACGTGTCCACCGACGAGATCTCCCCCGCCGGCGCGCAGGCCCTGCCCTACCGCTCGAACATCCCGGAGCTGGCGCGGTTCACCTTCACCCGCATCGACGAGGACTACCCGGACCGGGCGAAGGACACCGGTCCCCACGCGGTCGTCGCCGGGGACAACTACGGCCAGGGCTCCTCCCGCGAACACGCCGCCATCTGCCCGCGGTTCCTGGGGCTCGCCGCGGTCGTCGCGCGGTCCTACGCGCGCATCCACTGGCAGAACCTCGCCAACTTCGGCGTGCTCGCCCTGGAGTTCACCGACCCCGCCGACCTCGACCGCCTCGACGTGGGCAGCACGCTCCACCTGCGCGGGCTGCACGGCCTCGGAAAGACCCGGGAGCTCACCGCCACCGACGACGACGGCGCCGAGTACCGCCTCACCCACCACCTCTCGGCGCGCCAGATCGAGGCCGTGCTGGCGGGCGGGCAGATTCCCCGGCTCGCGCACCGGGACTGAGAGCCGGCGCCGCGGCCGGGGCCGCAGGCCTCGCTAGCGCCTGAAGTCGATCTCCTCGAGGCGCGTCTGCACCGTCCGGCCGCTCTCCCAGGAGTTGGCACCCGGCGCCAGGCTCGGTTCGGCGATGTCGGCCCGACGCGCCCGTTTGCGCGACGTGGACACCCCGAGCCGGCGGTCGCGATCGGCGATCGCTGACTCGTCGCCCTGGCCGTCGCCGGTGAAGGCCATCATCAGCTGCGGGATCCCGTACGGGAAGTCGTCGCGGTCGTACTGCCAGGTGTGGAAAGTCTTCCCGTACGTCGTGACGAGGTCCTCGAAGTAGGCGTGCTCCGCGATCTCGGGGACCCCCGGAGCGACCAGGACGCCCGACTTCACCTCGTGGTGGTGGCTGTGCCAGAGCCGCTTCTCGTCGTCGGGCAGGCTCCCGAAGCGCTCCTCACTGACGATGTACTCGATCCCGATCAGCCGGGCGTCCGGCGCGTTGCGGTCGAAGATCACGCACTGGTGCAGGTCGTGGCGCAGGTGGATGCAGAAGTGCGACGCCTCCACCTGTCTTCCCATCTCGTCCGCGTACATGTGGAAGCCGTTGAGGTAGGTGCTCATCGCCGCCAACGGGTACTTCGGCTGCATCAGCCCGGCCGCGAGGTCGAGCGCGCGATGCTTGAGGGGGTGGCCCGCGCCGACCTTGGCCGCCACCGCCACCTTGCGGCCGAGCAGCACACCGGCCGCCGCCGCGACCCCCGCGGCGACACCGGCGCCGACGGATCCAGCGGCCCCGCGACCGGAGCGACGGGACCCGGACCTGACGCGTGGAGGCAGCATGGCTGCGGCTCTACCCGTGTCCGGGCGTCTCAACCCGCCCCGGCCGCGACGCTCGACGTCAGCGGCCTGCCGCGTCGCACACCGCCCCGGCCAGCGCGGGCACCAGACGCTCGTCGAACACCGACGGCACGATGTGCTCCGGTGAACGGTCGTCGCCCACGAGCTCGGCGATCGCGCGCGCCCCCGCGAGCTGCATGTCCACGGTGAGGGTGTCCGCGCCGGCGTCGAGCAGCCCGCGCAGCACCCCTGGGAACACCAGCACGTTGTTGATCTGGTTGGGCAGGTCGCTGCGTCCCGTCGCCAGCACGGCGGCGTGCTCCTGCGCGCCGCGCGGGTCGACCTCCGGATCCGGGTTCGCCAGCGCGAACACGACCGGCCGATCCGCCATCCGGGAAAGATCCTCGGGGGCGAGCAGGTCGGGAGCACTGACCCCGATGAACACGTCGGCCCCGTCGAGGACCTCGACCAGCGAGCCCTCGGCCCGGTCGGAGTTGGTGTGCTCGGCGAGCCAGGCCTTCTCGCCGTCGAGCTGCCGCCCCGGGTGCAGGGCGCCCTTGCTGTCGCACACGACGATTCCGGCCTCGGTGTACCCCGCCGCGAGCAGCAGGCGGGCGGTCGCGCTGCCGGCCGCTCCGGCCCCCGCGATCACCACGCGCGTTCGGGCGGCGTCACGACCGGTCAGCGCGAGGGCGTTGTGCAGGGCGGCGAGCACGACCATCGCCGTTCCGTGCTGGTCGTCGTGGAAGACCGGGATGTCGAGCTCCTCCCGCAGGCGACGCTCGATCTCGAAGCAGCGGGGCGCGGCGACGTCCTCCAGGTTGATCGCCCCGAACGAGGTCGCGAGGTCACGGACGGTCCGCACGACGTCGTCGGGCTCGCGGCTCGCGATGCAGATCGGCCACGCGTCGATGTCGGCGAAACGGGAGAACAGGGCGGCCTTGCCCTCCATGACCGGGAGCGCCGCCGCCGGCCCCTGGTCGCCCAGACCGAGCAACGCCGACCCGTCACTGACGATCGCGACCGCGTTGCCCTTCACGGTCTCGGTCCGCGACCGCGACGGTTCGGCCGCGATGCGCTTCGCCGCCTCCGCGACTCCCGGCGTGTAGTGGACGGCCAGGTCGTCGGCATCGTCGAGCTCCACCCGGGCCCGGATCTCGATCTTCCCCGCCCGATCACTCATGTCTCCCGGGCTACCCGCCCGTGACGGCCCGGAACCGGCCGGGGGACCGGAGTCGCTCGCGCCGTGCCGACGGGCGCTTGCCGGGCCGCCGCCAGGCCGACCTCGCGCAACCCGGCTGAACCCGTCGTCGTCGCGGCCCGGCTCGACCGCGTCCTCGGCCTTGTCTCGACGGCGTCCTCGGCCTTGTCTCGACGGCGTCCTCGGCCTTGTCGCGGTCGCGTTCTCCAACGCGCCGTGTCCGGTTCTGGCGCGTTCGAACGATTCAGCAGGTTACAGGCATAATTTCCGACATGTTGCAACCTGAGACACATCACGTCGCGCCCCGTGGATCTTAGGTTAGCCTTAGCGAGGTTTTCACCAGAGAGGATGAGAACTCCATGTGACAGTGCCGTGCGCCTCCGGTCACCGCCGGAGGTTCCGACACGCGTCGTTCCACCCTCTCCTGCTCGGCCCGCGGCGGGCAGGTCCGTCCGGAATGAGTCCAGTGTGGACACATGCGCGTCGCACGACGAGTTGACGTAGGGCACGAACGGGCGAGTCGCCCGGCGAGGAGGGAGTGTGGATGTCTCAGTTCGGTCCGTTGGACCTGGTCGGCGTCGGGTTCGGGCCGTCGAACCTGGCCCTGACCGTCGCCGTCGCCGAGTACAACACCGAGAGCGCCTGCGCCGCGCATCTGCGGGCCAGGTTCGTCGAGCGCCAGGGCACCTTCGGCTGGCACCGGGGCATGCTCCTCGAGGACGCGACGATGCAGGTGAGCTTCCTGAAGGACCTCGTGACCCTGCGGAACCCGGCCAGCCGCTACGGCTTCCTGTCCTACCTGCACGAGCGCGGCCGGCTGGTCGACTTCATCAACTACGGGAGCGTCTTCCCGACCCGGCTGGAGTTCCACGACTACCTGGAGTGGGTCGCGGGGCGGTTCGCCGACCAGGTCGACTACGGCACCGAGGTGACGTCGATCGACCCGGTGCCGGAGTCGCCGGACCTGGTCGACGTCGTGACGTCCCGCGGAACGGTCCTGCGCACCCGCAACGTCGTGCTGGCCACCGGGCTGACGCCGAACCTGCCCGAGGGGGTCGAGCCGGGCGAGCGGATCTGGCACACCCGCGACCTCCTGACCCGCCTCGACCGGGTCGCCGACCCGAAGCGGGTGATCGTGGTGGGCGCCGGGCAGAGCGCCGCCGAGGCGGTGGAGCACATCCACCGCCGGTTCGCCGGCACCGAGGTGTGGGCGGTGTTCCACCGCTACGGCTACAGCCCGGCGGACGACTCCTCGTTCGCCAACCGGGTCTTCGACCCCGACGCCGTCGACGACTTCTTCCGGGCCCCTGACCGGATCAAACGGATGATCCTGGGCTACCACGCCAACACGAACTACTCGGTGGTCGATCCCGACCTCATCGAGTCGCTGTACCGGCGGCACTACCACGAGAAGGTCGCCGGCCGGGAGCGGCTGCGGTTCCTCAACGTCAGCCGGGTCGCCGACGTCGTCGCGACCGACGACCACGTCGAGCTGGCGGTCGAGTCCCTGATCCACGGCGGGCGCGAGGTGCTGGGCGCCGACCTCGTCATCTACGCGACCGGTTACCGGTCCAGCGATCCCTGTGACCTGCTGGGCGACCTCGCCGCGAGCTGCCTGCGCGACGACGCCGGACGCCTCGACATCGGTCGCGACTACCGGATCCGGACCGACCCGGGGCTGCGGGCCGGCCTCTACGTCCAGGGCGCCACCGAGCACACCCACGGCCTGTCCTCGACCCTGCTGTCGAACATCGCCGTGCGCAGCGGGGAGATCGTCCGTTCGATCGCCGCCCCGGCCCCCGCCCACGTCTGACCCCCGACACCGACAGAAGGCGAAAGCGCATGTCCACCAATCCGTTCGACGACGAGAACGGCACCTTTCACGTGTTGGTCAACGACGAGGGACAGCACTCCCTGTGGCCCACGTTCGCCGCCGTCCCGCAGGGGTGGCAGGTGACGCTGCCGGCGGCGAGCCGGCAGGACTGCCTCGATCACATCGAGGAGCACTGGCGCGACCTGCGCCCCCGCAGCCTGCAGCAGGCGATGGAGCAGAACAGGAGCACGCGGTGAGTATCCGATCGTCTCGTCCCGTCCGACGTCGTTGGCTGCTCGCCGGCGCCGCCGCCCTGGCCGTCGTCGCCGGTTGTGGTGGTCCGGCGGAAGCCCCGGCAGCCCCCCAGCCGGCCCAGCAGACGGCGGGCATGCCGGTCACGATCACCCACGCGTTGGGTTCCACCACGATCTCCGCGCCGCCGCAGCGGGTCGTGACCATCGGCTGGAGCGACCAGGACGCCGTCCTCGCCCTGGGCGTGAAGCCGGTCGGGACGACGGAGTGGTTCGACGAGCAGCCCGGCGCGATCTTCCCGTGGGCCACCCAGGCGGCGGGCGGCACCGTCCCCGAGATCGTGTCCAACGCCGGGGAGATCAGCTTCGAGAAGGTCGCCGCGCTCGAGCCGGACCTGATCCTCGCGCTCTACGAGGGCCTCGACCGGTCCGAGTACGACAAGCTCGCCGCCATCGCCCCGACCGTGGCCCAGTCCGCCCAGTTCGACCAGTTCGGCGCGCCGTGGCAGGACATGACCCTGACGGCGGGGAAGGCGCTGGGGCGCGAGCAGCAGGCGAAGGACCTCGTCGCCGGGGTCGAGGCGAAGCTCGAGGCCGTCCGTGACGCGCACCCCGACTGGGCGCAGAAGACCATGCTGGTCGGGGCGACCGCGGAGGGCGGCACCTATCAGGTGTTCTCGCCGCAGGACCCGAAGGTGCGCTTCTTCGCCGACCTGGGCTTCGCCACCGAGCCCTCGTGGCTGGCCGGACGGGTGGCCGACAACGTGGCCACGGTCAGCGCGGAGGAGTTCACGCTCCTCGACGTCGACCGTCTGGCGTGGACCTCGGACCCCGATCTGCTGCAGGTGCTGCAGTCCGACCCGATCTACAACCGGCTCGACGTGGTCAAGGACGGCCGCGTCGGCTACTTCGACTACACCACGGCGCCGTTCCCGGGTGCGGCGATCACCTTCAACACCGTGCTGAGCATCCCGTACGCGCTGGACCAGGTCGTTCCCGAGCTGGAGAGGATGGACGCGAAGCAGTGACCGCTGTGAGCATCGACGAGCTGACGCCGTGGGCGAGGGCGCTGCCCCGCCCGGTCGACGAGCAACCGTGGTCGCGGCAGTTCGAGGCCCGCGCCGCCGAGCGACCCGACGCGGTCGCCGTGGTCTGCGAGGACGACTCGTGGACCTACGGCGAGCTGAACGAGCGCGCCAACCGGCTGGCCCGGCTGCTGCGGGCCCGTGGGGTCGGGGCGGAGGACGCGATCGGCCTGGCCCTGCCCCGCGGCCCGGAGCTGGTGGCAGCGGTGCTCGCGGTGCTCAAGGCGGGAGCGGCCTTCCTCCCCCTGGACCTGGACCACCCGGCCGAGCGGATCGCCTACCTCCTCGCGGACTCCGGCACCGGTCTGGTGCTCACCACCACCGAGCTCGACGGTGAGCTCCCGCCGGGGACGCCGACGGTGCTCCTGGACACCCCGGGCACCCTGACCGAGCTGGTCGGGCTGTCCGGGGCGGACCTGGTCGACGTCGAGCCGGCGCTGGACCAGGCCGCGTACCTGATCTACACCTCCGGCTCGACCGGCCGGCCGAAGGGCGCGGTGCTGACGCACGACGGCATCGGCAGCCTCGTCGCCACGGCCCTGGACCGGGTCGGGGTGGACGCCGGGAGCCGGGTGGCCCAGTTCGCGTCCATCGGGTTCGACGTCGCGGTCTGGGACCTGACCATGTCGCTGTGCGTGGGCGGGACCGTCGTCGTCGTGCCCGCGCACCGCCGCGTGGCCGGCCCGGAGCTCACGGAGTACCTGCTCGCCCACCGGGTCACGCACATGATCCTGCCGCCCTCGCTGGTCGCGGCGCTGCCGGTGGACGCGCGGCTGCCCGAGGGGGCGGTGCTGATCGTCGGGACCGAGACGGTGCCGCCGGAGGTGCTGCGGCGCTGGACCGGCCCGCTGCGCGTGGTCACCGCCTACGGGCTGACCGAGGCGACGGTGAACTCCACGCTGTGGACGGCGGAGCCGGACTGGGACGGCCCGGCGCCGATCGGGCGGCCGGACCCGAACACCCATGCCTACGTCCTCGACGAGATGCTGCGCCCGGTCGGGGTGGGTGAGGTCGGCGAGCTCTACATCGCCGGTCGCGGTCTCGCCCGGGGCTACCGGGGTCGGCACGGGCTCACGGCGTCGCGGTTCGTCGCCGACCCCTTCGCCGGCGGAGTCGACGGTGCGGGGGCCCGGATGTACCGGACCGGGGACCGGGCCCGCTGGCGCGCCGACGGCATCCTGGACTTCCTCGGCCGCGCCGACCAGCAGGTCAAGCTGCGCGGCCACCGGATCGAACCGGGTGAGATCGAGGCGGCGCTGCTCGCGCAGCCCGGCATCACCCAGGCCGCGGTCCTCGTCCGCGAGGACGAGCCGGGCCGGAAGATGCTGGTCGGGTACGTGGTGCTCGACGGCGGGGACCGCGCCCGGGCGCGCGCCACGCTCGCGGAGACGTTGCCCGAGTACATGGTCCCGACGGTGCTCGTACCGGTCGCCGGCGGGCTCCCGATGACCCCGAACGGCAAGCTGGACCGCGAGGCGCTGCCGGCACCGCAGATCGAGGCGGGTGGCGGGCGCGCGCCGCGCGACGACGCCGAGCGGCGCTGGTGCGCGCGGCTCGCCCGCTCCCTGGACCTGCCCGAGGTGGGCCCGGAGGACGACTTCTTCGCCCTCGGCGGGGACAGCATCACCGCGGTCCGCGTGATCCGGGCCGCGCACGCGGACGGGCTGCGCGTGCGGGTCCGCGACCTGATGGAGCTGCGCACCCCCGAGGCCCTCGGGGCGCGCTTCCCCGTGGCCGACCAGCCCGGGCGGGCCCTGGTTGCCGAACCCGTGACGCTCCTCGATCCCGAGGTCGCCGCGACGGTGGGGGCGCGGTTCGGGGTCGGCGCGGAGGCGGTGTTCCCGGCCGCGCCGCTGCAGGCCGGGCTGTACTTCCAGTCGCTGTTCGACGGTGCGGACGACGCGGACCCCTACACGGCCCAGCACGTGTTCGAGTTCGACCGCCCGCTCGACGTCGCGCGGCTGCGGCGGGCCTGCGCGGCGCTGCTGGACCGTCACCCGTTCCTGCGCGCCGCGCTGACCGGGGAGGGCGCTCCGTTCCCCGTCCAGGTCGTGCTCCCGCACGCCACGGTGCCGGTCGAGGTGACCACCGCGGCGGACGAGGACGCCGTCCGAGCGCTGGCCGTCGAGCAGCGGGCCCGCCGGTTCGACCTGGCCGCACCGCCGCTGTTCCGCCTCCTGCTGGCCCACCTCCCGGACGGCCGGTCCCGGCTCGTGCTCACCCAGCACCTCACGGCCTGGGACGGCTGGTCCCAGCACATCCTGCTCGAGGAGCTGTTCACCCTCCTCGGCGACGACCGCGCGGTGCTCCCCGAGCCGCCGTCGCACCTGGACCACCCGCGCTGGCTGGCGAGCCGGGACGACGAGGCCGCCCGGGACGCCTGGCGGGACGCGCTGGCCGGGCTCGACGCCGGGACGATGGTGGCGGGGACGCTGGTCGCGGGCCCGGAAGCGGTCCCCGCGGAGGTCCTGCCCTCGGTCGCCGAGCTCGCCCTGTCCCCCGAGGCCGACGCGGAGGTGCGGGCCTGTGCCCGCACCGTGGGGGTCACCCTCAACACGGTCCTGAACACCGCCTGGGCGATCACCCTCGGCGGGTTGGCCGGGCGGACCGACGTGGTCTTCGGGGCCACCGTCGCCGGTCGCCCACCCGAGCTCGCCGGCAGCGACCGGTCGATCGGCATGTTCCTCAACACCGTGCCGACGCGGGTCCGGCTCGACCACGCCGAGACCGTGGGTGCCCTGCTGCGGCGGGTCCAGGCGGAGCGGACCCCGCTGGTCGAGCACGAGCACACCGGCCTGGCCGAGATCCAGCGGGCCACCGGCCTGCCGACGCCGTTCGACACCCTGTTCGTGCTGCAGAACTTCCCCAAGATCGAGGCCGGCGCCCTCTCGGCGGTCGGGGCGCGCTACGTCGACTACGCCGACGCCACGCACTTCCCGCTCGCCCTCGTCGTCGCGCCGGAGGGGACGCTGCGGTTCACCCTGCAGTACCGGCCGACCGTCCTCGCCCCGGAGACCGCGACCGCGGTGCTGCAGCGCTTCGCGGCGACCGCCTCGCGGCTGCTCGCGGCGGTCGACGAGCCGCTCGGACGCCTCGACGTCCTCGCCCCCGGCGAGACCCCGGAGCTGCCCGGGACCTGGTCCGAACCCGAGCAGACCGTGGCCGAGGAGCTGGCGCGGACCGCCGCCGCCCGGCCGGGCGAGACCGCGCTGGTCTTCGGGTCCGAACGGCTGACCTTCGCCGAGCTGGACGCCCGGATCAACCGCCTCGCCCGGCTGCTGCAGGCACGAGGTGCCGGCCCCGAGGAGGTCGTCGCACTGGCGTTGCCGCGCGGGATCGACATGGTCGTCGCCCTGTTCGCCGCGATGCGCACCGGAGCCACCTACCTGCCCCTGGACCCGGAGCTCCCCGCGGCCCGGTTCGCGACGGTGCTCGCCGACGCGAAGCCGGTCTGCGTCGTCGCGGCCGGCGCCGACCAGCCGGCCGATGCCGCCGACGTGCTCCCCGACGTGGCCGCCCCCGGCGTTCCCGCAGTCCGGCTCGGTACTCCGGAGATCGCGGTGGAGCTGGCCTCGCTGTCGGCCGAGGCGCTCGCGCCCGTGCCGAGGGCAGCGGACCATCCCGCGTACCTGATCTACACCTCCGGCTCCACCGGGACCCCGAAGGGCGTGCTGGTGCCGCACCGCGGCCTCGCCGGCATGCTGGCCCACTACCGCGCCGCGATCATCCCCCGCGCCGCGGCCGACGGGCGTCGGCTGCGGGTGGCGCACACGACCGCGTTCTCCTTCGACATGTCCTGGGACGAGCTGTTCTGGCTGGTCGACGGGCACGAGCTGCACGTGTGCCCGGACGAGGTGCGGCGTGACGCCCAGCAGCTCGTGGCGCTCTGCCGTGCCGCGGCCGTCGACGTCGTCAACGTGACCCCCACCTACGCCCGTGCCCTGCTCGACGAGGGCCTCCTCGACGGCGACCGGGCACCGAGGCTGCTGCTCCTCGGCGGCGAGGCGGTCACCGGGTCGATCTGGTCGGCGCTGCGCGACGCTCCGCGCATCGAGGGCATGAACCTCTACGGCCCCACCGAGTTCTCCGTCAACGCGCTCGGCGCGGCGGTCGGCGCCAGCGCGACCCCGACGGTCGGACGGCCCGTGCTGGGCGCACGCGTGTACGTGCTGGACAGCGCGCTGCGGCCGGTGCTCGACGGCGCCCCCGGCGAGCTCTACCTCGCCGGTCCCGGCCTGGCGCGGGGCTACCACGACCGGCGCGGGCTGACCGCGGAGCGGTTCGTCGCCGATCCCTTCACCGCCGGCGAACGGATGTACCGCACCGGCGACCTGGTGCGCCGCCGGCCCGACGGCAACATCGACTTCCTCGGCCGCACGGACGACCAGGTCAAGGTGCGTGGGTACCGGATCGAGCTCGGCGAGATCGTGGCCGCGCTCGAGGCGCACCCCGCCGTGGCGCAGGCGGCCGTGGTCGTCGACGCGCCGGCAGGCGGGCCGGCTCGCCTCGCGGCCTACGTCGTGGCGGCCCCGGAGGCCGCCTCGTCGAGCGCCGGCGAGCTGGTCGACGTCCTGCGGGCGCACCTGACCGCGGTGCTCCCCGCCCACATGGTTCCGCCGGCGATCGTCGTCGTGCCCGGGCTGCCGCTGACCGTGAACGGGAAGCTGGACACGCGGGCGCTCCCCGCGCCCGGCTACGCCGGTGCGGGCGGACGGCCCCCGCGCACCGAGCCGGAGCGGGTGCTCTGCGCCCTGTTCGCCGAGGTGCTGGGCGCCACCGGCGTGAGCATCGACGACGACTTCTTCGGGCTCGGCGGCGACAGCATCAGCTCGATCACGCTCGTCGGGCAGGCCCGCCGCCGCGGCCTGGTGCTCACCCCGCGACAGGTGTTCGCCGGCCGCACCGCCGAGGCGTTGGCGCGGGTCGCCGCGATCGACCATGCCTCCGCGGCCGTGCGCGCGCCGGTGGCGCCGTTCGACCTGGTGACGCTCGATCCGGCGGACCTGGAGGGCCTGCGGAAGCGCTTCCGGGACGTCGAGGACGTCTGGCCGCTCTCCCCGCTGCAGGAGGGCCTCTACTTCCAGTCGCTCTTCGACGCCGCCGACGACACCGCGCTCGACGTCTACACCGGGCAGACCCGCTTCGAGCTCGACCACCGCGCCGACCTCACCCGGCTGCGCGGGACGGTGCAGGCCCTGCAGCGCAGGCATCCGACGCTGCGATGTGCGTTCGTGGACCCGGGCGACGGCGTCGTGCAGGTGGTGCGAGGCGGTGTCGGCGATCCGCTGACCGAGCACGATCTCTCCGAGCTGGACCCGGCCGCAGCGGAGCAGCGGGCCGCCGCACTCGCGCACGCCGACCGGACCCACCGGTTCGACCTGGCCGATCCCCCGCTGTTCCGCGTCAGCGTCCTGCGCCTGCCCGGCGGTGTCGACCGCCTCCTGGTCACCTACCACCTGCTGGCGTGGGACGGCTGGTCGCACAGCACCCTGTTCACGCAGCTGTTCACCCTCTACGCGGGCGCTCTCCCGGACGAGGTCTCCCCGACCGGGAGCTACCCGGAGTACCTCCGCTGGCTGGCGGAACGGGACTCCGACGGCGCGCGGGCGGCCTGGGCGGCGCAGCTCGCCGGGCTGGACGGGCCGACTCTGGTCGGCCCGACGCTCGTCGGGCCGAGCCGGCCGGCCGCGATCCCGAACCGCACCACGATTCCGGTGTCCGAGGCCGCCGCGATCCGCGCCGGCGCCCGCGATTGCGGGGTCACGCTGAACACCGTGCTCAACGCGGCCTGGGCGCTGGTCCTGGGCGGGCTCACCGGGCGCGACGAGGTGGTGTTCGGCACCACCGTCGCGGGTCGTCCCGCCGAGCTGCCCGGGTCCGAGCAGGTCGTCGGGCAGTACCTCAACACCGTGCCCACCCGCGTCCGCACCGACCCGGCCGAGGCGACCGGGCACTTCCTGCGCCGCCTGCAGGACGAGCGCCTGGCCATGGGCGAGCACGAGTACCTCGGCCTGGGCGCCATCCAGCGCGCCGCCGGCCTGCCGGTCCTGTTCGACACCCTGTTCGTGCTGCAGAACTTCGCCGACATCCCGCAGTCCACCCTCGACGCGGCCGGGGTGGTCGGGCGCGGGCACGTCGACGCCACGCACTACCCGCTCGTCCTCATCGCGACCCCGGGCCCCGAGCTGAGCCTGACCCTGGAGCACGACGCCGCCGTCTCCGAGGACGCCGCTCGGCTCCTGCTCGAGCGCACCGCGGCCGTCTCGGCCGCGCTGGTCGCCGACCCGGAGCAGCGACTCGCCCGGATCGACCTGCTCACCGCGGAGGAACGGGTCGCGCTGCGCGAGGACCCGATCGCCCGGCCGTCGAGCACCGAGTCGGTCGCCGAGATCCTGGCCGGCACCGCCGCCGCCCACGCCGACGAGACCGCCCTGGTCTGCGGCGACGAGCAACTGTCCTTCGCCGAGCTCGACGCCCGGATCAACCGGCTGGCCCACCTGCTCCTGGCCCGGGGGGCCGGGCCGGAGCGGGTCGTCGGGCTGGCGCTGCCGCGCGGGGTCGACATGGTCGCGGCGCTGTTCGCGGCCCTGCACACCGGCGTCGCGTACCTGCCGTTGGACCTGGAGTACCCGGCCCGGCGGCTGGCGACCATGATCGCCGACGCTGCGCCCATCTGTGTCCTGACCAGCGGAGAGACCGCGCTGCCGGAGGGCGTGCCGATCGTTCGGCTCGATGACCCCGACGTGCTCGCCTCGCTCCCGGCCACCCCGCCCGCGCCCTTCGCCGCGGACGATCCCGACCGGCTGGAGCACCCTGCCTACCTGATCTACACGTCCGGTTCGACGGGGACACCCAAGGGCGTCGTCACGCCGTACCGCGGGCTGACGAACATGCTGGCCAACCACCGGGCGGAGATCTTCGAACCCGTCGTGGCGACGACCGGGCGGCGCCTGCGCATCGCGCACACCGTGTCCTTCTCCTTCGACATGTCCTGGGAGGAGCTGCTGTGGCTCGTCGAGGGTCACGAGGTGCACGTCTGCGACGAGGAGCTGCGCCGCGACGCCCGCGCGCTGGTCGACTACTGCCGTGACCGGCGGATCGACGTCGTCAACGTGACGCCGACCTTCGCCAGCGCCCTGCTCGACGAGGGTCTGCTGGACGCGGAGCCCCGGCCCGCGTTGGTGCTGCTCGGCGGCGAGGCGGTGACCGACTCCGTGTGGGCGGCGCTGCGGGACGCCGACGGGGTGCTCGGCTACAACCTCTACGGCCCCACCGAGTACACGATCAACACCCTCGGCGGCGGCACCAGGGACAGCGCCACCCCGACCGTCGGGCGCCCGATCCACCACACCCGCGCGCACGTGCTGGACGGGGCGCTGCGGCCGGTGCCCGCCGGCTGTCCCGGCGAGTTGTACATCGCCGGCGTCGGCCTCGCCCGCGGATACCACCGACGGGCGGGGCTGACCGCGGAGCGGTTCGTCGCCGATCCCTTCGGCGAGCCCGGCGCGCGGATGTACCGCACCGGCGACCTCGTCGTGCGGCGGCCGGACGGGAACATCGACTTCCTCGGCCGCGGGGACGACCAGGTCAAGATCCGCGGGTTCCGGATCGAGCCCGGCGAGATCGTCGCGGCGCTGGAGTCGCTGGAGCAGGTGTCGCGCGCGGCCGTCGTCGTGCACGCCCACCAGCCCTCCGGGGTCACGCGGCTGGCCGGGTACGTCGTCCCCGGGACGGTGGACGTGGACGCGGTCCGGGGACTGTTGGCCGAACGGCTGCCTGCCCACATGGTCCCCGCCGCCCTGGTCGCGGTGCCGGAGCTGCCGCTCACCGTGAACGGGAAGCTGGACGCCGCGGCACTGCCGGCGCCACGGTTCACGTCCAGCCGCCCCCGCCGGGCGCCGCGGACCGAGCCCGAGCGGACGCTCTGCGGCGTGTTCGAGCAGGTCCTGGGCGTGCAGGACGTCGGGGTGGACGACGACTTCTTCGAGCTCGGCGGGGACAGCATCCTGTCGATCGGGCTGGTCGGCCGTGCCCGTCGGCAGGGGCTCGGGCTCAGCCCGCGGCTGGTGTTCGAGCGCCGTACGCCCGAGGCGCTCGCCCTGGCCGCCGAGATCGCGCCGGGCGCCGAGCGCGCCCCGGACTCCGGGGTGGGCCGGGTGCTGCCGGTGCCGATCCTCGCCGGGCTGCGCGACGACGCCGTCGGGATCGACGGGTTCTTCCAGTCCCTGTGCCTGCGGACCCCGACCTCCGATCCCGCCGTGGTCACCGCGCTGCTGCAGGCCCTGCTCGACCGGCACGACCTGCTGCGCGCGCGGCTCGACCGGGCCGACGGCTGGGCGCTCCACGTCCCGGCGCCCGGCACGGTGTCCGCGGCGGATCTGCTGACGGTGTCGGAGGCGTCCCTCGAGGACGCCGAGGAGCAGGCCGTCCGGCGGCTGGACCCCGACGACGGGATCATGCTGCAGGCGGTGCTCCTGGGCCGGCGGCTCCTGCTCGTCGCCCACCACATCGTGGTCGACGGCGTGTCCTGGCGGATCCTCGCCGAGGACCTCGCGGATCTGTGGCGCCGCCACGTCGCCGGCGAACCGCTGGTGGCCGAGCCGGTGCCGACCTCCTTGCGCACCTGGACCGAGGCGCTGCACCGGGAGGACCGCGAACACGAGCTGGAGCGCTGGCGCCGCGAGCTCGCGCCGGCCGATCCGGTCGCGGACCGGCCGCTCGATGCCGTCCGGGACACCATCGCCACCACCCGCTCCCTGACCCTCACCGTCCCGGCGGAGGTCACCGGCAGGGTGCTCGGCGAGGTCCCGGCGGCCTTCGGCGGCACCGTGAACGACGTGCTGCTCACGGCGTTGGCCGTCGCGCTGCGCGGCGAGGGCGCGGTGCTCGTCGACCTGGAGGGGCACGGCCGCGAGAGCGCCGCGATCGACGAGGGGCTCGACCTCTCGCGCACCGTCGGTTGGTTCACCACGATCGCGCCGGTCCGGCTCGACCCCGGGGTGTCCTTCGTGGACTTCGTGAACGGCGGGGTCGCGATGCCCGCCGCGGCCAAACGGGTTCGCACGCAGATCGAGTCCCGGCCCGACCGCGGGATCGGCTACGCCGTCCTCCGGCACCTGCGCGGGGCTTTCGCAGGAACCGCCGTGCCCGAGGTGCTGTTCAACTACCTCGGCCGCTTCGGCGGTGCGGACGGGCAGGACTGGTCGCCCGCCCCAGAGCGTCCGGAGCTGGGCGAGAAGGCCGATCCGAGCACCGCCGCCGGGTACGCGTTGGAGATCAACGCCGAGGTGACCGACGGAGAGCTGTCCGCCACGTTCGCCTGGCCGGCGGCCGTACTGACGGAGGCGCGGGTCGCCGAGATCGCCCGGCGCTGGTCCACGGCTCTGGCCGCGCTGGCCCGGCACGCCCCGGAGCCCGGGGCGTGGGGGCCGACGCCGGTCGACTTCCCGCTCGTCCCCCTGACCCAGGCCGACGTCGACACGCTGGTCGAGGCGGTTCCCGGCGGGCTCGCCGACGTCTGGCCGCTGACGCCGCTGCAGCAGGGCATCTACTTCCACTCCCGGTACCACGCCCACAGCGAGAGCGACCCCGACGGCTACATCGTCCAGTACGTGCTCGAGCTGGCCGGCGCGCTTCGCCCCGAGCAGCTGCGGACCGGGCTGGCCACGCTCACGGCGCGGCACCCGGCCCTGCGGGCGTCGGTCCACGAGACCGCCGCGGGCGGCCTGGTGCAGGCCGTGGCCCGAACCGTCGAGGTCCCGCTGACGGTGAGCTCCGCCGACGTCGAGACGCTGGCGCGGGAGGAGCGGAGCCGGGCGTTCGCACTGGACCGGGCGCCGCTGCTGCGGGTCGGGCTGCGGTCCGAGGGGGACGTGCACAGCGTCGTCGTCACGCTGCACCACCTGGTGGCCGACGGCTGGTCGCTGCCGGTGCTGTTCGAGGACCTGCTCGCGATCCTCCGGAACGAGGATCCGGCGCCGGCGCCGTCCTACCGGGAGTACCTGCGCTGGCTCACGGCGCAGGACACCGCCCGAACCCGCACGGCCTGGCGCCAGGCCCTCGGCGGGGTCACCGAGCCCACGATGCTCGGCACCGCCCTCCCCGCGGACGCCGCACCCGTCGCACCGTCCGTGCTGACCGACACGGTGCCCGCCGAGGCGTTGTCCGCGCTCGCCCGTGAGCGCGGACTGACGCTGAACACGCTGGTCAGTGGCGCATGGGCGGTCGCGGTCGGCGCGCTGACCGGGCGCGACGACGTCGTGTTCGGCGCCGTCGTCTCCGGCCGCGACGCGGACGTCCCCGGCATCGACGCGCAGGTCGGCCTGTTCATCAACACCGTGCCGGTGCGCGTGCACTGGTCTCCCGCCGACCGGGCGGTCGACGCGCTGCTGACCCACCAGGGCGAGCAGGCGGCGCTGCTGGGTCACCAGTACCTCGGGCTGGCCGACGCGCAGGGCGGCGAGCAGCTGTTCGACACGCTGTTCGTGTTCGAGAACTTCCCGCCCGGCGCGGATGTCCCGCCGACCGACGGGTTGCGGATCACCGGCATGGGCGAGTCGGTGGAGGCGCGCACGCACTTCGCCGCATCCCTGCAGGTCTTCCCCGGCGACGACCTCGTCCTGCGGCTGCAGTACGACCCGCGCCGGGTCCCGGCCGGGCGGGCGGAGCGGCTGCACCAGGTCTTCCGGTCCGTCCTCGACCAGCTCGTGGCCGACCCGTCACGGCCGATGGGCCGGTTGGAGCTCCTCTCGGGAACCGAGCGGGCTGCGTTGGAGGCGGGCTGGTCCTCGACGGCGCAGGACATCCCGGAGCTGACGGTCGCCGAGCTGCTCACCGCCGATCGGCCCGACGAGATCGCCCTGGTCTGCGGCGACGAGCGGCTCACCGCCGGCGAGTTCGACGCCCGCGTCAACCGGCTCGCCCGGCTGCTGCTGTCGCAGGGTGCGGGGCCGGAGCGGGTCGTCGCGCTGGCCCTGCCCCGGTCGTCGGACGCGGTGGTGGCGCTGTTCGCCGTGCTGCGTACGGGCGCCGCCTACCTGCCCCTCGACCTGGACCACCCGGCCGAACGGTGGGCCGTGATGCTCGCGAACGCCCGCCCGGTCTGCGTGCTCGCGGCCGGCGCGGGGATCGAGCGGTTGCCCGCCGGCGCGCCCTGGATGTCTCCCGACGCGAGCGACTTCTCCGCCGCGCCGCTCACCCCGGCCGAGCTCGGCTCCTTCGCCCCGGGCACACCGGGGAGGCTGGAGCACCCGGCGTACCTGATCTACACGTCCGGCTCGACCGGCACGCCCAAGGGCGTCGTCACCCCGTACCGCGGGCTGACGAACATGCTGGTCAACCACCGTGCGGAGATCTTCGCGCCGGTCGTCGCGGCGGCCGGGCGGCGACTGCGGGTCGCGCACACGGTGTCGTTCGCGTTCGACATGTCGTGGGAGGAGCTGCTCTGGCTCGTCGAGGGCCACGAGGTGCACGTCTGCGACGAGGAGCTGCGTCGGGACGCCCAGGCGCTGGTCGCGTACTGCGCCGAGCACCGCGTCGACGTCGTGAACGTGACCCCGACCTACGCCCGCACCCTGCTCGACGGCGGCCTGCTCGACGGGCCGCACCGGATGCCGTTGGTGCTGCTCGGCGGCGAGGCGGTCAGCGACTCGGTGTGGTCGCGGCTCGCGGAGACCGAGGGCGTGCTGGGCTACAACCTCTACGGCCCCACCGAGTACACGATCAACACCCTCGGCGGCGGCACCACGGACAGCGCCACCCCGATCGTGGGCACCCCGATCCTGAACACCCGCGCGTACATCCTGGACGGTGCGCTGCGTCCGCAGCCGCCGGGATCCCCCGGTGAGCTGTACATCGCGGGCGCGGGGCTGGCCCGCGGCTACCACGACCGGCCCGCGCTGACGGCGGAGCGGTTCGTCGCCGACCCGTTCGTCGAGGGTGGGCGGATGTACCGGACCGGGGACCTCGTCGTCACGCGGCCGGACGGGAACATCGACTTCCTCGGCCGGACCGACGACCAGGTCAAGATCCGCGGCTACCGGGTGGAGCCCGGGGAGATCGTCGCGGCGCTCGAACGCCATCCCGCGGTCGCGAGCGCCGCGGCGACCGTGCACCGCCGCGGCGAGGCGCGGATCGCGCACCTCGCCGGGTACGTCGTGGCTCCTGCGGATCTCGACGTCACCGAGGTGAAGGCCTACCTGGCGTCGCAGCTCCCGTCGCACATGATCCCGACGACGCTGGACGTCGTGCCGGAGTTCCCGCTCACGGTCAACGGGAAGCTCGACGTGGCCGCGCTCCCCGCCCCGGCACTGACCGGCGCGCGGGAGCACCGCCCGCCCCGAACCGAGGCGGAGCGCAGCCTCTGCGTGCTGATCGGCAGGCTGCTCGGGGTGCCCGAGGTCGGGATCGACGACGACTTCTTCGAGCTCGGCGGGGACAGCATCAGCTCGATCGCGCTGGTCACCCAGGCCCGCGCGCACGGGCTGACGTTCCGGCCGCGCGACGTCCGCGCCGCCCGCACCGTCGAGGCGCTCGCCGCCCTCGGCGTGAGTGGTGCGGTCGGGGCGCCGCAGGCGGACGCCCAGGGCATCGGCGTGCTCCCGGCGACACCGATCATCAGCTGGTTGGCCGAGCTCGGCGCACCCGAGACGATCGGGGCGTTCCACCAGGCCATCGCACTGCGGACACCCGCCGGGGCGGACGCCGAGTCGCTGGTTCCGGTACTGCAGGCGGTGCTCGACCGGCACGACATGCTTCGGGCCCGCCTGCTCCGCTCGGTCGACGGCTGGGCGCTCGAGGTGCCGGAGCCCGGCACGGTCCGCGCCGAGGACCTGCTCACGGTGGTCCCGCCGAACGCGACGCCGGTCCTCGAGGACCAGGTCGAGGCGCAGCGCCTGCTCGCCGCGAACCAGCTCGACCCGGAGCGCGGGGTGATGCTGCAGGCGGTGCTCCTCGAGCCGGGGGTTCTCCTGCTGGTGGCCCACCACCTGGTCGTCGACGGGGTGTCCTGGCGCATCCTGACCGACGACCTGGCGGAGGCCTGGGCCCGGCACACCGCCGGGGAGCCGATCGCGGTGCCCCCGGTCGGGACGTCCTTCCGCACCTGGGCGCGATCCCTGGCCGTCGCGGGCCGGGACGGGAGCCGGGCCGCCGAGCTGCCCGGCTGGCGGGCGACCGCGCGATCCCGGCCGGGGACGTTCGCCCGCACTCCGCTCGACCCGGACCGGGACACGGCGGGCACCGTCCGCGAGCACTCCCTGGTGCTGCCCGCGGAGTGGACCGCCCCGCTGCTGTCCTCGGTCCCGGCGGCCTTCGGCGCGACGATCAACGACGTGCTCCTCGCCGCACTCACGCTCGCCGCGGCCGAGTGGCGGCGCCGCACCGGGCGCGCCTCCGGCGACGGAACGCTCGTCGCGCTGGAGGGGCACGGTCGCGAGGAGCACGTCGGGGACGTCGACCTCACCCGGACGGTCGGGTGGTTCACCACGGCGTTCCCGGTCCACCTGCCCCCCACGACCTGGGCGGACCTGGAGGACCCGGCTGCGGTCGTCGCCGCCGTCGCTGAGCGGTTGTGCGCGGTCGCCGACGGCGGGCTGGGCTACGGCGTGCTGCGCTACCTGGATCCGCGCGGCCGCAGCGAGTTGGCCACCGCCTCGCCCGAGATCCAGTTCAACTACCTCGGCCGCTACTCCGACGCCGCCTCTCTCCACACCACCGGCGAGGAGGCCGACTGGCAGACCCCGGCCGGGGTCAGCCCGCTCATGGGCGGTCGGAGCGGGGCCATGCCCGTCGGATATCCCCTGGTCGTGGACGTGCTCGCCACGGACGACGAGCTGCACGCGTCCTGGGAGTGGCCCGCGGCGGCGTTCGCCGAGGACGAGGTGCCGGAGCTCGCCGAGCTCTGGTTCGAGGCGTTGCGCGGCCTCGTCCGCGCGGTGGGGGGTTCGTGATGCGCGTCGTCTTCCTGGGCTACATGACCTGGGGGCACCGCACCCTCGAGGCGATCCTCGGGGCCGGGCACGAGGTACCGCTGGTGATCACGCACCCGGACAGCGACGACCCGTACGAGACGATCTTCAACGACTCGGTCGCGGAGCTCGCCGCCAAGCACGACATCCCCGTCCTCACCCGCACGCGCGCGAACGACGAGGAGGTCATCGCACGGGTCCGGACTGCGGAGGTGGATGCGATGGTGGTGTCCAACTGGCGCACCCGCCTGGCCCCGGAGGTCTTCACGATCCCGCGGCTGGGCACGGTGAACGTCCACGACGCGCTGCTGCCCGCGTACGCCGGGTTCGCCCCGCTGAACTGGGCGTTGATCAACGACGAGCCCGAGGTCGGCGTCACCGCCCACATGATGGACGCGGACTTCGACGCCGGCGACATCGTGCTGCAGTGGGCGACCCCGATCGCGGAGGACGACACCGTCGTCGACCTGTTCGACCGGACCCTGGCGATGTTCGGGCCCATCACCGTGGCCGGGCTCGCCGAGCTCGCCACCGGCCGGACGGACTGGACGCCGCAGGACCGCGGCAGGGCGAGCTACTTCCACCGGCGCAGCGACGTCGACAACAGGATCGACTGGACCTGGCCCGCCCGCGACCTCGCCAACCTCGTGCGCGCCCAGGTCGATCCGTACCCCAACGCCTGGTGCCTGCACGACGGCGAGCGGCTGCGGATCCTGGAGGCCCGCGCCACCGACCGGCCCTACGGCGGCACCCCGGGGCGGATCTTCATCCGGGACGACGACGGCGGCGTCGTCGTCGTCGCGGGTGCGGAGGCCCGCCGGGGCCGCAACCCGGGCCTGTCGATCCGACGGGTGCGGACGGCGGGCGGGCGCGAGCTCTCCGCCCTCGAGTACTTCACGGCGATGGGCGGCTATCTCACGTGAGCGGTTCCGTCCTCCGTGGATCCGTGCTGGGCGGTTCGATCCGCGCCTTCGGCGGCCGGGTCGGCGCGGCCACGCTGTTCTTCTGCGGCCACCAGATCGGCGAGGCGCTGGTCCCGGTCCTCGTCGGCGCCGTCATCGACTCCGCCGTGCGCACCGGCGACCCGGCCGCCCTGCTCGGGTGGCTCGCGCTGCTGGCGGTGGACTTCGCGTTCCTGTCCACCTGCTACCGCCTGGGTGCCCGGCAGGCCTGGATCGCCGACGTGCGCGCCGACCAGCGCCTGCGGCTGCTCGTCGCCCGCCGACTGCTCGACCCCGCCGGCGGTGGCGAGGCCGGACGCCTGCCCGGCGAGCTCGCCTCCATCGCCACGTCCGACACCAAACGCGTCGGGCTGGTCAACTTCGCCTTGCCCATGGGACTGGCCGCGCTCGCGTCCCTGGTGGTCGCCGCGGTGGCCCTGGTGCGGATCTCGGTGCCCCTCGGGCTGCTCATCCTGCTCGGCACCCCACCGGTCCTGTACCTCGTCCACCTCTTCGGCCGGCCCCTGGAACGGCGCAGCGAGGCCGAACAGGAACGCGCCGCACGCGCCGCGGGCATCGCCGCCGACCTGGTCTCGGGCATCCGCGTCCTCAAAGGCCTGCGGGCCGAGCCCGCCGCGATCCGCCGCTACACCCGCGCCAGCGCGGACTCGTTGACCGCGACCCTGCGCGCCACGGGCAGCCAGGCCTGGTTCTCCGGCACCGTGCTGATCGTCAACGGCACCTTCCTCGCCGCGATCGCGCTGGTCGGCGGACGCCTGGCCGCGACCGGCGAGATCAGCGTCGGGCAGCTGGTGAGCGCGGTCGGGCTCGCGCAGTTCCTCGTCGACCCCCTCCAGGAGCTGGGCTGGGTGAACGAACGGCTGGCCCAGGCCAGGGCCTCCGCCGCGCGGATCGCCGGGATCCTCGGCGCCCGTCCCGCCGTCGCCGGCGGCTCGGCGGCGCTGCCCGAGCGGGTCGCCGGAGCCGTCCAGGTGCGGGGCCTGCAGCACGGACCGTTGCGCGGGCTCGACATGGACGCCCGCCCCGGGGAGCTGCTCGGGGTGGCCGCGGCCGACGCGGGGGACGCCGTCGCCCTGCTGGACTGCCTGGCCCGCGAGGCCGATCAGGAGCGGGGCACGATCACCCTCGACGGGGTCCCGCTCGGCGACTACCCACCCGAGACCGCACGCTCGGCGGTGCTGGTGGCCGCCCACGACACGGCGCTGTTCACCGGGACCGTGGCGGAGAACGTCACCGCGGCCGGCCGCGACCCTGGGCCGGCCCTCGCCGCGGCCCGCGCCGACCAGGTGCTCGAGACACTGACCGCGGGCGCCGACACCGTCGTCGCCGAGCAGGGGCGGACGCTCTCGGGTGGGCAGCGGCAGCGGATCGCACTGGCCCGGGCGCTGGCCGCCGACGCCCCGGTGCTGGTGCTGCACGACCCGACCACCGCCGTCGACTCCGTCACCGAGTCGGAGATCGCCGACGGCCTCGCCACCCTGCGCCACGCCCGCACCACCCTGCTGGTGACCAGCAGCCCGGCCCTGCTCGCCGTCGCGGACCGGGTCCTGCTGGTCGAGGGTGGGCGCGTCGTGGCCGAGGACCGTCACGACCGGCTGCTGCGATCGCACCCCCGCTACCGCGAGGTGGTGACGGGATGAGCGGGCGTGCGCTGCTGCCCGTCGCCACCCCCGCGCGCATCCGGGTGGTGGTCGGCACGTTGCTGCGCCCACACCGCGGCCGGGCCGTGCTGGCCGTGGTCGCGCTCGCCGGCGGGGCCGGCGCCGGGCTGCTGGTCCCGCCGTTGCTCGGGTGGATCATCGACCTGGTCACGGCCGGTGCCGGGCCGGATGCGATGACCCGGCCCGCCGCTCTGCTGGTGGCGGTGGCCGTGGCGCAGGGCCTGCTCGCGGTGCTGGGGGTCGCGCAGACCGCCCGCGTCGGGGAGATCGTGCTCGCGGCGCTGCGCGAACGCCTCGTCGAGCGCACCCTCGGCCTGCCGCTGGAGCGGATCGAGGCCGCCGGGGCCGGGGACATCGGATCCCGGGTGACCGAGGACGTCGCGCAGGTCGGCGAGGCAGTGCGCGAGGGCGTGCCCGCCCTGGCCCGCTACGGACTGGTCATCGTGTTGACCTTCGTCGGGCTCGCCCTCCTCGACTGGCGCTTCCTGCTCGCCGCCGTCGTCGGGCTGCCGATCCAGGTGCTCACCGCGCGCTGGTACCTGCGCCGCGCCACCCCGGTCTCCGCCGAGCAACGCGTCGCCGCCGGCGCCCAGCAGCAACAACTCCTCGACACCGCGACGAGCCTGCCCACCGTGCGGGCGTTCCGGCTCGGTGACCGGCACGGCGAGCTCGTCCACGACCGCTCGCAACGGGTCGTCGACCTCGCCCTGTCGGTGGTGCGGCTGCAGAACGGCTTCTTCGGAAGGCTCAACCTCGCCGAATACGTCGGCGTCGCCCTCGTGCTGGTCACCGGGTTCTGGCTCGTTCGCACCGGGGCCGTGTCCCTCGGCACCGCCAGCGCCGCGGCGCTGTACTTCATCGCCCTGTTCAACCCGCTCAACGAGGTCCTGCTCCTGCTGCAGACCGTCCAGGCGGCGGGCGCCGGCCTGGCCCGTATCGTCGGCGCCGCCGACCTGCCCGAACAGCGCCGTTCGGAGCCGGTCCGCGGCACCGGACCCGCCCACGTCCGCGCCGCCGGGCTGGTCTTCGGCTACCCGGGCGTCCCCGCCGTGCTGGGCGGTGTCGACATCGACGTCCCCGCGGGGACGCGGCTCGCCGTCGTCGGCCCCAGCGGAGCGGGCAAGACCACGCTGGCGAAGGTGATCGCCGGCGTCCACGAGCCGAGCGGGGGCACCATCGGGCTCGATCCCGCTGCGGTCGTCCTGGTCACGCAGGAGGTCCACGTCTTCGCCGGCCCCGTGGCGGACGACCTGCGGCTGGCCCGGCCCGAGGCGTCGGAGACCGAGCTGCGCAGCGCGCTCGCCACGGTGGACGCCCTCGCCTGGGTCGATGCCCTGCCCGGGGCCCTCGCCACGGTCGTCGGCGACGGTGGGCACGGTCTGACCGCCGTGCAGGCCCAACAACTGGCCCTCGCCCGCCTCGTCCTCGCCGATCCCCCGGTGGCCATCCTCGACGAAGCCACCGCCGAAGCAGGCAGCGCAGGCGCGCGAGCCCTGGAAGCCTCCGCGCGACAGGCGCTCGCGGGACGGACCGCGCTGGTCGTGGCACATCGCCTCAGCCAGGCCACCGACGCCGACGCCGTGCTCCTGCTCGACGGGGGCAAGGTGGTCGAGTACGGCTCCCACGCGGACCTCCTGGCCGCCGACGGACCGTACGCCGCTCTGTGGGCGGCATGGTCGGGAAGCCGCTGAGCCCATCCCGGCCCTCGTTCCGGAGCCACGTCACCAGCCGCCGATACCCGCGCGACGTCGGAACTCGCCGCTGTCGACGCTGATGACGTTCTCGCACACGAGCAGCCAGAACTCGTTCCCGTCGCCCTTGTCGACAGGCGGAGACCGAGTCCGCGCAGAAGCCCTCGATCTGTCGACGTAACAGTGAGATCGGACGACGCGCTGTCCCGATGACCACGAGTGTGAGCCGGAGGACTCCTGTTGGCGCGACGGATGGGTGGCAAGGGTGGCGGTAACAAGAAGGGCAGCAGCGGCGGAGGTTCGACGCTCGCCCTCGGCCTCGGCATAGCACTGCTGGCCAGCGCCGGGATGGCGACGGCGGTCGGGAACGCCGCGTCGTCCGGGGCTGCGACCGTCGCAGCCGGTGGCAGCCCCGGGACGGGGAGCGGGTCGCTGGTCGGCAGCGCGAACTCGACCGCGGCGGAGACGCGCATCGTCGGGCAGGGCGTCCGCCTCAGCGCCAAGGTCACCGACGACTCGGCGGACTGCGTGACCAGCTCCTACGGCCAGGTCCAGGACTTCTTCCGCCGGACGCCCTGCACGGCGCTCCATCGCGCCTTCTTCGAGCTGCGCGATCAGAAGAGCGACGCCGCCGTCGTCTCGGTGGCCTGGGTCGAGATGCCCGACGAGTCGAGCGCCCGTGCGCTCAACCAGCTCATGGACACCACCGGTACGGGGAACGTGACCGAGCTGTCCCGGGAGCGCAGCAAGTACCGCACGGTCCGCTACACGGGCGACTCCTACGCCTCCCGACAGGACGGCCAGGTCGTCATCAACGCCCAGGCCGAACCCGTCGCCCGACGGTGGACAGGGGTCGACCTCAGCAGCATCGCCACCACCGCCGCGCAGTAGTCGGCGGCGGCACGCGGGACGTCGAGGACCGCGCTCGATGTGCAGACCGAGCGCGGGCCAGGACCCGATGATCTCCGGTGAAGATCGCTCCGCCGGAGGCCCGTGGGGTCTGACTGCGGACTAGCGTGGAGCCGCCTCGGGGAGTGCCGACGCCCCGGAGTCCGGCACCCCGGCGTACTCGGGCAGCTCGATCCCGTTGAGCGCGCGCTCGACGAGCTCCATGAGTGCCTCCACGTCGGGCTCCGGGCTCGACGCCGAGTCCGGGCCCGGGGCTTCGAGGCTCTGCACGTGCATCCGGCCGATCTCCTGGTTGGCCTCGACGAACGGGCGCATCCGCGCCTCGTACGCGGCGAACCCGGCCTCCGGGTCCCATCCGGCGGCGGCCAGCTCCCCGGCCAGCAGGTACGCGCCGACCAGCGCCAGCCCGGTGCCCTGCCCGGACATCGGCGACGAGCTGAACGCCGCGTCGCCGAGCAGCCCCACCCGTCCGCTCGACCAACGGTCCATGACCACCTGCGCGACCTGGTCGAGGTAGAAGTCCGGGGTGTCGTCGAGGTGCTCGAGGATGCGCGGGGTCAGCCAGCCGAAGCCGGCCATCCGGTCGCGCAGCAGGCGCTTCTGGGCCGCGACGTCGCGGTGGTCGACGTCGAAGTCCGGCGAGGGGAACGACATCATCGCGATCGCCCGCGTGGCGTCCCGGACGGGCCGAAGACCCGCAGAGCGCCCCGAGTCCTGGTAGTCGAGCAGCCAACGGTCCAGCCCGAACTCGTTGGGCACGCTGTAGAAGGCCAGCACCAGGCCCAGGTGGCGGACGTACTGCTCACGCGGCCCGAACACCATCGCCCGCAACGCCGAGTGCAGCCCGTCCGCCCCGATCACCAGGTCGAAGCGCCGCCGGTCCCCGCCGGCGAAGACCACGTCGACCCCGTCAGCATCCTGGGTCAGCTCGGCGATCCGGTCGCCGAAGACGTACTCGACGCCGTCGCGGGTGTCGTCGTAGAGCACCTGGGACAGGTCCCCGCGCAGGATCTCGATCTCCGAGATGTACCCGTCGCCGCCGTCGTCGTCCGCGCGGTAGGTCTCCACCACGTTCCCGTCCACGTCCAGGGTGTAGGCACCGGCGGTGTCGGTGCAGGCTGCGCGCACCGCCGCGTCCAGCCCCATCCGCCGGATGACCTCCTTGGCCACCCCCCGCGCGTCCACCGCCTGCCCACCAGGACGCAGCTCGGGGGCCCGCTCCACGACGGTCACCTCGGCACCTCGCCGGCGCAACCAGTGGGCCAGCGCGGGCCCCGCGATGCTCGCCCCCGCCACCAACGCCCTGATACCGCTCACCCGTGCCTCCTTCGTCGGCTCGTCGAGGAGAAGACACCCACGATGCTCGAAAATCATCGCCTGCTCGGGACCTGCGGCGAAGTTCCGGCCGTGGGTCAGGCGCGCCAGCGGCCTTGCCGGCGGGGACCCGATATCAGTTCGCCGGCGGGGCCGTGCGGCCCGAGTTGCCCGTCGGGGTCTGGAGGCGGAGGCGCTGCTCGGCCCGACGCTCGAAAAGCTGATCCTGGCGCCGTCGCTCGCGGATCCGCAGCAGCACGAGCATCGAGATGCCATACGCAATCCCGACGACCACCAGCGCAATGCCGAACTTGGTGACGATCGGCACGTCGATCGTCGACAGGAGGGCCAGGACGCCCAGCGTGAGCAAATGGAAGAGCACCGAGAGCAGAGTGTTCAGCGAGCGAGCGGTTTCGTTGCTCTGGAACACCTCCTCGAGGAAGGGTTGGCCGCGGCGGAGCAGCACCTGCCCGATCACCACCGTCAGCACGACCGCGGCGATGAGGTAGAACACGTACTCACTGGTACTCATCGTCTCTCCTTCGGGGCCACCGTGCGGCGACCGACCCTTAGACGTTTACCCATTCGCGCCGGCTGTACGCCCCGTCGTGGCCGGCTGGTGGTTCGCCAACCCGCTCAACGCAATGGGCTGGAGGTGGGCAGCCCCGCCGCCGGCGGGAACCGTCCGCCGCGACCCCGTGCTCCCGGGGGACTCAGGGCCGCCCTCGCGAGGCCGCGCACCATGGCGACTCCGTGCGCCGGATCAATGTGAGCGACCCTGCGAGTCTGCGCGGATCGCGCCGTCGGGCCGAGCTGGTCAGGCAAGTCGTCACCGTATCGGCCGCTCGGCCCATGCACTCGCGTGATGTTCTTCAATGTTCAGAGCCCTGCCAGACAAACCGACCGGTCGCGCGGCGGACGCAGTGATCCAGACTAGTCGAATGCGCCCTGCAGAATTCTGGCCAACGTTTCCGTCAGGACCTGGGTACCGCGGCAGAGGTCCTCGTCATGGGTGAATTCCGACTCCGCGTGAGAGATTCCGTCCACGCTCGGGACGAACAACATGACGGTGGGGACTCGATCTTTCATGTTGGTCGAGTCGTGGCCGGCCCGCGTCCGCACTTCCACGCTGGCCAGTCCCAGGTCGGTGGCGACCGACCGTGCCAGTTCCACGCCTTCCGGCTGGTAGACCTGGCCCCTCCACGTGTGTGCGTAGGTGCGGTTGATCGTCACGTCCGCCTGCACCTCGATCTCGGCGAGCCGCACGCGGAGAAGTTCGTCTGCCTCGGCGAGCAGCTCGTCGGACGGCGAGCGCAGGTCGAGGTGCATGTGCACCTCTCGGGCGACGACCACTGGAGAGTTGGGGTAGACGGTCAGCTGCCCACAGGAGGTGTGCAGATCAAGACCGAAGCGGTCGGCGAGCTCGCGGACCGCGACCACGACGAGCGCGGCGCCGTAGAGCGCGTCCCGGCGATCCGCCATCGCGGTCGCGCCGGTGTGCGCCTGGCTGCCGAGCACGGAGAGCTCGTACTTGTTGGCCGCCCAGGTCGAGTCGACCAAGCCGATCCCGATGCCCGCCTTCTCCAGCTCGCGACCCTGTTCGATGTGGATCTCCGCGTAGGCGGCGACGGCGCGTCGCGCGTTCTCACCGAAGACGTCTGCCTCTCCCCGGGCGCCCATCGCGTCGAGGGCCTCGCCGACCGTGACCCCGCCCACGTCGGTCGTGGCCAGTGCCTGTTCGAGCGGAAGCGCCCCGGTGAACACCCCACTACCCATCATCGAGGGCTTGAACCTCGAGCCCTCCTCGTTGAACCAGTCCACGACGGCGATGTTGTAGCGGGGCCGATCGTGGACCGCCGCGTAGTGCCTGCGCAGCCGCTCCGCGGCGTGCGCCGCGGCAAGCACACCGTAGGCGCCGTCGAACCGCCCGCCCCGTGGCTGGCTGTCCAGATGTGACCCCGCAAGCACATAGGGCGCCCCCGGCACCAGCTCCAGCAGGCCGAAGAGGTTGCCGACGCGGTCCTGCGCCACGGTGAAGCCCCGCCCAGCCAGCCAGGCCTGCAGCCAGGCGCGGGTCTGGCCGTCCTCGGGGGTCGCGGCCTGGCGCTCGACGCCGCCCGCGGGTGTCGCGCCGATCGCCGAGAGCGCGGCGAAGTCCGCGAGCAGAGCAATGTCGTCGGCCTGCTCGACGTCGACGACGACGCGTCCGTGAGTGTTGCTCATCAGGTACCTCCGTCCGATGTGCTCAGTCCATGATCGTCTGAGGTGCAGTGGCGCTCTCGGGAATTGCGTTGTCGTCATTGGCGGCGGGGGTGCGATGCACTTCGGCGCGTTGGATGGAGCAGGCGGACCGGACCCCGCCGAGTCCAGGCAGCTGCCCCGGCTCCGTCAGGTGGCCCTTGGCCATGCCGACTACAGAGGCGCACCGACGACGAGGCGTGGCTCAACCCGCGGTTCTCAGCCTGGACCGTCCGCCGGACAACGCGCGGGCCGGGTGGGCCGCACTGCAGGACGATACCGAAGCCCATGGCTTCCCTCCCGAGGTTGGGCACGGACGGTCCACGGGTTCCCGCCTGAGGTCGGTCTCAGACGGCTGGTCGCCTTGTCTGCGTGGAGCTCGGACGTCGGGTCCTTCTTCTGCGCCGGGAGGCCGCGGCGGGTCGCGCGCGTGTTCTGGCCGAATCTGTACGGGCGGTCCACCGACGCGCAGTGGGGCGACCCCGCAACTGCGGAACGTCCACCACACCGAGCCCGCGACGGCGCGGCCGCCCACCCTTCGACCTCCGTGGGGCTGGGCGGTCGCGCAGCTCCCGATCGGGTCGAATCGTCGAGCCCGAAGTCCACGCGCCCGAGCAAGTGCGGACCAGATGCGGACCGACAGCCCGATGATCTTCGCCGGAGATCGCTTCGTCGGAGGTCAACACGCCGTCTGAGCTGCGGTCTTACTGGAGCCGCCTTGGGGAGTCGAACCCCAGACCTACGCGTTACGAGAATTGCCGTCCACGTATTCACGACCGGCACCAGTTGCATCGGTGCAGCTCAGCGCCGGGCATGAGGCATCAGCGGTATCGCGGGAACCAGTTGGAGGCCACGAACGAGGCCACGGCCCTCACAGCACTTACGGGAGTGGACACTGTCACCTAGGGCGAGTTCATCGAGGCTGGCTATCTGCGGGAGTACCGGGCCAAGCGGGTCACCCTGCAGTACCTGCGCCCCGTCATCGGATTCCTTCGCGACCGCCTTCAGGTGCAGTACCCGCTCGCCACTCTGAAGCCCTACACCTCAGGCCGGGAGCTCGCGCTCGAGGCGCAGGAGTTCGTCGGACTCGATCCGGCGTTGAGCATCGTGATCCTCGGCCGTGACGGCTTCCTGATGCCGTCGGACCCAGCCGTCGCGTTCCTCGACAAGGTCGAGTTCAACGACGCCGGCGACGTCGCCGAGCGGCTCTTCCCGCTCGGACGGGGCAAGCCGATCGTCCTCGACCCCACACGCAGCTTCGGCGAGCCGACCATCCCGGACGTCGGGGTGCGCACAGAGATCGTCGCGGAGTTGGTGAGCGCCGGCGAGGAACCCGACAGAGTCGCGGGGATCTACTCGATCTCTGTCACCGACGTCGAGCAGGTTGTCGATTTCGAGCGCCGCCATGGCGACCTCACCCGAGCCGCCTGACACGTGCCCGCTCGTCTCCAGACTCCGCGCTGGTTGTTCGACGAGAACTGCATCGGCGTCGCCCAGGCCCTGTAGCACGTCCGAGGCGACATCACCCGGCCTGGTGGACCGGGAGGCCTCGTGCCGGCAGGATCCAGGGACCACGAGTGGCTTCCGATCGTCGGCCGGGGCGGGCTCGTCGTTCTGACCCGTGACAAGCGCATCCGCAGCCGACCACTCGAACGCCGGGCCCTCCTCGACCACGGCGTCCGAGCGTGCTTCCAGACCACCGGCGGCCAGCTGACCCTGTTCGAGCAGGTCCGCCTCTGGCTGCGCTGGTGGAACGAGATCGAGAAGCTCGTCAACGAGCACCCCGGACCGTGGCTGGCGAGCGTGACGCGGGCCGGGGCGTCGATCTTCGACGGCGGCGATATCGATCCGCAGCCCGGATCAGCGCCGTGACACGATCGAGTCACGGGGATCGGGGAAGCCGAGGGACTTGTATCCCGGGGCTCGCTTGGACAGCGAAGAGGCGAGTACGGCGGTGAGTTCGTCGTGGTAGTCGTGCACCTCGGCCGTCGTCTTGCCGGGATACGGCCTGAGCACGCGACCGGCGAACTGCACGAGGCGGCCCTTGAACGCGATCGGCGCCGCGAGGAAGAGGGCATCGAGAGCGGGGCAGTCGAAACCCTCCCCGACGTAGGGTCCGGTCGCGACGACGAGCAATGGCGCCTCACCCGGCTCGAGACGAGCCAGCGCGGCCTTGCGTTCTCGGGCACCCATGCCGCCGCGAAGGACAACGGGATGGCACCCCTTGTCGCGGAGTCGTCCCGCCAGGGACTCCACATGGTTCTTCCACTGTGTGAGGACCAGGCAGTTCCTCCCGCGTTCCAACGCATCGAGGACGTCACCGACGACCTGGTCCCTGCGAGCCTCGTCAGCGGCAAGATCCCGGTAGATCGCCGCCATCCCGCCCGGCTTCGACGGATCCGCCTCACCCACGTACTCGTAGGAGGTCGGGTGCACCGTCAGGAGCCGTTCCGGGGCGTCGGCGGTCCCCAGGGTGCCTGCTGGAGGAGGCGCGACCGTGTGCCGGATCGGGCCGAGCTGATGGTGGATGAGCTCGTCGAGTCCATCACGCCGATACGGGGTCGCGGTCAGGCCGACCCATCGCCTCGCCGGGATCTGCCGGGCCGCGTTCTCGAACGCGGCAGCGGGCAGGTGGTGGCACTCGTCCACGAGAACGAGCCCGTAGCCTGCGGTCAGCTCCGCGACGTCCTGACGGCGGGCCAGCGTCTGCAGGGTGACGACGTCGATGACGCCCCGCAGCGAGGATCGTCCCGCGCCCAGCTGGCCGGCGCGAACGTCCAGGAAGTCCTTGATCCGGCTCCGCCACTGGTCCGCCAACGCCTTGCGATCCACCAGTATCAGGGTGGAGACACCGTGCTCCGCGATCAGCGCACATCCCATGACGGTCTTGCCGGCGCCCGGCTCGGCGACCAGGAGCCCCAGCTCGTGGCCAGCGAGCTCGGAGACGGCATCGGCCTGATCATCGCGCAGCGTGACCGCCAACTCGAACTCGTGGCTCTCGCCATCGGAGCGCTCGTCGCTGATCTCGACGCGACTCCCCGCCTCCTTCAGCACCGACTCGACCCGCTCGCCGAGCCCGCGAGGCAGCACGAGGCGCCCGTCGACAGTCTCGTCGTAGCCGAGCAGGAACCGAGGCACGTTCCACGTCGACAGGCGTCGACGTTGGCGCTCGCCGAACAGCGGGTTGCTCATCGACGCCGCGTGCTTGAGCGTCGCAAGCGCGGCAGGCGTCAGGTCGGACACCGCGACCTCGCAGCCGGCCTCAAGCCTCAGCCCGACCACGGCCGCCGGTTCCGGCCGCGTCCGGGTCGACGTAGCGGGAGCCAACCGCCCTACCGCGCCACCCACCTTCACCGCCCCGACACGGCCCGCGAGGCGCGTGACCTCGGCCGGAGCCAGCCGGTGGACTCCGGACAGGTAGGCCCACTGATCCTCGTGCGGCTCGAGAGTGCCGAGGTCGAGGAACACCGTCGCGCCGTGTTTCCGCGCCCGACCGTGAAGGGGAGCAGCGATCAGGTTTCCGATCCCACCCGAGGACGGAAGTACGTCCTGGGACGGGAAGAGCCGGTCGTAGCTGCGCAGATCCATCCGCCCGCGGACGGCGATCGCCTCGCGGAGCAAACCCGTACCCAGCGCTCTCGCCGTCGCCGCGGGCACCGCGCCGGCAAAGAAGATCCACGCATGCGCGCCCACCCCGGATCGCGACACCTCCAGCGCAGCCGGTACGCCGGCCGCCCTGGCCGCCTTGAGGTAGGCCAACGCGTCGAGCATCGCCGCGGGCCCGTCGAAGTCCGCCGCGAGCCACCGACAGGTGTCGGCGGGCATCAACGGATACAGCCCGATGTGATCGCGCCCCGACAGATGCGCGGCGACAACGTCATCACGAAGCCGCAGGTACGGACGGGTCGCGCCCTTCCGCCACCCACCGACCACCGCTGGTACCCAGCCCGACTTCCCCGATCTCCCGTTCTCCCACCGAATCGCGTAGACATCCTCGCGGGCCGCGAACAGCGCCCTGAAGAAGGCGACCTTCTCCTGCGGAGTCGACGACGCGTTCACCATGCCGGGGCGCTCCAGGAACAGCCCCGACTGGGACGCAGCCGGTGTGCGGGCCTGCTTCGCCGTCATCCCCAACAGCCGCAGCAGCCGCCCGTTCTCAGCCCGCAGCCGAGCGAGCTCACGCTCAAGATCTCCGGAGCTCGTCGACACGAGCCTTACGATGCCACGCCCGGGTGGCAGCCCGCGATCAGCCGGAACCGACGAAGAGCCCAGCCTGATCGATCCGCCGGACGAGGCTCGGTTTGCGCTGATGACGAGTACGTAGCGCGGCGAGCCGAGCACCGAACTCCCCCACCTGATCCGCCCGCTCGGCGACGACCCGCAGGTCCTCGAGCAGCGTGACCGCGGCGTCGTACTCGGCCGGCTTCTTCGTGACGATCATCGCCTCGACCCGCGCCCAGCCCCCCTCCACGTCCGCGGACACCGCCGCGAGGCGCCGCTCCCGGGCTGCCGCACTCTTCCGTTCCCGCTCCGCTTCCGCTTCCACGCGCGCTGCCTCGGCTCGCCGGTGCTTCTCCTGCCGGATCAGGTGCGCAGCATCCAGCAACTCAGCAACCGTCCGACGCGTAAGCTCGTCGCATGTCGCCACCCCCTCCGAGCTGAGCCGGCGACGCAGCTCCGCCTGGGCGACAAGGCTCTCGCCCCGCGCGACCAGAACGAGTAACCGGTCCTTCTCGCCGCTCGGGATTCGCCCCACTCGGGAAGCCAGCTGCTTCGCCGGGAGTCGCGTGTCCGCCGACGGCGGGCTCGCCTGCGCCGCGACCGTGAGCAAGTCCGGGTCCAGGCGAAGGAAGTCCGCCAGCGCCCGCTGCGACGCCGTCAGCTCCGACAACCCCGGAGGCACCGGCGGCTCTTGGACGTCCTCGTTGTCGGAGCCGAACGCGCCCTCGTCGCGGTCCCAGGTTCCCTGCGCCGCCAGCCAGCCCAGATACAGCGGGCGCAGGTCACCGGCAGCCAGCTCGGCCCGGACCCCGACGAGCCCAGCCAGGGTGTACAGATCGTCAACACCGAAGAATTCGGCGTCCTCGTGGTCGCTGTGCAGCCCCAGGATCAGGTGTCCGGCGGTGTCCCACGCGGTGACCAGCGGATCGACCAGGTACGGCTCGACCGCCTCGACCTCGAGTACCCCGAGCGGCAACCGCACCATCAGCGTCCGACTGCCCCAGTTCGCGAAGTATAGGTGGGCATCGTAGTAGCGCTCCATCAACTGAAGCGGGTCACCGCGGAAGTCACCCCAGTGGTACTCGTTGGTGAAGCTCGTCGCGCTGATCTGCGCCCGCGTCGACAGCGCCCGCACCGCGGCCTGCTCCCGCGCGTCGAGCGGCCGATCCACCGCGAGGAACTCGTAGTACTGGTACTCGCTCACGCCAGACCCTCGGCCGCCCATCGCCGATAGGCACGAATCCACTCCACACCGTCCGGTGGCGGTGTCGGCAGCGGCAGATCACGAAGATCGACCGGCTGAGACTCCCCACCCCGTCGGCAGACAGCCACCAGCCTCCCGCTCGCGGACAGGTCGATCTCGACCACAGTCACCTCGACTCCCAGCACCACCGTCGTGAACGGGACCTCGACGAACTCCTCCAGCTTGGCGTGGAACCCGCCGAGCTGCTCGTCCACGCCGTAGGCGTCAATCGTCGCTTCCTCGATCAGCGCCGCCGACTCGGTATCCCCATCGCCCAACACCCCGCCGAGACTACGGCCAGACTCGACTGGCACCTCGAAGCCCTCGTTCTCCGGATCGAGGACGGTCGTGTGCAGCGACTCGAAAGCACCCGGTGTCAACGCCCGCTCGCCGATCTTGTGCGACGAGTACCAGAGATCACCCAGCGTCGCGGCCGAGACGACGAGCCCGTCGCTCTTCTCAGCGTTACCCAGAGCGTCGAACGCCGGCTCCGAGAGCCGATCCGGAGTGAACAGGTAATAGAGCAGCGAATGTGAGTCCGCGACGACTCTCACCCGGCGACGGGCCCGAGTGCGGAACGACGCTCGGCCCGGTCGTCATCGAGCGCCTGTGACCACGCCTCGATCACCTCGTCCGGCACCAGACCAGCGAGCTTGCCCGCCGAACGACCACCTCGACGACTGGCTACCTCGGGCTTCACCAGCCGCAGGTGGGCTCCGGGACGCACACCGTGGCGCGCCAGCTCGGCGGCCGGAACCGTCAGGCTCCCGTCGCTGCTGACGACGACCTCGAACGAGTCCGCGGTCTCGGGCGTGGTGCTCATGGTGCCTGCATGCTACCGCTCGATCGTCGCGATCGAGGCGGCTCGACGACTGCTGGCAGAACGCGACCGTTAGGCGGCAGTCGCCCCCGTGACGTCACCAGCCCCGCGCGGCGAGGAGGGCCATGAGATTGCGTTTGGCCCGGTGCGTGCGGCGCAGCTCGGCGAGGTGGTCGGCGAACCCGTCCGCCTCGAACAGGGGCTCGACCTCGCCGAGCAGCTCGACGGCCTTCGCATAGGCGGAGTTGTTCTTGCGTCCGACCGCGGCCTCGACCTCGCGCTGGTAGAGCGGGATCACCTCACGCGGCCGCAGCTCCCGGCAGGCTCGGGCCAGCCGCATCACCGTTGGGCCCGAGCAGCCGCCTCGCTGCGCCTCCGCCCAGGCGGCGTCAGGGTCGCCCTCCCAGAGCAGCACCTCGACGAGCAGCGACGCGTCGGCAGCCGGCTGCCACCGGTACCGGGGAGGTTCGCGACGATCGACCTCGGCGCGGAGGCGGGCGAACGCCTCGTCACGCCGATCCGCCCACAACCCGGCCCGTCGGGCGTACCCCGCGAGCCGCTGGTAGGTGGGCAGGTTCGGCGCGCGATCGAGCACCCTCCGGAGCAGGTCGACCGCCGCCGCCCCGCGGCCTGCCCGGTGGTACTCCGCAACCGCGAGGTCGACCAGCCGCGCGTCGGCAAGACCGTGGATCTCCAAGCCGCGTTCCGCCCACTGCAGCGCGTCGTCGTGGCGGTCCTCGCGCAGAAGGCGCTCCGCGATCCGCAGGAACTGTAGGCGGACGTGAGGTCGCGGGCCATCGCCTCCACCTCGGCATCGACGTCACCGGTAAGGGCGGCGAGCGCCTCCAAGGTGCTCCGGACGCGGAGGCGCGCCGGGTCGTAGAGGCTCCACCGCGAAAATGGGCGCCTGACAGCGGGTCGTGACACACGAATGCCCTTCTGACCTGGGAAGATGGGACTTGTCGAGGGTCCTGGCCTACCGAGGAGAAGGGCATCCGCTGGATGCGACTATCTCACGCCCGCGCCGCGGTGTCGGTACGGTTCGATGATCCGAATCTCGTGTCGTGTGTCGGGCTTGCGCCGGTGCTGGCGCTTGCCGCGCGGTGCGGGCTGGCGACGCTGCTGACCGAGCGGCTGCAGAGCGTGGCACACAGCACCGACAGTCACGTGCCTACAGCTCACGCACCACAGTCGAAACCCCCACGGATCGGCACTTGCGCCTGCCAGTTGTAGATTACGCAGACCAGAAACTTCAAGCGTGTGAGCGGGTGTCCGACTGTGTTGCCCTTTCATCCCGAGCCCGACCTCGTCGACGCCCGTTCCACGCTCCGGCACGCGGTGGACGCCGTCCTCGCGAAGCTCCGGGCGGGAGTCCTACCCGACGACGCCGAGCTCGAACACGTCGACATCAAGGAGGAAGCTGGCCGGCGTGGCAGTGGAGGAGCACTTCTGGCAGGTCAGGCGCAGAACACCGCCGCGGCCGCACAGCTCGCCGATGAAGTCGCCTGCTTCGCCAACACCCCCGGTGGCGGAGCGCTGATCGTCGGCATCGAGAACAGGACCGGCGACCTACTCGGAACCGCGCTGGACCGCGACTGGCTCCGGCACGGCATCTACACCCGTGTCGACCTCGCCCCGGACGTCGAGGAACGCGAGGTCAGCGGAGTCCGTCTCCTCGTCCTCTACGTCGCATCCGCCCACGAGCCCATCGAGGACACCAGCGGTCGGATTCGCTGGCGAGTAGGAACCAACTGTGTCGCGGTAGACCGCTCAGAATGGTGGCTGCATCGCCAGAGCCAGGCCGGGCACGACAGCATGGCGGCCGTCACCAGCCGCACCCTTGTCGACGTGAGTGACGGCGCGATCGTGACTGCCCGCCGCTACCTTCGCGACGCCGGCTTCGAACACCATGCCACCGAGACCGTTGCCGATCTCCTGAGACGACTGGGCGTCCTCCATCCCGACGGACACCTCACCCAAGCCGGCGCTCTTCTGTTCTGCCCTGCCGACCGCACCTACCTCACGATGACGGCCATCGACGTGGAGGGCGGCGACGTACTCCTTCGCCCCCCGGATCTCACGGGCTTGAGCGTGCTCGAGCAGCTGTCAGCAGTGGAAGACCGCTTGAACTCGCTCAATACGGAGGTCACCCTCCAGGGCGGCTTCGCGGAGTCGACCGTCCGCCGGCTACCACCCCGGGCAGCCCGCGAGGCCGTTCTCAACGGCCTCGTGCACCGCGACTGGTTGTCGTCCGGCCCGGTGACGATCACGTGGATCGACGCCGACTCGGCCCTGCAGGTCATCAGCCCTGGCGGCTTCACAGGTGGCATCACGGCCGCTACCGTCCTGGCCCAGCGCTACGCCCGCCATCCCGCACTCGCTGACCTCTTCAGAGCGCTTAACCTCGTCGAGAAGCAAGGCATGGGTGTCGACCGCATGTACAGGGAGATGGTTGCGCTCGGCCACCGACCGCCCCTCATCATCGAAGAAGACGGCCCGCGGGTCAGGACACGGCTCGTCGGCGGCCGCCCTGTCATCCCGGTCATGGCCCTCACCGGCCGCATCGAGCCGGCCGTCCGACGACGCGACGTCCGAGTCGCCCTCATCGTCGACCACCTTCTCCGCCAGCCGTTCGCCACCCCTGACCTCATCGCCGACCTCCTCCAGCGCACACCGCAGGAAGCAGCGGAAGCCCTCGACACCGCGGCCACCGAATGCCGCGTCGGGTCTTCACCACTTCTCACACGGTTCAAGGACGTCTGGGCTCTGTCCCCAGCCGCGATTCGGGTCGTCGAGAACGCTGCCCCCGCTCCCGATCGCCGGGCCCGAGGGATCCTGACCTATCGACGCCCAGACGACCCCGGCACGGTCGCCCGCTTCTGGCTGGCCGCCCATTCCCGGATCACATCCGGTGACTACGCAACGCTCACCGGCCTCACCCAGACCGGCTCGCTGAACCACCTCGACCGCCTCGTCGCCGACGGAGTCCTCGTCCGAGGCGACGGCAAGGGACGGAACGCGCACTTCCTGGCTGCGTTGCCGTAGACGCTAGAAACCAAGATCGGGGCGCACACCGTCATGCCAGTGCTGCCGGACGAGTCCTCACTGAGCTACGCACACGGGAGGCCACGAAAAGTCGAGAGCAGGAATCGACAGGTCGCTGACCTGCGAAAAGGGAGCCGCCTTGGGGAGTCGAACCCCAGACCTACGCATTACGAGTGCGTCGCTCTAACCGACTGAGCTAAGGCGGCGTGGTGCGACGTCAGTCTACCCACCGCCCCCGGACCGGCGACCCGACCCCCACCCCGTCACTCGGACGGGTCGTCTTCGCAGCTCAGGCATGTCGGGTGGGGCCGCTCCCACGATGCTCGGATCATGACGACGGTCGGCACGGACGCGCGGATCGGGGACGTGCTGATCGCCGAGGGGCGGATCAGCGCGGAGCAGCGGGGCTGGGCGGTCGAGGTGTCCGCGCGCAACGGGGCGCGGATCGGGGCGGTGCTGGTCGCGGCCGGGCTGGTGAAGCGGACCGAGCTGTACCGGCTGCTGGCGCGGACGTGGGAGTGCGGGTACGTCGACCTCGCGGACACCGGGATCGACCGCGACCTGCTCGACGGCCTCGACCCGCAGGAGCTCGGTGCCGAGGGGTGGTTCCCGGTCCGTCGTCAGCCGGCGGCCAGGCACGGCAGGAGACCGTGCTCGTCGCGACGTCCGAGCGACCGACCGAGGAACGGCGGCGGCGGATCGAGGAGCGACTGAAGGCGCCGGTGACCCTCGCCGTCACCACGGACTGGGATATCGTGCAGGCCTTGCACGCCGGGTACCGGGACGCGGTCGTCGAGCAGGCCACGCTGGGACTGTGGCGGCGCGACAAGGCGCAGTCCGCGCGGTAGGTGCTGTTCCCCGGCCAGCGCGTGGTGATGTGGCTGGTCGGCGCGGCGATCGTGGCCGGGTTGGTCCTGGCGCCGCGGACGACGTTGATCGCGCTGCTGGCGGTCGTCAGCCTGGCGTTCCTGGTCAGCGTGGTGTTCAAGTTCGTCGTCTGCATGAGGGGCGTGCGGCAGGAGAACCACGTCCAGGTCACCGACGAGGAGGTCACCGCGCTCGACCCCGCCGACCTGCCCGTCTACACGATGCTGGTGCCGGTGTTCCGCGAGGCCAACATCGTCGCGCAGCTGATCGGGAACCTGGGCGGGCTGGACTACCCGGCGGAGAAGCTGGAGATCCTGCTGCTGCTCGAGGAGAGCGACACCGAGACCATCGAGGCCGCCAAGGCCTCGAACCCGCCCGAGAACATCACCTTCCTGATCATGCCGCCCGGTCAGCCGCAGACGAAGGCGAAGGCCTGCAACGTCGGGCTCTTCCTCGCCCGCGGCGAGCACCTCGTGATCTACGACGCCGAGGACAAGCCCGACGCCGACCAGCTGAAGAAGGCCGTGGTCGCCTTCCGCCGCGGCGGCGACCGGCTGGTGTGCGTGCAGGCCGCCCTGAACTACTGGAACGCCACGGACAACTGGCTGACCAGGATGTTCACGACCGAGTACTCCTTCTGGTTCGACTACATGCTGCCCGGGCTGGACCGGTTGCGACTGCCGATCCCGCTGGGCGGCACGTCGAACCACGTCCGCACCGCCGCGCTGCGGACCCTCGGCCGCTGGGACCGGTTCAACGTCACGGAGGACGCCGACCTCGGCATTCGCGCGGCCGCCCTGGGCAGCACCGTGGGCGTCGTCAACTCGACGACCTTCGAGGAGGCCAACCGCCCGCCGGGCAACCGGGTGCGGCAGCGGTCGCGGTGGATCAAGGGCTACCTGCAGACGCTGCTGGTGCACCTGCGGCACCCGCTACGGTTGGTGCGTACGGCCGGGCTGCGGCAGACGCTGGCGTTCGCGCTGCTCATCGGCGGCACGCCGGTGACCTTCCTGTTCACCCCGCCGCTGTACCTGCTCTTCATCGTGTCGCTGCTGCTGCCGCCCACGGTGCTCGACGGCCTGTTCCCCGGCTGGGTGCTCTGGGTCAGCCTGTTCAACCTCGTGATCGGCAACGGGCTGATGATCTACGTGTCGATGATGATGGGCGCGTTCAAGCGCCGCCGATACTCGCTCGTGCTTCGGGCGCTGCTCAACCCCCTCTACTGGATCCTGCACTCGATCGCCTCGTACAAGGCCGTCTGGCAGCTGATCACCAAGCCGCACTACTGGGAGAAGACCCTCCATGGCCTCAGTCACGCTGCCGCCAGCCATTCCGACGACGGCCGCGGCGCCGGCGCCGGCCTGAGAACGGCTGGGCCCGCTGGGGCGTCCGACTCGCACTCGCGGCGCCGCTCATCGCGCTCGGCGTGTGGGCGGGCCGGCGCGGGTTCGTCTCCACCCGGCACGCGGCCTTCCTCACGCAGGCCGGCCAGGTCTCCGGCGGCGGGCCGGACCTGCAGGGGCTCAGGCTCGCCTACCCGCCTCTGCCGACCCTGCTCGCCGGGGTCCTGCCCGGCGGCGGGATCGCGCTGAGCATCGTCGCGGCGTTGTTCGCCGGGGTCACCCTGCACCTGACGGGGGAGCAGCTGCTGCGCCGCGGCTTCGACCTGGCGACGGTCGCGGGGCTGATCCTGCCCGTGTTCGCGGTGCCCGCGGTGGCGTACGCGGCGAGTCAGTCGATGTCCGGCATCGCGGCGCTGTCACTGCTGGCCGTGGCGTTGCAGGGATTCGTGTGGTTCGTGGTCGACGGCGACACGGACGCGGTTTTCACCTGCGGACTCGCCCTCGCCGCCTGCTTCTTCTTCGACCCGATCGCGATCTTCTACGCGATCGCCCTCGGGGCCGCGGCCTTCTTCTTCGCCGTCGACCGCTTCCGGACCACCCGCGCGGCCGCGCCGGCGACCGTCGCGGTGATCACCTTCCCGACCGTCTTCGTGACGCTGGCCCGATGTTCCTCCAGTGGCGGTTCACCGGGGACGCGATCCAGCTCGTGGCCACGAACCTTGATCTCGGGAAGTTCCCCGACGGCGTGTGGGGCGGGCTGGGCACGGCCGCCGCGACCGTGGGGAAGTCGCTGATGCACGTGCCGCTGTTCCTCGCCGTCGCGATCATCTACGCGGTGCGGTTCCCGGCGGCGCTGGTGGGCTACGCGGTGTCGGTGCTCGCGTCGGTCCTGGCGGTCTGGGTCGCGCTGCGGTTCACCCCCGTCACGGCGTACGTGCTGTTCACGCTGGTCGCGCTGATGTCGATCCCGCGGGACAGCGGACCCCGGACGAGCCGGACGCTCGCGGTGATCGGGCTCGCGCAGCTGGCCCTGGCGTGGTCGTGGCCGCCCACCAGCCCCGGGTTCGAGCAGTGGCTGACGGCGGTACTGCCCCGCTGATCAGCGCAGGAGCAGCCGGTCGACGGCGCCGACCAGCCAGTCCGCGGCGGTGAGGTCCTGCTGCGGAAGGCGGTGCGGGCCGAGGCGCTCCCGGCGGCCGACTACGACGGCTACCGGGCCGCGGTCAGCCGCCGGATCGCCGTGGTCAGGCTGCGGCCGGTCTGCTAACGGCGGCCGGCCGGGACGTCGACGAACGCGGCGGTGTCGTAGTACGTGCGCAGGCCGGTGATCTTGTCGCCGTCGAAGGTGACGAAGGTCGAGCCCTCGTAGCGGAAGTCGTGGCCGTTCGGGCGGGTGCCGGTGCTCTGCCACTCCAGCGCGGCCTCGTCGTCGCTCTCGACGACGTTGGTGAACTGGGTCCGGACCTCGCCGAACTGGGCGCGGTACTGCTCCCAGAACTCGCGCACCCCGCCGCGCCGCGAGCCCTCGCCGTCGAGCCGGAACAGCTCGGCGTCGTCGGCGAAGAGGGCCGTGAGGTCGTCGACGTCGCCGTCCTGCTCCGACTTGCGCAGCGCCGCGACGAAGTGGCGCGTCAGGTCGTGGCGGATGTGGTTGTCCTCCATGCCTCGGGGGCTACCCCGGCGAATCCGTCGCAATCGGGCTCGACGACCGACGGCGGGCGGACGGCCCACGGCTCCTCGGGTCGCGAGGAGCAGCGCGGGGCGGGAGCTCTCGAGGTGAGAGGGCCGATCAGCCCTGCTGCAGCGCGGTCATCATCGCCTCGACCGCGATCCGCGGCTTCACGTTGAGCTCGAGTGCCTCGCGGCAGGCGAGAACGGCCTCGAGGCGGCGCAGGGTGGACTCGGCGCTCCACTCGCGGGCGGCCTGGCGGATGTCCGACTCTCGGTCGGGGTTCCCGAGCGCGACGACCGCCGCCGTGCCCGCGACCAGCACGTCCCGGTAGAAGCCGGCGAGGTCGATGAGCGCCCGGTCCAGGGCGTCGCGCTGGGTACGGGTGTTGCGGGACTTCTGCCGGCGCTCCAGCTCGCGCTCGGCGGCCTTGGCGCCGCGGGCGGCGGCGGCTGCGCCCTTACCGGTGCCGCCGGCACCCATCGCGACGGCGAGCTCCTCGCGCTCGGCGGCGTCCCGGGCACCGCTGACGTCGGCGGCCTCGGCCTCGGCGGAGCGGACGAGCGCATCGGCGAACGCGAACGCGTCCCCCAGGTGCCGCAGTCGCAGCGGGACACCGAGGACCCGCTCACGCCGCTCCCGCGCCTCCGGGTCCCGGGCGAGCCGGCGGGCCCGGCCGACGTGCCCGCCGGAGACCGACGCCGCCCACCGCGCCTGCTCGGGCTCGATCCCGTCGCGCTCCACGAGCACCTCGGCGATCGCCTCCGGCGCCGGCGTGCGCAGCGCGACGACGCGGCACCGGGAGCGGATCGTGATCGGCACGTCCTCGGGGTGGTCCGACGGCGCGCAGAGCAGGAAAACGGTCTGGTCCGCGGGCTCCTCCACCGCCTTGAGCAGCGCGTTCGCCGCGCCCTCGGTGAGCCGGTCCGCGTCGGTGATGATCAAGATCTGCCAGGCGCCGGTGGACGGACGGCGCGCGGCGAGCTGCACGAGGTTGCGCATCTCCGCCACGGAGATCGACAGCCCCTCGGGTACGACCTCCCGGACGTCGGCGTGGGTGCCGGCGAGCACCGTGTGGCACGCCGGGCACTCGCCGCAGCCGCCCGTGGGGCACTGCAGCGCGGCGGCGAAGGCCCGAGCGGCATTGGAGCGGCCGGACCCCGGCGGGCCGGTGAACAGCCAGGCGTGCGTCATCGCCGACGGCGTGGACGCGGCGGTGCTCAGTTCCTCGACCGCGGCGGGCTGCCCGACGACGTCCCGCCAGACACCCGCACTCACGGCTCGACCGCGGGCCGGGGGATGTCCTCGGGTTGCTCGGGGGCCTCCGGCAGCGACGGGGTGACCCCGGTCAGGATGCGCGCCGCGACCTCCTCGGGCTCGCCGTCGGCGTCGACCACCACGTAGTGCTGGGGCTCGGCTGCGACCAGGCCGGCCAGCAACCGTTGCACCCGGACGTGCTCCTCGCCGGCGACGCCGCCGGACTCGGCGCTCGCGCCCTCGCGGTCGAGCAGCACGGTGATGTCCGGCCGGAGCCGGCCGGTGGCCCAGGCGGCGAGGCGCTCGAGCTCGCCGCGCTCGAGCTCGGCGTCCATCCGGTCCGCCGCGACGCCGAAGTGGGCGATCGGGCTGACCATGAACCGGTCCATGACGACGACCGCGCCCTCGTCGAGCGCCGGGCGGATCACCCGTTCCACCAGGTCGGCCCGGATCGCCGCCGCGGCGAGGGCCTTCGCCCGCGCCCCGGCCAGGTGGGCCTCGCGGGTGGCGGCCGCCCAGCGCAGCTCGTCGCGCTCCCCGTCGTCGGGCTCCACGACGACGTGCCCCCGCTCGCGCAGCGCCTGCGCGAGCCGTTCGGCCTGGTCGGCGGCCTCTTCCGGGGTGGCGCCCTCGACCGCGACGAGGGTGCCGGAGCCGCGGCGGACCTCGCCCTGCCGCAGTGCCGAGACGAGATCGCCCAGCAGCGGCTCCAGGCGCCGCTCGTCCATCTGCCGGTAGGCCAGAGTGCCGACGACGGCGGCGACGAGACCGCCACCGGCGAGCACGAACCGCGTGCCGTCGACCGTGAAGTGCCAACCGAACAGGTCGACCGCGCGGGTGCTGACCAGCCCTACCAGAACCGGCACCAGGGACATCGAGCCGAGCAGCACCAGCCGGACCAGGGACTGGACGAACGCGACGATCCGGCCGCGGATGTCGTCCGACACCTGGGAGCCGATGATCGTGAGCCCGGTGAGGAAGGCGATGCCGGCGAAGCCGCCGACCAGCGCCACGGCGAGGATCGCCATGAACAGGTGGCCGGACACCGCCACGATGATCAACGCGACGCCCGCGCCGACGATCGCCGTGCCGAACAGCCGGTTGTGCGGGAGCCGGTGCGCGAGCCGGGGCGCCACCGCCATGCCGAGGGCAAGGCCGACGAACACCGCCGTGAACAGTACCGAGTACGCCGCGTCGCCACCGCCGAGGCTGGCCGCGTAGAGCTTGGCGGAGGCGATGACCGCGCCACCGGCCGCGAAGGCGCCGATGATGCCGAGCACCAGACCGCGGATCAGCGGCGTGGTCGCGACGTAGGCGAACCCCTCGCGGAGCAGCGTCAACAGGCCCGGCTGCTCCTCGGAGTCGCGCGGCCCGGAGCGTCCGGAGATCTCCTTGATCCCGAACCAGACGACCGTGGCGGAGAGGAGGAAGGCACACCCGTCGAGCACCAGGGCGACGTAGACCGTGGTCAACGCGTCCTGGCTCGGCAGCAGGTGCTGGATGCTCGAGATCACTGCGAACAGCCCGGACGCGACCAGCACCGAGATGCCGTAGGTGAGGACGAGGCCGAGCTGGTTCGCCGTCTCCACCTGGTCCTTGCGGCGCAGCAGGTTCGGGACCGACGCGTCCTTCGCCGGGATCCAGAACATCGCGCACAGCTCGATGAGGAACGTAGCCGCGAACAGCCACCACAGCGAGCCCACGATCGGGATCGACACGAACAGGCAGAACCGCAGCACGTCGCACGTGACCATCACGCGGCGCCGGTCGAAGCGGTCCGCCAGCGCGCCGGCGATCGGGCCGAGCAGCAGCGCCGGCAGCAGCTTGGTGGCGACCACGCCGCCGAGCGCGAAGCTCTGCGCCGCGTACCCGCTGGTCAGCTGGGTGGCCAGCGAGGTGAGCGCGAGCAGGCTCAACCACTCGCCGGTGGCGGTGAAGGCCGTGACGGTCCAGAGCCTGCGGAAGGCGGGGATGGCCAGGACGCTGCGCACGCGGTGCGCGGTGGGTGCCGGGTTGGCCGTACCCGTCAGACTGCCGGGAACGCTCTCCGAGCCGATCGCGGGTCACCTCCCTCGCGTGCGACGCCCGCCGATCCTCGCTCGACCGGGCTGGTCGACGGCGGGCCGCGCGCGAGCCGGGCCTGCCCCTGTCGTCGCACTCAGGGTAGACGGGCGCACCGACAGGACGGCGCGGGCTCCGCGCGGGCGGTCTCAGGAGTTCATCAGCGCCACGATCAGCTGGACCAGGATGAGCAGGTAGACACCCACGAAGACGAGGGTGAACGCGCGCGATCCGACACGCCCGCGCAGCCGCCGGGAGAGCCCGACGATCTGCGGGTCGGGACGCACGGGCGGGCGGTGCTCGATCCCGTCGATCACCGCGCCTCGCCGGCGATCGCGGGGCGGGGCGGGCGGGGCCGTCGGCGAGCGGGCGAACGCGCGGAACAGCAGCGGGTCGACCGGCGGTCCTGGCTCGGGATCCGGGGTGGCCCGGCCCAGGTCGAGGGCGTGCGCCTCGGCGGGGACGGGGGGTGGGC
>NZ_JAJTTE010000037.1 GCF_021343995.1 Pseudonocardia terrae | reverse complement strand
ACCAGACGCCAAAGATCAACTAGCGGCACGACCCAAGATCGACAGTGGATCCAGGTTGAGACAGAACAAAAGTGGGGACCTGCCTCAACGAAGCCGGCCTGCAGCGCGCAGAAGCCGCAGGCCGCACGCGGCGGCCGCGGCAGCGTCGCGGTGACGAGCCGATCGCCGGCCGAACTCGCTACAGCCGCCGCATCTCGCCTCGCCCGGGTGACGCCGGTACGGCGGCGCCGCCTTACGTTGGCCGACCTCTGGACCTCGGCAACTGGGCCCATGCGCGGCCCGGCTGCCGGGAGTCGGATTCTGAATGGAGGTAGGGCCGGTGACCGGGACACGCATCGCGCATCCGAGCGTCGACGACCGCAAGGCGCGGGGCGCCGATGCCCGGGAGCTGACCCCGGTGTCGAGTCACGCCGGTTGGCGACCCGCCACGGATCGGCCGGACCCGGTGGCCCTGCTCGAGGAGCAGAACCTGACCCGCGAGCCCGATCTCGTACCGGTGCGCCACGGCCGGATGATGGTGTCGCCCTTCACGTTCTACCGTGGCGCGGCCAAGATCATGGCGGCAGACCTGGACGGCACCCCGACCTCCGGGCTCGTGGTTCAGCTGTGCGGGGACGCCCACCTGTCCAACTTCGGTGTGTTCGCCTCCCCGGAGAGGCGCTTGCTGTTCGATCTCAACGACTTCGACGAGACGCTGCCGGGCCCGTTCGAGTACGACGTGAAACGTATGGCGGCCAGCTTCACCATCGCTGCCCGCAACAACGGGTTCTCGAAGCCGGACACCTGGGCGTCGACCCTGGCGGCGGTCACGGCCTACCGCGAGGCCATGGCCGAGTTCGCCGGCATGCGGACGATGGACATCTGGTATGCCCACCTCGACGAGGACGAGATCATGCACGGCATCCGGGCGACGGTCGCCGGCACGGAGAAGCAGGCCAAGGGCAAGAACCGGAAACGCCACGGATCGAAGGACCACGCGGACAAGAAGCAGGGCAAGGCCGCACGACGGGCCGAGAAGATCGCGCAGAAGACCCGCGAGAAGGCGCACCGCCGCGACAGCCTGCAAGCGCTCTCCAAGCTCGGCGAGCAGGTCGAGGGTCGGTATCGGATCGTTTCCCAGCCCCCGATCGTCGTCCCCGAACGTGACCTCGCCGCCACTTACGGGATGTCGGCGGACGAGGTCGGGCAAGCGGTCCGCGATCAGCTGCGCGCATACCGCAGGTCCCTGCAGGATGATCGGCGGCAGCTGCTGGAGCGCTTCCAGATCGTGGACACCGCCCGCAAGGTCGTCGGGGTCGGAAGTGTCGGCACCCGCGCGTTCATCGCGCTGCTCCAGGGCCGTGACGCGGGCGACCCGCTGTTCCTGCAGGTCAAGGAGGCGACCGCGTCCGTGCTGGAGGATCATCTGCCGAAGAGCCGATACCGGCAGCACGGTGAGCGTGTCGTGCAGGGGCAGCGGATGATGCAGGCCGCGAGCGACATCTTCCTCGGCTGGACCAAGGGCGTGGACGAGAACCGCTTCTACTACTGGCGGCAACTGCGCGACATGAAGGGCTCGGCCGAGGTCGAGATGATGGAACCGTTCGGGCTCACCTACTACGCCCGTCTCTGCGGATGGACCCTGGCCCGGGCCCACGCCCGCTCGGGGGACGCGGTCGCGATCTCCACCTACCTGGGTGACGACGACGCGTTCGACCAGGCGATCACCGACTTCTCGGCGCGTTACGCGGATCGGAACGAGCAGGACCACGCGGACTTCGTGGATGCCGTTCGAGCCGGGCGGGTGCCCGCCGTCGAGGGCGTCTGAGCTGACGCGTGCGATCTTCCTGCGAAACCATCTCGGCAGAGGCAATGACGACGCGATGGACGGCCGGCTGTGGTCGGTTGTCGTTCGGCCTGCGTGCTGCTCAGCCTCCCCAGGGCATGGCCGGGGCGCCGAGGATGTCCTCGTCGACGATCCGCGATCTTCATCGCCGGTCCTCCCGGTGGGTGCTGGGTGGGACTGCGCGGAGCCCGAGCGCCTCAGTCGGGCTGTCGGTGCAGGGTCAGGACGATCTTGCCGACGTAGTCGGAGCGGGCGAACGCCTCCTGCGCGGCGTGGATCGCCTCGAGCGAGAACCGGTGCGCGACGTGGGGTTGGATCACTCCGGTCACGGCGTCGTCGACGAGGCGGCGGAAATGCGGCCGGGTGTGCATGGACGAGCCGACGAGGCTGATGGTGTGCAGGTAGAGCCGGCGCAGGTCGAGCTCGATCCCGGCACCGCCGACGGCGCCGGCGATCACCCAGCGGCCGCCGTCGCGGACCTGGTCGAGGACGGCCGGGAGCAGCGGACCGCCGACGACGTCGATCACCGCGTCGAGCCCGTCGGGCGCGGCCCGGGCGACGGCAGCGGCGATGGCGGCGGCGGTGGTCGTGGGGTCGGGGTCGCGGTGCACGACGACCGCGGCGCCGGCGTCGAGGATCGCCGCGGTCTTGTCCGGGGTGGTGAGCGCGACGACGTGTGCGCCGCGGGCGGCAGCGAGCTGCACGGCGGCCAGGCCGACGCCGCCGGAGGCACCGGTGACCAGCGTGGTCTCGCGGTCGCGGAGGCGGCCACGTTCCAGCATGCCCATCGCCGTGCCGTAGGCGATGGGCAGGCAGGCGAGCTGTTCGTCGGTCAGTGGTGAGCTGCTCACGTCGTGGATCTGGTCGGCGCGTGCGACGACGTACTCGGCGAAGCCGCCATCGGCTTCGCTGCCCAACAAGCCGATCGGGTTGGCATCGTCACCGAGGCCGTCGTAGATGGCGGGGTCGACGAGCACTCGACGCCCCACCCAGTCACCGACGACGTCGTCGCCCGGCCGGACGACGGTGCCGCTGATGTCGCCGCCCTGGATGCGCGGAAACTCGATGGGGCCTCGCCATCCGGCGAGTGCGTCCGGGCGGCCCGGTAGCCCGTAGGCGCCCTGCCGGGTCCAGATGTCGGTGTTGTTCATCGCGGCGGCGGCGACCCTGACCAGGACCTCACCCGGGCCGGGCACCGGGACGGGGACGCGCTGCAGCTCGAGCGCCTCGGGGCCGCCGAAACCCGTGAGCACCGCGGCCTGCATGTCCGCGGGAACCGTCTCGGTGTGTGCCATGAGTGGTGGGACCTCCACGTCGGTCGTGCGGCGCCGGCTGCGATCACCAGGGGGCATCCGTGTCGTTCGGCATCTGTTCGATCGGGCGGTCGCGGTCCGACGTTCCCAAGTCACCGCCGCAGGTCTCAACCCCTTCAGCAGGCCACTTATCCCCCGATTTCCTCGAGCCCGCGCTCTCGCCCGGGACGATCTGGGCCGCGGCCGGGTCGTCGCCGCTGGGCGCTGTGAGGGGCCGGCCCGGGTGCCATGGGCGATGGGAGCCGGCTAGGGGCATATCGTCCGGTGGGACAGTGCGCGGTGTCGGCCCGGGACGGCAGGTCAGGTCCGGCGGCGGTTGCGGCGCAGCCGGCGCAGAATCGGGATCGCGCTGAAACCGGTGCCGCCGGCCGCGACCAGGCCCACGCCGAGATCGACGGAGACCCGCCCCTCCTTGGCCCAGTACACGTCGCGCAGGTCGAGGAGCAGCGCGAACTCGTCGACGATCAATGCCAGGCCCGCGCCGTACGCGGTCGCGACCGTGGGATGGGACCGGGTGCGGTCCTCCCCGCGGATGGCGACGGCGCCGACCCCGGTCAGCATCCCGATGCCCCACAGGTAGTGGTGCAGGTGCTGCCCGCCCGGCGCAAGGTTGCCGAACGGGCCGATCCCCCGCCGGATGCTGTAGGTGATCGCGCGGACCCCGGCGAACGTCGCGGTGAAGCCCAGCCACGACCACAACACGGCCCGTTCCCGCGGGCCCAGCTCGTCGCGATAGGCGCCGTACACCTCGCGTGGCATCGGCACCGGCCCGAGCGCTCCGGGCGTGGGCGGAGGCGATGGGGACGACGGCGCCGAATCATCAGTCATGGGCGCAGTGTGGGGCGGTGGGACCGGCTCGGGCGACCGGAGACCGCCCGGTTTGCGCGCTGCGGACGCGATGCCGGAAAGCCGCCCCTCGCCCGTCACAGAGGCAGCGGCCGGTTCTCGACGATGCTCTTCATCACCAGGGTCGAGCTCAGGCGCTGCACCCCCGGCAGGGCGGAGAGACGCTCGTCGTAGAGCTGCTGGAACGCCCCGAGGTCGCGGGACACCACTCGCAACAGGTAGTCGGGGTCGCCGAAGAGCCGCTGCGCCTGCAGAACGTTCGGGATCTCGGCGACCGCCTCCTCGAAGGCCTGCATCGTGCTCCGGTCGGACTCGCGCATCGTCACGAAGACCACCGCGTCGAACGTCAGGCCGAGCGCCGCTGCGTTCAGGTGTGCCCGGTACCCGCCGATCGCCCCGGAGCGCTCCAGGGCGCGGAGCCGGCGGTGGCACGGCGACACGCTCAGTCGCACCCGCTCGGCCAGCTCCGTGGCGGTCAGCCGTCCATCCCGCTGCAGCTCCGCAAGAATCTTCCGGTCCACGTCGTCCACGTGGAACATCGCCACCGTCGTCGTCGCCGCAGGGGTCGCCGCCCTGGTCTCCCGGACCCCGATGGTGATGACCGGGCTGACGGTGGCCGGCTGCCTACCTGGTCTGGCTCGGCTTCACCACAGTCCTCCGTCCCGCGACCCCGTACGCCCACGCCACCGCGAGCGGGGCGACCGAGTCGTGGGGCCGCCAGGCCGTCAGGGGCTTCGGCACCAGCGGGCTCAATCCCAAGGTGCTTCTGCTGTTCCTCGCCCTGCTGCCCCAGTTCACGGACCCGACCACCGGCTGGCCCGTCGCCGCGCAGATCCTGCTGCTCGGACTGGTCCACCTCACCAGCTGCGCCGTGGTCTACACCGGGGTCGGGACCGGCGCACGAGCCGTCCTGCGCGCCCGGCCCGCGGCCGCACGGATCGTCAGCCGCGTCTCGGGCGCCGTGATGATCACTCTCGGAGTGGCGCTGACGGTGGAGCAGCTGATCTAGCTCAGGAGCTCGACGTACCCGCTGGTCCCGTTCACCCGGATCCGCTGGCCGTCCCGGATCAGGCGGGTGGCCCGCTGCACCCCCACGACGGCGGGCAGGCCGTACTCCCGGGCGACCACCGCGCCGTGGGTCATCTGGCCGCCCACCTCGGTCACGAGCGCCTTGATCGTGACGAACACGGGTGACCAGCTGGGATCGGTGTAGGCGGTGACCAGGATGTCGTCGGCGTCGAGGTCGGCCTGCGCCATGTCCAGGACGACCCGGGCGCGCCCCTCGACGGTCCCGGCGGACACGGCCAGCCCGGCCAGCGCACCGGCCGGGAGGTCGGCGCGGCGATAAGAACCGAACAGGCACTCCCCGTCCGACGTCAGCACTCGGGGCGGGGTGAGCGCCCGGTATCCGCGCTGGTCCTCCTGGCGACGGGCGATGAGCCGGCGGTCGGCGCGCCCGGTCCGGACCACCTCCTCCAGCTCGTCGAACCGCAGGAAGAAGACGTCCTCGCGGTCGGCCACGACGCCGTCGCGCACGAGGCGGTCGGCCTCCCGCAGCAGGCCCTGCTTGTAGCGGAAGTAGCGGCAGACCATGCCGAACTTGGGGTACTCGCGGTACCCGACGAAGGTCCGCAGGCGGTCGATCATCGTCTTCGTCTCGGCCGCCCGCCGGTCCCCGTCGGGCAGGGCCCGCAGCCGGGCGAGCAGGTCCTGCTCCTTCTCCCACGCCTCCTGCCGCCCCTGCTCGAAGCGCCGGCGGCTCGCGCCGGGCTCGGCGTGGTCGACGTGCCCGAGCAGCACCGGCACGAGGACGGTGGGCTGCTCGCTCCACCGGGGCCGCGTGATGTCGATCTCGCCGGCGCAGCGCACGCCGTAGGTGTCGAGGTAGCCGCGGATCGCGTCCCGCGCCTCGCGTCCCCCCGAGAGCCGGGGCAGGTCGTCGAGGAAGTCGTCGTCCGTGACGCCGCGCAGGAACTCCACCACCTCCGGATGGGGGCGGACGACGTCGGCGACGTCGAGGAGCGCGAGCCCCATCTCCGACGTGACGCTGTTCGGGACGGACTGGGTGAGCGTGTCGGCCGCGCCCTCCTCCCCCAGCCACCCGCGCAGGTGCTCGCCGAGCCACCACGCCGCGTTCATCGCCGTCATGAACACCCGGTGGCTGAACGGGTCGAAGAGCAACCGCCGCAGCTCCTGCAGGTCCTCGCGGATGAACTCGAGCAGGTCCGAACCCTGACGGGTGCGGATCTCGCGGTCGAGGACGGCCAGCGACGCCCGGGTCCGCGCGATCAGCTCCTCGACGACGGCCGGGTCGGGATCGACCGGCTCCGTGGGCGGGACGGCACGCGGTCCGTCGTGCGCCGTCGGCTCCCCGACGAGGTCGCCGCGATCGACGAGCGTCTGCAGCGCGTCCGCCATGAGCGGGTCGGACCGGCCCATGGCCTCCAGGATGTTCTGCCGACCGGCCGCCGAGGCCAGCATCGGGGCGGCGTCGACGAACAGCCGGCCGCCGGCCTCGGCCATCGGCCGCGGTGTCGTCATCTGCCAGAACGACAACCCGAGCGGCTTCAGCGGGTCGGTCATCATCTGCTGGTGCCCGACGGAGAGGTAGACGTGGGCGGCCCCGTCGTCGGCCGCTGGGACGGGGAACAGCGTGGTGATCGGGCGGCTCTGCACGATCCGGACGTCGTCGCCGGTCAGGCACCACTCGATGTCCTGCGGGCACCCGAAGTACGCCTCGATGCGGCGCCCCCGCTCCGCGAGGCGCAGCACCTGCGCGTCGGTCAGCGCCGGCTGCCGCCGGGCCTCCGGCGCGACCTCCCGAGTCCGCGTCCCACCGCCGGCCGCGGCCCGGACCGCCCGGTCCTTCTCGGCGATCGCGCGCTCGACGACGACGCCGTCGCGCACCGTGAAGCGGTCGGCGTTCACCAGACCAGAGACCAGGGCCTCGCCGAGCCCGAGGACGGCCTCCACGCTGCTGACCCGCCGGTTCGACGTCACGGGGTCGGCCGTGAACAGCACGCCAGACGCGTCCGGGACGACCATCTCCTGCACGACGACGGCCATCCGGACCTGCCGGTGCTCGACGCCGCCGCGCAGGCGGTAGGCCACGGCACGCTCGGTGAACAGCGAGGCCCAGCACCGCCGGACGTGGTCGAGGACGGCCGCGGCGCCCACGACGTTCAGGTACGTGTCTTGCTGGCCCGCGAAGGAGGCCGTGGGCAGGTCCTCGGCGGTGGCGCTGGAGCGGACGGCGTACGCGGTCGTTGCATCGCGGAGCGGGCCGGTGATGGCCGCCGCCAGGTCCTCGGGGACGGGGAGGGTCGCGACGACCTCGCGGATCTCGGCGCTCAACGCCGCGATCGCCTTCCCGTCGGCCGGGTCCACGCGCGACAGCCGATCGAGCCGGTCCTCGAACGCCGGCACACCCGCCGTCACCCGCCGGAACGCCTCCGTCGTCACGCAGAAGCCGGGCGGCACGTCGACGCCCTCGATCCGCGAGAGCTCGCCCAGGTGCGCGGCCTTCCCGCCGACCAGCCCGATCCGGCCGCGGTCGATCTGCTCGAACCCCAGCACCGGTCGATCGAGCGCGACCGACGTCGCCGCGCCACTGCCGCTACCCACCACGGACTCCCCCACTTTCGTCGGCTGCAGCCGCCGTCCACGCACCGCGGAATCCGGCGACGGCCGCAGAGTGTGCGGCACCCACCGGGTCTTGTGGCAAGCCCCCTCGGGCGCTATACGTTGAAGTGGGACAGAGATCGATATGCCCGCCCTCGCTAGAGCAGGGGCTGTGAGAGTTCCTCCGCGGCTCGACGGAGCGCGTGCACCCGGGGATCGTCGAGGTCTCGCGGCATGCGGTGCAACGTGCCGATGAGGGAGAGCGTGGCGGTGATCGAGTTGTCCACGCCGTACACGGGGACGGCGATGCAGCGCAGTCCGTCGGCGGAGGCGTCGCTGAACGCCAGCCCCGCCTTCCGGATCTCGGCCCTCCGGGCCAGCAACGCGGCGCGCTCGGTGTCCACCACGGCCGCCAGCGCTCGGTCGAGGGCCCGCCGGTCCTCGAGATGGGCGAGGAAGACCTGCCCCTGAGCGCTGGCGATCGGCAGCGTCGACCCGACGGGCACGGAGATCCGGATGAAGCGGCTCTGCTCGTCGTGCACCCGGGCGACCAACGGCCCGCTGCCGCCCCAGACCGACAGGGTCGAGGTCTCGTGCGTCGTCTCGGACAGCGCCCGCATCACCGGGCCCGCGCGATCCAGCAGCGGTAGGCGATCGAGCGCGAGCAGGCCGACCCGCGAGAGCGTCGGCCCGAGCGAGTAGCCCTGTCCCGTGGTGTGCGAGAGCAGGCCGTGCTTGACCATCGCCGTCAGATACCGGTACGTGGTCGAGCGGTTGAGCCCCAACTCGCTGGTCGCAGTGGCCAGGTCGATCCGCGAGCGCTCGTGGTCGAACAGCTGGAGCACCCGGGTGAAGCGGGCGATGACCTGCAGGTCACGGCTGTCGCGCGGACCGGTCTGCCCGGGCTCCTGGGCGGCCGGTGCCTCGGGCCACCCGGTGTCCGCAGCCGTCGCGACGCTCCCCGCTTCGTGTGTCGTCTCGTCCACTGGTTGCCATCCCCACGGCGTCGTCCTGGTCAGCTGCGCCGATGGTGAACCCGACGCGAGCCGGAGCGGGCCTCGGGCCGTCGTCCCTGGGCGGCACAGGACTGGGCAGAGACCGTTCGTCCGTGCAGCCTAGGCGACGCGCCGACCCGGGCGTCGCGCTCAGGTCCGCGCGACCAGCATCTCCTCACCGGATATGAGGCGGCGGTGGGAGGCGTCCAGGTACTCGTCCGGCACGCCCTCGACGATCTCGACCTCCGCGGTGCCCCGCACCAGGAGGCAGCACAGCGGCTGCGCGACACCGATCGTGATCGCCACCCGGGGGTCGCGCTGCAGCGCCGGGTACGGCGCCCGCCGCCCCGCGGGCGTCACCGACGAGACGCATCTGGTGGAGGCAGCGGGGCCGGCTGCCGAGGTGCTGTTCACGGCGGGGCAGCTCACGCACGCGTGGCGGCCGGGCGGAGGAGCCCCGGCGAGAAGCTCGGCCGTCCGCCCGTCCCCGGCCACACGAACACCGCGCCGATCGCCGCGAGGGTGCGGGCGTGCGCGACACCCCGCCCCAGGCCGACGTCGACGACGTCGTCGAACACCGCCCGGTCCCGCGCGGCGGCGAGCACGGCCGCGTGCACGAACCGGGGACTCCGCATCAGGCGGGCCAGCGCCGCGGTGTGCCGGTGGTGCCGCCCGAAGCACCGGCGCAGGCTCGCGCGGTGGACCGCGCCGGCCGCCGCCCCGCAGAGCGCGGCCTGGCCGGCGAGCACCCCGGAGGCGACGGCGTCGAAGATGCCCTCGCCGGTGAGCGGGTTGACCAGCGCCGCCGCGTCGCCGGCGAGGAGCACCCGTCCGTCGGGCTGGACGCGGCCGCCGGTCGACAGCGGCAGGCGGTGGCCCCGGACGGTCGCGGGGTCGAGCTCCTGGCCCGGCAGCTGCGCGTCGAGCCCGGCGAGGAGCTCGTCGCGGCTGGTCGGCGCGGTGCCGTCGAAGATCCCGTAGCCGACGTTCGCCCCGCCGTCGGCCAGCGGGAAGGACCACGCGTAGGCGGGCCGGCGGCCCTCCGCGAACGCGATGTGCAGGGCACCCGGGGTCACGGGTGCGTGCGGGCTGTAGCCCCGGACCGCCACGGCCGCGTCGCGGGGCCGCGACCGGATCCCGAGGCTGCGACGGACGACGGAGTTGGCGCCGTCGGTGCCGATCACCGTGCGCGCGGCCGTGTCACCGTCGAGCACGACGTGGCCGGGGTGGGCCTCGACCCGGCGAACCCGCTGCCGCCGGAGCCGGACACCGCGGTCGACGCACGCCGCGACCAGGGCGTGGTCGAGCACGGCCCGGGGCACGACGCGGTTCGGGCGGGCGCAGTGCCGGTCGGCTACCGCCCCGCGCGAGGAGCGCACGTGCAGCCGCGGCACGGGGCCGCCGAGGCCCGCGAGGTCGGGCACGCCCAAGGCGGCGAGGAGGTCGAAGACCCCGGCCGCCACGCCGTCGCCGCACGTCTTGTCCCGCGGGAACCGGGCCGCGTCGAGCAGCAGGACGTGGGCGTCGGGCCGGAGCTGGAGCACCCGGAGGGCGGCCGCGCTCCCGGCCGGTCCCGCCCCGACCACGGCGACGTCGTACATCCCGGTCATCGCGACCTCCCCGCCGCCGGCCGGGGCGCCGACCGCGCCGGCTGCTACCCCGTCACGCCACGACCGGAACCGACCTGCTGCGGTGGACACGGCGACGGACACGGACACTAGCGGCTCGACGGGCACGGCGGACGGACGACCGGAGCGGACATGGCGCGTCGAGGGCGACCGGCGGGTCCGACGGGCCCGGTGCTGACCCGCGGCCTCGCCCTGCTCGCCGCCTTCGGCCCGGCCCGGCCGGCGATGACGCTGAGCCAGCTCGCACGGCACACCGGGATGCCGCTGTCGACCGCCCACCGGCTGCTCGGCGAGCTCGTCGACTGGGGCGCCCTGGAACGCGACGACGCCGGCTCCTACCGGGTCGGGCTGCGGCTGTGGGAGCTCGGCGCGCTCGCCCCGCGAGGCCAGGGCCTGCGGGAACGCGCCCTGCCGTTCCTCGAGGACCTGTCGCAGATCACCCGGGAGAACGTCCAGCTCGCCGTGCGCGAGGGCACCGAGGTCGTGTTCGTCGAGCGGATCGGCGGCTCCGGCGCGGTCCCGGTGCTGACGCGCGTCGGCGGGCGGTTCGCCCTCACCGCCACCGGGGTCGGACTCGTGCTGCTCGCGCACGCCCCCACCGAGGTGCAGGAGGACGTCCTCGGCGGCCGGATCGAGCGCTTCACCGCGCGCACGGTCACCGACGCCGAGCAGTTGCGGCGCATGCTCGCCGACGTCCGCGTGAACGGGTTCTCCATCAGCGACCGCCAGGTGACCATGGACGCGCTGTCCGTGGGCGCGCCGATCCAGGACGAGCGCGGGCAGGTCGTCGCGGCCGTCTCGCTGGTGGTCCGGCACGGCACGGCCTCGCCGCACACGCTCAGCCCGCTGGTGCGCACCAGCGCCCGCGCGATCAGCCGTGCCCTGGCCGCGGGCTACCGCGCCGGCTGAGGACAAACCCTTCCATTTCCCGGAAGTCCGGTTCGGCGCCGCCGGTCACCGAACGCATGCTCACGGACACCGCCCCGGGACCCGACCCGGGCGGCGCCCGCCCCGGCCACCACCTCGCAGGCGGCGGGCCCGGCGCAGACGACAACGGAGTGCTGTCATGCGAGTCGAGGGAGCCACCTCATGAGCATCATCCCCCGCAACCAGTGGTACGTCGCCGCGTACGGCTCCGAGATCCGCCACGAGCTGTTCGCCCGCACCATCTGCGACGAGCCGATCCTGTTCTGGCGCACCGAGTCCGGTGAGGTCGTCGCCAACTCCGACCGCTGCGTGCACCGCCGCTTCCCGCTGTCCCGGGCCCCGTCCCGGCTGGTCGACGGCAAGGTCGTGTGCGGCTACCACGGCTTCACCTACGGCTCCGACGGCAAGTGCGTCGCCGTGCCCGGCCAGACGCGGGTGCCGCGGACCGCCCGGCTCACCCCGTACCCGGTCGTCGAGCTCGACTCGCTGGTCTGGATCTGGATCGGCGACCCCGCCCTGGCCGACCCGACGCGCATCCCGCGCGCGACCTACCTGGCCTCGCCGGACTACACCACCGTCCGCGGGATGGAGCCGCTCCGGGCTCGGTTCGCGCTGCTCGTCGACAACCTGCTCGACCTGTCGCACGAGACGTACCTGCACGGCGGGTACATCGGCACCCCTGAGGTCGCCTCGACCCCGATCTCCACCGAGGTCGACGACGAGGCCGGCATCGTCTACGTCTCCCGGCACATGGACGACGCCGAGTGCCCGCCGTTCTACGCGAAGTCCACGGGGTTGCAGGGGCGCATCGCCCGCTGGCAGGACATCGAGTACACCCCGCCGTGCCTGTACAAGCTGCACAGCCGGATCGCTCCCGTCGGCTCGGTCCCGAACCCCGACGGCACCGACCCCGACGCCTACCACGTCGAGGTCGTCTACGCGATCACCCCGGAGACCGAGCACTCCACGCACGACTTCTGGATGGTCGCCCGCGACTTCGCCCTCGACGACGAGGCGGTCTCGGCCTTCCTCGCCGAGAACAACCGGACCGTGGTGCTCCAGGACGTCGAGGCCCTCGACGTGCTCGAGCAGGAGATCCAGGGCGAGCCCGAGGGGTACCAGGAGCTCTCGATCAACATCGACACCGGCGGCCTGGCCGCGCGCCGGATGCTCGCGCGGATGGCCGGGCAGGCCCCGCGGAACGCCCCGGCGGCCCCCGCACGATGAGCGGCGGCATCCCGGAGGCCCCACCCGTCCTGGGTGGCGACCGCGTCTACCGCATCCACTGGGTCCTCGGCACCGACCGGCTCCGCGCGGTCTGCCACTGCGGCAGCGAGCGGATCTTCGAGGACCCGGTGGAGCTGTGGGAGTGGCTGCTCGCCCACCCGGACGGCCATGAGCCCGCGGCCGTACCCGCCCCCTCGCCCGGACCCGCCCCGGCCCGCGAGCCCGCGCCGGCCTGAGCCACCCGAGGAGACCCATGCCGAGCGAGACGTCCGAGCCCGAGCTCGACCTGGTCGTCGAGAAGAGGGAGACCCTGGCCGACGGCGTCGTGCAGCTGACCCTGCGCGACCCCGCCGGCGCCGACCTGCCCGCCTGGGAGCCGGGGGCGCACGTCGACCTGGTGCTGACCGGGGAGCTGACCCGGCAGTACTCGCTCTGCGGCGATCCCGCCGAGCGCTCCGTGCTGCAGGTCGCCGTGCTGCGCGAGCCCGCGGGCCGCGGCGGCTCGGCCCACGTCCACGACGTGCTGGCCGAGGGCGACGCCGTGCGGGTCCGGGGTCCGCGCAACCACTTCGCGCTGGTCCGGGCGCCGCGCTACCTGTTCGTCGCCGGCGGCATCGGGATCACGCCGATCCTGCCGATGGTCGCGGCCGCCGAGGCGGCGGGTGCGGACTGGCGGCTGGTCTACGGCGGCCGGTCCCGGGCGTCGATGGCCTTCCGCGACCGGCTGGAGGAGCAGCACCCCTGTCGCGTCGACGTCCGGCCGCAGGACGAGACCGGGCTGCTCGACCTCGCCGCGCTGCTGGACGAGCCCGCCGAGGGGACGGCGGTCTACTGCTGCGGCCCGGAGCCGCTGCTGGCCGCCGTCGAGGAGCGGTGCGCGGCGTGGCCGGCCGGGTCCCTGCACCTGGAGCGGTTCACCCCCAGGGCCGGTGCGGACGACGGGCCGAGGGAGGCCTTCGAGGTCGAGCTCGCGCAGACCGGCAGCACGCTCACCGTGCCGGCGGACCGGTCGATCCTCGAGGTCGTGGAGGAGGCCGGCGTCGGGATCCTCTCCTCGTGCCGGGAGGGCACCTGCGGGACCTGTGAGACCGGGGTGCTCGAGGGCGTCCCGGACCACCGCGACTCGGTGCTCACCGCCGAGGAGCAGGCGGAGAACGACGCGATGATGATCTGCGTGTCCCGCTCCTGCTCGGCCCGGCTGGTCCTCGACCTCTGAGAACCCGTCGGACCCGAAGCCGCGGCCCTTCGAACGAGGGGAGCTTCCGCCGTCATCTGCACAGCTGTGGGCCCGCTGAGAAGGTTCGGTAACGATGTTGTGAACGGGGTACACCGGGGTCACTGCCGCACGCGGAGGAGAACGCCATGACCATCACCGGGATCATCTCGGCCATCATCGTCGGCCTCGTCATCGGAGCACTGGGCCGCCTGGTGGTGCCCGGGCGCCAGCACATCCCGATCTGGCTGACCATCGTGATCGGCATCGTCGCGTCCTTCGTCGGATCCTACCTCGCCGGCGTGTTCGGCTACCACAACGCCGGCGGCGGGTTCCCGTGGCTCCTGCTGGTCATCCAGGTGGTCGTCGCGGCCATCGGGGTCAGCCTCGCCTCGGGTGCCTACGGCCGGCGGCGGCGCGGGGTGCTGCGCCGCTGACCCGGCTCCCGGACGACGGCCGGTCCCACCCCCGCGGGACCGGCCGCCCGGCCGGGCGCGTCGCCGACGACGTCGACCGCCCGGCTCGTAGGCTCGGTCCCGTGCACGACCGCGCCCCCACGCCCAGCCCGACCCACCGGTGACCGGCTCGGCGCTGAGCCCCCGGGCCGGATCCGCGCCACGGCGCCGGCCCCTCCCCGGGGATCCCGCCTCGGACGCGAGCCTGCGGGTCGAGGCCCTCGACGCGGCGGCCGACCACTACCTCGACGCCGAGCGCGTCGCCAGCACGCGCGAGGCGTACGCCCGGGACTGGGCGGCCTGGGAGGACTACACCCGCTGGGCCGGCATCCCGCTGCTCTCCGGCGGCCGTGGCGCCCTGGTCGGGTTCGTGCTGTGGCTCGAGCAGGGCGCGCCCCGGGTCGGGCGGGAGCCCGGTGCGCCGGCGGCCCCCGCCACGATCCGCCGCAAGCTCGCCGGGGCGCTGCACGGACTGCGGAAGTTCGGTGCGGACGTCGACCCGCGAGGTCCGGCTGCCGCTCGCGAGGCGCTCACGATCTACCAGCGGCGCCTGGCCGCCGGGGGAGAGCGGCGCGGCCGCGGCCAGGCCCACGCCGTCGACCTGCGGGCGGTGCTGGCGATGTCGCAGGCCTGTCCCGACTCGCGCCGCGGGCTTCGCGACCGCGCCATGCTCACCCTCGGCTTCTACGGCGCGACCCGGGCCAGCGACCAGGCCCACCTGCTCACCTCCGACGTGATCGTCGAGCAGAACGGCGTGGTCCTCGACGTCCGGGTCGGCAAGACGACCGGACGCAGCGCGCTGCCCCGGCGCCGACACCCGCTGCTGTGCCCGCGCTCGGCCTGGCTCGCGTGGCTGCGGGCCGGCGGGCACACCGGCGGCCCGGCCTTCCGGCGCATCGACCGGCACGACACGATCCGCGAGGAGCCCCTGTCCCCCGACGCCGTCACCGCGGTGATCGCGCGGGCCGGCGAACGTGCCGGGCTCCCCTACCCGGTCACGTGCCACTCGCTGCGGGCCGGGTTCGCCACCGAGTCCTACCGCGCCGGCGCGTCGTTGCTCGACATCGCCACCCAGGGCCGTTGGGCGCCGGGCTCGCAGGAGCTGTTCCGCTACATCCGCACGGTGGACCAGTGGCGGCACAACGCGGCCGACGGGCTCGACCTCGATCCCGGCTGACGCCGTTTCGATCCGCGGGAGGCGGGGAACGCAGCCGCCGTCGTCGATCCGGAGGTACCAGCCATGCTGTCCGACCAGTCCCGACCCGTCATCGAGGCGACATTGCCGGTGGTGGGCGAGCACATCGGCGAGATCGCGAGCCGCTTCTACGAGCACCTGTTCGCCGAGCACCCGGAGCTACTCGACGGCACGTTCAACCGGGGCAACCAGGCGGACGGCTCCCAGCAGCGGGCGCTGGCCGGGTCGGTCGCCGCCTTCGCGAGCATGCTGATCAACTCCGCCGACACCATGCCGGAGAAGCTGCTGCGCCGGATCGCGCACAAGCACGCGTCGCTGGGCATCCGGCCCGAGCAGTACCAGGTTGTCCACGACAACCTGATGTGGGCGATCGTCGACGTGCTGGGCGAGGCCGTCACTCCCGAGGTCGCCGCCGCCTGGGACGAGGTGTACTGGCTGATGGCGAACGCGCTGATCAACCAGGAACGCGGGCTCTACAGCGCGCGCGGGGTCCGGCCGGAGACCGTCTGGCGCCCGTGGCGGGTCGAGAAGAAGATCCAGGAGACGGCCGACGTCGTGACGTTCGTGGTCGAGCGGATGGACGACCGCCTGGTGAAGACCTCCCTGCCCGGCCAGTACGTCTCGGTGCTGATGCCGATGACCGACGGCGTCCGCCAACCGCGCCAGTACAGCCTCACCCGCGCCGACGACGGCCGGCACCGCCAGTTCTCGGTCAAACGAGTGGAGGGCGACGGCAAGCCCGACGGCGAGATGTCCACGCTGCTCTGCGACACGATCGGCGTCGGCGACGTCGTGACCACGTCGCTGCCCTTCGGCGACGTCGTGCTCGACGACGCCGGACGTCCCGTGGTGTTCGCCAGCGCGGGCATCGGGATCACCCCGATGGCCGGGATGCTCTCGCACCTGGTCGCGGCGGACTCCGGGCTGGACATCACCGTGCTGCACGCCGACGCCGACGAGGCCTCGTTCGCGCTGCGCCGCCAGGTCGTGGGCGACGTCCTCGCCGCCCGCAACGCCTCGATCCACGTCTGGTACGAGAAGGGAGCGGGCAGCGTCGAACCGGTGAACGGGGTCCATGCCGGACTCATGGATCTGTCCGAGGTCACGCTGCCCGACGACGCCCTGTACTATCTGTGCGGGCCACTGCCGTTCATGCAGGCCGTGCGGAGCTCGCTGATCGAGCGCGGCGTCGAGCCCCGCGACATCCAGTACGAGGTGTTCGGTCCCGACCTGTGGCAGGCCGACCTCGACTGATCCGCCGACCGATCCACCGGGTCAGGCCCGGCGCAGCCGTTTGAGCGGTTCCGGAAGGTCCGCGGCGTGCACCACCGTGAGTCGTTGCGTGGCGCGGGTCAGCGCCACGTAGAGGTCGTTCATGCCGCGCGGGCTCTCGGCCAGCACCTCGGCCGGCTCGACGAGCACCACGGCGTCGAACTCCAGGCCCTTCGACGCGCCGACCGGGAGCACGACGACCGGGGCCTCGAGATCCTCCGGGTCCTCGGGCGCGGCGTCCCCGAGCACTGCCTCCCGCATCTGCGCGACCCGAGCGCCCGGCACGAGCACCGCGGTGCGGCCCTCGCCCACCGCGGCCTGCTCCTCCGCGACGATCCCGGCGAGCACGCCGTCGGAACCCTCCAGCGAGCCCCCGGCCACCGGCACCGCCCGCGGCGGGACGCCGGTGCTGCGCACCGAGGTGGGCGGGCTGAGGCTCGTGTCGATCGCGGCCAGGACGTCGTCGGCGACGTCGGCGATCTCGGCCGGCGTCCGGTAGTTCACCGTGAGCTGCTCGAGCTTCCACCGGTTCTGCACGAACGGCGAGAGCACCTGCCCCCAGGTCGACGCCCCGGCGATGTCGCCGGTCTGCGCGACGTCGCCCACGATCGTCATCGAGCGGCTCGGCACCCGGCGCATCACCAGCCGCCACGCCATCGCCGACAGCTCCTGCGCCTCGTCGACGATCACGTGCCCGTAGGTCCACTCGCGGTCCGCGGCGGCCCGGTCGGCGGTCGACTCGTAGGTCCGCACCTGCATGCGCTCGGCGAGCCGGTCGGCGTCGACGATGTCCGTGGCCCGGAGCAGCTCCGGGTCCAGGTCCTCCTCGAGGTCCAGCACGTCGAGCACGCCCTGGGCGTACTCGACCTCCTCGCGCAGCGCCGCCTGTGCCGCGGCCCGGGCGGCGGACCCGTCGTCGCCCAGGAGCTCGGCGGCCTCGTCGAGCAGCGGGACGTCCGCCGGGGTCCAGCGCAGCTCGGGCGGCACGTCCCCGTCCGGCGCGGGCCGTTCCAGCAGCACGCGGTCCTCGGCCGGGATCCGCCGGGCGATCGAGTTGAGCCTGCGCCGGTCGGCGAACAGGTCGGTGAGCAGCTGCTCCGGGGTCAGCGTGGGCCACAGGGCGTCGAGCTCGCGGGTGACGGCGGCGTCCTCGGCGAGCTCCTCGCGGATGTCCTCGACGTCGAGCTTGCCGAGCAGGTTCCGCCCGCCGAGGGTCCTCGCCACCTGCTGGGCGAGCAGCCGCAGCGCCTCGGTGCGGAAGGTCCGCTTGGCCTCGTTGTGCGGCTTGCGCGAGCGCCGGGCGCGCGAGCGGGCCGCGTTGACGAGGTCCCGGTCGATCCGCACCTCCTGCCGCTCGACGACGAGCTCGATCGGCCTGCGGGGCAGCTGCTGGCGGTCCCGGACGGCCGCGGCGACGACCGCGGCCATGTCGGCGCGGCCCTTCACCTCGGCGGTGCGGGTGTCCTCGTGCCGGCGGGCGTGCAGTCCCGGGAACAGCTCGGCGGGGGTGGCGAGCACGACCGAGGTCTCGCCCAGCGACGGCAGGACCTGGCCGATGTAGCGCAGGAAGGTCGGGTTCGGCCCGATCACCAGCACGCCGCGGCGGGCCAGCCGGTCCCGGTGCGTGTAGAGCAGGTAGGCCGCACGGTGCAGCGCGACCGCAGTCTTGCCGGTGCCCGGCCCGCCCTGCACCACCAGCACGCCCGACGGCTTGGACCGGATGATTCGATCTTGTTCTGCTTGAATCGTGGCGACGATGTCGCCCATGCGGCCGGTGCGCGCCTCGCTGACCGCCGCCATCAGGGCGGCCTCGCTCGTCAGACCCGATCCGCTGCCCCGGGCGGCGGCGTCGGCGAGGTCGAGCACCTCGTCGTCGACGGCGACGACGGAACGGCCGCGGGTGCGCAGGTGCCGGCGGCGACGCATGCCCTCGGGGTTGGCCGCGGTGGCGGTGTAGAAGGGCTGCGATGCCGGGGCGCGCCAGTCCATGAGCAGCGGCTCGTAGTCGTGCTCCTCGTCGAGGAGGCCGAGTCGGCCGATGTAGCGGACCTCGCCCGACTCCGCGTCGAGCCGGCCGAACGCCAGGCCGTGCTCCGCGGCGCGCAGCGCGGCGAGCCGGTCGGTGTACATCGCGGCGGCCGCGTCGCGCTCGGTCAGCGCCTGCGGTGTGCCCACGGTCTCGCCGTGCAGCACGTCGGAGAGCCGGCGCGCGGTCTCCCGGCGGCGCTCGTCGAGCCGCTCGTAGAGCATCGCGACGTACGCGCGCTCGTGCTCGAGCGGCGTCTCGCCCGTGGCGGGTTCGGGGGTCGGCACCTGCGGGATGTCCTTCGCGGGAGTGACGGATCGGCCGGTGGGCCCGGTCGTCCCTCGATCTGTCGGCTCGGTGCGCGGCCGGCGGCACGGCCGACGTCCTCGTCGTCCCTCGTCGCCCGGCAGCGCGGCAGTCCAACCTACCAGCGATCTCGCGTGGGCTCCGCGCGCATTTCCCCGGCCGGGTGGCCGCGTTTGAAGGATCAGGGCCGTCGGGTAGATCCCTGCGTGGCGTCGGACATCACAGACCGTTCCCCGGGGCGTCGTGGCTGACCAGGACCCGGGTCCCGCGCAGGCCCCCGTCCCGGGCGGGCAGGGGTCGGACTCGGAGTACGCGCACCTCGCCCCGCTCTTCGAGAAGTTCGTGGCGCTCCCCGCCGACCATCCCGACCGCGACGCCCTGCGCGCCGAGCTGGTCACCGGCCACCTCCCGGTGGTCCAGCACATCGCCCGCCGCTTCGCCAACCGCGGCGAGCCCGTCGACGACCTGGAGCAGGCCGGCACCGTCGGGCTCATCAACGCGGTGGACCGGTTCGAGCCGGACCGCGGCGTCGACTTCCTCTCGTACGCGATCCCGACCATCACCGGCGAGGTCCGCCGGCACTTCCGCGACCGCACCTGGGCGATGCGGGTGCCCCGGCGGCTCAAGGAGATGCAGGGCGCCATCAACGGCGCGATCGGGCCGCTGTCGCAGGAGCTGGGGCGTGCGCCCAAGCCGTCGGAGATCGCCGAGCGGCTCGGCCTCTCGACCGAGGAGGTGCTGGAGGGGCTCGACGCCCAGCAGGCCTACCGCGGCCCGTCGCTCGACGAGCTGGTGGCCGGGGCCGACTCCCCGCTCGCCGACACCCTCGGCGCGGCCGACGCCGAGCTGGACAAGGTCGAGTACCGACAGACCCTGGCGCCCCTGCTCGACGAGCTGCCGCAGCGCGAGCGGACGATCCTGGTGCTGCGCTTCTTCGGCAACAAGACGCAGACGCAGATCGCCGACCAGATCGGCATCTCCCAGATGCACGTCTCCCGGCTGCTGGCCCGCACGCTCGCCCAGCTGCGGCACCGGATGAGCGAGGAGTGAGCCCTGAGAAGTGAGCCCTGAGAAGTGAGCCGGGTGTGACCAGGGGGTGAGCGGCGCGGCGGGCCTCACCCCGCGGCGAGGCGCACCACCGCACGTTCCACCGCGGCCCGGCTGCCGTCGTCGGTGAGGTCGGGCACCTCGAGCCGCTGCAGGGCGACGAGCACCGTGCGCCCCTCCTCAAACCGCTCCACCACCCGCGGGTCCACGTAGGAGTTCTTCGCGACGGTCGGTGTGTTGCCGAGGTGGTCGGACACCGTGGTGATCGCGTGGCGCACCATCCGGGCTCGCGCCCGCTTGGCCGCCGGGACGCGGCCCTCTTCGGCCACCGCCCCGGCGAGGGTCACGGCGGCGAGCACCGTCGCGTTCCAGGTGCGCAGGTCCTTGCAGGTGAACCGCTCCCCCGCCAGCTCCTTCACCGCCGTGTTGAGGTCCTCCGAGCGCACGTCGTGCCAGCTCGACCGGCCCGTGCGGTAGGCGAGCAGGTCCTCGCCGCCGCCCTTGCGCCGCAGCAGCCCGTTGACCAGCCGGTGCAGCAGCGGGTCGCGCAGGTCCAGCGTGCGCGGCACCCCGCCCTTGGCCGGGTAGTCGAAGTGGATCAGGCCCCGGCGCAGCGACACGTGCTCGCGGCGCAGCGTGGCCAGGCCGAAGGTGCCGCTGTCGTCGTGGTCGTCGCCGTCGTGTCCACAACCGGCGGAGCCGGTTCCGTCGGCACCACCGGCGGAGCCGGTTCCGTCGGAACAGTCGTCGGAGCCGTCGTCGCCGCAGCTCGGGGCGTACTGCTCGCCGCCGGCGCGGAACACGCCGATGTCGAGCATCCGGACGGCCCCGGCGAGGACCCGCTCGCGGTGCAGGCCGGTGTCCCCCAGCCGTGCGGTGATCTCGCTGCGGATGTCGGGCAGCCGACGGCCGAGGGAGAGCACGCGGTCGTGCTTCTCCTGGTCGCGGGCGCGGCGCCAGTCGTCGTGGTAGCGGTACTGCCGGCGGCCGGCGTCATCCGTCCCGACCGCCTGGATGTGGCCGCGGGGGTCGGGCGCGATCCACACGTCCCGCCATGCAGGCGGGATGACCAGGCTCTTGATCCGCGCGATCTCCGCGCGGTCGTCGATCCGGTCGCCGTCCGGCCCCAGGAAGACCCAGCCCCGGCCGGAGCGCCGCCGCCCGTACCCCGGCGTCGCGGGGTCGGAGCGGACGAGCCCGGCAGGGGGATCGACTGCTGCTGCGGTCACGGGCGGGAGATACCCCGGCCGCCTGCCCGCAATCCCCCGGATGATCGAATCCGGTGCCGGGCTCAGCTCCCGTGGTGCCGCTGGCGCGGCGCCCGGCCGTACGGCTGCTCCACCGGGTCCACCGTGGGCGGCGACGGCAGCGGGCGCACCTGCGGGTCCTCGGCCAGCGCGACCGGCTCGCCGTGGTGGCGCAGCCGCATGGGCGGCCCGCTGGTCAGCCGGTACTCCACGTCGTCCTGGGTGATCGTGATCCGGATGTGCCGCCCCTGCCAGCGCAGCCCGAACGAGATCCGGGTCAGCGCGGCCGGCAGCACCGGCGCGAAGGCCAGCCCCGTCGCGTCGCACGTCATGCCGCCGAGCCCGGTGGTGATCGCCACCCAGGTCCCGGCCATCGACGCGATGTGCATGCCGTGGTCGGTGTTGCCGGCCAGGTTGTTGAGGTCGATCAGCGCGGCCTCGGCCAGGTAGTCGTAGGCCAGGTCCAGGTGCCCGGTGCGCGCGGCGACCATCGACTGCGTGCAGGCCGACAGCGACGAGTCCCGCACCGTGATCGCCTCGTAGTAGGCGAAGTTGCGGCGCATCTGCTCCGGCGTGAAGGCGTCGGGCCGCAGCTGCATCGCCAGCACGAGGTCGGCCTGCTTGATCACCTGCTTGCGGTACAGGTCGAAGTACGGGTAGTGCAGCAGCAGCGGGTAGGTGTCGGCCGGGGTGTTCTCGAAGTCCCAGATCTTGTGCTTGGTGAAGCCCTCGGACTGCGGGTGCACGCGCAGCTCGTCGTCGAACGGGATCCGCATCGACGACGCGGCGTCGCGCCAGCTGGCCATCTCCTCGGAGTTCACGCCCAGCTTGGCCGCGCTGCGCGGGTGCTTCGCGGCGACCTCGGCGGCGTAGCGCAGGTTCAGCTGCGCCATGAGGTTCGTGTAGACGTTGTTGTCCACGATCGCCGAGTACTCGTCCGGGCCGGTCACGCCGTCGATCCGGAACTCGCCGGCCGAGTCGTGGTGACCCAGCGAGCGCCACAGCCGCGCGGTGGCGACCAGGATCTCCAGGCCCACCTCCAGCTCGAACTGGGTGTCGCCGGTGGCGGCCACGTGCCGGCGGACGGCGTCGGCGATGTCGGCGTTGATGTGGAAGGCCGCGGTGCCGGCGGGCCAGTAGCCCGAGCACTCCTCGCCGCGGATGGTGCGCCACGGGAAGGCCGCGCCGTCCAGGCCGAGCTGCTGGGCACGCTCGAACGCCTTCGGCAGGATCGACTGCCGCCAGCGCAGCGCGTCCGCCGCGGCGTCGGGGGCTAGGAAGGACAGCACCTGCAGGCAGAAGGTCTCGGTGTCCCAGAAGGTGTGGCCGTCGTAGCCGTCGGCCGTCAGGCCCTTGGCCGAGACGCACCGGCGTTCGGCGCGGGCGCCCGCCTGCAGGACGTGGAACGTGGCCAGCCGGACCGCCTGCTGGAGCTCCGCGTCGCCGTCGATCTCGACGTCGGCGGTCTCCCAGAAGTCGTCGAGGTACTCGGCCTGCTCGCGGAGCAGCCCCTCCCAGCCGGTGTAGCGCGCCGCCGCGAGCGCCGCCCGGACCTGGTCGTAGACCGCGGGCAGGCTCCGCTGCGACGACCAGCCGTAGGACAGGTACTTGAGGATCTTGAGTGTCTCGCCCGGCTTGACCCGCCCGATGATCGTGGTGCTGCCGGTGTCCTCGGTCGCGTCCGAGGTGATCTTGATGCCCTCGGGCCCGTGCACCTCGTGGTCCATCGCGGCGGCGACGCGCAGGCCCGACCTGCGGGTGCTGTGCACGAGCGTGGCCCCGGCCTCGTCGGCGCGGTGCATCTCGGACTCGAGCGCGTTGGTGAGCGCGGCCTCCAGGCGCGGGTCGTCCGCGCCCCGGGCAGGCAGCTGCTCGTTGGCCACCAGCTCGGACTGCACGACGAGCAGCGCCGGCTCGTCGAGCACCTCGACCTCGTAGCAGATCGCGGCGATCGCCCGCTGGGTCAGCGACACCAGCCGGGTGCTGTGCACCCGCACGACGCGTCCGGCCGGGGACTCCCACTCGACCTCGCGGGTCAGCGTGCCCGCGCGCAGGTCGAGCACCCGCTCGTGCCGGCGGAGCTTGCCGTAGCGCAGGTCGAACGGCTCGTCGTCGACCAGCAGCCGGATCAGCTTGCCGTTGGTGACGTTGATGATGGTCTGCCCGGACTCCGGGTAGCCGTAGCCGCCCTCGGCGTACGGCAACGGCCGGACCTCGTAGAACGAGTTCAGGTAGGTCCCGGGCAGGTGGTGCGGGTCGCCCTCGTCGAGGTTCCCCCGCAGCCCGATGTGGCCGTTGGACAGCGCGAAGACCGACTCCGTCTGGCCCATCGCGGCGATGTCGAGGGTCGGCTCGCGCACGACCCAGGGCTCGACCGCGAACGTGCGGCCCGCGTCCGGCTTCACTACTGGTCCTCCAACAGCTCGGAGAGGTCGGACACCACGACGTCGGCGCCGTGCTCGCGCAGCTTGTCGGCGTGCCCGAGCCGGTCGAGGCCGACGACCCGGCCGAACCCGCCGGCCCGGCCCGCCTCGACGCCGGCCAGCGCGTCCTCGTAGACCACGGCGGCCGTGGCCGGCACGTCCAGGTCCTGCGCCGCGGCGAGGAACGTGTCGGGCTTCGGCTTGCCCGGCAGCCGGCGCTCGCGCGCGACCACGCCGTCGACCCGGTGGTCGATGAGGTCGGCGAGCCCGGCGACGTCGAGCACCTGCTCGGCGTTGGCCGACGACGACACCACCGCCACCTTCAGGCCCGCCTTGCGCACGGCCTCCAGGTACGGCCGCGAGGCCGGGTAGACATCGACGCCCTTCTCCTGCAGCACCACCTGCACCAGGTCGTTCTTGCGGGTGGACAGGCCCCAGAGCGTCTCGGCGTCGGGCGGGTCGTCCGGGGTGCCCTCGGGCAGCGTGATCCCCCGGGAGGCGAGGAAGCTGCGGGTGCCCTCCAGCCGCGGCTTGCCGTCGACGTACGGGCCGTAGTCGGCGGCGACGTCGAAGGGCCGGTAGCCCGGGCCCTCGCGCTTCTGCAGGTACTCGTCGAACATCGTCTTCCACGACGCCGCGTGCACGCTGGCGGTGTCGGTGAGCACACCGTCGAGGTCGAACAGGCAGGCGCGGGCGCCCTCGGGAAGGCCGAGCATGCGCGCACCGTAGCGTCCCGCTGATCGCGTCCGTAGACCGGCGCCGTGACGTCACCCCCGCTCCGTGCAGGTTGTCACCCGCCGTTCACACAGGAGAGTGGTTCATCCCGTGCAGGCGGCGGGCGCCGGCACCCGCAGCCGCGTCTCGCCGTGCCCACGGTCGGTGACGACGACCTCGGCGCCGCCCGCCCCGTCCGGTGCGGTGTGGACGGTGATCTCCCCGCCCTCCGGGCGCGGCTCGATGTGCTGCTGCACCGTCTCGCGGACGAGGACGAGCACCCGCAGGGGCGCGACGGCGAGATCGTCCGGGCGCAGTCCGTCCTCGATGGTCACGGACGCCTCCAGGCGCCGGCCGAACCGCGCCTTCTCGATCGCGAGGTAGGCGCGGACGGCGTCCAGCTCGTCGGCCAGGGGGATCTCCGGGGTGCCGACGCGGTCGGCGGTCCGGCTGAGGTCGGCGAACCCGAGCAGGAGCTCGCGGGCCTGCCCGGGGTCGGTGCGCATGAGGGCCGCGATCGTGTTGAAGGCGTTGTAGACGAAATGCTGCTCGAGGCTGCGGTTGATCGAGCTGGCCGGAGCCGCCGGCGCGAGGGCGGCGGGCTCGGGCGGCACCGCGCGGAGGGCGGGCGGTTCCGGCGCGGCCGGGGCGGGGGTGGGCCGGCGGTGTTCCTGCGGCGGACGGATCCGCTCGGAGCGGCGCCCCGGACCCCAGACCTCGGCCCCGTCGTCGGCCTGCGCGGCGCCCTCGCGACCCCAGGGCGTGCCCGCCCACTCCTCCGGCCCGACGTCGCCGGGCCGCACGATCCCGCGCCACACCGGCAGCCGCAGGTGGGCGCCGCGGGTCCAGCCCTGGTACTCGGCCTGCCCGACGAGCCGGGGCACGAGCCAGCGGGCGTCCTCGGCCACCGCCTCGGGCACGGCGCCGGGCCCGTCGGCCACGAAGGGGGAGATCCGCGCGTTCAGGGTGCGTAGCAGCTCGCCGATCTCGCGGCGCGCCGGGCCGGAGCCGATCCCCACACGTCCGACGTACCGCAGGGGACCGAGGGGCTCACCCGGCCCGGGCGGGGACTCGGGGATGCCGAGCAGCAGCGCACCGACCCGGCCGGGGCGGTTGCGCTCGGCCGGCATCCAGCCCCCGACGACGACCGGGCGCGCCCGGCGCAGCGGGACCCGCAGCCAGTCCCGGGTGCGCCGGCCGGCCTTGTACGCGGCGTCGACCCGCTTGAGGTGCAGCCCGTCGAGGCCGTAGCGCTCGGCGGCCTCCATCACGAACCCGGCCTCCGACGCGGGGTGGGAGGGCGGGACCAGCACCGGCTCACCGGCGATGGCCAGGCCCTCGAGCAGCCGGCGGCGCTCGGCGTAGGGGCGGCGCAGGAGCGGGCGGCCGTCGAGCCAGAGCAGGTCGGTGACCACGAACCCGACGGGCACCCGGGCGCGCAGGGAGGCCGAGGGCGCGACGGTCGACGTGCGGCGCATGAGCGGGCGGCGGCTGGGGCGGCCGGCGTCGTCGAGGGCGACGACCACGCCGTCGAGCACCATCCCGGACCCGCGGACCCGTTCGCCGAGCACGGCCAGCTCGGGGAAGCTGCGGGTGACGCTGCGCGCGGTCGAGGACAGCAGCCGGACGTGTCCGGGCCGGACGTACGCGACGCAGCGGAAGCCCGCCCAGGCGAACTCGACCGCCCAGTCGCCACCCCGCTCGCCGTCGGCGAGGTCCCCCTGGGAGGGGAGCATCGGCGGGACGACGTCGGGCATGCCGCTGCCCGCTCCCCGCCCTGTCACAGCGCCTACGGTAAACGGCCGAACGGGCCGAATGTCACCTGATCGGCCGTACGGCGGTCGCCGCGCGCCCAGGGCACAGTGATCTGCGGCGGATGGTGCCGTTCGTGCCGGGGGCGGCCGGGCAGGTCGGCCCGGCCCCGCCGGCGGGACTCGTGGACAATCGACCTCATCATGACCGCCACCTCCGCCGCGCTGCTCACCGACCGCCTGCCCACCGGCGACGACCCGGACGCCCTGGTCGAGGTGTTCGCGGACTGGGCCTTCGAGGAGCGGGGCCTCTCGCTCTACCCCGCGCAGGAGGAGGCGCTGCTGGAGATCGCGACCGGCGGCAACGTCATCCTCTCCACCCCCACCGGGTCCGGGAAGTCGCTGGTCGCGATCGCCGCGCACGCCGCCGCGCTCTCCCGCGGCGCCCGCACCTTCTACACCGCGCCGATCAAGGCGCTGGTCAGCGAGAAGTTCTTCGACCTGATCGACGTGTTCGGCGCCGACAAGGTCGGCATGCTCACCGGCGACGCCGCCGTGAACGAGGGCGCCGAGATCATCTGCTGCACCGCCGAGATCCTGGCCAACATCGCCCTGCGCCAGGGCGCGAAGGCCGACGTCGGCTCGGTGGTGATGGACGAGTTCCACTTCTACGCCGACCCGGACCGCGGCTGGGCCTGGCAGGTGCCGCTGGTCGAGCTGCCCCAGGCGCAATTCCTGCTGATGAGCGCCACGCTCGGCGACACCTCGTTCTTCCGGGACGACCTCACCCGCCGCACCGGCCGGCCCACCCGGGAGATCACGTCGGTCGAGCGGCCCGTGCCACTGCACTACCGGTACGTCCTCACCCCGCTGCACGAGACGATCACCGAGCTGCTCGAGACGCACGAGGCACCGGTCTACGTCGTGCACTTCACCCAGCAGTCGGCCGTCGAGCGGGCACAGGCGCTGATGAGCGTCAACGTCACCTCGAAGGAGGAGAAGGCGGCGATCGCCGAGCTGATCGGCGACTTCCGCTTCACCGCCGGCTTCGGCAAGACCCTGTCCCGGCTGGTGCGGCACGGCATCGGCGTGCACCACGCCGGCATGCTCCCCCGCTACCGGCGGCTCGTGGAGACCCTCGCCCAGGCCGGCCTGCTCAAGGTCATCTGCGGCACGGACACCCTCGGCGTCGGCATCAACGTGCCGATCAGGACGGTGCTGTTCACCGGGCTGTCGAAGTACGACGGCCGGCGCACCCGACCCCTCAAGGCACGCGAGTTCCACCAGATCGCGGGGCGGGCCGGCCGGGCGGGCTACGACACCGTCGGCACGGTCGTCGCCGAGGCGCCCGAGCACGAGATCGAGAACCACAAGGCCCTGCAGAAGGCCGGCGACGACCCGAAGAAGCGCCGCCGGGTGGTGCGCAAGCAGCCGCCGGAGGGCTTCGTCGGCTGGTCGCAGACCTCCTACGAGAAGCTGCAGACCGCCCAGCCCGAGGCGTTGACCAGCCACTTCCACGTGTCGCACGCGATGCTGCTGAACGTGATCTCCCGCCCCGGGGACGCGTTCGCCGCGATGCGGCACCTGCTCGAGGACAACCACGAGCCGCGCCCGCGGCAGCGCAAGCACATCCTGCGCGCCATCGCGATCTACCGGGCGCTGCTCGCCGCCGGCGTGGTGGAGAAGCTCGACGAGCCCGACGCCGAGGGCCGCACGGTCCGGTTGGTCGGCGACCTCCAGCTGGACTTCGCGCTGAACCAGCCGCTGTCGCCGTTCGCCCTGGCCGCCTTCGATCTGCTCGACCGGGAGACGCCGTCGTACGCGCACGACGTCGTCTCGGTCGTGGAGGCGACGCTCGACGACCCGCGCCCCGTGCTCTACGCGCAGGAGAACAAGGCCAAGGGCGAGGCCGTCGCCTCGATGAAGGCGGAGGGCATCGAGTACGAGGAGCGGATGACGCTGCTCGAGGACGTCTCGTACCCGAAGCCGCTCGAGGAGCTGCTGGTCGGCGCGCTGGAGACCTACCGGCGCGGCGCGCCGTGGGTCGAGGACGCCCGGCTCTCGCCCAAGTCCGTGGTCCGGGACATGTCCGAGCGGGCGATGACCTTCCACGAGTACGTGGCCTTCTACCAGCTCGCCCGCTCCGAGGGGCTGGTGCTGCGCTACCTCGCGGACTGCTACCGGGCCTTGCGGCAGACCGTCCCGGAGCACGCGCGGACCGACGAGCTGACCGACCTCATCGAGTGGCTCGGCGAGCTGGTCCGTCAGGTCGACTCCAGCCTGCTCGACGAGTGGGAGAAGCTCGCCGCCGGCGGCGGGGTCGAGGACGAGTCCGCTCCCCCGTCGCTCGACCAGGGTCCGGCCGGGGTCACCCGCAACGCCCGCGCCTTCCGGGTGCTGGTCCGAAACGCGCTGTTCCGCCGGGTCGAGCTCGCCTCGCTCAACCGCTGGGACCTGCTCGGCGAGCTGGACAAGGAGTCCGGCTGGACGGCGGAGCGCTGGCGCGAGGCGTTCCAGCCCTTCTTCGACCTGCACGGCTTCGGCGGCATCGGCATCGGCCCGAACGCCCGCGGCCCGAAGATGATCGACATCGTCGAGGAGCCCGAGCGCTGGCTCGTCCGCCAGGTGATCGACGACCCCGAGGGCGACCACGACTGGGCGATCACCGCGGAGGTCGACCTCGCCGCGTCGGACGAGGCCGGCGAGGCCGTCGTCTGGATCACGGGCTTCGGCGACTAGTGCGGTGACCGCACTAGCTGCCGCTCGCTCCCGACCGGAGCGGGACAGCAGCGCTGTTCGATCATGGTCGGGCAGCGCCGAGGTCCCCTTCCCGACCGTCCTCGGACAGGGCTCGTGCGCTCGGCAGGAGCACGGGCGCGGCCAGGACCAGCACACCGGCGACGCCGATCGCCGTGCGGGTGCCCACGGCCTCGGCGAGCAGCCCGGCCAGGGCGGTGAGCAGGGCGATCGAGGTGCCCGTGCCGATCGACCAGGCCGAGAGCGTGCGGGCCACGCGGTCGTCGGGGGTCCGTTCGAGCCGGTACGTGGCGAGCACCGGGTTGTACAGGCTCATCGCGACGATCATCGCGAACTCCACGGCGATCACCGTCGCCAGCCCGGCCGCCCCGGTGGGGACGAACGCCAGGCCGACCAGCCACACCGCGCGCAGCGCGCCCACGGTCCGGAGCACGCGCCGCCGGCCGAAGCGGGTGACCACGCGGCGGGCCGCCCGCGAGCCGACGAGCCCCCCGAGGCACGGCGCGGCGAACGCGAGCCCGTACTGCCACGGCGCGAACCCGAGGTCCCGGAGCAGGAGCACGACCAGCAGTGGCTCGGTGGCCATGACCAGCCCGTTGACCAGCAGCGTGTTGAGGTAGAGCCCGCGCAGGCCGGGGTGGGTGAGCAGGTGGCGCCAGCCGTCGAGCAGCTCGGCCGCCCGGACCCGGGGCCGGCCGGCCCGCGTCTCCCCGCCCCCGATCGCGGTGAGCCCGAGCGCCGACGCCAGGTAGCTGACCGCGTCGACGACCACGGTGGTCACCGGCCCGAACAGCCCGATGGCCGCGCCGCCGAGCGGCGGCCCGACGACGAGCGCGCTCCAGGTCGTCGACTCGAGGCGGGAGTTCGCCCGCAGCAGCTCCTCCCTCGGCAGCAGCGCTTTCAGGTACGCACCGGTGGCCGCGGTGAAGGCGATCTTGGCCGCGGCCACCACGGCGGACACGACCATCAGCTGCGCGATGCCGAGCACGCCCACGGCCGCCGCCACCGGCACGCTGACCATCGCTGCGAACCGGGTCAGGTCCATGACGATCATGACCGGCCGCTTGCGCCGGCGCTCGATCCACGGCGCGAGCGGCACCGCGAGCAGCGCGCCCACCGCGGGGCCCACCGCGGAGAGCGCGGCGACCTCGGCCGGGCCGGCGCCCACGACCAGCACCGCGAGCAGCGGCAGCGCCCCGAACCCCAGCCCCGACCCGTACGCGCTGAGGGAGTAGGAGGTCCACAACAGCCGGAACCGTCGGTCCGACACAGTCTTCGGCACCCGATCATCGAAGCCCAGGGCGCCGCGCCGACCCCCACCAGGGGCTCGGTGACGTAGATCGTCGCGTTGCCCCCGCGAATCACCCGCAGTGTGGCGCCGCCCCCGCCGCTGCCACCACCGGTTGCGGCGGTGCCGGACGCTCGGGTTCCCTGCCTGGGCCGTCAGCCGAGCGGGCTCCGCGGGAGCAGCCGGTCCGCGATGATCTTCTGCTGGATCTCGCTGGTGCCCTCGAAGATCGTGGTGAGCCGGGCGTCCCGCCAGTAGCGCTCGACCCGGTGCTCGGTGGTGTAGCCGTTGCCGCCGTGCAGCTGGATGCCGTCCCCGGTCACCTCCGCGGCCATCTCGGTGGCCAGCAGCTTGACCATCGCGGCCTCGCGCTCGCACGGTTCGCCCTGGTCCAGGCGGTGCGCCACATGCTGGTAGAAGGAGCGCGCCTGCTCCACGCGCGCCGCCATGGTGGCGAGCGTGAAGCGCACGGCCTGGAAGTCGCCGATCGGGTGCTCGAACTGCTCGCGCTCCTGCAGGTACACGACGCAGTCCTCGACGGCCGCCCGCGCCAGCCCGACCGCCCGCGCCGCGGTGTGCACGCGCGCGATGTTCAGCCACTGCTGCGTATCCGCGAAACCCTGGTCGCCGGACGCCAGCTGGTTGCCGGCCGGGACCCGCAGGCCGTCGAACTCCAGGTCCCAGGTGACGAACCCGTGGTAGCCGATCTTGTCGATGGGTCGGCCGGTCAGCCCCTCGGGGAAGGAGTCCCGCTCCTTCTCGACGACGAGGGTCGCCAGACCCGCGGAACGCCGCTCCCCCGGCCGCGGGTCCTCCGTCCGCACCAGCACCTGGATGAAGTCGGCGGCCTTGGCGTTGCCGGTCCAGCGCTTGCGCCCGGTGACCACGAACTCGTCGCCGTCGCGCTCGGCCCGGGTGGCGACGGCGGCGAGGTCCGACCCGGCGTCGGGCTCGGACAACGCGATGGCCCCGATCCAGGTGCCGGCGGCGCTGCGGCGCAACAGCTCCGTCCTGCGCGCCTCGTCGGCCACCCCGGTGCCCGCGCCCTGGGCGCGGGCGATGATGCTGCCCACGCTCATCCAGCCCCGCGCCAGCTCCTCGGCGATCATGCAGTACTCGAAGGCGCCCAGCCCGAGGCCGCCGTGCTCGCGCGGCACGGTGATGCCGAAGTAGCCCAGCTCGGCCATCTCGTCGAGCAGCGAGGGCGGGATCTCGCCCTTGACCTTGTCCAGCTCGTCCGCGACGGGCTGGACGCGCTCGGCGGCGAAGACGCGCGCCTGCTCCTGCAGCTTCTCCCGCTCCGGCGTGTGGAACGGCGCCGGGACGACCGGGACGGGCGGGGCCAGGAAGTCGCTCATGGAGGAGTTGTGCCACACCGCGGCCCCGCATGCCCGCCGGGACCGGCCGATCGGGCAGGCCGGGCCCGCCCCCGCGGCCGGTGCGGGACGGGTGGTCAGAGCCGGCGCAGTCCGCTGAGCACCCGTTCCATCAGGGCCAGGTCCGGGCCCTCGGCCGTGACGGTCCGGTGCACCTCGAGCCCGCCCGTCACCGCGAGGTCGCCGACCACGACCCGCGCCACGCCGAGCGGCATCCTCGTGATCGCCCCGACCTCGGCGACGGACCGCGGCTCCCGGCACAGTTCCAGGACGGCGAGATGCTCGGCGAGCTCGGGGCGGCCCAGGGCCGCGGGCGGGGTCGACACCAGCGTCTCGAGGGCCAGCTCGTAGCGGGACCGGGTGCGGCCCTTGGTGTAGAAGTACGGCCGCACCGCGAGCGAGCGGCGGCGCATGTCGTGGACGACCTCGTCGTCGACGTCCTCGACCGGGAGGTCCGGGGGCAGCGGCACCCGCTCGGACACGACCGGGATCTCCGCGGTGGCCACCTCGTCGGCGGTCCGGCGCTCGGGCCGGACGCGGGCACCCTCCGCCGACTCCTCCGCCTTTCTGCGCCGCCGCTTCCGTGGCGCGCCGCCGAAGCGGGCACCGGTGAAGCCGATGTCGAGGTCGTCGGCGGGCGTCATAGGGCTCCCTGATCGCGGTGGTGAGGGTCGGCGCCTCGCACGCTTTCGGCAGTGTGTTACGCAGTCGTGACGGCGGCGTTCCACCGGCATGACGATCGCTCTCTGCGGTTCGTCCCCGGGAGCGAGGTTCCGCGGCTACAGTCCCCCGGTGCCCCGCTACCTCCCGCTCGCCCGGCCGTGGTTCGGGCTCGTGGCGGCGTTCGCCCTGCTCGGAGTCGTGCTGCAGGTGGTGGCGACGGCGGTGCACTCAGGCCCGTACTCGATCTTCACCAGCACCGGGGCGCGGGTGGCCAACGTGTTCGCCTTCTTCACGATCCTCAGCAACCTGCTGGTCGGGATCGTCCACGTGCGGCTGGCGGCCGACCCCGAGCGGGACTCCCGGGCGATGCGGGTCCTGCTGCTCGACGCCGTGGTGGCCATCGCGGTCACCGGCATCGTCTACAACCTGGTGCTCGCCCAGACCGCGAACCCACAGGGCCTGCACGAGGTCGCCGACGTGCTCTGCCACATGATCACGCCGTTGCTCGCGGTCCTCGGGTGGCTGCTGTTCGGGCCGCGCGGGCTGGTGGACCGGAACGTCGTCCTGCTCTCGGCGGTCTACCCGCTCGCGTGGCTGGCGTTCACGCTCGTCCGCGGGGCGGTGATCGACTGGTACCCGTACCCGTTCCTCGACGTCGTCGCGCACGGCTACGCCCGGGTCGCGATCAACTGCCTGGTCGTCGCCCTGTTGTTCGTCGGCCTCGGGTTCGGGGCACTCGCCCTGGACCGCAGGCTGCCGGGGCTCGCCGCCGGCTGAGCACCGCTGTTCACCGGGAGGTGGGGTGGGCGCCATCCACGGAGAGGGCAGCCGGTCGTCTCCGCCGCGTCGCACGGGGGGCGTGACGATCCCACCGTTCGGCCGCCGCGTGTTCCTGCTCGGAGCCTCCGCCGCCACCGTGGTGCTCGCGACCGGCATCCGGGGCGTCACCGGGGCGCGCGAACCCTTCACACTCGGTGTCGCGTCCGGCGATCCCACGTCCGACGGCGTGGTGCTGTGGACGCGGCTGGCCCCGGACCCCCTGGCGGCCGACGGCCTGGGCGGCATGCCCGGCCGTGTGGTGCCGGTCGAGTGGGAGGTCGCCCGGGACGAGCGCTTCATCCAGGTCGAGCAGCGGGGCACGGTCGACGCCGCACCGGAGGCCGCGCACACCGTGCACGTGGAGACGACCGGCCTGGCGCCGGGACGCGAGTACCACTATCGGTTCCGCGCGAACGGCGCGCTCTCACCCGCGGGCCGGACGCGTACCGCTCCCTCGGCCGGGACCCTCGGCCCGGCCCTCACCACCTGCTTCGCATCCTGCGCGAACTACCCCGTCGGGTGGTTCACGGCCTACCGGCGGCTCGCCGAGGACGAACCGGACCTCGTCCTGCACCTCGGCGACTACCAGTACGAGTACCCGACCCCGGAGAGGTCCGTGCGGCCCGTCGCCGGGGCCGAGACGACCGACCTGGCCGGGTACCGGCAGCGGTACGCGCAGTACAAGAGCGACCCGGACCTGCAGGCGGCCCATGCCGTCGCGCCCTGGCTGGTGGTGTGGGACGACCACGAGGTCGACGACAACTGGGCCGGCGACGTGCCCGAGGACGGCCAGCCCCGGGGGGCCTTCCTCGCCCGCCGGGCCGCCGCCTTCCGGGCCTACTACGAGAACATGCCGCTGCGCCGCACGTCGGTGCCGCGGGGCTACGACATGCAGCTCTACCGCCGGGTGCAGTGGGGCGGCCTCGCCACCTTCCACATGCTCGACACCCGCCAGTACCGCGACGACCAGGCGTGCGGCGACGGGCAGCGCGTCGGCTGCGCGGCGCGGCTCGATCCCGCCCGTTCGCTGCCGGGCGCCGCCCAGGAGCGCTGGCTCGCCGACGGTTTCCGCCGGTCCCGGGCGCGCTGGGACGTGCTCGGCCAGCAGGTGTTCTTCGCGCAGCACGACACCGACCCGGGGCCGCCGGAGAGGTTCTCGATGGACGGCTGGGACGGCTACGCCGCCTCCCGCGACCGCGTCACCCGCAGCTGGGTCGACGCCGGGGTGCGCAACGCCGTCGTCCTCAGCGGCGACGTGCACACGCACTGGGCCAACGAGCTGAAGCTGGACTACCGCGACCCGGACGCACGAGTCGTCGGCACCGAGCTCGTGTCCAGCTCGATCACCTCCGAGGGCGACGGCGATGCCGCCACCGACCACCCCGACCTGCACACCAACCCGCACCTGCGGTTCCGCAGCAACCGGCGCGGGTACGTCCGGGCCCGGTACGAGCCGGGGCAGGTCACGGCGGACGTCCGGGTGCTCGACGCCGTGACCACGCCCGGCCTCCCGATCCGCACCGCCGGGTCGTTCGTGATCCCCGACCGGGAGCCCGGCCTGAACCGGCTGTGAGTCCCGACCGACCTCGCACCGCTCCGGGCGCGGGAATGTCGGCCGGGTCCGCCATGCTGTGTCCCGCGTAGGAGGCCGGACGGGCGAAGGGACGGGCATGGCGATCACGCGAGGATTCACCGGACGCGGTCGGGCGACGCGGGACCCCCGGCTGCCCCCGGGCCAGTACGACGCGAAGGACGACTGGCCCGTGCTCAACGCCGAGGCCACGCCGCGGATCGGCACCGACCGCTGGACCTTCACGATCGAGGGGCTCGTCGACCGCCCGCGCAGCTGGACCTGGGACGAGATCCACGCCCTGCCCGGGTCGCGCTACTCCGGCGACATCCACTGCGTCACGACGTGGTCGAAGCTGGGGATGACGTTCGACGGCGTCTCGGTCGACACCCTGCTCGACGCCGTGGGCGTGCAGCCGGAGGCGAGGTTCGTCATGGCCACGGCGCACACCGGCTACACCACGAACCTGCCGCTGGCCGACGTGACCGGCGGCAAAGCGTGGGTCGTGTGGCAGGCGGACGGGCGGCCCCTGACCGTCGAGCACGGCGGCCCGGCGCGGCTGCTCGTGCCGCACCTGTACTTCTGGAAGAGCGCGAAGTGGGCCTCCGGCCTGCGGGTCATGGCCGAGGACGACCAGGGCTTCTGGGAGCGCAACGGGTACCACGACCGGGGCGACCCCTGGCTCGAGCAGCGCTACCAGGGGGACTGATGGCGGTCTGGCAGACGGCGACGGTCGTCGACGTCCGGCGGGAGACGCCCACGGCGAAGACCTTCCGCCTCAAGCTCCCGGAGGCGTCCGGGCACATCGCCGGTCAGTACTTCGTGGTGCGGCTGACCGCCGAGGACGGCTACACGGCGCAGCGGGACTACTCCGTGGCGTCGGTGCCCGGCACGGACGAGATCGACCTGACCGTCGAGCTGCTGCCCGGTGGCGAGGTGTCGGAGTTCCTGCACGAGGTCGTCGAGCCCGGGGACCAGCTCGAGGTCCGGGGGCCGATCGGCGGGTGGTTCGCCTGGCCCGGAGCCACCCCGGCGCTCGGCGTGGCCGGCGGGTCCGGCGTGGTGCCGCTGATGGCGATGCTGCGGTCCGCCCGGATCGCAGGGTCGGGGCTGTTCCGGCTGATCGTCTCGGCGCGACGCCCGGCCGACCTCTACTACGCCGACGAGCTGCCGGGGCCGGAGACCACGATCATCTACACCCGTCAGGTGCCGCCGGGGTACGCGCGGGCGCCGGGCCGGCTCACCGCCGCGGATCTCGAGCCCCTGCTGCAGCCGGACCAGACGGTCTTCGTCTGCGGCACGCCGCCCTTCTGCGACACGGCCACCGACCTGCTCACAGGGCTCGGGGTGGGCACGGACCGGATCCGGGTGGAGCGCTTCGGCCCCTCGACCTGACCCGCCCCGCGAGTCCGGGGCTACGAAACCCGCGAGTCGGGAGCTACGAACCCGCGACTCGGGAGCTCTGGACGCCCGAGCCGGGAGTTCAGGCGCGCCGGTACATCTCGGCCGCGGCGCGGGAGAAGCCCTCGGGCACCCCGGCCGCGGCCAGGGCGTCGGCGGCCTCCTCCATCTCCGCGACCCACCGCCAGCCCTTCTCCTTCGCACGCGCCGACACCGCGGCCAGCTCGGTCGGGTAGTCGACGCCGGTCCGGGCCAGCTCCGCGCGCAGCGGGCCGTCGACGCCGAGGGTGCGGGCGGCCTCGTCGAGCGCCAGCCAGATCGCGGGCAACGCCTTGCTCTGCAGGGCGAAGCAGGCCTTGAGCGCGCTCGCGGTGCCCAGCTCGGCCCCGAGGGTGCGGGCCGCGAAGGGGGTCCCGGCGAACAGCGCCTCGACCGTCGTCGCGTGCGGCCCCGAGAGCCACAGCACCGTGGTGCCCGCCTCCCACGCCGGCGGCCCGATCACGGCCCCGTCGACCACGGACCCGTCGGGGAACAGGCCGCCGATCCCCGTGACCGTGGCCGGCGAGACGGCGTTCGCGTCGACGTACAGCGGCGTGCGGTCCTGCCCGGCGACGGCCTCGGCCACCTGCTCGGCCACCTCGCGCGCCGCACCGGGCGGGCAGATCGAGATCACGACGTGGGCGCGGCGGGCCAGCTCCCCGACGTCCGGCACGGCGATCAGGTCGGCCAGCTCCGCGCGCTTCGACGTCGCCCGGGAACGGCCCGCATCGGCCCAGATCACGGCGCCGGCCCTGGCCTTCAGCGCCGAGCCGAGGGCGGCACCCATGGCCCCGGGGTGCAGGATCCCGATCACGGGCCGGGCGGGCAGGCTCCAGTCGCTCACGTCGACCATCATCCGCCCGCGAGGAGGCGGGCGCGCAGGGCCAGCACGACGTCGAGCGCCCCGGGCACCACGTAGACCGCCAGTGCCAGGGTGCCGAGGGTGAGCAGCGGCGCCACCAGCAGGGCCTCCACGCGCCCGCCCGCCCGGAACCGCAGCGGCCGCGGGCTGCCGATCGGGTACCAGTTCCGGCCGCCGATCGGCAGGGGCCACAGCAACGGGGCGCCGGACTCGGTGACGGCGTCGCCCAGCGAGTGCACCAGCATCCCGAGCCCGACCGCGAGGCCGAGCCAGCCCGCGGTACCGGCCGTGCCACCGGGGAGCCGTTCCTCGGCCAGCCAGGTCAGCCCGGCGGCGATGACCAGCGAGGGCGGGCCGGGCACCAGGCCGTCGAGCCCCTTGATCGCCAGCGCGAGGCAGACGAACAGCACGCCCGCGGTGACCGGGGTGCCCCAGCGCGCGCTCGCCACCCCGACGGCCGCGGCGAGGAACAGCGCCCCCGCGAGCGTGTGGGTCAGCCCGCGGTGCGTGCCGCGCCCGGTGTCCCGCGGGCCGCGGGTGAGCCGGAAGACCAGCGCCGACAGCGGCCGGACGGCGTGCGCGGCGAGCCAGGAGGCCCAGGAGAACCGGCGGCTCGCCGTCGACGACGGGTGGTCGAGATCGGGCAGGAGGGCCGCCCCGGCCGTGACCCCGGCGAAGGTCAGGATCGTGCCCGCGGTCGGGGACGTGCCGACGACCTGCGGGGCGAGCCCCGCGACCGCGAGCCCGAGGGCCGCTCCGGACGTGGCGTGACTGACCCCGAGCACCGCGTGACCGTACGGTGGCCGCGCCCCGCTTCCCGCGAGGCGCGCCGAGCGGGCAGGGTCAGGGGTCATGAGCCTCTCCTTCGACGGCGCCGTCGCCGGCTGGTGCCAGCTGCCCTCCCCCACCACGGCCGAGATCGTCGGCTCCTCGGGCGTGGACCTGGTCTGCCTCGACGCCCAGCACGGCCTCCTCGACGACGACTTCCTGCTCGCCTCGCTCCAGGCGCTCCGCGGCGTGCCCACCCTGGTCCGGGTGCCGCACAACGCGCCGCATGCGATCGCGCGGGCCCTGGACCGCGGGGCCGACGGCGTGATCGTCCCGCTCGTCGACTCCGCCGCGGAGGCCGCGGCCGCGGCGTCCGCCTGCGCCTACCCGCCGGCCGGGGTGCGCAGCTTCGGTCCGACGCGGGTGGGCTGGACCGGCGCGGACGTCCTCGCCCGGGGCCGTTGCGTGATCATGGTCGAGACCATGGCGGCGGTGGAGGACCTCCCGGCGATCCTGCAGGTCGAGGGGGTCGACGCGATCTTCGTCGGGCCGTCGGACCTCTCGCTGAGCTCGGGGCGGGCCGCGATCCCGCCGGTCGACGACGACGAGTACCGCGACCTCCTCCGGTCCGTCACCGCGCGGTGCCGGGAGGCGGGCATGCCGGTGGGGGTCTACTGCGGCGCCCCGGCCTGGGCCCCGATCTTCCGCGAGCTCGGCTTCACCTGGCTCACGCTGCCCTCCGAAGCGGCACTGCTGCAGGGCGCGCTCGGCACGGCCGTCGCCGCGTTCCGGGGCTGAGCGAGGTCGAGCCGGCGGGCCTCAGCCCGGCGCCCCGTCCGCGATCCGGGCCAGCCGCACGCGGACGCCGGCGCCGGGGGACACGGGCTCGGCGGCCGGGGCCGTCATGACCCGGGAGAGGTCGTCGCGCAGGCCGTCGAGCCAGACCCGCAGGTCGGCGAGGTGGAAGAGGTCCACGCCGAGGTCGGTGGGCCAGTCGAGGTCGGGCTCCGGGAGGGTCGGCGCCGACAGGGCCGTGCGGTCGCGGCGGGCGAGGCCGAGGGCGACGTGCTCGAAGCGGGCGGCGACGTCGGCCGCGGCGAGGTCGAGCGGGCCGACGCAGGTCAGCAGGCGGCCGGTCGGGCACTCGCGGAGCAGCGCCTCGGCACCGCGCACGGCGTGGTGCCCGGCCACGAGGGTCGCCTGCCAGTCGACCGCGCCCGGCCGTGGGTGCCGTTCGCTCTGGTACAGCGCGTAGGAGGCCTCGGCGAGCCGGCCGGTGCGACGGGAGCGGGGCAGGGCGTCGGCGGGGCGGGCGCCCTCGGCGACCACCCGGACCGTCTCGCGGACCACGCCGGCGGAGTCGGCGAGGAACTCGGCCGCGGCGCGGTGCAGCTCGCCGGTCCCGCCCCGGGGCCAGGCGATCAGGCCGATCACCACGCCGATCGCGGCGCCCACGGCGACGTCGAGCAGCCGGGCCTCGGCGAGATGCCAGTCCGCCGGGCTGACCTGCGCGAACACCATCGAGATGACGAGCGTGAACAGCGCCTGCGCCCAGCCGGGGCCGAGCAGCGGACCGGCCGCGAAGCCGACGAGCATGACGACGGGCAGCAGGACCGCGTACGTCGTCGACGGCACGCCGAGCACCAGCAGACCGGCCGCGACGAGCGCGCCGATCGTGGTGCCGATCAGCGCCGGCCGCAGCAGGGCGCGGGTCTCGGCCGCGGTCGTCCGGAGCACGGTGAGGATGGTGAGCAGCACCCAGAACCCGTGCGAGAGGTCGAAGACCCCGGCCAGCAGTCGGGCGACGGCGAGGGCCACGGCAAGCCGCAGGGCGCCCTGGAAGTAGACGGACCGCGGGGTCAGGTGCTCGCGCACCCGGTGCCAGAGCAGGGCCCACCCCGGCTCGTGGGCGAACCAGAACACGCCGGGCCGGGCCGAGGCCGGCGTCGGGTCGGGCGGGATCGGCGCGCCCGCGGCCACCCGTAGCGCGGTGACCAGCGTCTTCGTCCACTCCCCCAGCTGCAGCGCCATCGACCCGAGCCGCAGCCGTTCCGGCGGGAGGCCGTCGGGCGGGACCGCCTCGCGGGCCGCCCGGAACTCGCGCAGCGCCTCGGCGACGCGGTCGGTGTCGGGGAGCTCGCCCTCCCCGCGCAGCCACGCGGCGGCGGCCGCGGCGCAGCCGGACACCACGCGCAGCAGGGCCGCCGCGGCGGGCAGGTCCGCGGCCTCGCGGTCGTCGGCCAGGGCGAGGTCGGCGGTGCGCCCGAGCAGCAGCCGCGCCGTCCCGGCGGCCGTGGCCAGGGCGTGGTCGCGGCGGCTCGCCGAGGCCGGCGCCTGGCCCGGTGGGAGCCGCGAGGGTCGGAGGGCATCGGCGGCGTCGACCGCCTCCGGTAGCAGGGCCTCGAGCCGGTTCGGGCCCCGGCCGGACCAGGCGTCGGCCACCGCGTCGAGGCATCCGGCCAGCCCGTCGACGGCCGCGGCCAGCCGGCCGGTGTAGGGCGGCGGGCTCCGGTCGGGCCACAGCACCAGCTCGGCGGCCGTCAGCAGCACGACGGCGATCGCGAAGCCGGCGATGCGCCACCCCAGCGATCCCGGGTCGAACGGCGGGAAGCACGGGAGGATGTAGAGCAGCTGGGCGCCGGCGGCGAGCCCCACCAGCCGCGGACCGCCCACACCGACGAAGCTGACCGCGAACCCGAGGACGAACATCCCGGCCGTCGCGGCCACGAGGTCGAAGGACAGCAGCGTCCCGAGCGTGATCAGCACGGCGCCGACGGGCAGCATCGCCAGGAGCGTGCGCGCCCGCCGGGCCGGCGGGCCCGGGATCTGCGAGAGCGCGCCGAGCGCGACCGCCCCGAACAGTGCGTACGCCGCCATCTCCGGCTCGCCGAGGACGTACCGGCACACGTAGAAGCCCAGGCAGGCGACGATCGTGACGCGCGCGGCCCGCCGGACCGCGGACAGCCCGGGATCGTGACGGCGCAGCCACGCCCCCGGTGAGGTCATGGCGGGAATCCTGCCGCCGACGCGGCCCCCTGTCAGCCCGGTAGATGCCCGAGCTGCCGGAGGACCGCCGTGTTGTCCCAGGTGATCCACCACTCCGCGATCCGGCCACCGGACAGCCGGAACACGGATCCGAAGCTGAACTTCGCGTACTTCCCCGTCGCCGGGAACGGGCCGAAGTCGCCTTCCTGTGTCCCCTCGTACGTCGCCCAGAGCCCGACCATGTCCCCGTCGACGACGATGTGCTCGAAGGTCTGCTTGTTGTCCGGGAAGACCGTGGTGTCGAACCGCAGGAAGTCCTTGAACTGCTCCAGGTTCGTGACGACGACTCCGGGCGTCGCCTCGCAGTGCCGCACGACGTCCGGCGCGACGATCGCGTCGAGGTCGTCGAGCCGGCGCTCGTTCATGGCGGCCTCGAAGCGCCGCATCAGGTCCTTCGTCTCGCCCGGGGTCAGCACGCGGACACCTCCGTGGTCGTCGTCGACCGCGGGCGTTCGGAGCCGATCTCGGGAGCGTTACGGGAGTGGTGGCTGGGGCACCACGTTGCGGCGGTCCTTGAGGCGCTTCGGCCAGTAGTGCTGCACCGCGGCGTTGAAGTGGGCGCCCAGCACGATGGCGAACCCGATGAAGAACGCGGCGAGCAGGAAGGCGATGGGCGCGGCGAGGGCGCCGTAGGTGTAGCCGGTGGTGGTGAGCCAGCTGATGTAGACCCGCAGCCCGGTGACCCCGGCCAGGAACACCACGGCCGCGAGCAGCGCGCCCGGAAGTCCGCGGTGCCACGGCGGTTTGGCCGGGAGCGCGAGCTTGTAGAGCGTGGTCAGCGCGAAGACCAGCACGAACCCGAGCACCGGGTAGTACAGCCAGCCGATCAACGTGACCGCCGGGTCCTGCCACGACGCCGGGAGCAGCTTCGGCACCCGGTCCGGTCCGAGGGCCAGCAGCGGCAGGGAGATGATCCCGCCGGTCAGCGCGACGAGGTACATGAGCAGTGCCAGGATCCGCTGCCAGACGGGGTTGCGGACACCGTACTGGTCGTGCGCCCGGGTGATCGCGTCGACGAACGACGACATGGCCGACGACCCGGACCACAGCGAGATCACGAAGCCCAGCGACACCAGCTCGCTGCGGCCGGTGGTGAGCAGCGTCGAGACCGTCGGCGCGATGATCTCCTCGACGACGTTGCGGCTGAAGACCGTGGACGCGCCGCGCAGGATCTGCTGCTCCGCGAGGCCGATGGTGTCGGGGCCGAACCAGCCGCCGATGTAACCGAGGCTGCCCAGCAGCCCCAGGAGCAGCGGCGGCAGCGACAGCGTCTGCCAGAAGGCGGCCGCCGCGGACTCGCTGAAGATGTTGTCGTCCCAGGCCCGCACAACGGTCCGCTTGACCAGCAGCCACGTGCCGTGCCGGCCGTAGGGCCGCGGCTCCCCGGCGGAGGTGAGCCGGACGGTCGGGGCGTCGGACGGGGTGGGGGCGTCGGACGGGGTGGGAGCGTCCGACCGGGTGGGCCGGGTGTCCGCGTCGGGGGACGAGCCCGCCTCGGCCGCGGTCCCGTCCGGACGCGGGGCGTCGCCGGGATGCGCCTGCGCGCGCTCCCGGGCTCGCCCCGCCAGGTCCGTCACGCCCCCAGCATGCGCCGACCTGCGCCGCCTGTCTCGTCCGGGTCCCGGCGCGTCCGGGGCGACTCCGGCGACCCCGATGACGCCACGGACCCCGAGGACCTCGGCCCGGCCGCGCGGCCGTCAGCCCAGCAGGTCGAGGATCTCCTGCGCCGCGAGCGTCGGCGTCAGCTCCCCGGTACGGACCTCGTCGGTCAGCGCGGGCAGCCGCTCCTTCACCCCGGGATCGCCGGTCAGCCGGTCCATCAACTGGTCGCGGACCATCGCCCACATCCACTCGACCTGCTGGTCGGCGCGGCGCGACGCGAGCGCACCGGCCTTCTCCAGCGCGGCGCGGTGCTCGAGGACCGTGCCCCACACCTTGTCGAGGCCCTTCCCGGTCTGCGCGCTGCAGGAGAGCACCTTGGGCCGCCAGTGCTCGCTCGACGGAGCCATCATGTGCAGGGCACCGGCGAGGTCGCGGGCCGCGGCCTTCGCCTCCCGCTCGTGCGGCCCGTCGGCCTTGTTCACGGCGACGACGTCGGCCAGCTCCAGGATCCCCTTCTTGATCCCCTGCAGCTGGTCGCCGGTGCGGGCGATGGTGAGGAACAGGAAGGTGTCGACCATCCCGGCCACGGTGACCTCGGACTGGCCCACGCCGACCGTCTCGACCAGCACGACGTCGTAGCCGGCGGCCTCCATCAGCACCATCGTCTCGCGGGTGCGCCGGGCGACCCCGCCGAGCGTGCCGGCGCTCGGCGAGGGCCGGATGAACGCGTTGTCGTCGACGGCGAGGGCGGCCATCCGGGTCTTGTCGCCCAGGATCGACCCCTTCGTCCGGGTGGACGACGGGTCGACGGCCAGGACCGCGACCTTGTGCCCCTCCCCCGTCAGCCGGGTGCCGAGCGCCTCGATGAAGGTCGACTTCCCGACCCCGGGCACGCCGGAGATCCCGACCCGGGTCGCGCCACCGGCGTGCGGCTGCAGCTCCAGGAGCAGCTGCTGGGCCGCCTGCCGGTGGTCGGCGCGGTTCGACTCGACGAGCGTGATCGCACGGGCCAGGACCGTGCGGTTGCCGTCGAGCACGCCCTTGGCGAGCGTCGGGACGTCCGGCGGCTTGCGGGGCATCAGTCGCCGTGCTCCGACCCGGCCTCCGCGTGCTCCCCGTGCCCCAGCGCCGCCGACAGCTTGCCCAGCAGCTCGACGGCCGACTCCGCGATCACGGTGCCGGGCGGGAACACCGCCGCGGCGCCCATGTCGATCAGCTGCGGCACGTCGGCCGGCGGGATCACGCCGCCCACGACGACCATGATGTCCTCGCGGCCCAGCTTCGCCAGCTCCTCCTTCAGCTCGGGCACCAGCGTGAGGTGCCCGGCGGCGAGGGAGCTGGCCCCGACGACGTGGACGTCGGCCTCGGCGGCCTGCCGCGCCACCTCGGCCGGGGTCTGGAACAGCGGGCCCACGTCGACGTCGAAGCCCAGGTCGGCGAACGCCGTCGCGATCACCTTCTGGCCGCGGTCGTGCCCGTCCTGGCCCATCTTGGCGACGAGGATGCGGGGCTGGCGGCCCTCCTCCTCGGCGAACCCGGCGACGAGCTCGCGGGCACGGGTGATCGCCGGGCTGGCCCCGGCCTCCTCGGAGTACACGCCGGAGATGATCCTGATCTGGCCGGAGTGCCGCCCGAACACCTTCTCCAGCGCGTCGGAGATCTCGCCGACCGTGGCCTTCACGCGGGCGGCGTCGACGGCCAGGGCCAGCAGGTTCTGGTCGAAGCCGCGCTCGGCGCCCTCGGCGATGGCCGACGCCGAGTTCGTCAGCTTCTCCAGCGCCGCGTCGACCTCGCGGGAGTCCCGCTCGGCGCGCAGCCGCTCGAGCTTCTCGATCTGCTCGCGGCGCACCTGCGCGTTGTCGACCTTGAGGACCTCGACGACCTCGTCGGAGTCGACCACGTACTTGTTCACGCCGATCACCGGCTGGCGGCCGGAGTCGATGCGGGCCTGGGTGCGGGCCGCGGCCTCCTCGACACGCAGCTTCGGGATGCCGGCGTCGATCGCCCGGGCCATGCCGCCGGCCTTCTCGACCTCGGCGATGTGCCCCCACGCCCGGCGGGCCAGGTCGTAGGTGAGCTTCTCGACGTAGTACGAGCCGCCCCACGGGTCGATGACCTTCGTGGTGCCGGACTCCTGCTGCAGCAGCAGCTGGGTGTTGCGGGCGATGCGTGCCGAGAAGTCGGTGGGCAGCGCCAGCGCCTCGTCGAGCGAGTTCGTGTGCAGCGACTGGGTGTGGCCCTGCGTGGCCGCCATCGCCTCGATGCAGGTGCGGACGACGTTGTTGTAGACGTCCTGCGCCGCCAGCGACCAGCCCGACGTCTGCGAGTGCGTGCGCAGCGACAGCGACTTCGGGTTCTTCGGCGAGAACTGGTTCACGAGCTTCGACCAGAGCAGGCGCGCGGCCCGCATCTTGGCGACCTCCATGAAGAAGTTCATGCCGATGGCCCAGAAGAAGCTCAGCCGCGGCGCGAACTTGTCCACGTCGAGACCCGCGTCGATGCCCGCCCGCAGGTACTCCACGCCGTCGGCCAGGGTGTAGGCGAGCTCGAGGTCGTTGGTCGCCCCGGCCTCCTGGATGTGGTACCCGGAGATCGAGATCGAGTTGAACTTCGGCATCTTCTGGCTCGTGTAGCCGAAGATGTCCGAGATGATCCGCATGCTCGGCTGCGGCGGGTAGATGTAGGTGTTGCGGACCATGAACTCCTTGAGGATGTCGTTCTGGATGGTCCCCGCGAGCTGCTCCGGCTTCACCCCCTGCTCCTCCGCCGCGACGATGTAGAGCGCGAGCACCGGGAGCACCGCGCCGTTCATCGTCATGGACACCGACATCTTGTCCAGCGGGATGCCGTCGAACAGCTGCCGCATGTCGTAGATCGAGTCGATCGCGACGCCCGCCATGCCGACGTCGCCGCCCACGCGCGGGTGGTCCGAGTCGTAGCCGCGGTGCGTGGCCAGGTCGAACGCGATCGACAGCCCCTTCTGCCCGGCCGCGAGGTTTCGGCGGTAGAAGGCGTTGGACTCGGTGGCCGTGGAGAAGCCCGCGTACTGGCGGATCGTCCACGGCTGGCTCGCGTACATGGTCGGGTACGGCCCGCGCAGGTACGGCGTGATGCCCGGGTAGGTGCGCAGGAAGTCCAGGCCCTCGGTGTCCGCCGCGCTGTAGAACGGCTTGACCTCGATGCCCTCCGGGGCCTCCCAGCCCGCCGGACCGCCGGCCCAGTCGGCCGTGGGCGCCGCACCGGGGGCCAGGTCCACCTTCGTGAAGTCGGGGATAGTCATTTCGCGACCTCCAGCGCGGTGTAGACGTCGTCGATGACGGCCAGGGCGTCGCACCCGGCGAACAGGTACCCGTCGACACCGTCGTAGGAACCCCCGGGAGACGAGGGCTTGCCGGCGAGCAGGATGCGCGCGGCTCCGGCCTCGCGCAGCGCGGCGGCCGTCGCCTCGGCCCGCTCGCCGTACAGGGCGTCGGTGGAGCAGAGGACCGCCACCGTGGAGCCGGACTTGCGGAAGGCCTCGGCGACCTCCTCCGGCGTCTCCGTCGGGCCGGCCTCCGGCCCGGCGAGCCCGCCGGCCTGCAGCAGGTTGCGCGCGAACCCGGCGCGCGTGGCGTACGCCGCCAGCGGGCCGAGGGTGGCCAGGAAGACGGCCGGTCGTGCCCCCGTCTCGGCCAGGATCTCGTCCGACCGGTCCCGGTACGCCTCGTAGGCCGCCGCGGGCCGGTACAGCGGCAGGCCGCCGCGCACCACCGGCTCGGGCAGCGGGGTGCGCTCGACCGGCTTCTCGTCGAGGTCCGGGAACTCGCTGACGCCGGTGAGCGGGGTCCGCCGGGTCGCGACACCCTTCTCCCGCTTCGCCCGGACCTCCTCGACCTTCCCGGCGAGCAGGCCGGAGTCGAGGGCGGCGACGGCGCCCCCCGCGGCCTCGAGCTCCTGGAAGAAGGCCCATCCGGCGCGGGCCAGGTCGTCCGTGAGGTGCTCGACGTACCAGGAGCCACCACCCGGGTCGATCACCCGGGACAGGTGCGACTCCTCGATCAGCAGTGACTGGGTGTTGCGCGCGACGCGCCGGGAGAAGGGCTCCGCCTCCCCGATCGCGATGTCGAAGGGCGGCACCGTCACGGCGTCGGCGCCGCCGACCCCGGCGGCGAACCCGGCGACCGTGCCGCGCAGCATGTTCACCCACGGGTCGCGCCTGCTGAACAGCGTCGGCGAGACGACGGCGTGCTGGGCCTGGCCCGGGCCGTCCGCGCCGGACGCCTCGAGGACCCGGCCCCACAGCCGGCGGGCGGCCCGGAGCTTGGCGATGGTCGGGAACTGCTCGGCAGTGGCCGAGTAGCGGAACTCGAGCACGCGGGCGGCGTCGGCGACCGCGAGGCCGGCCTCGGTCAGCGCGCGCAGGTAGGCCACGCCTGCGGCCAGCGAGAAGCCCAGCTCCTGCGCCTCGGACCCGCCTGCCTCCTGGACCGGGGTGGCGTCGACGACCACGGCCCGCACCTGCGGGTACTCCCGCGCGACGCGGGTGGCGAGCGGGACCACGGACTCGACCGCCGGACCGGAGCCGGACCGGGCGCGCAGGCCGATCGGGTCGAGGCCGAGCGTGCCGAGGAGGGCGTCCTTCGCGACACCGCGCTCCTCCGCGAGGTTCAGGAAGGCCTCGGCGGCCTCCTCGGCCGACTCGCGCGCGTCGAGCACGACCGGGGCGAGGTCGAGCATGACGCCCTCGAGCGCCGCCCCCAGCTCGGCGACCGGCACCCCGCCGGTCCCGGCGGCGAGCCACACCGAGGAGACGCCGTTCTCGAGGTCGGCCAGCAGCGCGTCGTGCACCGCCGCCGCCGAGGGCGCGGCGTGGTGCTGGCGCACGTCCCACCCGGCGGGCACGTGCCCACCGGCGCGGGAGCCGCGCACGAAGGGCAGCGCGCCGGGGACGCCGGTCGCGGGCAGGTCCGCGACGTCGTCGGCCGTGTAGAGCGGCTGGACGCGGATGCCGTCGGCGGTGTCCCAGGCGAGCTTCTCGACGCCCGCGCCCCGCGGCGCATCCTCGCCGATCCGCCCCGACTTGCGGACGACGCCGTCGACCGCCGCCGCCCACTGCTCGCGGGTGGCGTCCTCGAACTCGGCCGCGAGCACCAGGTGCTCCGGCGGCTCGGGGGCGTTCTCGCTGAGCTCCCGCTCGTCCACCTGGTCGGTCGGGGCGTCCTGCGGTGCCCTGCCTGATGTCATCCGCGCAACTCCTCACCCACCCCGGCGAGCGCACACGCCGTGGTGCGTCGTCGCTACGCGGGGTTGTGCGGAGTCTAGTGAGCGCACGGGGCACGGTCAGCCGTGACCGTCGTGATCTGGGCCTCTGATCAGGCCAGGGTGACGGAGTCGCCCGACACCGTGACGTCCTTCTCGGGCAACGGCTTCTTCGCAGGTCCCTGGGTCGGCGCACCGTCGGTCACGGAGAAGTAGCTGCCGTGACAGGGGCACATGATCGAGCCGTCCGCGACGGACGTCACCTCGCAGCCCTGGTGGGTGCACGTCGTCGAGAACGCCTTGAACCGGCCCGCGGTCGGCTGGGTCACGACGACCTGCTGCGCGGCCAGGATCACGCCGCCGCCGACGGGCACGTCGGCCGTCTTCACGAGCGGGGCCGCCGCCCCGCCGGGCTGCGGTGCTGCGGTGCCGCCCGCCTGCGGGGCGGCCTCGGGCTTCGACGACGCCGAGTAGGTGGCGCAGCCGGCGAGGGCGGCGCACCCGGCGGCGCAGGTGCCGGCGAGGACGGTCCTGCGGTTCAGGAGGGCGGCCGTCGTCAGGAGGGGGGAGCGGGGGCTCATGGTGGGGTCTCCGGGGATCAGAAGGTCAGGCCCTTGGTGGTGAAGAACCACACCGCGGACGTGAGGACGAGGCCCGTCAGCACGGTGAACACCAGACCGCCGAGGACGGGCAGGGCCCAGCGCGGGGCGTCGTGCCGGGGCAGCACGAGCATCTTGGCGGCGAAGGCACCGTAGAAGAAGCAGCCGAGCAGCGAGTGTGCCAGCACGCGGAGGTTCGCGTCGGAGAAGCCGAGTGCGTACAGGCAGTGCACCGCGACCGGGATGGTCACCAGGACGGCGAGGCGGCCGGCCCAGCGGTGCACGGTCGCCGTCCGGGGGCCGGCGGGACGGTTCCGCCCGATCCGGCCGTACATCCGCATCGAGGTCCACAGTTGCACCAGGACCAGCACGAACGCGGCCGCGGTGAGCCAGCTCTTCGCCGCGAGTCCGCTGGAGAAGCCGGCCAGGTTGATGGCGGTGCCGGTGCCCTCGTGGACGCGGGCGTACACGCCGAGGCCGACGGAGATCGCCACCCCGACGACGACCGGGACAACGAGGGCGGCGAGCCGGGTGCCCGGGCGGGCCGGGGCATCTGCGAGGGCGGGGGCGGGCAGCGCACCGTGCGGGTCCGGGGCGGCGCCGACCCCGGCGAATCCGCCGAATGCGCCGAATCCGTCGGCCCCGTCGAACCCGCCGAACCGGTCGAACTCGCCGAGACCGTCGGCCCCGTCGGCGTAGCCGGCGTAGTCGGTGTGGACGCCGTAGTCGCCCTGGTGATCGTGGTCGTCGTGGTCCGGGCGGTCCCAGGAGCGATGGCCCCAGGTGGGGTCGGCCCAGCTGTCGTCCGCGCTCTCCTCACGACCGGCCTGCGCGGGCACGGCGGCGAAGATCGAGGTGGTGGCCTCCTGCATCCCGGCGCCGAGGTACGTCGGGACGATCGGCAGGTTCGGGTCCGTCGGCGGGTCGAAGCGGCCCGGGTCGTACTCGAGCCGGTAGCCGGTGTCGGCCGTGTCGAAGCCGACGGCGTGGTCGGGGTGGTGCTCGGAGCGGGTGCCGGTCTCGGGGTCGTACCCGAGGTCGGTGGCACCGGCGCGCGGGGAGCGGCTCACGGGGTCCTCCGGGGGATCGGGGTCAGGCGGTGCCGAGCTTCTTCAGGACGGTCCGGTCGGTGGCCGACCCGGCGGGCGCGTCCTCGGGCTGCGCCGAGAAGGGCCAGCTCCGGTCGCCGACGGCCACCGTCCCGAACACGGCCTTGTCGGTCGCGTCGGCGGTCAGGTCGCCGTCGACGCCGCTGAGCTGCAGCTTCGCGCCGTTGACCGTGCCCTCGAACCAGGACTCGACCTTCTTGCCGTCGCAGACGTAGGCGACGACCTCGTCCCCCTCGACGCCCATCGCGACGGTCACCTCGTTGCCGGCGGAGCGGCCGGCGAAGGCGGCGCCGGAGACGGGGGCGGCCTCCGCCTGCCGCTGGGCCTGTTGCTGGGGCGCGGCCTCGGGGGCGACCTGGGCCCGGGGTGCCGCCCGGGGTGTCTGCGCGGCGGGGATGCCGTAGCCGTCGGCGCCCGTCGAACCGGACTGCGCGGTCCTGGTCACGGCGGGCTCGTCGGCGGGACCGCGGGCCAGGACCGTGTTCACGGCGAACACCGCCAGGCCGACCGCCAGCACGGCGAGCAGTGTCAGCATCGGGCCGCGTGTCCTCATCGGATCACCTCGTTCGTGGGGGAGCGTTCACCGACGGACACGGGCGCGAGCCCGGAGCGGTTCACCGGATCCGGAAAAAACCGGAAGAATTTGGCGTGAACCGTTCACGCGGTGCGTCCGTGTCGCTGACGTGGACTTCGCTACCCTCACCGCGCCCGCAGGGAGACGGGACCGCCGGTGGGCCCGGCCCGTTCCGCCCGCGGTGTCGTCCGTCGTCTCTCCGGGAGCGTGCATGGTCGGGTCGGGTCACCGGGCGCGGGGCGGCGCCCGGGAACGCAGGGGTCCACGGGACCCGGACGAGGCGTTGATCCGCGCCGTCTACGCCGAGCACGGGCGGGCGCTGCTGGCGTTCACCACCCGGCTCCTCGGCGACCGGGCGGCGGCGGAGGACGTCGTCCAGGAGGTCCTGGTCCGCGCGTGGCAGCACTCCGACGTGCTGACCAACGGCCGCGGCTCGGTCCGCAGCTGGCTGTTGACCGTCGCGCGCAACCTGGTGACCGACCGGGTGCGGGCCCAGCGCGCCCGGCCGTCGGAGGTCGAGGAGGACGCCGCTCCCCCGGTCCCGACGGGCGACCACGCGGACCGGGTCGTCGACGCCCTGACCGTCCTGCCCGCGTTGGAACGGCTCTCGCCCGACCACCGCGACGTCCTGGCCGAGGTCTACTTCCGCGGCCGGACGCTGCCCGAGGCCGCCGAGGTGCTCGGGGTCCCGCCGGGCACGGTGAAGTCCCGCTCGTACTACGCGCTGCGCGCCCTGCGCACGGCGCTCGGCCCGACCGTGGAGGGGGTGCCGGGATGACGACCTGCGGCATCGACGGCGGCGAGCTGTCCGCGCACGTCCTGGGGCTGCTGACGCCCGAGGAGTCGACCGCGGTCGAGGCTCATCTGGAGGGGTGCGCGCAGTGCCGCGCCGAGTGGGAGGACCTGCGCGCGATGACCCGCACGCTGGACGAGCTGCCCGACGAGGCCCTGCTGGAGGGCCCGCCCGACAGCGACCTGGTGCTGCACCGGGCGCTGCGCGAGATCCGCGACGAGCGCGCCGGCGAGCGACGCCGGCGGCTCCTGACCCGCGCCGTCGCCGCGGTGGTGGTGGCCGCGGCGCTGCTCGGCGGCGGGATAGTCGCCGGTCGGGCCCTCGCCCCGACCGCACCGGCCACCACCGTGGCGGCCGGTGCCCGGACCATGGAGACCACCCAGGGCGCCGTGACGGCCGCGGTCACCGTGACCCCGGCCAACGGCTGGGTGCGGCTCGCGGCGAACGTCAAGGGCGTCCCGGCGGGCGAGCACTGCCGGCTCGTCGTGGTGGCCAAGGACGGCTCCCGGGAGATCGCCGGCGGCTGGGTGGTCCCGCCGCAGGGCGAGGCGGGCGGCGTCCACCTCGACGGCAGCGCCGGCGTCCCCGCCGACCAGGTTGCGGGCGTGGTCGTGGAGAACACCGCCGGCGAGGAGTACGCGCAGGTGAACGTCTGAGAGCCGCCCAGCCGGCTGCCCGACCCCGCGGCGGGGACGCCGTCGTCGGGTAACGGTGGGAAGGGTCCGGGTCGAACGACCCTGCATGCGGAGGCGGGCGGGGTCGTCGGGCCGGTCCCGCCCGTACCAGGTGGTCCTCGGCGAGTCCCCCACGCGCCCGATCCGGGCCGTCCGGGGCGCGCACTGCGGCAGGCGGATGAATTCGCGGAGCCGCGGTTGGCAGCACGGCGCCACATGGGCAGAGTCCCGGGTGCCGATCCGCGGGGGGCGGTTCGGGGCGGTGGGACTCGCGTGTGAGGTCTCGATGAGTTGTGCTCTCGACCGTCCCGCTCGCGGCGATCCGCGTCCGGTCCCGGGGGTGCCGGTCGTCCCGTCCGTCTTCGGGGCGTCCGGGCGGCCGTGATGGTGCGCAACTGGCCCTTCGTCGGCCGCGCCGCCCAGCTGGCCCGGGTGCGCCGCATCCGGTCCGGGCCCGGCGCGCGGGCGGGTGTGGTGCTGGTCGGGCCGGCCGGGTCCGGCCTGACCCGGCTGGCGCGCGCGGTCCTCGACGCGGCCGCCGCGGAGGGCTGGACCGCACGCTGGGTGATGGCCACGCGGTCGGCCTCGGAGATCCCCCTCGGCGCGCTCGCCCAGGTACTGGTCGGGGCGGAGCCCGACGGGCCGCAGGTGCTGACGCAGGTCGCCGGGCACCTCGTCGCGGGGACCAACGGGCGCGGCCTGATCGTCGGTGTGAACGACGCCCACCTCCTCGACCCCGTCTCCGCGAGCGTGCTCCACCACCTCGCCGTGACGCGCTCCGCCTTCCTGGTGCTCGCCGCACACACCGAGGTGGCCGTGCCCGACCCGGTGTTCGCGCTCTGGAAGGAGAACCTGCTCGAACGGGTCGACCTCCACGAGTTCGACGAGGACGAGACGGCCGAGCTGCTGGGCCGGGTCGTGGAGGGGCAGGTGGGCCGGGCGACCGTGCACCGGCTGCACGCCCTGACCGGCGGCAACGCGACCTACCTGCGCGAGTTCGTCGAGGAGGGGCTGCGGTCGCGCGCCCTCTCCCCGGTCGACGGCGTCTGGCGGTGGGTGGGGCCGCTGTGCCCGACGCGCCGGCTGAGCGACCTGGTCCGGGCCCGGATCGGCCCCCTGCTCCCCGAGGAGCAGGAGGCGCTCGAGCTCCTGGCCTTCGGCCGCGACCTCGATGCCGACGGCCTGCTGCACCGCTACGGCGCCGACCTGCTCGACCGGCTCGAGCAGCGGGGCCTGCTGGTGTCGCGCGCGGTGGGCGACCGGGTGCGGGTGGCGCCCGCGCATCCCCTCGACGTCGAGGTGCTGCGCTCGGCGACCTCGCCGCTGCGCGAGCGGGCGGTGTACCGGCTCCTCGCGGACACGTTCGACGGCCCGGACCTCGAGGCCGTGGACCGGATCCGGGCCACCTCCTGGCGGCTGGCCGGGGGGCTGCCGGTCGCGTCGGAGACGCTCGTGGCGGTGACCCGGCAGGCCGCGGAGGTCGCAGAGCCGGATCCGGCGGCCGCGGTCCGGGTGGCCCGCGCCGCTGTCGGCCGCGGCGCGGGTTCCGACGCGTCCCTGGTGCTGGCGCAGGCGCTGTCGGCGCTCGGGAGGCCGGCCGAGGCCGAGGAGGTCCTCGCCGGCCTGGCCGAGGTGCTCGCCGCCACGGACGGCGACGCGCGACGCCTCGGCCTTGCGGTGATCCGTCTCGGGAACCTGCGGTGGGGGGTCGGCTCGCCGGATCGCGCGGCGGAACTGGCCGCGGAGATCGACCGGACGTGCCGGACCGACGCCCGGCGCCCGGAGCTGCTGGTGCTGCGCGCGGCGGGGCTGGCCTACGCGGGCCGCTACGGGGAGGCGCTCGCCGCCGTCGCGCCCCTCCTCGACGACGCCGAACGGCTCGGCCCGCTGGCCGGCCCGGCACGAGCCGTCGCGGCCGAGGCGTGGTGCGGCACGGGACGCCACGAGGCCGCGCTCACCGTGGCCGGGCAAGGTCGTGCGGCACTGTCGGCCGCGGCATCGTGGGCCGCGGGCTGGGGACTCCCGCACCTGGACTCGGCGAGCTGCGGCGCGCTGATCGGTCTGGGGCGGTTGCCGGAGGCGGCGGCGCTCGCCGAGGCCGGGCACCGACGTGCGGTCGGCGCGGGCCAACCCGTCGCCCAGGCCCTGTACGGGGGCTGGCACGGCATCGTGCTCGCCCGACAGGGGAGGCTCGCCGCGGCCGTGGAGCGGCTGCACGACGCGGCGGGCGCGGTCCGCGACGGAGCGTTCCCGTTCCTGGCGCTCGTGCGGGCACAGATCGCGGAGGCCGAAGCGATGCGGGGGGACTCCGTCGCCGCGGCGGCCGCGCTACGGAACGCCGAGCGGGCGGCGGAGGCGGTCGGCGGGGCCGGCGACGCGTGGGTGGCGCTCGCGTCGGCGTGGACGGCGGCCGCCCAGGGCGGTGACGCGGTGTCCCGGGCGCTGGACGCGGCCCGGCGGGCACGCGCGGTCTCCCAGCTGCAGGTCGAGCTGCAGGCGTTGCACGGCTGCGTGCGGCTCGATGCGGCGGAGGCGGCCCTGGAACGGATCACCGAGGTGGCGGCGCGGGTCGACGGCCCGATCGCGCCCGCCTACGCCCGCCACGCACAGGCGCTCGCCGCCGGCGACGCCCGCGCGCTCGGCGAGGTCGCAGACGTCTTCGCCCGGCACGGCATGCTGCTGCTCGCCGCGGAGGTCGCCGCCCAGGCCGCCCGCCTGCACGAGCTCGCCGGCCGCAAGGGCGCGTCCCGGCTCACGGCCACCCGGGCACGGCAGTGGGCCGGGCGCTGCGAAGGCGCCACGACCCCGCCGCTGGCGTCCCTCGGTGCGGCCGAGGTGCTGACGTCCCGGGAGTCCGAGATCGCGACGCTCGCGGCCGCCGGGATGACGAGCAAGGCCATCGCCGCCCAGCTCATGGTGTCGGTCCGCACGGTCGACAACGTGCTGCACGGGATCTACCGCAAGCTCGGCGTGCCCGGCAGGCGGGAGCTGGGCGTGGCGTTGCGGGCGGGCGTGGGCGGGTGAGACCCCGCCGACGGGGCGGTGCGGGCGGGCGGGGCCGACCCGGGCGCGGGCCCGACGGTGCGCGCATGAGTAGTCCGGCGCGTATCAGGACGCAGGGAAGTACCCGGCTACTCACGACGCCGCACCCGGACCGCCCCGAGACTGCTGCCGGCGGCCGCCCGGTCGCCGTACGAGGAACCCAGCCGGGAGGCACGGGGCAGGAGGGACCGACATGGCCGAGCACGGCACGGGCGAGCACACCCGCAGCGGGGACGTCTTCGGGAACGAGCACCGGGACCGCGACGAACACCGCGACCGCGAGGAGCACCGCCGCGAGGAGCACCGCGACCGCGACGAACACCGCGACCGGGACGAACACCGGGACCGGGACGAACACCGGGACCGGGACGAACACCGCGACCGGGACGAGCACCACGACCGCGGGGAGCACGGCCGGCACTTCGAGGGCACCCGGGACGAGCACCGCGACCGCGACGAACATCGCGACCGCGAGGAACACCGCGACCGCGACCGGGACGATCACCGCGACCGCGACGAACACCGGGACCGCGACGAACACCGCGGCGAGCACCGCGACGACGAGCACCGGTACGAGCACCAGGACGTCCGCTCCGAGCACGACGGCGACCGCTACGACCACGACCGGTCCGAGGACCACGGTCACGAGGAGCACCGCGACATGGGGAGCCACGACGCGGGGACCGAGCACGTCTGATCCGCGACCGGACGCGGTCCACGACCGCGCCGGGAGGGCCACCGGGGGGTCGGTGGCCGGGCCGGGGGGAGCATGACCCGACAGCAGGGACCGAGCGCCGCGGTGCGCTACGCGCGCGAGACCGTGGACCTGGCGATCGAGGGCGCCGACGCGTACGGCCGGGACGACCTCGTCGAGCGGCTGCGCGGCGCCCGGGACCTGCTGTCCGGATCCGGCATCACCGTCTACGTCGTCGGTGAGTACAAGAAGGGCAAGAGCTCGCTGGTCAACGCCCTGCTGACCACATCGGTGTGTCCCGTGGACGACGACATCGCCACGGCCGTCCCGACCGTCGTGCAGTTCGCGACCGAGCCGAACGCCCGGGCCACCTACGAGCCCGAGGACGGCGACATCGGCTCGCCGTGGACCGAGACGATCGCGTTCGAGCAGATCGCCGCGCACGTCGCCGAGGGCGGCAACCCGGGCAACCGGCGGCGCCTGCGGTCGGTGACGGTGGGCGTGGACCGGGCCCTGCTGGAGTCCGGGCTGGTCGTGGTGGACACGCCGGGGGTCGGCGGGCTCGGATCGGTCCGCAACGCGGTGACCGCGAGCGCGCTGCCCTCGGCGCACGCCGTGCTGTTCGTGTCCGACGCCTCGCAGGAGCTCACGGCGGCGGAGCTGCGCTTCCTGCGGACGGTGGCCGAGCTGTGCCCCACGGTCCTGTTCGTCCTCACCAAGATCGACCTGTACCCGCACTGGCGGCGCATCCTCGAGCTCGACCTCGCGCACCTGGCGCGGGAGGGGGTGCCGGTCGCCGCCTTCGCCGTGTCCTCGCAGGTCCGGTCGGCCGCGGCCGAGGCCACCGACGCGGAGCTGAACGAGGAGTCCGGGTTCCCGCCGCTGGTGCACCGGATCGACGACGTCGTCGAGGACGCGGAGCGCGTCGCGCTGCAGACCGTCGGCGCCCATCTGCTCTCGGCGATCGGGCAGATCGTCCCCGCCCTCTCGGCCCGTGCCGCGGCGCTGGGCCGCCCGGAGGACGCCGGCGACGTGCGGGCCGAGCTCACCCGCGCGCGGGAGCGGGCGGACACCCTGCGCAGCCGCGGCTCACGGTGGCAGCAGGTGCTCTACGACGGCTTCGCCGACATCTCCTCGGACGTCGACTTCGATCTCCGGGTGCGAACCCGGGCGGTGCTCGCGGAGGCGGAGCAGGCGATCGACGACGGCGATCCCGCCAAGAACTGGGACGAGTTCGAGAAGTGGCTGCGCTCGCGGCTGGCCGCGGAGACCCTGGAGAACTACGCGCGGTTCACCAAGGCCGCCGACGAGCTGGCGGACCGGGTCGCCGAGCACTTCGAGCTCGTCGAGAAGCAGATCCTCACCGTCCGGGCGCCGCTGGGGATGCTGGAGCAGCTCGCGATCGACACGACGGCCCTCGAAGGACCGAAGAAGGTCACCGGGAAGATGGCGATCTTCCAGAAGACCTACGCCGGTTTCATGATGTTCACGATGCTCACGCACCTGACGGCGCTGGTGATCCCCAGCCCCGTCGGGATCGTCGCGGGCCTGCTGATGGGCCGCGCCGCACTGGGCGAGGAGCGGCGCCGGGCGATCGAGAAGCGCCGCGCCGCGGCGCGCACCGCGGTGCGCCGGTTCGTGGAGGAGTTCTCTATCCAGGTGTCGAAGGACTCCCGGGACACGGTCCGGCGGGCTCAGCGGGAGCTGCGCGAGCGCTACACGCGGCGGGCCGAGGAGCTCCAGCGGTCGGCCACCGAGGCGCTCGACGCGGCACGCGAGGCGGTGCGCGGCGACGAGGACGCCGCCGGCGAGCTGCGCCGGCTGCAGAAGGACCTGCAGCTCTTCGCCACGCTCCGGGCACGCACGGAGCAGCTGGTGGCCCGAACGGCCCCGACGACCCCGGAGCCGGCCCGATGAGCGGGTCCGGGGTCGCCGGGCGGGTCGCCGCCCTCGTGCAGGCGGCGATCGGCGAGTACCCCGGCGGCCCGGCCGAGGCAGAGCTGCGCGCAGTGGCGGACCGGCTCGCCGCGCCGCTCCGCGTGGCGATCGCGGGCCGGGTCAAGGCGGGCAAGTCCACGCTGCTCAACGCGCTGGTCGGGCAGCAGCTCGCCGCCACCGACGCCGGGGAGTGCACGCGCATCGTCACCTGGTACGTCGACGGGCTCACCTACCGCGTGGACCTGCACCCGCGGGAGGGGCCGCCGCGGCAGGTGCCGTTCGGGCGGGTGCAGGGGGCGCTGGACATCCGGCTCGAGGGGGTGACCGCGACGGACGTGGAGCGGCTCGTGGTCCAGTGGCCGGCGCCGGCGTTGCGGACGATGTCGCTGATCGACACCCCCGGCATGGGCTCGACGACCGCGGCGCTCGGCGAGCGGACCGAGGCCCTGCTCACCCCGGAGGCCGAGCTCGAGGGCGCTCCCGCCGAGGTCGACGCCGTGGTCTACCTGATGCGCCACGTGCACGGCGAGGACGTCCGGTTCCTCGAGACCTTCCAGGACGGCTCGCCGGACCGCAATCCGGTGAACACCGTGGGTGTGCTCGCCCGTGCCGACGAGGTGGGGCACGCCCGCCCCGAGGCCCTCGAGGTCGCGGGTCGGATCGCCACGCGTTACGCCGCGGACCCCAGGATCAGGGCACTGTGCCGGACAGTCGTACCGGTGGCGGGGTTGCTGGCCTCCGCCGCGGCGGGCCTGCGCGAGAGTGAGTACCGGATGATCGAGGTGCTCGCACGCGCCCCGGACCTGGACCGGTTGCTGCTCACCGCCGACCGGCTGCTGACCGCGCCGACCGACGTCCCGTTGTTGGCCGACGAGCGCGCCGCGCTGCTGGACCGGTTCGGCATGTTCGGGTTGCGGCTGGCCACGCGCATGGTCCGCGACGGCGAGGTGAGCGGCGCCCGTGACCTCGCGGCCGCGCTCGCGCAGGCCAGCGGGCTTCCGCTGCTGCAGGCGGTGCTGGCCGACCAGTTCGCGGCGCGGGCGGAGGTGCTGAAGGCCCGGTCGGCGCTCATGGCGCTCGAGGCGCTCGTCCGGCGGTACCCCCCGCCGGCGGGGTCCGGCCTGGCGCGCGAGGTCGAGCGGGTGCGCGTGGAGGCCCACGAGTTCGCCGAGATCGCGCTGATGGACGCCGTGCGGTCGGGAGCCGTCCCGCTGTCCCCCGACGAGGCGAGTGGGGCCGAGCTGCTGCTCGGGGCGGCCGGCACGGACGCACGCAGCCGGCTCGGCCTGGCCGCCGACGCCGCCCCCGAGCAGGTCCGCAAGGCCGCCGCGGACCAGCACCTGCGCTGGCAGCTGCGGGCCGAGCACCCCGCGTCCTCCCGCGAGATCCGGCAGGCGGCACGGCTGCTGGTGCGCAGCTGCGAGGGCATCCTCGGCGACCTCGGCCACGGGTGAGCGGCGACGGCCGCGCCTCGCCGGACATGAGTAGTCGGGCGGCGGCCGGCGGCCTGGGTGAGTAGCGCACTACTCATGACGGGCGCGGCGGTGGCCGGGAGGTTGGCCGGGCGGGAGGCCTCGGGCCGTCCGCCGCCCCTGGACGCGTGGAGGAGGCCCGGTGGGTTACAGCCTCGGAATCGACCTCGGCACCACCTACACGGCCGCGGCCGTCGACCGCCGGGGCGCCGTCGAGATGGCCACGCTCGGCGACCGTACCGCGGCGATCCCCTCGGTCGTGCTCATGCGCAGCGACGGCCCGGTGCTCACCGGGGACGCCGCGAACCGCCGGGCGATGATGGAGCCCGACCGGGTCGCCCGCGAGTTCAAGCGCCGGCTCGGCGACCCCACGCCGCTCGTCCTCGGCGGCGCGCCGCACTCGGTCGCCTCCGTGCTGGCCTCGCTGTTGCACGCAGTCGTGGACAAGGTCGCCGACCGGGAGGGCGGGCCGGCCGAGCACGTGGTCCTGACGCACCCGGCGAACTGGGGGCCCTACAAGCTCGAGCTGTTCGGGTCCGTGCCGCGGATCGCCGAGGTCGAGCACGTGACGCTGACGACCGAACCGGAGGCCGCCGCGGCCCACTACGCGACGAACGAGCGTGTGCCCGACGGGGCGATCATCGCCGTGTACGACTTCGGCGGCGGGACCTTCGACGCGACGGTGCTGCGGCACCGCGGCGGCTCCGGCTTCGAGACGCTCGGCGTGCCCGAGGGCGTGGAGGGCCTGGGCGGGATCGACTTCGACGAGGCGGTGTTCGCGTTCGTCGACCGGACCCTCGACGGGGCGGTGACGTCCCTCGACCACGGGGATCGGCAGACGGCGTCGGCGCTGCTCAGGCTGCGGCAGGAGTGCGTCCTGGCGAAGGAGACGCTCTCGTTCGACATCGAGACGATCATCCCGGTGCTGCTGCCGGGCCTGCAGACCGAGGTCCGGCTCACCCGCGCCGAGCTCGAGGAGATGATGCGGCCGTCGATCGAGGCGACCGTCCGTGCGCTCCATCGGGCGCTGCGGACCGCGAAGGTCGAGCCGGAGGACCTTCACGCCGTCCTCCTCGTCGGCGGCTCGTCGCGCATCCCGCTGGTGTCGCAGATGGTGTCGGAGGCGCTGGGCCGGCCCACCGCCGTGGACGCCCACCCCAAGCACGTCGTCGCGCTCGGTGCGGCGGCCCTCGCCGGGGCGTACGAGGAGCCCTCCGGCAACGGGATCGGGGCTGCGGAGACGACGGCCGATCCGCGTTCCGGCGGAGACGTGGCGATGGCCGACGGCGCGCCTGCCGCGTCCGGCGGGGGGGCACCGCCTGGGGGGACCGCTGTCGGCGGCGTGGCGGCGGGGCTGGTCGCTGCCTCCGCCGCGAGCACCGCCGAAGCTCCGCCGTCCGGACCTCCGGCGGAGGCTCCGCCGGCGCCCGCGCAGCCGCCCGTGCCGCCGGCCGCGGCACCCGCCGCGGTCCCGGCGAGCGCCGCGCCGGTGCAACAGCCGGCCGCCCCCGAGGAGCCTCCCCCGGTCAGCCCTCCGTCCGAACCCGTGCGTCCCGCCCCGCTCACCGACCCGCGCGCGGCAGGCGGCGCGAGTCCGGGCGGCGCCGGTGGCGGTGCGGGTGCCGGTAGCGGCGTCGGTGGCGGTGTCGGGGCCGGGGTGGACGACGGGGGCACGGCGGTGACCGCGCCCCCCGACCTCCCGACGGGTCCACCGGCCGGTCCCCCGCCCCTCGCCGGCCCGGGGAGCGGCCGACCGCGCCGCCCGCTGAGGATCGTCCTCGCCGTCGTGGCCGTCGTCGTGGTGCTCGCCGGCGCGGGGATCGGCGTGTACCTGTTCCGCGGCGGCGGGTCGTCGCCGGCCACCTCGACCCCGCCCGGCGTCACCGCGAGCATCCCGGATCCGACCGTGTCCGGGACCGTCCCGGTCGGGAAGAACCCGCAGGACGTCCTCCTGTCCCCCGACGGCCGCACCGCCTACGTCGTGAACAGCGGCTCCAACTCCATCTCCCTGGTCGACACCGGGACGAACGCGATCACCGCGACGGTCCCCGTGTCCAACGGACCCCCGCAGTTCGCCAGCATCAGCCCCGACGGCGCGCGGCTGTACGTGAGCGTCTACGACCCGGGGACCAGCGCCACCACCGCCGTCAACACCGTCGACGTGGTCGACACCGGGTCGCACTCGATCACGCACATCATCCCGGTCGGTCTGCACCCGTACGCCTCGGCGGTCTCCCCGGACGGCAACACCATCCTGGTGCCGAACCACGACTCGGCGGACATCTCCGTGATCGACTGGAGGACCCGGTCGGTGGTCGCGCGTATCCCGGTGAAACCCAACCCGCACTTCGTCGCCTTCACCAAGGACGGGTCGAAGGCGTTCGTCGCCGACCACGAGTCCAACGTCGTCTCGGTGCTCGACGTGCAGAGCCGCACCGTCACCGCCGTGATCCCGGTCGGCCGCAGCCCGCACAGCCTGGCCGTCTCGCCCGACCAGAGCAGCGTCTACGTCGTCGACTACGACCAGAACACGGTTTCGGTGATCGACGTCGCGAGCGAGAAGGTCACCGGCACGATCCCGGTGGGGGCGAACCCGCAGAGCGTCGTCTTCGCCCCCGACGGCCGACACGCCTACGTCGCGAACAACGGCGACGGCACCGTCTCCGTCATCGACACCGGCACCCGCGCGGTCGTCTCCACGGTGCAGGTCGGACGCAGCCCCACGACGATCGCCGTGGCGCCCGACGGGCGCACCGCCTACGTCACGAACTTCGACGACAACACGCTCTCGGTCCTCCGCACCGCCGCCTGATCCGTCGGCCGGCGCCGGGCGGGGCGCGGGCGGGGCGAGAGAGGGTCGGCGGATCCGTGCTCGGCGGGACGTCCGCCGGCTCGGCACACCCGCTGTGGCCTGGTCGCACACCCGACGAGGATGCACGTCTCGCCCGCCCGGGTCAGAGCCGGCACACCTCGTCGCGCCGTCCACATCCGGTCGACGGCGTGTGCGACGCACCGTCGAGGTGTGCGGCTGGGCCACGACGGCTGTGCCGGGCGCGGGTGGGTGTGGCAAGGCAGAAGTGGGTGCACCGCGGTCGTCACGGGGCGGCGGCGTCGAGTTCCTCTCCAGCCCGTTGCCCAGCCTCCACACCTCGCCCGGCCGGTCGCACCGGGGTGGTGGGGAGGGTGAGGGCGGGGGGCACCTCGGTGCCGAGCCGGGCGACGTTCTCGCAGGTCCGGGCGGTGTCGCCGGTGGTCTCGACCATCAGCGCGAGGGAGCGGGCGCCGGTGCGCCGGAGGGTCCGGTCCAGGCGGGCGCGGCAGAGGGCGGGTCGCCGACCGGGTGGAGGCGGCGTCCTGCGGGGTGCGGGGCGCGCCGTCGTGGCGCGTGTAGCCCGCGAGCCCCGGCCGGCGCCGGCGCGGCAGCGACTCCCGGACCTCGGCGTCTGCGAGGGCCGTGGTGTCGGCGACGTGGGCGAGGTGCGTGCTGATGTGCGCGACCTCGGGACCGCCCCGCTCGCGGTAGGCGCGGACGAACCGGGCCTTCTCCTCGTCGTCGGCGTGCATGCCGAGCAGCATCGGCAGCGCGCGGGAGGCGGCGAGCCCGATCCCGGTCCCGGACGTCACCGACCCCGCCTCCTCCGCGGCGACGGCCGCGGCGACCGTCCCGTCGAGGACGTCGGCGGCCGACCGGCCGGGGAAGCCGGGGGCGAGCAGGAACACCCCGACCCGGGGCCGCGCGCCGATCATGGTCCGGGACGGTAGCGGGCGCCGGCGCAGCCGGGGACGGCGGTGATCCGACACACCAGCCGGGTGGGCACCCCCGACCTTCTACGTGGTGTAGAAATGACCGCGGAACCTCTACAAGTCGTAGAAGTTCGGGAGGAGCCGCCGCCATGGCACTCGACCTGGCCCGTTGGCAGTTCGGGATCACGACGATCTACCACTTCCTGTTCGTCCCGCTGACGATCGGCCTGTCCGTGATCGTCGCCTCCCTGCAGACCGCGTGGCACCGGACCGGGCGCACGGAGTACCTGCGCGCCACCAAGTTCTTCGGGAAGCTCTTCCTGATCAACTTCGCGATGGGCGTCGTGACCGGGATCGTGCAGGAGTTCCAGTTCGGGATGAACTGGAGCGACTACTCGACCTTCGTCGGCGACGTCTTCGGCGCGCCGCTGGCCATGGAGGCACTCCTCGCGTTCTTCCTGGAGTCGACCTTCATCGGCCTGTGGATCTTCGGCTGGGACAAGCTCCCCCGCCGCATCCACCTGGCCTGCATCTGGGCCGCGGCGATCGGCACCAACCTGAGCGCCTACTTCATCCTCGCCGCCAACGCCTGGATGCGGCACCCCGTGGGCTTCGAGATCGACCCGGCCACCGGCCAGGCCCGGCTGACCAGCATCTGGGCCGTGCTGAGCAACGACCAGGCCTGGTCGACCTACCTGCACGTCGTGTCGGCCGCGTTCATCGCCGCCGGGCTGTTCGTCGCCGCCGTCAGCGCCTACAAGCTGCTCAAGAACAAGGACTCGCGCGAGCACGAGCTGTTCCGCAAGAGCATGCGGGCGGGCTTCGTGGTCACCGCGATCGCCGGCGTCGTCGTGTCGATCTCGGGCGACCACCAGGCCAAGCTCATGGCGCAGTACGAGCCGATGAAGCTGGCCAGCGCCGAGGCGTTGTGGGACGACGAGCACGCCGCCGGCTTCTCGATCTTCGCCGTCGGCGACATCCAGGACGGCCGCAACCACGTCAACGTCCAGGTCCCCGGCCTGCTGGCCTTCCTCGCCACCGGCGACTTCTCGGGCGACGTCCAGGGCATCAACGACATCCAGGATCGGCTGACCGCGGAGTTCGGCCCCGGCAGCTACATCCCGAACGTCGGGCTCCTGTACTGGGCCTTCCGCATGATGATGGGGCTCGGCCTGGCCGGCGTGGCGATCTCGCTCGTCGGCCTGTGGATGACGCGCGGGGGGAGGCTGTTCCCCTACCGATGGCAGTACGGCCTCGTCGTCGCCGCGCTGCCCGCCGCGCTGCTCGCGAACATCTTCGGCTGGATCCTCACCGAGATGGGCCGCCAGCCCTGGACGGTCGTCGGCGAGCTGCTCACCGCGAACAGCGTCAGCCCCGGCGTGAGCCTCACCGAGGTGGCGATCTCGCTGTCCGCCTTCACGCTGATCTACGCCGTGCTGGCCGTGGTCGAGTTCGGGTTGCTGCGGCGGTACGTGAAGGCGGGCACCGCGGCCGTCATGCCCTACCCCGAGGACGTCCCCGAACCCGAGAAGACCGACGAACGCGTCCCCGCGTTCGTCTACTAGGAGCGCACCATGGACCTCCCCCTGCTCTGGTTCGTCGCCATCGCCGTCCTGTGGACCGGCTACCTCGTCCTGGAGGGCTTCGACTTCGGCGTCGGCGCCCTGCTGCCGGTGCTGTCCCGGGACGACACCGACCGCCGCGTGATGATCAACTCGATCGGCCCGGTGTGGGACGGCAACGAGGTCTGGCTGATCACCGCCGTCGGGGCGACCTTCGCCGCCTTCCCGGCCTGGTACGCCTCGATGCTCAGCGGCTTCTACCTGCCGATGCTGCTGATCCTGCTGGCGCTGATCGGCCGCGGCGTGGCGTTCGAGTACCGCGGCAAGGTCGACTCGGTCGTCTGGCGGCGGCGCTGGGACGCGGTGATCGTCGCCGGCAGTGCGCTCCCGGCCTTCCTGTGGGGCCTGCTGTTCGCCAACCTCGTCCGCGGGCTGGCGATGGGCCCGGACCACGTCGTCACCACGAACGTCGTCGGGCTGTTCAACGCCTACGCGGTGCTCGGCGGGCTGCTCACCCTCGGCCTGTTCCTCCTGCACGGCGCGGTGTTCCTCAGCCTGAAGACCGACGGCCCGGTCCGGCTGCGCGCCCGGTCGTTCGCGGCCTGGTCGGCTCTGGTGGTGCTGCCGCTGCTGGTGGCGTTCGCCGGCTGGACCCAGGGGCGCAGTGGCGAGCCGTGGACGCTGCCCGTGGCGATCGTGTCGGTCGTCGCCCTCGCGCTGGGCGCGGGGCTGGTGCGGCGCGGGCGGGAGGGCTGGGCCTTCACCGCCACCGCGGTCGCCGTCGGCGCGCTGGCCGTGCTGATCTTCGGGTCGCTGTTCCCCGACGTCCTGCCCTCGACCACCGACCCGGCGAGCTCGCTGACGGTCGACAACGCCGCGTCGGCGCCCTACACGCTCACCGTGATGACCTGGGTGGCGGCGGTGTTCCTGCCGCTGGTCCTGGCCTACCAGGCGTGGAGCTACTGGGTCTTCCGCAAGCGGGTCACCCGCGCCCACATCAGGCCGGCGCACCAGGACACCACCCGATGAAACCCCTCGATCCCCGCCTGCTGCGCACGGCGAGCGCCGTCCGCACCCACCTGCTCGTCGCCACCGGGTGCGGCGCGGCCCTCACCGGGCTGATCCTGCTGCAGGCGTGGCTCGTGTCCCGCGTCGTCGCCCGCGCGACCGGCGGCGCGGGACTCGAGTCGACGGTCGGCTCCGCCTCCGCCGACCTCGCTCTGGCGATCGCGGCCGTCGCCGCGGTCGCGGTCGCCAGGGCCGGGCTCGCCCACGGCGCCGAGGCCGCCGCGCTGCGCAGCGCCGCCACGGCGAAGTCGCAGCTGCGGATGCGGCTCGTCCGGCACGTCACCGCCGGGGTTCCCCGGGACCGGGACGCCGGCGAGCTCGTCACGCTCGCCACCCGCGGCCTCGACGCGCTCGACGACTACTTCGCCCGCTACCTCCCCCAGCTCGTGCTGGCCGTGATGGTCCCGGTCGCCGTGCTCGCGGTGATCGCCGGCGCGGACTGGGTGTCGGCGGTCGTCGTCGCCGTGACCATCCCGCTGATCCCGCTGTTCATGGCCCTGGTCGGGATGCACACGCAGGCCCGGACGAACCGGCAGTGGGCGCTGCTGAACCGGCTCGGCGGACACTTCCTCGACGTCGTCGAGGGGCTGCCCACGCTCGCGCTGTTCCGGCGGGCCAAGGCCGAGGCGGCGCTGGTCCGGGAGGTCACCGACCAGCACCGCGAGGCCACCATGGGCACCCTCAAGGTGGCGTTCCTGTCCGCGTTCGTGCTCGAGGTGCTGGCCACGCTCGCCGTGGCGCTCGTCGCGGTCGAGATCGGCTTCCGGCTGCTCTACGGGCAGGTCGACCTGGAGACCGCACTGTTCGTGCTGATCCTCGCGCCCGAGGCGTACCTGCCCCTGCGCGAGGTCGGGGCCCGGTTCCACGCCAGCATGGAGGGCATCGCGGCGGCCCAGCAGGTCTTCACGGCGCTCGACGACCGGGCCGGCGTGATCGCGGCCGGCACGGGGGCCGTCCCCTCCGGCGACCTCCGCCTGCACGACGTGACGGTTCGCTACCCCGGCCGCGACCGGGCCGCCCTCGACGACCTCGACCTCACCCTGCCCGCGGGCCGGACCACGCTGGTCACCGGGCCGAGCGGGGCCGGCAAGTCGACGCTGCTCGGGCTGCTGCTGCGGTTCGTCGACCCGACCGCCGGCCGGATCACCGTCGGCGGTGACGACCTCGCCGCGGCCGACCCGGACGGCTGGCGTCGCGGCGTGGCCTGGGTCCCCCAGGACCCGCACCTGTTCGACGACACCGTCGCCGGCAACATCCGACTCGGCGAGCCCGACGCCCCGATGGCGGCCGTGCGCCGGGCGGCGTCCCTGGCCGAGCTCGACGACGTCGTGGCCGGTCTGCCCGCCGGGTTCGCCACCCGGCTCGGCGAGCGCGGCGCCCGGCTGTCGGCCGGCCAACGGCAGCGGGTCGCCCTGGCCCGCGCCTTCCTGCGGGCCGAACGCTCGCCCGTGTCGCCGCTGGTGCTGCTCGACGAGCCGACCGCCCACCTCGACCCGGACAACGCGGCCGCGGTGCGCCGCGCCGTCGGGCGCCTGGTCGAGGGCCGGACCGCGGTGATCGTGACACACGACCCGGCGTGGGCCGACGAGCTGCCGGGCGACGCGCAGCTGGCTCGGCTGGAGGCGCCCGCCCTGGTGGCAGGGGGTCTCCGGCGATGAACGGCACGGCCCACCCGGACGGCCTGGTCCGGATGCTGGCGCTCGCGCGGCCACGCGGCGGCCGGTTCGCGCTCGGCGTGGTGCTCGGGGCCGCGGCGACCGCCGCCGGCGTCGGGCTGCTCTCGCTCGCCGCGTGGCTGATCGCGACCGCGGCGACCCACCCGGGGGTCACGGCGCTGAGCGTGGCCGTGGTGCTCACCCGCGCGCTCGGCGTCACCCGCGGGGTGGCCCGCTACCTCGAGCGCCTGGTCACCCACGACGCGGCGCTGCGCACCCTCGCCGACGCCCGCGACCGGGTCTACGCCCGGCTCGCGGCGACCGAGCCGGTCCGCCGCTTCCGCTCGGGCGACCTGGTCTCGCGGCTGGTCAGCGACACCGACGCCACCCAGGACCTACTGGTCCGCGGCCTGACCCCGCCCCTGGCCGCGCTGCTCGTCGGCGGCGGGGTGGTCGCGCTGTCGACCGCGCTGCTCACCGAGGGCGGGCTGCTGCTGGCGGCCGGCCTGGTGCTCGCCGGCGTGGCCGTGCCGCTGCTCGCCGCGCGCGCCGGGCGCGGGCCCGGCCGCCGGGCCACCGTCGCCCGGGCCGAGCTGTCGACCGCACTCGTCGACGCACTGCAGGGCGCCCCGGACCTCGTCGCCTACGGGGCGATGGACCGGGCCGTGGCGCGGGTCGAGGCGGCCGACGCCGACCTCACCCGGACCGCCCGGCGCGACGCCCGCCTGCTCGGCCTCGGCGCCGGCGCGACCGCGCTGCTGGCCGGCCTCACGCTGTGGGGCTCGTTGCTCCTCGGCGTCGCGGCGGTGACCGCGGGCCGGCTCGAGCCGATCCCGCTGGCCGTGCTGGTGCTCACCGCGCTGGCGGCCTTCGAGATCGTGGCGCCGCTGCCCGCGGCGGCGGCCCGGCTCGGGGCGGTGCGGGCGAGCGGCGAGCGGCTCTTCGGCGTGCTCGACACGCCGCCGCAGGTCCGCCCCGCGGCGGACGAGCCGGTCCCGGCGGGCCCCGCCGACCTGCGCATCCGTGACCTCACCGTCCGCTACGACGGCCCCCTGGTGCTCGACGGCCTGGACCTCGACGTCCCGGCCGGGGCCCACGTCGCCGTCGTCGGGCCGAGCGGGGCGGGCAAGAGCACGCTGGCCGCAGTCCTGTTCCGCTTCCAGGACGCCGAGGGCGGCGCGGTGCGGCTGGGCGACGCGGACCTGCTCCACCGCTCCCCCGACGCCGTCCGCGGCGTGGTGAGCGGGGTGCCGCAGGACCCGCACGTCTTCGACAGCACCGTCCGGGAGAACCTGCGCCTGGCCCGCCCCGCGGCGACCGACGACGAACTGCTCGACGTCCTCGCCCGCGTGCGCCTCGACCTGGACCTCGACGACCCCGTGGGGATCCGCGGCAGCCGGCTCTCGGGCGGCATGCGCCAGCGTCTCGCGCTGGCCCGCGCGCTGCTGACCGACCCCGCGCTCCTCGTCCTCGACGAGCCGACCGCGCACCTCGACCCGGACACCCGCGACGCCGTCCTCGACGACCTGCTCGACGCCGCGGTGGGCCGAGCCACCCTGCTGATCACCCACGACCTGGCCGGGTTGGAGCGGATGGACCACGTCTACGTCGTCCGGGACGGACGGGTGGCCGAGCACGGCACCCTGGCCGAGCTGCGCGCGACCGACGGGTGGCTGTCGGGCCGGCAGAAGGGACAGCCGTCGGGGCAGCCGTCGGGGCTGCTGTCGGACAGGGGCGCTCTCAGCCCCGCCACAGCCGGGCGCTGACACCCTCCGGGCCGTGCGTCTCCGCCGATGCCTTCCCGTCCTCGCCGCCCTGGCGGCCGGCCTGCTCGTGCTGACCGGCTGCTCGTCCACCACCCTGCCCGCGACCGGTCCGGACACCGACCGGTCCGCGGCCGGGCTCGACCTCGGGCAGGGCTGGGACTGGACGCCCCAGGGCGCCCCGCTCGACCTCGGCGTGACGCACACCCAGGACAGCCTCGACGACCACGACCCGGCCGAGGCCAACGCCCGCGGCGAGGCGATCCTCAAGGACTCGGCGGTGTGGCAGAACGTGCACCTCATGGGCTTCGGCACGCTCAACCCCGAACCCGCGCCCGGCCGGTACGACTGGTCGACGCTGGATGCGCGCATGGACCTGGCGAAGCGCTCCGGGGCCCGCACGGTCCTCACCGCCTGCTGCTCGCCGGACTGGATGAAGGGCGGCGTCGCCGGGCAGACCGACTGGGACAAGCTCGAGGTGGCGCCGCTGCCGCAGGACTTCCAGGCCTACGCCGACCTCGTGGCGCAGACCGTGCAGCGCTACCCGCAGATCGAGCGGGTCGTGGTGTGGAACGAGCTCAAGGGCTTCTTCGACATGACGAAGAACCGCTGGGACTACGAGGGCTACACCGCGCTCTACAACGCCGTCTACACCGCGGTGAAGGCTGTCCGGCCGGACGTCCAGGTCGGCGGGCCCTACCCCGTCATGATCAGCCTGCCGGCGGACGACCCGAACGCCTCGGACGCCCTGAAGGGCAGCTGGGGCGCCGTCGACCAGCGGATCCTCGACGTGCTCAAGTACTGGGAGGCGAACAAGGCCGGCGCCGACTTCCTGGCCGTCGACGGCGGGACGGCCCAGCGCGACGGCACGATCAGCGGCCGGCTCGACGACGCCGCCCTGAAGTTCTCCGACGTCACCCGGTACCTGCGGAACACCAGCCCGCTGCCCGTCTGGTGGACCGAGTTCTACTCCGAGGTGCCCGACGGCGCGACGGGTGCCGCCGACAGCCAGGCCAGCGCCGCGTCGACGCTCGCCTCGCTGGCCGCGTTCGCCCGGTCCGGGGTGTCGGTCGCGCTGCTGTGGGGTCCCCAGGGCAGCTCGCTGCCCTACTCCGCGCTCTGGACCGACGCCACCGAGGCCGACGGTGGGCAACCGACCCCGCTCACACGGGCGTGGGAGTGGCTGGTCCCGCGGCTCGCGCAGGGGAACGTGGAGCTCGGGACCGCGCAGGACGCCCCGCTGATCGCCTTCCGGGCGCCCGACGGCTCCGCGGTGGTGGTGAACGTGTCCGACAAGGAGGTGCCGGTCGCCGGGCAGCAGCCGCTGGCGCCCTACGCGATCGGGTTCCGCACCGCCGCGACCTGACCGCCGGACTGCGGCCGCCGTCCCGCGGCGGCCGCAGTCGTGCCGGGCGTGGGGCCCGGCGTGCGCTCGGTGTGGCGCTGACCGTGCTGGTCAGCGCACCCGGCGGGTGACCGTGGCGGTGGTGGCCAGCTTGCCGGTGGGGCCCCAGGCCTCCACCTCGACCACCCCGAAGGACCGGCCGGCGTGCAGCACCCGGGTGCGGAACTGCGTGGTGCCGGCGACCGGCGAGGGCCGCAGGTAGCAGATCCGCATCGACCCGGTGACCAGCGGCCGCTCCGGTGGGCCGGGCAGCGCCGCCGCCGCGGCCACCTCCGAGGCGGTCAGCATGATCCCGCCGTGGATCGTGTCCAGCTCGTTGGCCAGCGCCGCCACGCCCGGCACCGACAGGACCACGGGGTCGCCGGAGATCTCGCCGCCCAGCAGCCCGACGACCGAGCCCGCCGGCGGCACCCGCACCTCCGGGACCACCGCGTCGACGTCCGGCACCCCCGACGTGAACTTGCCCCACTCGGTCGCGACGCCGAGCAGCGTGCCGTCCGCGGCCAGCACCCGGCCCTGCGAGAGCGAACCCTCGGCGTCGGCCGCGACCGCCCGGGCCTCGACGGTCACGGGGGAACCGTCGAGCGGGACCGGCGCGACGAGGTCGGCGGCCAGCTCGGTGGTCACCGCCCAGCCGTCGACCGGCCGGGGCAGCAGCATGGCCTGCCCCAGCACGGCGTCGAGCAGCACGCCCAGCGCCCCGGCGGACGGCCGGCCGTCCGGGCCGACCATCCACGGGGCGGTGGGCATGGTCGCGCGGACCAGCCCGGTGTCGTCGACCTCGATCGGGCCCATCCCGACGAGGCGGTCCGGCCCGAGGGGCGCCGTCAGCAGGACCGGCGCCACCATCAGATCGACCGACACGTCAGGCCTTCGGGCCGCCGGCGACGTAGATGACCTGGCCCGAGACGAAGCTCGAGCGCTCGTCGACGAAGAACGACACGGTCTGCGCGATGTCCTCGACCGCGCCGGGGCGCTGCACCGGGATCTCCTTGGCGCGGGCCGCCTTGAACTCCTCCCAGTCCACGCCGAGGCGCTCGGCGGTGGCCTTGGTCATCTCGCTGGCGATGAACCCGGGGGCGATGCAGTTGACCGTGACGCCGAACTTGCCCAGCTCGATCGCGAGGGTCTTGGTGAAGCCCTGCAGGCCGGCCTTCGCGGTGGAGTAGTTCGCCTGGCCACGGTTACCCAGCGCCGAGGTCGACGACAGGTTGACGATGCGGCCCCAGCCGGCGTCGACCATGTGCTTCTGCACGGCCCTGGCCATGAGGAACGAGCCCTTGAGGTGCACGCCCATGACCGAGTCCCAGTCGCCCTCGGACATCTTGAACAGCAGGTTGTCCCGGGTGATGCCGGCGTTGTTGATCAGGACGGTCGGCGCGCCGAGCTCCTCGGCGATCCGCGCCACGGCGGCCTCGACGGCCGCGGCGTCGGACACGTCGGCGCCGACGGCGATGGCCGTGCCGCCGGCGGAGACGATGGCGTCGACGGTGGTCTTCGCGGCCGCCTCCTCGAGGTCGATCACCGCGACCTTGAACCCGTCCTCTGCCAGGCGCTGTGCGGTGGCCGCACCGATCCCCCGCGCCGCTCCCGTGACGATCGCGACGCGCTGCTGGGACTCCGCCATGTCTTCGTCTCCTTCGACTTCGCTGGACTTGCTGGACTCGCTCGACTTGCTCGACTCGCGCTGACGTACCGGCCGTGCGAACGACCGATCGTTTCGGTCCGATCCTCGCACCGGGCTCCCCACAGGGCGCAACCCGCTGTCGCCCGCGCCACGTCTCCGTTCGTTCCTGAGTTGGTGCGACTGCATTAAGGTCCCGCCCATGACGGTACTTCAGCGGTTCTCGCTCGAGGGCAAGGTGGCCATCGTGACGGGCGCGTCGTCGGGGCTCGGCGTCGCGTTCGCGAAGGCGCTGGCGGAGGCGGGCGCCGACGTCGTGCTGGGCGCGCGCCGCGCCGACCGGCTCGACGGCACGCGGAAGATGGTCGAGGACCTCGGCCGGCGGGCGGTCGCGGTGACCACGGACGTCGCACGCCAGCCCGACTGCCAGAACCTCGTCGACACCGCGATGGCCGAGCTCGGTCGCGTCGACGTCCTGGTCAACAACGCCGGCATCGGCACCGCCGTGCCCGCCACCCGGGAGTCCGTCGAGGAGTTCACGCAGGTCATCGACGTGAACCTGAACGGATGCTACTGGATGGCGCAGGCCTGCGGGCGGGTCATGCAGCCGGGCAGCAGCATCGTGAACATCTCCAGCATCCTCGGGATCACCACCGCGAACCTGCCGCAGGCGGCCTACGCGGCCAGCAAGGCGGGCCTCATCGGGCTCACCCGCGACCTCGCCCAGCAGTGGGGCGGGCGCAAGGGCATCCGGGTCAACGCGCTGGCGCCGGGCTTCTTCGAGTCCGAGATGACCGACCAGTACAAGCCGGGCTACCTGGACTCGATGATGGCCCGGGTCCCGTTGGGGCGGAAGGGCGACCCGGAGGAGCTGGCCGCCGCGCTGGTCTTCCTGGCGGGCGCGGCGGGCGGGTACGTCACCGGCCAGACGATCGCCGTCGACGGCGGCATCACGATCACCTGACCGGCTACGGTCCCCTCGTGAGCGACCCCGCGAAGACCCCCGTGAAGATCGGCAACGTCCTGCACCCCGTGGCCGACGTCGACGCCGCCGTGCGCTTCTACGCCGACACGTTCGGCCTGGCCACGAAGTTCGTCGACGGCGACCGCTACGCCGCCCTCGACGCCGGCGGCACCACGCTGGCCCTGGCCGGCCCGGCCGTGGACGTCACCGGAGGGGTGCCGGCCGCGTCGTTCAAGGTCCCGGACGTGGCCGCCGCGCTCGCCGCCCTGGTGCAGGGCGGCGGGTCCGTGGTCCGGGAGCCCGAGCAGGGCCCGCACGAGGTCCGGGCCGTGGCCCGCGACCCGTGGGGCAACACCGTGGTGGTCTACGGGCCCCGCTGAGCGGAGCGTGCGGAGCGAACATCGGCGCTGAGCGGAGCGTGCGGAGCGAACATCGGCGCTGAGCGGAGCGCGAATCAGTCGAGGAGGACGGTCCGGAGGTCGAGCCGGCGCAGCACCCGGTCGACGGCCTCCGGGTCGACCCCCGGCTCGCGGCGTGCCGCGAGCACCTCGGCGCGGGCGGCGGCGAGCGCGTCGGCCTCGATGGCCTGCAGGACGTCCCGGCGGTCCCGGATCGCGCGGAGCCGCTGGCGCTCGTCCTCGGACAGCGACTCGCCCGAGAGAACGGCGTCCAGCCGGCTCATCCGCTGCCGGATGGCGGCCTCGACCTCCTCCGGCAGCTCGTCGGACCGGTCGACCTCCCCGATCCGCGCCGCCATGCGGTTCAGCGCGGCCCGCTGCGCCCGGCGGGTCACGATCTTCTCCGCGCGCTCCTCGGCGTCGGCCCGCTCGGCCACGCCCAGGGACTTGACCAGCGTGGGCAGGGTGAACCCGGGCAGCAGCAGCGTCACCAGCAGCACCGACACGGCGATGAGGGTGATCTCGGCCCGGGCCGGGAACGGCGCGCCGGACGCGACAGTCACCGGCAGCGAGAGCGCCAGGGCCAGGGTTGCGAGCCCGCGCATGCCGCACCAGGCGAGCACCACGGCCTCCCGGCCCGTGCGGGGCGCGGCGGACGCGTCGGAGGAGTGCCGGACGGTCAGCCAGGCGACCGTCATCCACAGCGCCCGCACCCCGACGACCGCGAGGCAGACCAGCGCGGCGTGGCCCAGCATCCGCGGCAGGGCCGCGCCCACGTCCTCCACCACCCCCCGCAGGTCCAGCCCGATCAGCCCGAACGCCACGCCGGTGACCAGCAGCTCGACGACGTCCCAGAACGAGCGCTGGACCAAGCGTTCGGCGGCCTCGTCGGCGTCGCCGAGCCGGCGCAGCTGCAGCGCGACGACCACCACCGCCACCACGCCCGACGCGTGCACCTCCTCCGCGGCGAGGTAGACGGCGAACGGCAGGATCAGGGTCAGGGCGCTGCGGCCGATCGTGTCGGTGACCCGGGACAGCACCATCCGCGCCAGCCAGGCCACGACCAGCCCGATGAGCACGGCCGCGGCCGCGCCGAGCAGGAAGGACAGCGCGAGGCCGCCGAGCGACAGCTCGTCGCCCTGCACGGTGGCCAGCACCGCCGCCTGGAACACGACGAGCGCCGTGGCGTCGTTGAACAGTCCCTCGCTCTGCAGCACCGCGAGCAGCCGCCGCGGGATCCGCACCGGACCGGCCACGGCCTCCACCGCGACCGGGTCCGGCGGGGCGACCATCGCGCCGAGCGCCACCGCGGCCGTGAGCGTGATCCCCGGGACGAGCAGGACCGTCAGCCCGCTCACCACCACGATCGTGACCACGACGAGCGCGATCGCCAGCAGCGCGATGGACCGCCACCGGGCGCGGAACAGCGACCAGGAGGTGCGCTGCGCCGTCGCGAACAGCAGCGGCGGCAGGAACAGCGGCAGGATCAGGTCCGGGTCCAGCTCGAAGGTGTCCGGCAGGCCGGGCGTCAGCGCGACGAGGGCGCCGAGCACCACCATCAGCGCGGGCCACGGGAGCCGCAGCCGGTCCCCGACCCCCACCAGCAGCACCGCGCCGAGCATCAGGCCGACGATGAGCAGCAGGTTCTCCACCGGGGAAGCTTCGCAGCCCGATCGGTGCCATGATCGGGGGCCATGAGCCACGACCCCTACAGCGAGCTCCCGCAGCTCCCCACGTTCACGGTGACCAGCGACGACGTCGCGGACGGCGGCACCCTGGCCACGCCGCACCTGTCGGGCCTCATGGGCGCGGGCGGCGAGGACCGCTCGCCGCAGCTGTCCTGGAGCGGCTTCCCCGAGGGGACGAAGTCGTTCGCGGTGACCTGCTACGACCCGGACGCCCCGACCGCGTCGGGCTTCTGGCACTGGGCCGTCGCCGACATCCCCGCGTCGGTCACCGAGCTGCCCGCCGGCGCCGGCGACGAGAACGCGTCGTCGCTGCCCGGGGGCGCCGTGGTGCTGGCCAACGACGCCGGGATGAAGCGCTTCGTCGGCGCCGCCCCGCCGCCCGGGCACGGCCCGCACCGCTACATCTTCGTGGTGCACGCCGTCGACGTGGAGAGCCTCGGCCTGCCCGAGGGCGCCACCCCGGCCTTCCTCGGGTTCAACCTGTTCAGCCACGCCATCGCGCGCGCGACCCTCACCGCGACGCACGAGAACACCGGCTGAGCCGGGGGTCAGAACGGGCGCGGCTGGGCCGTACGGCAGTACGGTCCGGCCGTGCCCGACATCACCCAGCTCATCCTCGACGACCACGAGTGGTTCCGCCGCCGCTTCGCGGAGCTCGACGACCTGCGCGCCCAGGGTGCCGAGCCGACGGCACTGCGGGCGGTCTGGCGCCCGCTCGCGGACCTGCTCGACGTCCACGCCGAGGCCGAGGAGCAGATCTTCTACCCGCAGCTGCTGCGGAAGGGCGAGAACGACCCGCAGGAGGAGACGCTCGACGCCATCGGCGACCACAACGACATCCGCGACGGCGTGCGCGAGGCGGACCGCAACCCGGTCGGCAGCGCGGGCTGGTGGGCCGGCGTCGACCAGGCCCGCGAGGCCAACGACGAGCACATGGGCGAGGAGGAGAACGAGGGTCTCCCCGACTTCCGGCTCAACGCGCCGTCCGGGCTGCGCGACGCCCTCGGCCGGCAGTTCACCGAGTTCAAGGAGCGGCACCCGGACGGGCGCGGCATCGAGATCACCGACAAGGACCCCGAGGAGTACGTGGAGACCATCGAGCGGGAGATCCACCCGCCGTCGGACTTCTCCGGCGACGTCTCGCTCGGCATCGGCGGCCTGCGCGGACGCTGACCCCGACCCCACGCCCTCCCCACCACAAGGAGCACCACGTGACCGGACCCTCCGACCATCTCCTCAGGGCGAACGCGCCCGTCCCCACCGAGGCCTGGAAGGCGATCGACGACGAGGCCCGCGAGCGGCTCACCCCGCTGCTGGCCGCGCGCAAGGTGGTCGACTTCGTCGGCAGCGGCGGCTGGCAGCACTCCGCGCGCAGCCTGGGCCGCACGACCGGGCTCGCGGGCCCGCCGCCGGGCGTCGAGAGCAGCGCCGGGGTGAGCGCCCGCGTCCGGCGGGTCCTCCCGCTCGCCGAGGTCCGGGTGCCGTTCACGGTCTCCCGCGCGGAGATCGACGACATCCAGCGCGGCGCCCCCGACCCCGAGTTCGAGGACCTCGACCGTGCCGCCCGGGTGGCCGCCGAGATCGAGAACCGGGCCGTGTTCCACGGCTGGCCGGCCGCGCTCGTGGAGGGCATCGCCCAGGTCGCGCCGTACGAGTCGCTCGCCCTGGGCGCGGACTGCCTCACGTGGCCGGGCGTGGTGGCGCGCGGGGTGGACACCCTGCGCCGCAACGGCATCGGAGGGCCCTACTCGCTGGCGGTCGGGCCGGACCTCTACACCAAGATCGTCGAGACCACGGAGCACGGCGGCTACCTGCTCTTCGACCACCTCAAGCGGATCCTCGGCGGCTCGGTGATCTGGACGGCCGGGGTCGACGGGGCGGTCCTGGTGAGCGAGCGCGGCGGGGACTTCGCGCTCGACGTCGGGCAGGACCTCGCCATCGGCTACTCCCACCACGACGCCGACTCGGTGGGCCTCTACCTCGAGGAGAGCTTCACGTTCCAGGTCGTCGAACCGGACGCGGCGTTCGTGCTGACCCTCTGATCCCCGAACACGACGAAGGGGCCGCGGGTGGTCCGCGGCCCCTCCGTCGTGGTGGTGCGACGCCCGTCAGATCGTGAGCAGGCGGTCGAAGAAGCTCCGGTAGCGGCCCAGGGCCAGCCGGAGGTCCTCGGTCGAGGCGGACTCGTTGTTCAGGTCGCGCTCCAGCTCGCTGCGCTGCCGCTTGAACAGCGCCTCCAGCTCGTCGAGCACCTCGCCGACCAGGACGTTGGCGTCGCGGACGGCCCCACGGGGCTCGTCGACGAAGCTCGCCTTCAGCGACTCCCAGCGGCGCAGGTACTCGGCGGAGCGGTCCTGCGGCACGAGGGTCGCGTGGCCGGAGGAGTCGGTCTCCTGGGTCGCCGCGCCCATCGACTCGGCGCGGGAGCGGCCGGTGTCGTGGGTGTCGTGACGCCGGTCGGGCTGCTGGTCGTGCCGGCCGGCCTCGCGGAGGCCGCTGCCGCCCTCGTCCCCGGGCATCCGCTCGTCCGGGACGCCGGAGCCGTGCGTGGCGGTGCGGTGGGCCCCGTGGGTGTCGTGCCCCATGTCCCCGCCCGTGTCCACGCCCGTGTCCCCGCCCATGTCCCTGCCACGGTCGCGGTCCGTGTCACGCGGGGTGGCGGTGTCGGTGCCGCCGCCGCGCAGGTCGACGGTGCGTGCGCCCTCGTCGCTGCGGACGTCGCGGTGCCCGGTGCCCCCGGCGTCGCGGGCGCGGAGGCCGTCGTCCGGCTCGTCGCCCGGACCCAGGTCGCCGCGGCCGCGGTCCTGCGGCAGATGGTCGTCGTGCCCGCGGGGAGACGGCACGCCGCCGACCTCGCCGGTGTCGTACTCGCGCTCACGGGTGCCCACCCCGCCACGGTCCTGGTGGCCTGCGCCGTGACCGCCGTGCTGACCCGGCTCCCGGCCCAGCACCTTGTCGAGGAAGCTGCGGTCGTCGTGGTCGTGGCCCTTGCCGTCGGTGCCGTCGCCGGTTCGCGGGTCGCGCTCGTCCATCGGTCGCTCACCTCGTGTGTCGTCGGTGCGTCGCTCGTGGCCCACGTGCTCGCTCATGCGCTCGTCTCCTTCCGGCGGCTGTCGTGGGAACCGGCGGCATCGCCGCCGGACCGGCCGTCGTGCTGCCCGTCGTGGTGCCGGTCGCCGCCCAGCAGGGCCTGCACCAGCTCGCGGTAGGAGGTCACGGCGCCGCGCAGCTCCTCGGTGTCGGCGCGGTGCTCCCGGTTCGCCTGGGCGATCCGGCGCGCCTCGCGGTAGCGCTGCACCACCACGGGGTGCTCGACGGAGACGTCCGCCGCCCGCTGCTCGAAGTCGTCGACCGGGTAGCCGCGGGCGGACATCAGCTCGTCCACCAGCGCGTCGGCACGGTCGACGGCGTGGTCGGGGTCGTCGACGAACTCCGCCTGGACCGCCGTCCAGCGGCGCTCGAACGTCTCCCGCTCACGGTCGTCGAGGGTGCGCAGGCTCAGCCCGCGGTGGCGCTTCTCACGCTCCGCCAGGGCGCGCTCGGTCTCGGCCGGGTCGTTCGTCTCCGCCAGGTGGCGGTCGTACTCGGGGCCGAAGCGCTCCTTCAGGCGCCGGCTCTTGCGGCGCCCGTTCATCGACCATGCGAATGCGGCGAGCGCCAGCAGCGCGATCACCACCACGACGATCACTACGATGACTGCGGTGCTGCTCATGGACGTCGGGTGCCCACTGAGGACCTGTCACAATCCGTGAGTACCGGATTGATCTGTGACCGATGCCACACTGAATCGAGTGAGCATGAACCGCTCTGCTCCGGATGCCCACAACGGCTCGGCCGGACCGCCTGCAGCGGACTCCGGCAGCACGTCCACCGGTGCGCCCGTGGACACCGAGGAACGGGTCGAGGCCGCCGCCGACGAGCTCTACGGCGTGGCCCCGGACGACTTCGTCCCCGTGCGCGACGAGTTGGTCGCCGAGGCCAAGGAGGCCGGCGACAAGGAGGCCGCGAAGGCGATCGGCCGGTTTCGGCGGCCCACGCAGGCGGCCTGGCTGGCCAACCTGCTCGCCCGGGAACGCGGCGACCAGCTCGACGCCCTGCTCGACCTGGCCGAGGAGCTGTCCTCCGCCCAGCGGACCCTCGACGGCGTCCAGCTGCGTCACCTGTCCGCGCAGCGCTCGAAGCTGGTGGGGGCGATGGCCCGGGAGGCGCGGCGGCTGGCCGCCGAGGACGGGCACCGGGTCACCGAGTCCGTCGAGAAGGACCTGCGCGGCATCCTCGAGGCAGCCCTCGCGGACGAGGAGGTCGCCGACGAGGTGCGGTCCGGGCGGTTGACCCGCACGGTGAGCTGGTCGGGCTTCGGGTTCGGCGGTGAGACGAGCGTCGGCACCGGGACCCGGAAGCCCCGAGACCGGGACGCGGACGGCGCCCGGCGCCGCCGGCCCGTCAGCCGCCCGGCGCGCCGGCCTTCGCGCGAGCGGGCGGAAGCGGAGGACGCCGAGACGACCGAGACGACCGGGGCGGCCGAGACCGCCGAGGACACCGGCGCCGCCGAGCGCGCCGAGCGCCAGCGCCGGGAGCGGGAGGAGCGCGAACGGCGGGAACGGGAGCGGGCCGAGGCCCGGGAGGCCGTCGACGAGGCCCGCCGGGCCGCCGACGCCGCCGACGACGCCCTCGAGGACGCCGCGACCGCGCTCCGGGACGCCGAGTCCGACCGCGACGACGCCACCGCCCGCGTCGAGGAGCTCACCGCCGAGCTGGAGCGGGCGCGGGA
>NZ_JAJTTE010000036.1 GCF_021343995.1 Pseudonocardia terrae | reverse complement strand
CTCCCGCGAGTCGCACCCTGAGCTCCCGCGAGTCGCGCCCTGAGCTCCCGCGAGTTGGGCCCGACCCGCGAGTCGGTAGATCCGGCAGCGCGAGTCGTGAGCTCCGAATCCGGCTGCCGGCGCCGGGCGGGCCGTGTTGGAATGCCGCCATGCCCGCGCAGGACCATCCCAAGGTGCAGAAGGTGATCGCGGCGCTGCGCGAGGGCGGCGCCGTGGAAGACCACATCGAGCGCATGCGCGTACTGCCCGACGCGGTCACCACGGCCGTTGCGGCTGCGGAGGCGCTCGGCGTCGAGGTCGGTGCGATCGCCAACTCGCTGGTGTTCGACGCCGATGGCGAGCCCCTCCTCGTCCTCACCTCCGGCGCGCACCGTGTCGACACGGCGAAGGTCGCAGGACTCGTCGGCGCGACGGCCGTGCGCCGCGCGAAACCGGACTTCGTCGCGGCTGCGACGGGGCAGGCGATCGGCGGGATCGCACCCGTCGGGCACCCGGCGCCGCTGCGAACGCTCGTGGACCGTGCGCTCGAGCAGTACGAGGAGGTCTGGGCGGCAGGAGGCATCGCCCACGCCGTCTTCCCGTCGACCTTCGCCGAGCTGGTCGCGGTCACCGGCGGCACCCCCGCCAGCGTCGCCTGACCCTCTCACCCCTCGGCAGCTCCCGACTCATAAGAGCCCACAGCGCGACCCGCGGAAGCCCACAACCCGACTCGCGGAAGCCCACAACCCGACTCGCGGAAGCCCACAGCCCGACTCGCGGGGGGCGGGACCGCGGTCAGGGGCGGGGGCGGTCCCAGATCCGCCACCAGGGACGGCCGGAGGTGCCGGACGACGAGCCGTTGCGGCCGAGCATCGCCAGCGCCTCGTCGGCGGTGGGGCGGGCGGCCGGGTCCTCCGTACGCAGCGCCGCGACCAACGACGACAGCGGCTCCTCCGTCGCCCCGGCGAAGGCCAGGGTCGCGCCGAGCCCCCACATGTCCGCCGCGGCCGAGGCGGGGTGCCCCGCGGTCCGCTCCGGCGCGACGACGTCGTGCGGGCCCAGCCGGTCACGGACCGGCACCCCGGCCTCCTCGGCCGGCAGCGCGAGCCCGACGTCGGCGAGCGCGATGCGGCCGTCGTCGCCCAGCACGACCGCGGCGGGACGAACGGCGCCGTGCACGAGCTGCCGGTGGTGGGCAGCGCCCAGGGTGCGCAGCAGGACCCGGGCCGTGGCCACCGCGTCCTGGGTGGCGAGCGGGCCGCCGGAGGCGACGTGGTCGGTCAGCCGCGTCCCGACGGCGAGCTCGGTCACCACGTGGTCGATCCCGCAGTCGGACAGTACGTCGTGCACCGCGAGCAGCCCCGGGTCGGCGAGCGCGCCGATCCGCCGGGCCTCGCGGAGCAACCGCTCACGGAACTGCGCGTGCTCCGCGGGGCTCATGTCGGGGACGTGCAGCTCCTGCACCGCGAGGTAGCGCCCCGTCAGCCGGTCCTCGGCACGCCAGACCGGGCCGAGCAGCCCGGCGCCCAGCCCGTCGAGGACGAGGTAGCGCCCTCCGATCAGTCGGCTCGGGATCACGGCGCCCCGAACCTCACGGTCACCGGCGCATGGTCGGACCAGCGCGTGTCGTAGCTGGGCGCCCGCTCGACGACGGCGTGCTCCGCGCGGGCGGCGAGCCCCGCCGTGGCGAGGACGTGGTCGATGCGCCACCCGGCGTCGTTGTCGAAGGCGCGGCCGCGGTAGGACCACCACGTGTAGGGGCCCTCGACGCCCGGGTGCACCGCGCGCACCACGTCCGTCCAGCCGCTCGCGCACAGCGTGGCGATCCACGCGCGCTCGTGCGGGAGGAACCCGGAGTGCGCGAGGTTGCCCTTCCAGTTGCGGATGTCGGCCTCGGCGGGCGCGATGTTGAAGTCGCCGGCGACAACCATCTCCCGGCCGTCGGCCAGCGCCTTCTCCCGCCGCTCGGCGAGGTGCGCGGCGAAGGCGGCGAGGAAGCGGTCCTTCTCCTCCTGCTTGGGCGTGCCCGCACTGCCCTTGGGCAGGTAGAGCGAGGCGACGGTCAGCCCCGGCAGGTCGACCTCGACGTAGCGGCCCGCGCCGTCGAACTCGGCCGCACCGATGCCGGTCCGCACGGCGACGGGGGCCTCCCGGCTCAGCACGGCCACGCCGTTGCGCCCCTTGGCGGCGGCGGGTTCGAGCGTCAGGTGCCAGCCGGCGGTCGCGGCGAGGAACCCCGCGGGCAGGTCGACGGGCAGCGCGCGCGTCTCCTGCAGGCACACGACGTCGGCCCCGGTCCCGGCGAGCCAGTCCAGGAACCCCTTGGTCGACGCGGCCCGCACACCGTTGACGTTCACGGAGCTGACGGTCGGCACGTCTAGAGCTTCCCGCAGCGCGTCCGGTCATGCGTGACGGGTGTCAGCACGTGCTGCCCGCGGTCGCCGCCAGCCGCTCGTTCACCGCCCAGCGGTTGTCACCGACGAGCTTGCGGAAGCCGTTCTCGATGACGCCGCGCTCGGCGTCGACCTGCTGGCCGGCGCGCAGGGTGTCGACGGGCTCGAACTGGGTGCTGGCGCTGCGGTAGACGTCGAGCGGGGCGCTGCCCTGCACCTCCATCACGCAGCCGGTCTCGCCGGTGGTGCCGGTGCCGCGGAACACGAGCGCGATCACCGCGAGGAGGGTCCCGGCGACCAGCACGAACGTCCAGCCCTTGAAGGACGACGCCTCCAGCTTGGGCACCTTGAACCTCGGCCCCAGCGCCATGATCCCTCCCCGTGACGTCCCTGGGGCTCACCGTAGCGGAGCGGACCCGCCGCCCGGGGGTGTGACGTGCACCGTCGCGGGCATCCGGCACCGACCTCGGCACGCACCAGGACAGGCGTACGGGATAGCGTGTCGGGCGGGAGCGGCGTGCTCCTGTCGTACGGAGCCCCACCAGGCGACACGTTTGCGAGGCGCGAAGCAGCGATGAAGGTCATCTACACCTATACGGACGAGGCGCCGGCCCTGGCGACGCACTCCTTCCTGCCGGTCATCGAGGCCTACGCCGGCAAGGCCGGGATCGACGTCGAGACCCGCGACATCTCCCTGGCCGGCCGCATCCTCGCGCAGTTCCCGGACCGGCTGACCGACGCGCAGCGGGTGCCCGACGCGCTGGGCGAGCTGGGCGAGCTGGCCAAGACGCCCGAGGCCAACATCATCAAGCTGCCGAACATCTCGGCGTCGATCCCGCAGCTCAAGGCGGCGATCAAGGAGCTGCAGGCGGCCGGCTACGCGGTGCCGGACTACCCGGAGAACCCGCAGACGGACGAGGAGAAGGCCGCCCGCGCCGCCTACGACGCCGTCAAGGGCTCCGCGGTCAACCCCGTGCTGCGCGAGGGCAACTCCGACCGGCGCGCCCCGGCGTCGGTCAAGGGTTTCGCCAAGAAGCACCCGCACTCGATGGGCGCCTGGTCGCAGGACTCGAAGTCGCACGTCGCGACCATGTCCGCGGGGGACTTCCGGCACTCCGAGAAGTCCGTGACGATCCCGGCCGGGACCACCCTGTCGATCGAGCACACCACCGCGGACGGCACGAAGACCGTCCTCAAGGAGGGTCTGAAGGTCCTCGAGGGCGAGGTCGTCGACGCCGCGGTGATGAGCGCGTCGGCGCTGAACGCCTTCCTCGCCGAGCAGGTCGCCGACGCCGCCGACAAGGGCGTGCTGTTCTCGGTGCACCTCAAGGCCACGATGATGAAGGTGTCCGACCCGATCCTGTTCGGGCACGCGGTGCGGGCGTACTTCAAGGACGTCTTCGCGCAGTACAGCGAGGACCTCGCCTCCGTCGGCGCGAACCCCAACGACGGCCTCGCCTCCATCCTCACCGCGCTGGAGAAGCTGCCCGCGGACAAGAGGAAGGCGATCGAGGACGCGATCACCGCCGGCTACAGCTCCGGGCCGCGGCTGGCGATGGTCGACTCGTCGCGCGGGATCACCAACCTGCACGTGCCGTCCGACGTCATCATCGACGCCTCGATGCCGGCCGCGATCCGCTCGTCGGGCCAGATGTGGAACGCCGACGACGCCCAGCAGGACACGAAGTTCGTCATCCCGGACTCGTCCTACGCCCCGCTCTACGCGGAGACCGTCGACTTCTGCCGCGAGAACGGCGCCTTCGACCCGACGACCATGGGGACCACCCCGAACGTGGGCCTGATGGCGCAGAAGGCCGAGGAGTACGGCTCGCACGACAAGACCTTCGAGATCCAGTCGGCGGGCACCGTCCGCGTCGTCGACGCCGACGGCGTGGTGCTGCTCGAGCACGAGGTCGAGGCCGGCGACATCTGGCGCGCCTGCCAGACCAAGGACGCGCCGATCCGCAACTGGGTCGAGCTGGCCGTCTCGCGCGCCCGGGCCACCGGCTGGCCGGCGGTGTTCTGGCTGGACGAGACCCGCGGGCACGACGCCGAGCTGATCAAGAAGGTCAAGTCGCAGCTCGCCGAGCTCGACACCGACGGCCTGACCATCGAGATCCTCCCGGTGGCCGAGGCCACCCGGTACACCCTCAAGCGCGCCAAGGCCGGCGAGGACACGATCTCGGTCACCGGCAACGTGCTGCGCGACTACCTCACCGACCTCTTCCCGATCCTCGAGCTCGGGACCAGCGCGAAGATGCTCTCGATCGTCCCGCTGATGAACGGTGGCGGCCTGTTCGAGACCGGCGCCGGCGGGTCGGCCCCGAAGCACGTGCAGCAGCTGGTCAAGGAGAACCACCTGCGGTGGGACTCGCTGGGCGAGTTCCTGGCGCTGGCCGTCTCGCTGGAGTTCCTGGCCGATGCCACGGACAACGCGCGGGCCCGCGTGCTCGGCAAGGCGCTCGACGCGGCCACCGGCACGCTGCTCGAGACCGGCAGGTCGCCGTCGCGCAAGGTGGGCGAGCTCGACAACCGCGGCAGCCACTTCTACGTCGCGCTGTACTGGGCGCAGGAGCTGGCGCGACAGACCGAGGACGCCGACCTGGCCGCGATCTTCGCGCCGCTGGCCGAGAAGCTGGCCGCGGACGAGGAGAAGATCGTCGGCGAGCTCAACGGCGTGCAGGGCGAGCCGGTGGACCTCGGCGGCTACTACTACGTCGACAAGGCCAAGACCGACGCGGTCATGAAGCCGAGCACGACCCTGAACGAGGCGCTCGCCTCCTTCTGACCCGCGACTCCGCCCGTGCGCGGTCGGTGGTGCTCCGGCACCGCCGGCCGCGCACTGCTGTCAGGGGCCGGTCACCGGCCGACGGTCAACGATCCCCGGGTGATCGTGAGGGCGAGCAGGAGCACGGCGATACCGAAGCCGGTGTAGCAGACGACGTCGACCACCCGGCCGCGGATCGCCAGCAGCCCGGCGCGCGGGGGCGGGAGCACGCCGCGCAGCACGGCCGCGACCAGCAGGGACCCGCCCAGCAGCGCGGACCCCTGGCGCCAGTGCTCGGTGAGCACCTGGACCATCCCGGCCAGCGCGATCCCCAGCACCAGCACCAGCGCGCCGTGGACCTCGAACCAGCCGCGGACACCGCCGCGCCCGTGGGCGGCCGGCGGTGGGGCCGGGGAGCCCGGTCCGCCAGGCCCGGGGGGCGGGGCGCCGGGTCCGGGATGCGGGGTGGGCGGCGGGCTCGTCGACGGGCCCGGGGGGCTGACGGACGGCGGGGTCGTCGGCCGCCCCGAGGTGCCGACGGGTGGCGGGCTCGTCGGCGGGCCCGGGGCACCGACGAGTGGCGGGCTCGTCGGCGGGCCCGAGGTGCCGACGGGTGGCGGTAGCGGGCCGACGCGCGCGGGGCCGGGCCCCGAGGGGGCGGGCGCGGGCCGGCGGAGCGGGGCGGTCGGCTCGTCGCCGCCCGGCAGGTCGCCCCGCAGATGCTCGCCGCCGCTCACGCCCGCCATCCTCGCAGAGGCCGGCCACGGCGGGTCGCGCCCGGCCGGCGCGCACCGGCGTCACCCCTTCGTGGCCCGGCCCGACGGTCAGCTGACCAGCCCGTCCACCGTTGCGCCACGAAAGTCGAGGTCGTGATCCGTCCATTCGTAGGGTCCGCCCACGCTGTGACGCCGCGCACAATCGCACCGCCGGCATCCACGGACTCCCCTGCCGGCCCCCACTCGACGAGGAGCACCTTCATGAGCGTGGAAAGCGACGTGCAGGCGGGGGCGCATGCCGCTGCCGAGCCGCAGGCGGCCGCCGCCCCGGCGCCCAACCCGGCCCTGCTGGGCCTGATCACCTTCCTGCCCTCCGGCGTCACCCTGGGCCTGTGGTTCCTCGGGTACCTGGACACCGCCACCCTGCCGGGCGGCATGGTCCCGATCGTCTCGCTCTCCGCCGGGCTGTTCCTGCTGATCTCCGCGGTGTGGGCGGCCCGGGTCGCGGCCAACACGGTGGCGGCGATCTTCGGCGTGTTCTCCGCCTTCTGGCTGAGCTTCGGCCTGCTGCTGACCGGGCTGACCGCGGGCTGGTGGGGGGTGACCGACGCCGCCTCCGTGGCGAGCGTGCAGCGGACCTACCTGCTGTCCTTCACCCTGGTGTTCATCCTGCTGACGCTCGCGACGCTGCGCCTGCCGATGGCCTTCACCGCCGGCTTCGTGTTCGTGGACATCACCTTCGTGCTCGCGTTCCTGGGCGTGAGCACCGGCAACACCGGTCTGTTCCCGGTCGCGGGGATCACCACCCTGATCTTCTGCGCGATCTTCGCCTACATCCTGTTCGACGGCTTCGCCCAGGATCTGGGTGGCCGGCCGATGCCGATGGGCAGCGCACTGGTCAAGTAGCGGCGCCGCACGCGCGACCCGCCGGGCCCGGTCGTCCCACAGAGGACGGCCGGGCTCCGCTGTGTCCGGACCGTGTCCCGGCCGTGTCCGCACCGTGTCCCGAGCCCCGAGATCTACCACCCTTCCGCAGGTCAGAGGCCTGCTGTGTCAGATTGAGAAACCACGACGGACCGATGTGGACGTCAATACGTGTGACGGAGCACACTCCCCGCCCGCGCCAGGGACGCTCCGCGCCCGGATGCCCCACCAGTCTGGAGCGTGACATGAGCACTGAGCACGGACTGTCCGAACCCGTCCTCGACCCGGCGGGCGCCGCCGGCCCCGCGGCGCCCGCCGCCCCGCCCGCACCGACCGGCAACCCCGCCCTGCTCGGGCTGCCCGCCTTCCTCGTCGGCGGGATCGGCCTGACGCTGTACCTGTTCGGCTACCTCCCCGCGGCCGCCGTGGGCACCCTCGTCCCGATGACCCTCCTGGTCTCCGGCCTCGGCCTCCTGGTGGCCGGTGTCTGGGCGATCCGGATCGGGCAGGGCGCGGTCGGCGCGATCTTCGCGGTGTTCGCGACCTTCTGGCTGAGCTACGGCTACCTCGTGCTCTCCCTCGTCAACGACTGGCTGAAGATCCCGGCGGAGAACGTCGCGGCCGCGCAGGCGACCTTCCTCATCGCCTGGCTCGCGGTGTTCGCGGTGCTCACCCTGGCCACGCTGCGCCTGCCGCTGGCCTTCACCGCGCTCTTCGCGCTGGTCACGATCACGGTCGCGCTGGTGCTCACGGCCACGCTGAACGGCTCGACCGGCCTGCTCACCATCGCCGGGATCGTCGCGGCGCTGTTCTGCCTCAACGCCGTCTACATCTTCGTCGACGGCATGACCCAGGAACTGGGCGGACCCGCCCGGTCCATGGGGTCTCCGCTGGTGCGCTGAACCCCGCGTCGCGGGGCTTCCGGTGGACACGGCCCCGGCACGGCTCACCGGAAGTCCCGCGACTTCACCGCGACCCTCAACGGCAGCCGCTGCAACCGGTCCGCCACGAGGTTGAGCACCCCCTCGGGGCTGCGCTCCAGCCGACCGCGCACCAGCAACGCCGCACTGCCCAGGGCGACCGTGCGGTACCGCGCCCACAGCCCCTCCGAACAGGTCACGTTGAGCATCCCGCTCTCGTCCTCGAGGTTCACGAACGTGACCCCGCGGGCGGTCGCGGGCCGCTGCCGATGCGTGACCAGGCCGCCGACCAGGACCCGCGGCGCCGGGTCGTCGGGGTCGAACGGATCGCCCAGGTCGGCCCGCTCCCCCGCGCCGGCCCTCCGGGCCACCCCGTCCAGCCGGTCGATCCGGACCGCCCCCAGCCCGTCGAGCTCCTCCCGCAGATACTGCAGCGGATGGCTGTCCGGGGAGACGCCGGTGGCCCAGACGTCCGCGACGGTCTCCTCGACCTCCGTCATCCCCGGCAACGCAGGCGCCGCCAGCCCGACCGTGCTGCCCGGCAGGTGCTCCGGCCGCACCGCCGCGACCACCCCGGCCGCCCACAGCGCGGCCCGCCGCTCGATCCCGAAGCAGCCGAACGCCCCCGCGGTGGCCAGCGCCTCCGCCTGCGGCCCGGTCAGCTGCACCCGGCGAGCCAGGTCGGCCAGGTCCCGGTACGGGCCGCCGCGCCCGCGCTCGGCCTCGATCTCCTCGGCGAGCTCGGTACCGATCGTGCGGATCTCCCGCAGCCCGGTGCGGATCGCCCACCCGCCGGCGCTGTCCTCGTCCGGCTCGAGGATCGCGGCGGCGCCGCCCACGTTGACGTCCGGCCCGCGGGCCCGCACCCCGTGCCGTCGGGCGTCGGCGACCAGGGACTGCGGGGAGTAGAAGCCCATCGGCTGGGAGTTCAGCAGCGCCGCGCAGAAGGCCGCCGGGTGGTAGAGCTTGAACCAGGAGCTGTAGTAGACCAGCGACGCGAAGCTGATCGAGTGGCTCTCCGGGAAGCCGAAGTTGGAGAAGGCCAGCATCTTCCGGAAGATCGTCTCCGCGATGTCGCCCGGGATGTCCCGCGCCGCCATCCCCGCGAAGAACCGCTCCCGCAGCCGCTCCATCTTCTCCGTGGAGCGCTTCGACCCCATGGCGCGGCGCAGCTCGTCCGCGTCGGCGGCGGAGAAGCCCGCCACGTCGACGGCGATCTGCATGAGCTGCTCCTGGAACAGCGGCACCCCGAGGGTCTTCTCCAGCGCCCCCGCCAGCAGCGGGTGGTCGTACTCCCACTCCTCGAGCCCGTTGCGGCGCCGGATGTACGGGTGCACCGACCCGCCCTGGATCGGCCCGGGCCGGATCAGCGCGACCTCGACCACCAGGTCGTAGAACTCCCGCGGCTTGAGCCGGGGCAGCGTGGCCATCTGCGCCCGGGACTCGACCTGGAACACGCCCACCGAGTCCGCCCGCTGCAGCATCTCGTACACCGCGGGGTCGCTCTCCCCGAGCTCGTGCAGCTCGACCTTCCGCCCCTCGTGCTCGTGGACCAGATCCATCATCAGGTGCAGCGCGGTGAGCATCCCCAGCCCGAGCAGGTCGAACTTGACCAGCCCGGCGGCCGCGCAGTCGTCCTTGTCCCACTGGACGACGGTGCGGTCCTCCATCCGCGCCCACTCCACCGGGACGACCTCGGAGACCGGCCGGTCGCAGATCACCATGCCGCCGGAGTGGATCCCGAGGTGCCGCGGGAAGCCGAGCAGCTGGTCGGCCAGGGCCAGCACCGGCACGGGCAGGTCCTCCGGGACGGTCTCGGTGTCCAGCCCGGTCCAGCGCTCGATCCGCTTGCTCCAGGCGTCCTGCTGGCCGGGTGAGAAGCCCAGCGCCTTCGCCATGTCCCGCACCGCCGACCGGGGCCGGTAGGTGATCACGTTGGCCACCTGGGCCGCGTGCGTGCGCGCGTACCGCTGGTAGACGTACTGGATCACCTCCTCGCGGCGGCCGGACTCGATGTCGAGGTCGATGTCCGGGTAGCCGTCCCGGTCCGGGGAGAGGAACCGCTCGAAGAGCAGCCCGTGGCGCACCGCGTCGACGTTGGTGATGCCCAGCGCGTAGCAGACCGCGGAGTTCGCGGCCGAGCCCCGGCCCTGGCAGAGGATCCCCGCGCGCCGGCAGAACGCCACGATGTCGGCCACGATCAGGAAGTAGCCGGGGAAGTTCTTGGCCTCGATGATCGCCAGCTCGTGCGCCACCATGTCCGCGGCGAACCGGTTCTCCGCGCGGCTGCCGTACCGCTTCGCGACGCCCTGCCAGGTGAGCGCACGCAGCCAGGTCGCATCCGTCTCCCCCGGCGGGACGTCGAAGGGTGGCAGGTCCGGCGCCACCACCTGCAGCTCGAAGGCCAGCTCCCGGCCCAGCTCCGCGGCCCGCCCCACCGCGCCCGGGTAGCGCTTCCCGAAGCGCGCCGCCATGGCCGCGCCGCCGCGCAGGTGGGCCCCGCCGGCCGCGGGCAGCCAGGGGTCCGCCTCGTCGAGCCTGCGCCGGGCACGCACCGCCGCCAGCGCCGACGCCAGCGGGAACCGGTCGGCGGTGGCGTAGTGCGCCCCCGTGGTGGCCACGGTCGGGACGCCGGCCTCGGCGGCCAGCGCGGCCAGCAGGTCGTTGCGCTCGGTGTCGGTGGGCAGTCCCTGGTGGGTGAGCTCGACGGCCACGTTCTCCCGGCCGAACCGCTCCACCAGCCCGCGCAGCGCCTCCGCGGCCGCCGGGGGCCCACCCGTCCGCAGCGCCTGCTGCACCGTGCCCTTGCGACACCCGGTGAGCGCGACGACGCGGCCGCGAGTGTCCTCGACGACCTCCACCGGGTCGTACACCGGGCGGCCCTTCTCCGCCCCGTGCAGCTGTGCCGCGCTGATCGTGCGGCACAGCGCCCCGTAGCCCTCCGGCCCGCGCGCGAGCAGCAGCAGGTGGCTGCCCTCCGGGTCCGGCACGCCGTTCTGCGGGGCGGTCAGCCCGACGCTCAGCTCCGCGCCGAAGACCGTGCGCACGCCCAGCTCGCGCGCGGCCTCGGCGAAGCGGACCACCCCGTACATCCCGTCGTGGTCGGTGAGGGCGATCGCCTCGAGACCGAGCTCGTGGGCCCGTTCGACCAGCTCCTCGGGATGGCTCGCCCCGTCGAGGAAGCTGAAGTTGGAGTGGCAGTGCAGCTCCGCGTACGGGACGGTCGCCTCCGCCGGCGCGGCCTGCACGGCCGGCGGCTCGTACGGCTCACGCTTGCGCGACCAGGCCGGCGAGTCGCCGCCGTCGGCCTCCGGGCCGCCGCGCAGGCTCGAGCCGACGCGCCCCGACAGCGCGGCCTCCAGCTCCCGCCAGGTGACGTCCGGGTTGCTCCATCCCATGCCCCGGAGCGTACTCGAACATCTGTTCTAAAGAACGGCCGCGACGGAGTTGTCCACAGGTAGGAACGGCTCGACCGCGGCGCGCACCGCCGCCCTGGGCCGGGCCCCGACGACCTGGGTGACCACCCGCCCGTCGACATACAGGCTCAGCGTCGGCATGCCCATCACGCCCGCGGCCGCGGCGGCCCTCGGCGAGTCGTCGACGTCGAGCGCGACGATCTCCAGGCGCCCCGCCAGCTCGGTCGCGAGCGCGGCCAGCACCGGCTTGATCATCCGGCAGGGCGGGCACCACGTCGCGGTGAAGTCGACCAGCACCGGCCCGGACGCGCGCAGCACCCGGGTCTCGAAGGTCTCGTCGGTCACGGTCTCGATCACGGTTCCTCCAGGGTCAGTTCGCACCGGGGCACCGGCGCGCGCTCGCGCAGCGCGGCGTGCAACTGCGCCTCGAGCTCGGCACGCACCGCGCCGAGCCGGGCGAGGGACGCGTCGACCTCGGCGAGCTTCTGCCGGTACACCGCGATCGAGTCGGCGCAGCTCGCGCCGCTCGGATGGCCCGCACGCAGGCACTCGACGAAGGGCCGCGTCTCCTCCAGGGACAGGCCCAGCCCGACCAGTGCGCGGATCTCCGCGACCGCCCGCAGGTCCTCCTCGCCGTAGGTCCGGTAGCCGTTCGCCCGGCGCCGCGCGGGCAGCAGCCCGAGCTCCTCGTAGTGCCGCAACGCCCGGGGGCTCACCCCGGCCCGCTCCGCCAGCTCGCCGATCCGCATCGACGTCCCCCTTCCGCCGGCGACGCTAGACCTTGCCGCCGACGTGAACGCCACTCTCGACTGGCGGATCCACCGATCACTCCCCATGATCCGGGAGAGGGACCCTCGATCGGAGGTTCATGGTCGACCACCGTCACGGGGCGCCACACGCCGGGATCATGCGTACCGGCCTCGCCGCACTGCTCGCAGGCGTTGCGGTGGCCTGCTCCGCCGCCGCGCCCACGTCGTTGACCCCCGCGCCGTCCGCCTTCTCCGACCAACTGGTCGCGAAGGTCAGCGGGGACGGGACGCTCGCCCGGCTCACCGAGCTGCAGCGGATCGCCGACGCGAACGGCGGCAACCGGGCCACCGGGCGTCCGGGCTACGACGCGAGCGTGGACCACGTCGCCGAGGTGCTGCGCGCAGCCGGTTTCGACGTCACCACACCGACGTTCACGTTCCGGGACACGCAGTACCGCAACGTGATCGCGCAGACCCGCACCGGCGACCCCGGCCAGGTCCTCCTCGCCGGGGCCCACCTCGACTCGGTCCGCGACGGCCCCGGGATCAACGACAACGGCACCGGCGTGGCGACCCTGCTGGAGATCGCGACGAGGATGGGCGGCTCGCCGCCGATCGGCCGCGCCGTCCGCTTCGCGTTCTGGGGCGCCGAGGAGCGCGACTTCGAGGGCTCGCAGGGCTACGTCGACTCGCTCTCCGACGCCGACCGCCGGGCGATCGGGCTCTACCTCAACCTCGACATGACGGCCTCGCCGAACGCGGGCTACTTCGTGCAGGGCGACGAGCCGGCCAGCCGCGACCTGGCGGCGCGGCTCACCGCGCTGGGTGCCGCGCCGGACACCATGGAGTTCGACGGCACCTCGGACTACGCGGCGTTCGTCGAGGCCGGGATCCCCAGCGCGGGCCTGCTGGCGGGCGACGAGCAGGTCAAGACCGCCGAGCAGGCCGCGAAGTGGGGCGGCCACGCGGGCCAGGTGTTCGACGACTGCTACCACACGGCCTGCGACACCCTCGACAACGTCGACCGCACCGCCCTGGACCGCTTCGGCGACGTCACCGCGGGCACCCTCGCGAGCCTGGCGGGCTCGCCCTCCTGAGAACCGTCCACCGGACGACGCCGGCCGGGCCGCTCCCCAGCCCCCGACCGGCGTCATCCGGGCCTGCCGGCGGCGCGGTACCGGGGGCTCCCCAGCGACCCGTCGCGCGCGTCCGGCGGTCGTCGGGGCTCCGTCACCAGCTCCGACGACGTCCGTGATGGTGAGATCAGTCCACTCCCACCACCTGAGAACCACCTGTGCTGAGCCCGTGCGGCAGCCGTGGACCCGGGCGGATCCGCCCGAGCCACCCGATCGGGGCGATCGGCACACACCGCGTCCATGCCGGACACTGAGCGACCGGACGGTGGCAGAGGGGGAACCATGCGGGGACGACGACTGGTGGTGACGGCGACAGGGGTCGCGGCGCTCGTGCTCGGGGGGTGTTCCTCTGCGCCCACCGCGCCCGCACCGCCCCCTGCGACGGCAGTGGCACCCGATCCGGGCCTGCCCGCCCGGCTGACCGCCGCCGTGAGCGGCGACGGCGCTTTCGCCCGGCTGGAACGGCTGCAGCAGATCGCCGACGCGAACGGCGGCAACCGTGCCCTCGGCACCCCCGGCTACGACGCCAGCGTGGACTACGTGGCCCAGACGCTGCGGGACGCCGGCTTCGCCGTGGACACCCCGACCTTCGACGTGCGCGCCTTCTCCGTGGAGGACCAGCGGCTGACGGTCGGGGGCCGCACCGTGGACTCCGCCGTCCTGACCTACTCCCCGGCCACGCCGGCGGGCGGGATCACCGCCCCGCTGCACGTCGTGGCCCAGGACGCGACCTCCGGCTGCGAGCCCGAGGACTTCGCCGGCATGCCGACCGGGGCGATCGCGCTGGTCAAGCGGGGCACCTGCCCCTTCGGCGCCAAGTCCCAGAACGCGAAGAAGGCGGGTGCGGCCGGGCTGGTCGTGGCGAACACCGAGGACGCCCGGCTCGACGGCACGCTCGGCGACTCCACCGACACCGTGCCGACCACGGGCGTGAGCGCCTCGGCGGGCGCCGACCTCGCGAGGAAGAACGGCACCCCGGTCACCCTGCTGATGGCCACCACGACCCGCGACACCGTGAGCCGCAACGTGATCGCGCAGACCACGACGGGGGACCCGGACCGGGTCGTGATGGCCGGGGCACACCTCGACTCCGTGCCGGCGGGACCGGGGATCAACGACAACGGCACCGGCACGGCCTCGCTGCTGGAGCTCGCCACCGCACTCGGCCCGACGCCGTCGGTGGCCAACGCCGTCCGGTTCGCCTGGTGGGGCGCCGAGGAGTCCGGGCTGGTCGGCTCCACCCGGTACGTCGAGGGGCTCTCGCCCGCGGACGCGCAGAAGATCGCCCTGTACGTGAACCTGGACATGGTCGGCTCGCCGAACGCCGGCTACCTCGTCTACGACGGCGACGACTCGGACAAGCAGGGCGCGGGTCCGGGCCCCGAGGGCTCGGCGACCGTGGAGCGGGTGCTGCTCGACCAGCTCTCCGCCGAGGGCGTGCAGGGATCGGGCACCGACTTCGACGGCCGCTCCGACTACGGCCCGTTCATCGCGGCCGGCATCCCCTCGGGCGGCCTGTTCACCGGGGCCGAGGAGCGCAAGTCGGCGCAGCAGGCCCAGCAGTGGGGCGGCCAGGCGGACCGTCCGTTCGATGCCTGCTACCACCAGGCCTGCGACACCGTGGCCAACGTCGACCGCACGGCGCTGGACCGCAACGTCGACGCCCTCGCGGGCGCGGTCGGCCGGTTCGCGCTCGACCTGAGCGGGGTGCCCCAGCGGCAGTCGTAGCGGTGGCCGCGGTGGTCGCCGGGCCGGTCGTCGGGCGGCCGGGCGTGGCCGCGTCAGTCGTAGATGCCGGTGACCCACCATCGCTCCTCCCGGTGCAGCAGGAGCAGGGCGACCCCGTCGGCCAGCTCGACCTGCAGCCGTGACCCCGTGAGGCCGTCGGTCGACCACCAGCGCCGACGCACCGGCCAGGGCCCCGCCCACTCCCGGACCTCCCGCGGCGGGTGCCCGGCGAGCAGGAGCCGGTCCGGCTCGGCGTCGAGCAGATCGGCCTCGTGCAGGCCGACGGGCCGGCCCTCGGCGGTGTGCAGCTCGACCGGAATGGGCTCCTCCGGCACGGTCGCCGGCGAGGGCGCCGGAAGCCGGCCCGGCCAGGCGGGAACGGGATCGCGCGCCGCCCTGCCGGTGCGGATCGGCCGCGAGCGGCCGGGCCTGCGGGCAGCCGGTCCCTGCGTCGCGGTCGGGGCCGTGCCCCGGAGCGCGGCCTCGGGGGCGTCGGGCGCGAAGCCGCGCGGGGTCTCGCGCGGGAGCGGGCCCGGCTCGAGGACCGGGTCGAGGACGGCCACCGGCTCCCCGCCGACCACCCGCAGCCCGGCCGACGGGCCGTCGGGGTACGGGCCGAACCCCTCCACCGGCGGCTCGGCGGGCGGACCCTCGAGGGGACCGGCGGCCCGGGAACCGGGCTCGCGGTCGTCGCCCCACGGGACGTACCGGACCCGCTCGTCCGGGTCCCGGCCACCGGCGAGGACCGCGGTGACCACGGACTCCGGGCCGAGCAGCGCCTGGACCCGGACCAGCGCGCGGCCGGCCCGCTCGTCCGCCTCGCCGACGTCGCCCCACAGGCCGAGCTGCAGCGCCCCGGCGGTGACCGTCTCCTCCGGGGTGAGCCGCAGCTCGACGACGGCGCCGGAGCCGCCCCGGGTCAGCCACGCGTCGAGCTGCCAGCGCACCCGGTCGACCGTCCCGGCCGGGGTGAGCGGCTCGGCGCAGCGCCACACCCGCAGCAGCTCCTCCCCGCCCTCCGTGCGCGCCCACACGCCCAGCCGGGTGCAGGACAGGCCGTGCCCGGCCAGCGTGCGGTGCAGCCGTTCGGCCAGGGCGCGGGCGGCGAACGCGGCCGCGTCGACCCGCGTGACGGGCGGGTCCAGCTCGATCGCGACGGCGAGCTCCTCGGGCGGGCGGCGGCGCACCGGCGGACGCGGGTCCAGGCCGCGGGCGAGCCGGTGGGCGAGGACGGCGTCGGCGCCGAACCGGGAGGCGACGTCCGCCTGCGCCAGCGCGCCGAAGGCACCGAGGCTGCGCAGGCCCAACCGGCGCAGCAGGTCGACCAGCTCGGAGCGGTCGGCGTCGGGCTCGCGGTCGAGCTCCTCCACCCCGAGCGGGGCGAGGAACTCCGCGCTGCGGCCGGGCTCGACGCCCACCCCGCGGCGGGCGGCCAGCACGGCGGCGAACAGCCCGTCGGCGAACCCCGTCTGACACTCCACCCCGGTACACGCGGCGACCTGGTCGATCAGTCGCTCGGCCGCCTCGCGCTCACCGCCGAAGAACCCCACCGGGCCCCGCGCCGGGAGCGCCAGCAGACCCGGCCGGACCACCTCCACCCCCGGGGCCAGCTCCTCGACGGCGACGACCACCGGCTCGAACAGCCGCGCGTCCCGGTCCGCGTCCGGGGCCAGGACGGCGAGCTCGGGGCACCGCGCCTGGGCGTCCCGCCGGCGCAGCCCGCGCCGCACGCCGGCCGCCCGCGCCCCCGCCGAGCAGGCCACCACACGGTTGGCCAGGAAGACCGCGGCAGGGCGGTGGGCAGGGACGTGCGCGGCCTGCATCGCCGCGGTCACGGGCCAGTCCGGCGACCACAGCGCCAACACCCGCTCGTCGGGCTCGGCCATGGGGGTCCTCCCGGGGGTGGTTGCGGAGCTGAGACGCCAGGTCGTGTGATCGCCGTCCGGGACACATCCCGGCCACGGGTGGCTCCGGATGGTCCGGCACGGTGATCACCGGGGGACGGCCGCTGACTTCGCAGGCACCAGCTCGTGATCGCCGAACGGGACCCATCTCGGCCACGGGTGGCTCTGTACGGTCCGGCACGGTGATCACCGCCGATGCTGGCCGCAGGCACCGGCTGGTGATCGCCGAACCGGACCCATTCCGGCCACAAGAGGCTCTGAACGGTCCGGCACGATGATCACCGGAGTTCCGCCGCTGAGCTCGCAGGCACCAGGCCTGATCGCCGAACGGGACCCATTCCGGCCACGGGTGGCGCGCGATGGTCCGGGACAACGATCACGGGTCTGCCCCGGACCTGTGATCGCCGCCCGGGCCACATTTCGGCCGTGGGTGGCGCCCGACGGCCCGAAACGGTGATCGCGGTCGGAGGCCCCCTCCCGGGTGCTCACGAGACCGCCGCCCGGGCCCCGGGGACCTCCGCCGGCTCGTCGACCGTGGTCGCGTGGCGGATCTCCTCGCGCGGCGCGACCGCGCCCCCGGGCCCCGGGAGCAGGAGCTCCGTCTCGCGCCCGGACGCGCCCGTGCCGCGGCCGGTCGACCGCACCACCGCGCACCGCGAGCGCAACCGACCCGCCCCGCGCGTGGCGCCCCACCACTCCGGCCGCGAGCACCCGAGGACGAGATCGGCGCCCGGCCAGGAGCCCAGGGCGAGCAGCACCGCACCCCGCTGCCGGGCCCGCGCCGCCAGTCGTTGCCGGTCGCCCGCGCGCACCCCCGCCCGCTCGGCGCCCGCGACCACGACGAGGTCCAGCCCGTCGAGCAACGCGGCGGTGACGGCGACGAGGTCCGCACCCGGCCGGGGCACCAGCGCGAGCCGTTCGAGGCGGATCCCGGCCTCCGCGGCGGCGACCGCGCCGAGCCCGGGCGCCCCGATCACACCCGCCCAGGCGCCCTCGGCCGAGGCCTCGCCGAGCAGCCCGAAGAGCAGGGACGTCGATCCCGGGCCGGTCGTGACCGACACCGTGGAGCCGCGTCGCAGCCCACCCCCGGGCAGCAGCGGGGCCAGCGGGGCCGCGACCGGGAGGATCCGCCCGTCGTCGCCCGGGGTCGGGGCGGCCCGGGCCGCGGCCGACCGGTCCTCCATCCGGCGCAGCAGCCCCCGGGCCGTCGCCAGCCGCTCGGCGGCGCTCTCCCCTGCCGTTCCCGACGCCGACGCACGACCGGGCCGGACCGGACGCCCCGTTCCGTGGACCCGTCGGTTCCGGGCACGGGCGTCGGCGGGCGGGCGGCCGCTCCCCACGATCACGCCGGCCTCCGGATCCTCGCCCGGCCCGTGTTCCGGTCCGTGTTCCAGTCCGTGCTCCGGCCCGTCGACCGGCCAAGGATCCGGATCGAACGCCCAGGCCTCACTCACGCCGCACCGCCACCGCCCGGGCTCGGAAGGGCTCACCTGGTGCAACCAGGTGACCGACGCCCTGGGCGAGGCCTGGGACGCCGAGCTGGAGGCCTGCCGCTTCGCCGGCGGCGCGCCGGCGTTGGTCGCGAGGAGGCGGAGGCACGAACTCCGCACACTCTCTGATGCAGTCGCACACCTCGTCGACGGTCTGTGCGGCGCTGCTTCGGGTGTGCGAGCGGGCCGGAGCGGGTGTGCCGGGGCGAAAGGGGTGCGCGGCCTGCCGACTGATCGCCGCGGAGTGGAGGTGCGCAGCCTGCTGACCGATCCCCGCGGCGTGGAGGTGCACAGGCCACCGGTCTGCCGCTGCAGTGTGGAGCAAGTGTGCGAGGTTGTGGGGTGGGCGTGCGAGGTGCGGAGGTGTGGCAAGTCGGAACTGCTGCCGGCAGGGACGCCGCGGCCACCGCACCTGCACCGGTGCCGCGCGCGACACCGGCTCACGACTTGATGGGACACGGACGGCGCGGGCAACCTGACGGCAGCTCACGACACACCTCCCCCGCACGACGAACCACGTCGCGGGGAGACGACGTTCGAACCTTTGTTCGAACTCTATCCCAGCCCTGCGGCGCCCTCAACCCGCGCTCGGCTGGATCCTGCGGGCGCTGAGCGGTGATCGTTCCGAGCGGAACCTCAGCGCGGAGTCGACCGCAGCAGCGTGCCCCTCGCAGCGATCACCGACAGCATGATCACTCCGAGCGCAACCGCACGGCTCCCGCCAGAACAGCAACGCCATATTCAGAACGACCATGCACTGGGGCCGGTGCGCACCCCCACAAGATCGGCCCGAGCGCGACCGCACAGCTGTCGCTACAACGCCTGCGTCACGCTCCGAACGATCAATACCCGGGCCGGCGCTCACCCACCCGCACGATCATCCCGAGCGTGACCGGACGGCTCCCGCTGCAACGACAGCGTCACGCTCAGAACGATCATCGACGGACCAATCGACCCGAGCCCATCCAACATCGCTACGAGCGCTACTGCACCACTGCCGTCACAGCCGCAGCGTCACGCTCGGAACAATCAAGGGCGGCGAGCCCGGGTCAGTGCGCGAAGTGCCGGGTGCCGGTCAGGTACAAGGTCACGCCCGCCTCCGCGGCGGCGGCGGTCACCTGGTCGTCGCGGATGGAGCCGCCCGGGTGCACGATCGCCTTGACCCCGCCCTCGACCAGCACCTCGAGGCCGTCGGGGAAGGGGAAGAAGGCGTCGGACGCCGCGACCGCGCCGCGCGCCCGATCCCCGGCCCGGGTGACTGCGAGCCGGCAGGAGTCGACCCGGTTGACCTGCCCCATCCCGACGCCGACGGCCGCACCGTCCGACGCGAGCAGGATCGCGTTGGACTTCACCGCGCGGCAGGCGCGCCAGGCGAAGGCCAGGTCGGCGAGGGTCTGGTCGTCCGCGGCCTCGCCGGCGACCAGCTTCCAGGAGGAGGGGTCGTCGCCCGGGGCGTCGACGGCGTCGCGCTGCTGCATCAGCAGTCCGCCGCTGATCGGCCGGATCTCGGCGCCGCGCCGGGCGACCTCGCCGTCGATCCGCAGCAGCCGGATGTTCTTCTTCGACTTCAGGATCTCGAGCGCCTCGGGCACGAACCCGGGAGCCACGACGACCTCGGTGAAGATGTCCTTGACCTGCTGCGCCATCTCCACGCTGACCTCGCGGTTGGTGGCGATCACGCCGCCGTACGCGCTGACCGGGTCGGTGGCGTGGGCCTTGCGGTGGGCCTCCGCGACATCGGCACCCACCGCGATCCCGCACGGGTTCGCGTGCTTGATCACCGCGACGGCAGGCCGGTCGCCATGGTCGTGCGCGGCGCGCCAGGCGGAGTCGGCGTCGACGTAGTTGTTGTAGGACATCTCCTTGCCGTGCAGCTGCTCGGCGCGGGCCAGCCCCGACCCGCCGGCCTCGGAGGTGTAGATCGCGGCGGCCTGGTGCGGGTTCTCGCCGTAGCGCAGGGTGGCCTTACGGGTCCACGTCGCGCCCGCCCACTCCGGGAAGGCCGACTCGCCGCCGACCAGCACCGATCCCATCCAGGAGGCGACGGCGACGTCGTAGGCCGCGGTGTGCCGGAAGGCCTCGGCCGCGAGCCGGCGCCGGTCCTCCAGCACGAACCCGCCGGCCGCGATCTGCTCGAGCGCCCAGGCGTACTTCGCCGGGTCGGTGATCACCGCGAGGCTGTCGTGGTTCTTCGCCGACGCCCGGACCATCGCGGGCCCGCCGATGTCGATCTGCTCGACGCACTCGTCCGGCGTCGCGCCGGAGGCCACGGTCTCGGTGAACGGGTAGAGGTTCGAGACGAGCAGGTCGAACGGCGCGATCCCCAGCTGCTCGAGCTGCTCGAGGTGCTCGGGCTTGCGGGTGTCGGCGAGCAGGCCGGCGTGCACGCGCGGGTGCAGGGTCTTGACCCGGCCGTCGAGGCACTCGGGGAACCCGGTCAGCTGCTCGACGGGCGTGACGGGCACTCCCGCGTCGGCGATCCGCTGCGCGGTGGACCCGGTCGAGACGATCTCGACGCCCGCCGCGTGCAGGCCGGTGGCCAGGTCGAGCAGCCCGGCCTTGTCGTAGACGCTGATCAGGGCCCGCTTGACCGGCCTGCGTTCGCTCACTGGACACTCGCCTCTCGGTTGCACAGCGTCTTTCCGTTACACAGCGTCGCGACGGTCGCCACCAGCAACCGGCGCTCCGTGATCTTGATGCGTTCGTGCAGCTCGGCCTCGGTGTCGCCGGGCAGCACTGGCACGGCCTCCTGGGCCAGGATCGGCCCGGTGTCCACGCCGGCGTCGACCAGGTGGACGGTGGTCCCGGTGACCGTGACGCCGTGTGCGAGCGCGTCGCGCACTGCGTGCGCCCCGGGGAACGCGGGCAGGAGCGCCGGATGGGTGTTGACGATCGGTCGGCCGATGCCGTCGAGGAAGGGCGCGCCGAGGATCCGCATGAAGCCCGCGCTGACGACGAGATCCGGCCGGTGCTCCAGGACGGCGGCCAGCAACGCGCGATCCCAGGCCGGACGATCCGGGTGCTCGGCGGGGCGCACCGTGAACGAGGGGACTCGTGCGCGGGCGGCCCGGTCCAGCGCCTCGACGCCCGGACGGTCGGTCCCGACGGCCACGACCTCCGCCGGGTAGGCCGGGTCGCGCGCGGCGTCGAGCAGCGCCTGCAGCAGGGTTCCGGAGCCCGAGGCGAGCACCACCAACCGGAGGGGCGCGGGTAGGCCGTCCCGCGACGGGGGCTGTGCGCTCGTCGGGGCGGGCACGGATCTCCTCGGGGCGGCTCTGACGGACCCCTCCAGCCTAGGCCGCGACGACGGTCACAGCGCGAGGACCTGCCCCGATCCGGTCAGCGGGCGATCCGGGAGGTGATGATCCGCGGTCGGGCAGGGGAACGGTCGGGAATCGAACGTTCGGCTGCCCGGACGTGGATCACGGTCTGTGGGTGGGACGGACGGCAGGTCGTCGGGGCGGGCAGCGCCAGGAACGGGGCCACAGGAAGGCGACTGAGCGTCCGCAGCTCGGCTTGTTGTCCCTCGCACCGGCCACCCATGATCCGCAGCCGGGCAAGAGAATGTTCGCGAACCGCGCGTTCCGCTGCCCGGTCGTGGATCACAGAGTTGCGAGTAGGGCGGTCGGCAGGTCACGGGCCAAGCGGCAGCACAGACCGGGCTCGCCACGAGGCGCCCGAGCGTTCGGCAGTTCAGCCTTTGCGCCCTCGCGCCGGCCGCCCATGATCGGCGCCGAGGCAAGAGGTCGTTCGCGAATCGAGCGTTCCGCTGTCCGGACGTGGATCACCGGCCGTGGATGGGGAGGGTGACGGCACCACGACGAGGCTGCGGCGTGGCCCCGATGGTCTGGTCCCGGCGTCCGAGGCGAAATGGCCTCACCGAGGGCAGACCATGATCGCGTTCCGGGCGGGGAGGGCCGCGGAGCGCGAGGCTCTGGCCGCCCGGATGAGGATCATGGAGCGTCGGGGTCGCGTTCCGCGGCTTCCGGCGCCGCGTGTTCCTGCGCCTGTCGCGCCCGCTGTGCCACGAGCTCACCGACCGTGCGGGGGCGCGGCTCGCCCTCGGCGTGGTCGGACTCGACCGGGCCCGTAGCGGAGGCAGCGGGCTCGGATCCCTGAGGTCGCTTCGAGCGTGCGCGCCGCTCACCTCGCCCTGACGGCTCGGATCGCTCCGGCCGACCCCCCCGCTCCGGCCGCTCGGATCGCGCTGCCGGCTCCGGCCGCTCACGCCGCTCCGGCCGCTCACGCCGCTCCGGCCGCTCACGCCGCGCGGCCCGCTCACGCAGCGCGGGGCGCTCCGCGGAGTCGGTGAGCTCGGCAGAGTCGCGGAGCTCGGCGGAGTCGCGGAGCTCGGCGGAGTCGGTGAGCTCAGCGGGATCGCCGAGTACGGCGGGGTCGCGGAGTACCGCGGGGTCACGGAGCTCGGCGGAGTCGCGGAGCTCGGGGTCAGGGGGTTCGGTCGGCTCGAGGTGCCCCGCGGGCCCGGATCTGTCACCTGGCTCGGAGCGTTCACCCTGCGACGGCTCGACGCGGTCGGCGCCGGTCGTTGCCACCTCGGTCCGATCCTCGGCATACCCCGCCGGATCGTCGGCGGGCTCGCGGTCGGCGTCGGACGGGAGGCCCTCGACGACCCGCAGGCTCGGGGCGACGCCCGGACGGAAGCGGATCGGACGGCTGCGGCCGCCGCTGCTCCGCTCCTGCCGACGGGCGCGGGCTCGCTCGACCGCACGGCCACGGCCCGTGCGGGACCGCCCGTCCCGCCGGCGCGACGCGCGGCCGCTCCGGGTCTCGTCCTGCGCAGTCGTCCGGTCCGCGGGGTCCGCGACGTCGGCGGCGGTCTCCGACGGGCTCTCAACGCTCACCGCCGCGTCGCCAGGTTGCTCCGCGGTCTCTTCCTCGTCAGGGTCGGAGGGGTCGTCCTCCCCGCCATCCTCTCGGTCGTTCCGGGCGCCGCTCCGTCCATCCGCACCGACCTCGACGTCGTCCACGTGGTCGGAGCCGTCGCACTCGCCCTCCTCGACGCGCTCGGCCGCGTCGGAACCCTCGGCCTCCTCGACGCCCTCCGCGCCGGCGCGGTCCTCCTGCTCCTCCTCGTCGTGCTCGGGATCGGGAGCGTCGGAGAGCGACTCCCCGTCCTCGTAGGACTCGACCTCGTCGGTTTCGTACCCGTCCCGGTACCAGCCGAGCTCCTCGTCGCCACGAACCTCCGGCCGCGGGCCGCCACGCTGCACCAGCGCGAGGACGGCCGCGGGCCCGCCGATCCACACCACTACCGCGAGCAGGACGAGCCAGGCGGGCATCGCGACCGGGTCGTACCGCCCCGCGGCCAACCGCCCGCCGGCGAGCGTGGCGACGAGCGCCGCGACCAGGGCGAGGGTGCCCGTCGCGACCCCGACCGCCCGCATCCGCTCGGGGACCGTGCACCGCGGCCCCAGCACGGCACGGCAGATCCCGCCGACCATCAGCCCGATCCCCACCGGCACGATCACCACGACGACCGCCCAGGCCGGCGACGGCACCGTCGGCAGCGCTCCGAGCAGCGGGAACGGCGGCACCGGACCGGGCGCGCCGCCGAACGGCGTCCAGGCGCCGAGCCCGACGTCGACGCCCGGCCCGAGCAGCCAGGACGCGCCCGCGATCGCGGCGTTGGGCGTGTAGGCCACGGCGAGCAGCGTCATCCCGAGCCCCGCGCCGCCCGTCGGGGCCAGCACCTCGTACAGACCGTGCACCCGGGAGGCTCCGACGACCAGGCCCACCAGCACGGCGAGCGCCCCGCCGAGCAGCAGCGCGGCTCCGCCGACCGCCGCGCCCGCCAGCCCGGCCGCGGGCCAGCCGCGCAACCGTGCCCGCCAGTCCGCGGGCAGGCCGCAGGCGCGCAGCACCCCGATCCCGGCGCCGACCGCCGCGATCAGCCCCGCACCGAGCATCGCGGCCCAGGGCGCGGCGCCGACCGCGGCCGACGTGGGCAGGAGGGCACTGCCGAGCACCGCGACGGCCGCATGTGCCCCGGCCGAGGCCGCGACGACCGCGCCGGCGTCCTGCCGGATCCGGCCGCCCAGCCGTCGCACGGCCCACCGCGCACCCCACGCGACGACGACGATCACGGCCACCGTCGGGAGCAAGGGCAGCACGCTCAGCGGCTGTCCCTCGAGCTCGAGCGGGATGAGGTGAGCTGCCAGCCAGAGCGGGATCGCGGCGGCGAACGCACCGTCGACGGAGCTGTCCGCGCCCCCGCCGGCGAGCACCACGAGCAGGGCGGCGGGCACGAGCATCGCGTAGGTGACCAGCACCGTTCCCATCGCCGCGGCGAGGACGATGCGGAGCCGGTCGAGGCCCTCGGGCACCTCCGGTCCGGACGTCCCGGCCCCGTCGGGCGCGATGTCCGGCTCCTCCTCCGCACGGTCCGGGGCACGCAGCGAACGGGTCACCTCGCCAGCGTCGCAGCGCAGGCGCCGGGAGTCAGGCCGCCACGCCGGGGCCCCGCAGGTCCCGACGGACGCCACCGACCGCGGCGCCCGACTCGAGCGGCCGGATCTCCGGACTCGCGCTACCGGAACCGCCGACTCGCGCTACCGGAACCGCCGACTCGCGCTACCGGAACCGGCGCCTCGCGCCACCGGATCTTCCGGCTCACCGAAGAAGCCCACAGCCCGACCCACCGAAGCCCACAGCCCGACTCGCCGAAGCCCACAACCCGACTCGCGCAACCAGAAGTCCCGACTCGCCCGACCAAAATCTCGCGAGTCGCGCCACGGGATCTCCCGACTCGCGCTACCGGAACTGCCGACTCGCGCTACCGGAACTGCCGACTCGCGCTACCGGAACTGCCGACTCGCGGGGCGGAGCGACGGCGGTGCTCCGGTCCCGCCCGAAACTCAGCCGTCGCTGCGGCGCTCGCCCTCGGTGGGGATCCGCGTAGTGCGGTCGGCCTCGGCCCGGCCGTGGCGGCCGCTGCCCTGCTCGTCGCCCCCGCGCGGGGACTCGATGCGCGTCTGTTCCATCTCGGTGGGCTGCCCGCCGGGCGGGGTCGACGACGGCGCGACCGCCTCGGTCGCGCCGGCCCACCCGGTCTGCGGCGGCTGCCCCTGGCCGGGCTGGGGCCCGGGCTGACCGGCGGCCTGCTGAGCGCCGACAGCCTGCTGACCGGCGGGAACCTGCTGAGCGCCGACGGCCTGCTGACCGCCGGGAGCCTGCTTACCGGCCGGAGCCTGCTGAGCGCCGGGAGCCTGCTGACCGCCGGGGACCTGCGCACCGGGCTGACCCGGCTGACCCTGCGGCGGGCCCCACGGCCCGCCCTCGTAGCCCTGCGGCTGGCCGTACGGCCCCTGCGGCTGCGGTCCCTGCTGGCCCTGGGGCCCCTGCGGCGACCAGCCGTAGCCGTACTGACCACCCGGGGCCGGCTGCTGGACGTAGCCCCCGCCCTGCCCGGGCGGCGGGTACCCGCCGTACTGCTGGCCGTAGGCCCCGTACTGCTGGCCGTAGCCCTGTGGGCCCTGGGGCTTGGGCGCGGGCATGCTCAGCAGCCCCGCCTCCATCAACACCGCGCCGACCAGCGACGCCGCCGAGAGGAACGCGACCACGAGCGCCACGATCTCGATACCGCCCACCGCGAACTGCGCCGCCGCCACGGCGACCTGCACCAACGACAGGAACCCGACGACGGCGAGCACCGCCCCCGGCACGAGCACCTTCCCCGCCGCCCGGGGCAGCAGCGCCGCGGCGGCGAGCAGGCCGCCCGCGAGCACCAGCGTGGGCCCGTACAGCAGGCTGCTCAGCGGCGAGAAGAACCCGAGCAGGTAGACGACGATCGCCAGCCCGGCCCCCGCCATGACGAGGGTGCGCGCGGGACCCTCCAGCGGCGCCGGTGCCTGTCCGGTCACCGGCTCCGGACTCGCTCCGGTCTGGCTCATGACCACTCCCCTGCCCTTCTCGTGGAACCGGGGCGACGCTAGCCCACCGCCGTCACCCGCCCGGTACCCCTGTCACGACAACGCGCGGGCCCCGGGAGGGTTCCCGGGACCCGCGCGCAGCGAAGATCGAGGTCAGGACGTCACAGGGACGCCACGATCTCCTTCATCAGGGCGGCGGTCTCGGACGGCGTCTTGCCGACCTTGACGCCGGCGGCCTCGAGGGCCTCCTTCTTGGCGGCGGCGGTGCCGGCAGAGCCGGACACGATCGCGCCCGCGTGGCCCATCGTCTTGCCCTCGGGGGCGGTGAAGCCCGCGACGTAGCCGACGACCGGCTTGGTCACGTTCTCCTTGATGTAGGCCGCGGCCCGCTCCTCGGCGTCGCCGCCGATCTCGCCGATCATGACGATCGCGGCGGTCTCGGGGTCGGCCTCGAACGCCTCGAGGGCGTCGATGTGCGTGGTCCCGATGATCGGGTCGCCGCCGATGCCGATCGCCGTCGAGAAGCCGAACTCCTTGAGCTCGAACATCATCTGGTAGGTCAGCGTGCCGGACTTCGACACGAGACCGATCTTGCCCGGGCCGGCGATGTCGGCCGGGATGATGCCGGCGTTGGACTTGCCGGGGCTGATGATGCCGGGGCAGTTCGGACCGATGATCCGCGTCTTGTTGCCCTTGGCCACGGCGTGCGCCCAGAAATAGGCCGAGTCGTGCACCGGGATGCCCTCGGTGATGACGACGGCCAGCGGGATCGCGGCGTCGATGGCCTCGATCACGGCGTCCTTGGCGAACTTCGGCGGCACGAAGATGACCGAGACGTCCGCCCCGGTCTCCTTCATGGCCTCCTCGACGGTGCCGAAGACCGTCAGCTCCTTGCCGCCGATGGAGACGGTGGTGCCGGCCTTGCGCGCGTTCACGCCGCCGACGATGTTCGTGCCCGCCGCCAGCATCTTGGTGGCGTGCTTGGTCCCCTCGGAGCCGGTGAGGCCCTGGACGATGACCTTGGAGTTCTCGTTCAGGAAGATCGACATTGTGCTCAGGCTCCCGCGGCCAGCTCGGCGGCCTTGTCGGCCGCGTCGTCCATCGTGGCCACCTGCGTGACCAGGGGGTGGTTCGCGTCCTCCAGGATCTGGCGACCCTCGACGACGTTGTTGCCGTCCAGCCGGACGACCAGCGGCTTGCTGGCCTCGTCGCCGAGGATCTTCAGCGCCTCGACGATGCCGTTCGCGACGGCGTCGCAGGCGGTGATGCCGCCGAAGACGTTGACGAAGACGCTCTTGACGTCCGGGTCGTTCAGGATGACGTCCAGGCCGTTCGCCATGACCTGCGCCGACGCGCCGCCGCCGATGTCGAGGAAGTTGGCGGGCTTCTGGCCGCCGTGCTTCTCGCCGGCGTAGGCGACGACGTCGAGGGTGCTCATGACGAGGCCCGCGCCGTTGCCGATGATGCCGACCGAGCCGCCCTCGAGCTTGACGTAGTTCAGGTTCTTGGCCTTGGCCTTCGCCTCGAGCGCGTTCTCCGTGCGCTCGTCGACCAGCTCTGCGTGCTGCGGGTGCCGGAAGTCGGCGTTGCCGTCGAGGGTCACCTTGCCGTCGAGGGCGATGACCGTGTTCTCCGGGTCGCGCACCAGCGGGTTGACCTCGACGAGGGTCGCGTCCTCGGCGACGAAGGTCTCCCACAGCTTGACGATCACGTCCGACGCCTGGTCGGCGACCTCGGCCGGGATCTTGCCGGCGGCGACGATCTCGTCCGCCTTGGCCTTGTCCACACCCGCGATCGCGTCGATCGGGATGCGCGCCAGCGCCTCCGGACGCTCGACGGCGAGCTGCTCGATCTCCATGCCGCCCTCGGCCGAGCACATGGCCAGGAAGGTGCGGTTGGACCGGTCGAGCAGGAAGGAGAAGTAGTACTCCTCGCTGATGTCCGACGCGGTGGTGACCAGCACCTGGTGGACGGTGTGGCCCTTGATGTCCATCCCGAGGATGGCGCCGGCCTTCTCCTTGGCCTCGGCCGGGCTCTCGGCGAGCTTCACGCCGCCGGCCTTGCCACGGCCGCCCGTCTTGACCTGGGCCTTCACCACGACCGCGGTGCCCAGCTCGGCGGCGGCGGATTCAGCGGCCTCGGCCGTGTCCACCGTCTTGCCCGGAAGCACCGGGACTCCGTGGGCGGCGAAGAGGTCCTTCGCCTGGTACTCGTACAGGTCCACTCGGCTCTCCCGATTCACGTCGCTGTGCCGGCAAGCGTCGCGAGGACCAGGACGCGGCGATGGCCGTGCCCGCCCTGCGAGGTGCCCGCACGTAGAGACCTACTCCGACGTTGGACCCTAGCGACGCCCCTGCTCGTTCATGACATCCGCCCAGGTGAGCTGCCTCACCGACCCCTGACGTAAACCTCCGCCCCCGCCTCGTGCCTGGCGGATCGGCCCGCGCCCGTCTCTACGTGTGACCAACGAGTCGTCCGCGCCGCGGCGTGCGTCTCACCCGTGCGGGGCGGCGGCAGTCGAGTGGTTCCCGTCCTGCCCTGCCGGTGACCCCCTGTGACCGGGCTGCGGCGTTCGAGGACCGCCTCACCCGGCCCGCCCAACGGCCGCCGGTACCCGGCGATGCTGCGAGCGGCGACCGGGCGGGTTCGCAGACCGGTTGCCGCGCCCGGCTGCTCCGTCCGGCCGCCTCACTGGAGGGGCAGGTCGTCACGCGGCCGTTCGGATATTTCCTCGGTGTTACCGGGCGGATCCCCCGAATCCCACTTATCGTGACCGCATGGCGTCGGTCCGGGCGGGACTGCACCGCCTGGCCAGGAGGGCCGACGGTGCACGCTCCGTCATGAGCCGGGCCCTGGTCGACGCCGGCGAGGCCGCCGGGTACGCCGCGCGGACCTTCACCTCGCCCGCCGGGCTGCGGGGGCTGGCGCTGGAGGGCGCCTGGCTCGCCGCGCACATCGCGCTCTACCCGGTGGGGCTGGCCGGCGAGACGCTCCGGCCGCGCGACCTCTACCGCACGGACGACCTCGACCCGGTCCAGCGCAGCTTCGTCTGCGGGGACGTCGAGGCCGCCGGCACCCCGGTCCTGCTGATCCACGGGATCATGGACAACCGGTCGGTGTTCACCGTGTTCCGGCGGGCGCTGCGCAAGCGCGGCTTCGGCGCCGTGCTCGCGATCAACTACAGCCTGCTGACCGACGACCTGCGCAGCGCCGCCCGCGCGGTCGGCGAGCACGTCGAGCGGCTGCGGGAGGCCACGGGCGCCGACAAGGTGCACATCGTGGGGCACTCGTTGGGCGGGGTGATCGCCCGGTACTACGTGCAGCGCCTGGGCGGGTCCGCCCACGTCGACTCGCTCGTGACCCTGGGCAGCCCGCACACCGGCACCAACACCGCGTACCTGCTGCCCACCCCGCTCGCCCGGCAGCTGCGGCCCGGGTCCGAGGTGATGGCCGAGCTCGCCGGGCCCGCCCCGGACTGCACGACCCGGTTCCTCGTCGTGTGGAGCCGGATGGACCAGATGGTCGTGCCGCAGCGCAACGCCCGGCTTCGCCACCCCGATCTCGACGTCACGGAACGCGAGCTCGACGACGTCGGGCACCTCGCCCTGCCGGTCGACCCGCGCACCGTGCACGCCGTCGTGAGCGGGCTGGCCCACCGCGGAGAGCTACCGATCCACCCTTTCCGCCAGCGCCGGCGGCGCCGGGAACGGCTTGCCGCCACGCAGGGTGAACGTTCTTCGCCAGCGTCCTGACCTGCCGTCGTCCGATCGGCCGTACCGGCGCGTGCATCCGGGGGTCGGGTTGGACGCGGCGGGGGCGGCCCGCTAGGTTCGAGCCGTCCGTGTCACGGAGCGATCACGACGGCGCGGCGCCGACCCCGAACGGCGCCGAAGGGTTTCCCCGAACCCACGCCGGCGCGCCCCTGGGGCACGGCGCGAAGAGAAGGGCAGGTCTTGCGCCACCGCTCCCCCAGCGGCGCCCGACCGGTCCCCGAGCACGTCGCGACCCCCCGCGCGGCGGCGCGCACGGGACACCGGCTTCCGGCACCGCCCGCCGCGTCGCTGCGCGTGCGCGCGACCGTCGCCGCCTGCGCGGGCGGCGCGTTGGTCGCCGCCGGGCAGACGTTGCTCACGGCGCTCGCCGGCCCCGCCGTGGCCGCGGACCCCTACGAGCGGCTCGCCGCCAACGCGATGCTCCCGGTCGCCGACGAGGTCGCCTCCGCCCCGGCCTCGACCGCCCCGGCCACGGCCTCCGCGCAGCCCATCGGCGCCGACCAGCTGACCGGCTCGTCGCCCCAGGCGCTGCCCGTGCTCGACGAGAAGTCCGAGCTCGACGTCGCCAGCCTCACCAAGGCCGTCGACATCGGAACCAAGATCGCGGCGACCGCGAAGCAGATCAACGCGGCGTTGTCCGCCGGGGCGCCGCAGGCGGTGCTGGAGCACGGCGAGGCCTACGTCCTGCCGACCACCGGCCGGTTCACCTCCGGTTTCGGGGCACGCTGGGGCGTCACGCACTACGGCATCGACCTCGCCGCCCCGATCGGCACGCCGATCTTCGCCTTCACCGACGGCGTCGTGGAGGAGTCCGGGCCGGCCAGCGGATTCGGGATGTGGGTGGTCCTGCGGCACCCGGACGGCACCCACACCGTGTACGGGCACATCAACCGCTCGCTCGTGACCGTGGGGCAGACGGTGTCGGCGGGCGAGGAGATCGCCGAGGTCGGCAACCGCGGCCAGTCCACCGGCCCGCACCTGCACTTCGAGATCTGGGACGCCGCCAAGAACAAGATCAACCCGCTGCCGATCCTGCAGGCCATGGGGCTGCGGGTCGTGGGCGACGGAGCGAACTCCCCCGACTAGTCGGGCATCATGGTTCCATAACACCTTTTCCGCAGACGTTCTCTCGCATCATGGCTCCATAACGCGATCTCGCGGCCGCTTGAAGCGCAGTGTGGTTCCACGCTGCGCTCGAGCCGGGGCCGTCAGAGCTTCTGCATCGGGACGCCACCGATCAGCATCAGCCGCACTGTGCCGGCGCTGCCGAAGTCGATCGTCACGGTGGCCCGCGGCCCCACGCCGTCGGAGGCGACGACCGTGCCCAGCCCGTACTTGTCGTGGTTGACCCGGTCCCCCACCTCGAGGTGCAGCTCCGCGTTCAGCGCGCGCTGCGGGACCTTCCAGTCCCCGCGGTCGGTCGCGGTGGACCGGCGGCCGAACCCGAACCGGCCCACCGGGGCCGACGGGCGCTCCGGCTCCGACCGGGCCCAGTCGACGAGCTCGGCGGGGACCTCGTCGAGGAACCGGGAGGCCGGGTTGGTGCTGGGCTGCCCGAACGCCGAGCGCACGATCGCCCGGGACAGGAACAGCCGCTGCTGGGCGCGGGTGATACCGACGTAGGCGAGCCGGCGCTCCTCGGCCATCTCGTCCGGGTCCCCGAGCGTGCGCATGTGCGGGAAGATCCCGTCCTCCCAGCCGCTGAGGAACACGACCGGGAACTCCAGGCCCTTCGCGGTGTGCAGGGTCATCAGGGTGACCATGCCCTGGTCGTCGTCCGGGATGGAGTCGGCGTCGGCCACCAGGGCGACGCGCTCCAGGAACGCCGCGAGCGAGCCGGGTTCCGGGGCACCCACCTCGACGTCCGAGTCGTCGAGGTCCGCGACCGCCGCGTCGCCGGCGAACTCGCGCGCGACCGTGACGAGCTCGGCGAGGTTCTCCAGCCGGGTGCCGTCCTGCGGGTCCTCGCTGGCCTCGAGGGCCTCGGTGTAGCCGGTGCGGCCGTAGACGTTCTCGAGGATCTCGGCGGTCTCGTCCCCGCGCTCGACGCCCTCGCGCAGCTCGTCGAGCATCCGCTGGAAGCCCGCGATGTTGCGCTGGGAGCGCGTGGCGAGCTCCGGCAGTTTCTCCGGCTCCTCCGCGGCGATCCGCAGGGCCTGGCTGAACGAGATGCGCTGCCGCTCGGCGTAGTCGGCGACCAGCGCCTCGGCCCGGTCCCCGATGCCGCGCTTGGGCACGTTGAGGATGCGGCGCAGGCTGACGGTGTCCTCCGGGTTGGAGAGCACGCGCAGGTAGGCCAGCGCGTCCCGGATCTCCTTGCGCTCGTAGAACCGCACCCCGCCGACGACCTTGTACGGCAGCCCGATCCGCAGGAACACGTCCTCGAACACCCGGGACTGCGCGTTCGTCCGGTAGAAGACGGCGATGTCGGAGTTACGGAACTCGCCCGAGTCGACCAGCCGGTCGATCTCCTGCCCGACGAAGCTCGCCTCGTCGTGCTCGTTGTCCGCGACGTAGCCGACGATCTTCTCGCCGTCCCCCTGCTCCGACCACAGCCGCTTGTCGCGGCGGTTCGGGTTGCGGGCGATGACGGAGTTCGCGGCGGACAGGATCGTCTGCGTGGAGCGGTAGTTCTGCTCCAGCAGGATCGTGGTGGCGTCGGTGAAGTCCTGCTCGAACTCGATGATGTTGCGGATGTTCGCGCCGCGGAAGGCGTAGATGGACTGGTCCGAGTCCCCGACGACGCACAGCTCGGCGGGCTCCGCGCCGTCCGTCGCGGGCGCCACCAGCTCGCGGACCAGCACGTACTGCGCGTGGTTGGTGTCCTGGTACTCGTCCACCAGCACGTGCCTGAAGCGGCGCCGGTAGTACTCGGCGACGGCGGGCATCCGCTGCAGCAGCGACACCGTCTCCATGATCAGGTCGTCGAAGTCGAACGCGTTGGCCTGGCGCAGCCGCTCCTGGTAGGTCGCGTAGACCTGCGCGACCCGGCGCTCGTGCTCGTTGCCCGCGCGGCCCGCGAAGTCCTCGGCGGTGATCAGCTCGTTCTTCAGGTTCGAGATCTGCGCCGCCAGCGACCGGGCCGCGAACTTCTTCGGGTCCAGCTCCTGGTCCCGCGAGACGATCCCGATCAGCCGCCGCGTGTCGTCCGCGTCGTACACCGAGAAGGCGCTGCGCACGCCCAGGTGCTTGGCCTCGCGGCGCAGGATCCGCACGCACATGGAGTGGAAGGTCGAGACCCACATCGCCTGCGAGCGGCGCCCCACGAGGGAGTCCACCCGTTCCTTCATCTCGGCCGCGGCCTTGTTGGTGAAGGTGATGGACATGATCTCGCCGGGGTGCACGCTCCGCTCGGCGAGCAGCCAGCCGATCCGGTGGGTGAGCACCCGTGTCTTGCCCGAACCGGCGCCCGCGACGATCAGCAGCGGGCTCCCCGCGTGCGTGACGGCCTCGCGCTGCTTGGGGTTCAGCCCCTCCAGCAGTGCCGCGCCGCGCTTCGTCTTCGGCTCGACAGGAGCCTGGGCGGGAAGTTCGAACAGAGCGCTCATCGTGTCGAACACGGTACCGCCGCCCCCCGACGGAACCGGAACCGGCGCACGGCGCGTGCGCCGTGTGGCACACTGTCCCTGTGCACCGCACCTCGTCGACGGGACGATTTTTCTACGGGTGCCGGAATCCGGCACCCGTCGCCCGCTGACGCAGCAGACCCGACGCCCCGGAGTCCACGGACCCGGGGCCTCGTTCTGTCCGGGGTCGGTGGACGCCCCTCGTGAGGAGTAGACCGATGTCCGTGACCGACGACCACACCGCAGCCGAGGTCCCCGCCCCGACCCCGACCGAGGCCGAGATCACCGAGCTCCGCAAGGAGATCGACCATCTCGACGCCGAGATCCTGCGCCTGGTCAAGCGGCGCACCGAGGTCTCGCGGCGGATCGGGTCGGCGCGGATGGCGGCCGGCGGGCCGCGGATCGTCTACAGCCGGGAGATCACGGTGCTCTCCCGCTTCCGCGAGCTCGGTGCCGAGGGCCGCGAGCTCGCGATGCTGCTGCTGCGCCTCGGGCGCGGACGGCTCGGCGGCCGCTGACCCGGGCCCGCGCTCCTCGCCCGCCGGGGCGGCGGCTGAAGCTCTGCTGAGGGGCGGGCCGCCGCCCGGCGAATCCCCCGCACGGACCTGCACGACCGTGGCACTGTGGTGTCCATGGGGATCGTCTTCTCGCTGATCGCGCTCATCGGGCTGCTGGCCGCCCTCGGCCACGTCGGCTACGTGGCGATGCTGAACAATGCCGCCAAGAAGAAGGGTGCGGCCGGCGCCGAGATCGCCGCCTACACCCGCACCCGGCTCCCGGTCGCGGCCGGCGCCACCGGCGTCGCGCTGCTCGGGCTGCTCATCACGAGCGGGCCGAGCCTCACGGCCGACGTCATCGGCATGCTGCTCGCGGCCGGTGGCGGCATCGTCGGCTACCGCGGGCTCCAGCAGGAGCGCGCGAAGTACCCGACCTCGCGCTGACCGAGGTCCGGGCACGGAATGTGTCCGAGTCGTGACGTGACGCCACGTCACGACGATCGGCGCTCTCGTCACGCTCCGTAAGGGGCTGAGCGCGGGCGGCAGGACCCCCTCCGACCTGCGCGAACGACATCGATGACGCGATCATGCACCGACGGTTGCACGGTCAGCGGTCGACCTCTTCCGGTGAGCGGAGTTCACCCGAACGACCTACCCGCGATGAGCGGGCGAATGACACTTGGTGAACGATGCGTGACTCCGGTAGACCTGTCCGGGTCGCTCCCCGCGCTCCCTGAGGAGGTCGGCCGGTCGTGGCCACGTTCGAGCACCGCGTCGGCAATCCGCTGCCGCCGGAGAATCCCGTCACGGTCGCGGAACTGCTGCACCGCGGTGTCCCCGCCCAGCGCACGGCCGCCGGGACCACGGAGGCCGCACCCGTCGCACCCGTCGCGCAGGGTCCCGCCGAGTCCGACGGCGACCGCCGGCCGCTGCCCCGGATCCCCGCTCCGCGGCCCGCCCCGGAGGACCTGGCCGGCACGACCGACGAGGCCGACAAGGCCGACGCGGCCGACGCGCCGGTCCCGGCCGCCGCCGGGCTCGACGTACCCGCCGTGCCCGAGGACCTCGACGACTCCCCCGCCGTCGTGACGGGCGGGCACGCGTTGCCGGATCCCGAGGACCCGCGGCCCAGCCAGATCATCTCGGTCGGCGCGCTCCTGCGCCGCGAGGGTCGCGCCCCGCACGCGCTCGACCGGCCCATCCAGCCGCGCCCCGCCCAGCTCGGCCGGCGCAGCCGGCCCGGTGTCCGCCGCGCCGCCGTCACCGCAGGCGCTCTCGTGGCCACCGGTTCGGTCGTGGCCGCGGCCGTGTTCACCGAGGCCGCGAACCACGACTCCGAGGCCCAGGCCGCGGCCGACGGCAGCTTCCCCGGCATGTCCCTGCGCGACGGGATCCAGGGCGCCCTGCTCGGCGGGGCCGGCGGCGCCGGTGGGCTCGACGCCGGTCAGGGCGCGCCGACGTCCTGGATGAACGTCGCGTTCCCGTCGGCGCTGGTCGACCCGGCCACCGGGGCCGCGCTCGGCGGTGTGCCCGCCGGAACCGCTGCGGCGGGCGGCACGGGCGCGGCGTCGTTCGTCGGCCCGGTCGCCGTGGCCCCCCTCGCTGGCGGCGCCACCGGTGCGGGTGCCGTGCCCGGCGCCGGCGGCGGCACCCCGGGCAACATCCTCGATCCCGTGCTCGGCGGTGGCGGCACCATCGGCGGCGGGACGTCCGGCGGCGGGTCCGGCTCCGGCTCCGGCTCCGGTGGGTCCGGCGGCGGCAGCATCGTCGGCGGCGTCGTCGGCACGGTCGGCGACGTGGTCGGTGGGGGCGGCGGCAGCGTCGCGCAGCCGATCGGCCAGGTGCTCACGCCGGTGACCGAAGCCGTCGGCGGCCGCGTCGTCTCGCCTGTGGCCTCGGCGGTCGGTGGCGGGGTCGTCTCGCCCGTGACCGAGGCGGTCGGCGGGCTCGTGGGCGGCGCGGACGACGCCGCGGCCCCCCTGGCCCCCGTGACCCGCGGCGTCACCGGTGTCGTCGAGAACGTCGGTCAGGCCGCCGCACCCGTGCTCGCGCCGGTCGACCGGACCGCGCAGCAGGTCGTCGGCGCCCTGCAGCCCGTGGTGCAGCCCGTCACCCAGGTCGCGACCGAGACCGTCGGTGCCGTCGGTGGCGCGGTCTCCTCCGCCGCGGCGCCCGTCGTCGCACCGCTCGCCGGTGCGGTCGGACCGCTCACCACGCCGGTCGTCGACGACGTCGTGACCCCGGTGACCGAGAACGCCGTCGCCCCGGTGACCGACGCCCTCAAGCCCGCCGTCACGCCCGTCGCCGACGTGCTCGCGCCGGTCACCACCCCGGTGCTGTCCGCCGCGGCGCCGCTCACCGCGCCGCTGCTGAGGGCCACGGCCCCGATCACCGGCCCGCTGCTCAAGGCGGCCGCCCCGGTCACCGGCCTGCTCGACACCTCGGCAGCCACGCAGAGCACGCCCGCATCGTCCGCTACCACGGCGCGGTCGCAGGGTGGCACCGCGCAGGCCGGCTCGGGGGTCGGGCAGACCACGAGGCTCGCGCCCGGCACGCGCGCGGTCGAGACCGTGACCAGCGCCGCCCCCGCCCCCGTGAAGAACACCGTCGACACGGTCACCGCCCCGGTGCGGGACACCGTCGGTGGGCTGCTCGGCGGCGGCGGATCCGGCGGGTCGGGCTCGCTGGGCGGCAGCTCGGCGTCGGGCTCCGGGTCGAGCGGGGCCGGCACGAACGGCACCCGGAACGCGACGGCGTCCGACTCCGGCGCGCGCGGCGACGGCTCGGGTGCGAACGGCTCGGGTGCAAACGGCTCGGGTGCAAACGGCTCGGGTGCAAACGGCTCCGGCTCGTCCGCCGGCTCCTCCTCGGCCTCGCAGAGCTCCCGGAGCTCCGGCGGCTCGGGTGGTTCCGGTGGCTCGCTGCTCCGTCAGACCTCCGAGGGCGTCGGCAACGCCGCGAAGACCGTCACGGGCGGCCTCGACGGCACCACGAAGGCGGTCGGAGGCTTGCTCGGCGGGAGGTGACCGCCCGCCCACCAACGGCACGAGGGCCCGCTCCGGCACGGAGCGGGCCCTCGCCGTTCCCGGGCGACACCTCGAACGCTGCGTCGAACGCCGTCTCGAACGGCGCCTCACACCAACCGGCGGTCCGAGGCCCAGCGGGACAGCTCGTAGCGGTTCGACAGCTGCGTCTTCCGCAGCACGCTCGACACGTGGGTCTCGACCGTCTTCACCGAGATGAACAGCTCCCCGGCGATCTCCTTGTACGCGTAGCCGCGGGCGAGGAGCCGCAGCACGTCGCGCTCCCGCCGGGTGAGCAGGTCGAGCTCGGGGTCGACGGCCGGAGCGGCGCCGGGACGGTCGGAGAAGGCGTCGAGCACGAAGCCGGCGAGGCGCGGCGAGAAGACGGCGTCGCCCGCCCGCACCCGCCGCACCGCGTCGCCCAGCTCCCGGGCGGAGATCGTCTTGGTGACGTAGCCGCGCGCCCCGGCCCGGATCACGGCGATGACGTCCTCGGCGGCGTCGGAGACGCTCAGCGCCAGGAACACCACCTCCGGCTGCACCGGCCGCACCCGGGCGAGCACGGCCGCGCCGCCGCCGTCGGGCATGTGGACGTCGAGGAGCACGACCTCGGGCTTGAGGTGCCCGATGCCGGCCACGGCCTCGTCGACCGACCCGGCCTCGCCGGCCACCTCGATCGGCGGGTCGCCCGCGGCGCCGCGCTCCAGCTCGGCGCGGACGCCGGCCCGGAACAGCCCGTGGTCGTCGACCAGGAAGACCGTGATGGGCCCCGTGGTCGGCTCGGTCACCGCTGGCTCGCTCACGCGTCCTCCCGCTGGGCCTCGATCGTCATCTCCAGGTGCACCTCGGTGCCCTCCCCCGGCGTGCTGCGCAGCCGGACCTTGCCACCGTGCCGCCCCATCCTGCCGTGCACGGAGTCGGCGAGGCCGTGCCGGTCCTCGGGCACGGCGTCGGGGTCGAAGCCCTTGCCGCGGTCGCGGACGAACACGTGCACCTCGGTCCGCACCGGGTCCTCCTCCTCGTCCGCCCCGGTCTCCACCTCGGCGTAGACGCTCACCTCGTCCACCCCGGCGTGCTTGGCGGCGTTGACCATCGCCTCGCGCGCGGCCAGGACGAGGGCGCGCAGGTCGCCGTCCGTGTCCCCGAGCGGGTGGTCCCCCACGATCACGGGGTTGACGGTGATCGCGTAGGTGTCCTCCACCTCGGCGGCCGCGGCCTGCAGCGCCGACGCGAGCGTCTCGCCCGGCGGCGCCGGACGGCCGCCCCGCCCGTAGCCCGACGGCCCGTACAGCCAGTTCCGCAGCTCCCGCTCCTGCCCGCGGGCCAGGCGTTGCACCTCGCGCGGGTCGTGGGACTGCTTCTGGATCAGCGCGAGGGTCTGCAGCACCGAGTCGTGCAGGTGGGCGGCGATCTCCGCCCGCTCCGCCGTCACGATCCGCTGCCGCCGCTCCTCGCCGAAGTCGCGGGCGAGCCGCACCCACCACGGCACCGTCAGCACCGCGACGCCGACCAGCGTGGCGAGCACGGCGAGCACGCCGAACTGCAGCTGGCCCAGGTCGAGGTTGCCGAGCAGGAACACCGTGATCCCGGCGGCCACGAAGACCCCGCCCGCGCCGACCCGCAGCAGCGCCATGCGGCCGCCGCCGAGGAAGCCGCTGCGGGCGCCGCTGGTCCAGCGCCGCCGTTGCGCCTCGTCGGCCTCGCGCCAGACGACGGCCGCGCCGAGCGCCGCCACCCCGAGCGGCCCGACGATCCAGCCCACCACCTGGTTCTGCAGCGCCGCACCGGCCAGCCCGATGCCCAGCCCGAGCGCCGCCAGCCCCATCGCCTGCTGCCGTTCCTTGACGGACACCTGCCGGGTGACGTCGGCGGCCTCCTGCCGCACGAAGACCCACAGCAGCCCGTAGGCGATCACCCCGGCGCCGTTGGCCGCGGCGAGCACCACGAACGCGACCCGCACCCACAGCACGTCGATGCCGAGGTGGTCGGCGACCCCGCCGGCGACGCCCGCGAGGAGCCGGCCGGAGCGGCGGCGCGCGAGCGGGGCGGCGCGGGTGGCTGGACTGGTCACGGCTCCATGGTCACACGCGGGGGAACCCCGGACACCGGGGTCGGCCCCGGGGCTTCTCGGGGTCGTCCCCGATACCGTGGGTGCGCGCGGGCGGGGAGGGTCGGCGGTATGAACAGCACCGACGTCGGGACGACGTTGCGGGACATGTGGGAGACCCGCCCGTCGCGGCCGCGACGGGACCGCAAGGTCGCCGGCGTGGCCGCCGCGCTCGCCCGCCGCTACGACATCGACCCCGTCCTCGTGCGCGTCGGCTTCGCCGTCGCCGCCTTCTACGGGATCGGCATCGCCCTCTACCTGGCGGGCTGGGTATTGCTGCCCGCGGCCGACAAGGACGACCCGCTCGACGGCGCCGCCACCGACACGACGGCGCGCAGCTCGGGCCGCACCGCGCCGCCGCTGGTGCTCGCCGGGCTGATCCTGGCCCTGCTGCTGACCACCGGCCTGTTCTGGGGCAACGACGGCAGCGTGATCCTGCCCGTGCTGGCGGTCCTGGCGCTCCTCTTCCTGCTGCACCGCAGCCGGGGACAGCGCGGGCTCGAGGCGGCACGGGCGGCACAGGAGGCGCCCACGGTGCGCACGTCCGTCGAGGACGGCGTGGTCGACGGGCCCGACGCGCCCCCGGTGAAGGATCCGCTCGGCCCCGACCCCCTCGACCGCGGCACCCCGCCCGCCTGGGACCCGCTGGGCGCGGCGCCGTTCGCCTGGGACCTGCCGGAGCCGTCGGACCCGACGCCCGAGCCGGCGCCGGTGCGGCGGCGCAGCCGGGTCACGCCGGTCACGCTGGCGCTGGCGCTGCTCGGCGGCGGCATCGCGGGCGCGGTCGTGCTCCTGACCTCGGGCCTGGCCGGGCTGCCGGTGGTGTTCGCGACGGCGTTGGCGATCCTCGGCGTCGGGCTGGTGATCGGCGCGTTCACCCGCGGCGGCCGCGGCCTGATCCCGTTCGCGCTGCTGCTGGCCGTGCTGACCTGGGCGTCGCTGGCGGTGAAGGTGCCGCTGGAGAACTTCGGTTCCGGGGTGGGCGACCTGCGGGCCGCACCCACCACGCCCACCGCGGTGGCACCGAGCTACGAGCGCGGCGCGGGGTCGATCGAGCTGGACCTGCGCGGGCTCGACCTGAGCGTCCCGCCCGGCGGGGCCGCCACCCCCGTCCGTACCTCGGCGAGCGTGGGTGTCGGCGACATCCGGGTGTTCGTGCCGCGGGACGCCGACGTGACGGTGAACGGCCACGTCGACTTCGGCGAGATCACCTTCGACGGGACCGGCCACAGCAGCCCGGACGCCCAGCTCACCGTGACGGACGACCTGGGTGCCGACGGGGTCCGCTCCGGGCGCCCGCTCGTCCTCGACCTGACCGGGGGCGCCGCCTCCGTGGAGGTGCAGCGTGTCTGAGCAGGAGCAGGACGTCCGGCAGCAGGAGCGGGCCGCGGTCCGCCGGATGCCGGACCCGCTGGCCCTGATCGTGGGGCTGGTCAGCCTGGGGATCGCCGGGTCGGGGATCCTGGGCCGGGCCCCGGACCTGTCCGCCTTCGACGCGCGCTGGCTGCTCGCCGGCGGGGCCGTGGTGCTCGGCCTGGTGCTGCTCGTGGCGAGCGTGCGGAAGCGCTGAGGACGGGACACGAACGGGGCTCCCGCTCACACCCGTGAGCGGGAGCCCCGTTCGCTCACTCCCACTCGATGGTGCCCGGCGGCTTGCTCGTGACGTCCAGGACGACCCGGTTGACCTCGGCGACCTCGTTGGTGATCCGCGTGGAGATCCGCTCGAGGACCTCGTAGGGCAGCCGGGTCCAGTCCGCGGTCATGGCGTCCTCGGAGCTGACCGGCCGCAGGACGATCGGGTGGCCGTAGGTGCGGCCGTCGCCCTGGACCCCGACGGACCGGACGTCGGCCAGCAGGACGACCGGGCACTGCCAGATCGACCGGTCCAGGCCGGCGACGGTGAGCTCCTCGCGGGCGATCGCGTCGGCCTGGCGCAGGGTCTCCAGCCGCTCGGCGTCGACCGCGCCGATGATCCGGATGCCCAGGCCGGGGCCGGGGAACGGCTGGCGCTGCACGATCACCTCGGGCAGCCCCAGCTGGGCGCCGACCGCCCGGACCTCGTCCTTGAACAGCGCCCGCAGCGGCTCGACCAGGGCGAACTCGATGTCGTCGGGCAGGCCGCCGACGTTGTGGTGGCTCTTGATGGTGGCCGTGCCGGAGCCGCCGCCGGACTCCACGACGTCGGGGTACAGGGTGCCCTGCACCAGGAAGCCGACGGACGGAGCGTCAGCGGTGTCCGCATCGGTACCGCGCGACTCGGCGGCGACCACATCGGCGGTCGCGGCCTCGAAGACCCGGATGAACTCCCGGCCGATGATCTTGCGCTTCTCCTCGGGGTCGGTGACCCCGGCGAGGGCGTCGAGGAACCGGTCCCGCGCGTCGACGGTGTGCAGGTTGGCGCCCGTCGCGGCGACGAAGTCCTTCTCCACCTGCTCGCGCTCGCCGGCACGCAGTAGCCCGTGGTCGACGAACACGCAGGTCAGCCGGTCGCCGATGGCGCGCTGCACGAGCGCGGCGGCCACGGCCGAGTCGACGCCGCCGGAGAGCCCGCAGATGGCCCGGCCGTCGCCGATCTGGGCGCGGATCGCCTCGACGGTGTCGTCGATGATCGACGCGGTGTTCCAGGTCGGCGTGATGCCGGCGATCTCGTGGAGGAAGCGGCGCAGCACTTCCTGGCCGTGCGGCGAGTGCCCGACCTCGGGGTGGTACTGCACTCCGGCCAGCCGCCGCGCGCGGTTCTCGAAACCGGCGACCGCGACCCGGTCGGTCGACGCGGTGACCGTGAAGCCCTCCGGCGCGCGGGTGACCGAGTCCCCGTGGCTCATCCAGACCGGGTGGCTGCTCGGCAGCCCGTCGTGGAGCACTCCGGCGTCGCGCGTGAGGTGCACCTCGGTGCGGCCGTACTCGCGGGTCCCGTCCGGCGCCACCTCACCGCCGAGCGCCTGCGCCATCGCCTGGAAGCCGTAGCACATGCCGAAGACCGGGATGCCGGCCTCGAACAGCCGCTCGTCGACCCGCGGCGCGCCCTCCGCGTAGACGCTGGACGGGCCGCCGGACAGCACGACGGCGGCGGGGCGGCGTGCGACGATCTCGTCGACCGACGTCTCGGCCGGGACGATCTCGGAGTACACCTGGGCCTCGCGCACGCGGCGGGCGATGAGCTGGGCGTACTGGGCGCCGTAGTCGACGACGAGGACGGTGGGGTTCTCCACGACGACCAGGGTAATCGGCGACGTGCGTCACCCGGTCCGCGCCCGGAGCGGCGAGAACCGGACGGACCCTGTGGAAGGGCGTTCGCCTGCCCCCACTGCTCCGCCCTGGTGTTCTTCGAGAACTGGCGGTCGGGATCGGCGCGATCCGCACGGCCACGATCCGACCGAGCCGGCGCACCCCTTCCGTCGCGCCACAGCCCGTCGACGGCCTGTGCGGCGGACTCCCCGGGTGTGCCACGAGGCCGCAGCGGGTGTGCTGCGCGCGACCGGGTGCGGTCAGTGCTTGCGGATCACCTCCTCCTGCCCACCCGCCCGCCAGACGGTCACGTCGAGGTGCCCGTCGCCCACCTCGACCGCCGACGCCCCGACGAGCCGGGCGCCGAAGAACCGGTCGAAGCTCCGGCCGCGCAGGTCGAAGCCGGTCTCGGCGAAGAGGTGGTCGGCGAACCGGGCGTGCAGGTCCTCGTCCCGCACGTCCTCGACGGTGCCCCAGACCTTCGCGTCGCCGTCGGACACGTGGGTGTCGACGGTCGCGGTGTGCAGCGTGAAGCGCGGGTCCCGGTCGAGGTCGCGGAACTTCGCGGTGTCCGGCATGCCGTTGATCCAGAGCCGGTCCTCGAAGAACCGCGGCTCCATCGGGCAGATGCGCGGGAAGCCGTCCGCCCGCAGCGTCCCCAGGAAGCACAGGTTGCCGGTCGCGGCGTGCCGGCGGCGGAAGATCGCCGCGATCCGCGGCGCGACCTTCTCGAACTCCTGCCAGGAGGTGGTCATGCCGGCACGGTAGGGCCGAACCCTGACAGGACCTGTCCGGTTCGGGCGCCCGAGCGGTCCGGCGGGTCCCGTCCGTTCGCGCGTCGCCGGAACGGCGGGCGCGCTCGACCGCAGGACCGCCCCACCCGCATCCTGTCCACGGCGGGCGCACCGCCGAAGGACCCGGAGGAGGCCATGGGAACCATCGTCCTGTCGCGCGTCCACGACCACGAGCCCCACGAAGGCCGGTCCTACCTGGTGGAGCGGCTGTGGCCGCGCGGGGTCCGCCGCGACGACCTGGAGATGGACGGGTGGGTGAAGGACGTCGCCCCCAGCTCCGAGCTCCGGAAGTGGTTCGGCCACGACCCGGAGCGCTGGGAGGAGTTCCGCCGCCGCTACTTCGCCGAGCTCGACGACCGCCCGGAGGCCTGGCGGCCGCTCGTCGACGCCGCGCGCTCCGGCACCCTCACCCTGCTCTACAGCTCACGGGACCGCGAGCACAACAACGCCGTGGCGCTGCGCGACTACCTCGACGCGCGGCTGGCCGACGGATGAGCCGGTTGGTCAGGCCCGGACGGTCAGCCCCACCCGCTGGAACTCCTTGAGGTCCGAGTAGCCCGTCTTCGCCATCGCGCGGCGCAGCGCACCGAAGATGTCCACGGTGCCGTACGGCGTGGACGACGGCCCGAACAGCACCTGCTCCAGCGTGCGGTCCGACGGGGCGAAGCCCGTGACGTCCGAGCGCGGCAGCGACGGGTGCGCGGCCGCGGAGGTCCAGTAGAGCCCGTCGGCCGGGGCGTCGGCCGAGTCGGCGAGCTGCTCGCCGAGCATGACCGCGTCCGCCCCGCAGGCGATGGCCTTGGCGACGTCGCCGGAGCCGTTGATGCCGCCGTCGGCGATCACGTGGACGTACCGGCCGCCGGTCTCGTCGAGGTAGTCCCGGCGGGCCGCGGCCGCGTCGACCAGCGCGGTCGCCATCGGGACGCCGATGCCCAGCACCTCGTCCGTGGTGGTGGCGCTCGACTCGCCGTACCCGACGATCACACCGGCCGCGCCGGTGCGCATCAGGTGCATCGCGGTGCGGTAGTCGCCCACGCCGCCGGCGACCACCGGCACGTCGAGCGAGTTGATGAAGTCCTTCAGGTTGAGCGGCTCGCCCCTGCTCACGTGCTCGGCGGAGATGATCGTGCCCTGCACGACCAGGATCTCGACGCCGCCGGCGAGCAGCGCCGGGGTGAGCTCACGGGCCCGCTGCGGGCTGACCCGCGCCGCGACGGTGACGCCCGCGTCCCGCACCGTGCGCAGGGCCTCGGCGAGCAGGTCCTCCTGGATCGGGGCCGCGTGCAGCTCCTGCAGCATGCGGACGGCGGCGCTCGGGTCGTCCGAGTCGGCCGCCTCCACGACCCGGGCGATCGCGCCCTGGGCGTCGGCGTGCCGGGCCCACAGGCCTTCGGCGTTGAGCACCGACATGCCGCCGAGCTTGCCGATCGCGACCGCCGTGGCCGGCGAGACCACCGCGTCCGTCGGGTGCGTGACGAGCGGGATCTCGAAGCGGTACGCGTCGAGCTGCCAGGCGGTCGAGACCTCCTGCGAACTCCGCGTCCGCCGCGACGGCACGATCTCGACCTGGTTCAGGTCGTAGGCACGACGGGCCTCCCGGCCCATCCCGATCTCCACGAGGTCCCGCACGGGTGACCAGGGTAGAGGAGCGGGCCGACGGCTCAGCGAGCGGCGTAGTTCGGGGCCTCGACGGTCATCGTGATGTCGTGCGGGTGACTCTCCTTGAGCCCGGCGGCCGTGATCCGGACCAGCTGGGCCTGCTGGAGCTCGGGGATGGTCTGCGCGCCCGCGTAGCCCATCCCGGACCGCAGACCGCCCACGAGCTGGTGCACCACGAACTGCAGCGGGCCGCGGAACGGGATCCGCCCCTCGATGCCCTCGGGGACCAGCTTGTCCTCGCTGAGCACGTCGTCCTGCGCGTAGCGGTCCTTGGAGTACGACTTGGCGGTGCCGCGTGACTGCATGGCGCCGAGCGAGCCCATCCCGCGGTAGGTCTTGAACTGCTTGCCGCCGACGAAGATCAGCTCGCCGGGGGACTCCGCGGTGCCGGCGAGCAGGCTGCCGAGCATCACCGTGGAGGCGCCGGCCGCGATGGCCTTCGAGATGTCGCCGGAGTACTGGATGCCGCCGTCGGCGATCACCGGCACCCCGGCGGGCGCGCAGGCGCGCGAGGCCTCGTACACCGCGGTGATCTGCGGGGCACCGACGCCGGCGACCACGCGGGTGGTGCAGATCGAGCCCGGCCCCACGCCGACCTTCACCGCGTCCGCCCCGGCCTCGACCAGGGCCTGGGCCCCGGCGTAGGTCGCCACGTTGCCGCCGACGACGTCGACGGACTCACCGACCTCGGCCCGCAGTTTCGCGACGGTCTCCAGCACGCGGCGGGAGTGCCCGTGCGCGGTGTCGACCATCAGCACGTCCACCCCGGCGTCGACCAGGCCCATGGCCCGGGCGTACGCGTCCTCGCCGACGCCCACCGCGGCACCGACGACCAGCCGCCCGTCCGGGTCCTTGGTGGCCATCGGGTACTTCTCGGTCTTGTTGAAGTCCTTGATCGTGATCAGGCCGCGGAGCACGCCGTCGCCGTCGATGATCGGGAGCTTCTCGAGCTTGTGCCGACGCAGCAGGCCGAGCGCAGCCTCCGCCGTGACGCCGACCCGCGCGGTGATCAGCGGGGCCCGCGTCATCACCTCGTGCACCGGGCGCTGGTGGTCGACCTCGAAGCGCATGTCCCGGTTGGTGATGATCCCGACCAGCTTGCCCTCGGAGTCGGTGACCGGCAGGCCGGAGATGCGGTACTTGCCGCACAGCGCGTCGACCTCGGCCAGCGTCGCGTCGGGCGAGCAGGTCACCGGGTCGGTGACCATGCCGGCCTCGGAGCGCTTCACCACCTCGACCTGGGTGGCCTGCTCCTCGGCGGAGAGGTTGCGGTGCAGCACGCCGAGGCCGCCGGCGCGGGCCATGGCGATCGCCATCCGCGCCTCGGTCACGGTGTCCATCGGCGACGACACCAGGGGAACCCGGATCCGTACGCGGCGCGAGAGCTGCGTGCTCGTGTCGACCGCACTCGGTACGACGTCGGACTCCGCGGGGAGCAGCAGCACGTCGTCGAAGGTGAGGCCGAGCATCGCGAACTTCGGCGGCAGTCCGTTGATCTCGCTCGTCATGGCTGGTCGTGCACCCTTCACCGGACGTCCAGGCGGCCCGCTCGCGGCTCGGGTGGACCACCGTCGCAGGACACTATGGTATCCGGGCCTCCCGGCGGCTCCGGCCCGCCGTGGGGAGTCGCCCGACACACCCGGCATCCTGCGGCGCGCCGACCTCCGTCCCCAGGCCGGGTGAGTTGTCCACAGGCCTGTGGGTGGACCGGTGGACAGCATCCCGCCCGCCGGGCCCGACGCTGTACCGTGTGGACGTGGCGTTCGACGGCCTGCCCCCCGACCCCTTCGCGGGCGATCCCTACGACCCTGCCCTCTCGCTCGACGAGGCCGGGGCGGAGGAGCACGAGGAGCTGACCGAGGAGGAGCGCGAGGAGGTCGTGGCCGACCTCGCGGACCTCGCCGTCTACCAGGCGCTGCTCGAGCACCGCGGCATCCGCGGCATCCTCGTCGACTGCGCCGACTGCGGCGAGCAGCACTTCCACGAGTGGAACCTGCTGCGGTCGAGCCTGCAGCAGCTGCTCGACGAGGGACAGATGCGCCCGCACGAGCCCGCGTTCGACCCGGACCCCGCGCACTACGTCACGTGGGAGTACTGCCGGGGCTACGCCGACGCCGCGCTCAGCGACGACTGACCCGGGGCACGACGACCGACCCGAGGCGCCGGCACTCCCGGCCCCCGACCGCCGAAGGCCCCCGACCGGATCGGTCGGGGGCCTTCGTGCGTCACGCTGCGGGCGGCTCAGGTGGGGCCCGCCGCCGGCTCCGTGGTGGGCTGGACCGTGCTCGTCGAACCCAGCGACGAGGTGGTCGTGCCGTCGGCCGGCGTGGTCGACGACGGGGTCGTCGGTGAGGGGCTCGCCGCGCTGCCCTCGACGGTGGCCGACGACGGCGGCGGCGAGCTCGGCGGCACCGAGCTGCTCGGCGACGCCGGTGCGTTGGCGATCTTCGGGTCGACCGTACGCGGGTCCCGGGTGCGCGGATCATGGCCGTCCGACGGCGGGGTCGGCCGATCCGCTCTCGACGACGGCGTGGTGCTGGACGAGTCGGAACCGGCGCCGCCGGCCGGCTGCTGCTGCTCCTTGCTGCCCTCGGTCGCCGGAGGCCGCGGCCGCGGGGTGCCGTTGCGCAGCGGGGCCTGCGGGTCGGTCGGCTGACCGGCCGGCGTCTCCTGCACCTTCTGCGACAGGAAGGTCTGCTCGGCGGCGAGGTAGGTCTTCCCCTCCTCCGGGCGGACCTGGTCCAGCAGCGGCTTGAGCGCCTGCAGGTCCTGCTGCGCGCCGGTGGTGTCGCCGCGCTGGAGCTTGGCGTTGACCTGCTCGATGCGCTGCTTCACCTGGACGGCCGCGATCTTGGAGTTCGCCGCGTCCTTGTAGAGGACCTGCGTGACCCCGAACAGCGGGCTGCCCGGGTCGGCGTCCTGCGCACCGATCGAGACGCCCGCGATGCTGAAGACCAGCAGCGCGGCCGCGCCGGCGAGCGGGATCAGGTGCCGGCGGCGCGACGAGGGCCGCTTGACCGAACCGGCCTCGACGGCCGCCACCGCGGTGTCCAGGTCGATCAGCTCCGGGATCGGGTCGGCGTCGACCTCGGCCTTCCAGGCGGCGAGCATCGCGACGACCCTGTCGTCCGCGTCGTACCCGCTGTGCCCGGGGGCCGAGACGGTCATCCCGGCGGCGAGGGCGCTGATCAGCTCGTCGTCCGCCTGGACGGCGACGAGGTCCAACGGCTCGTCGGCGTACTCGGCGTCCTCGGCGTCCTCGGCGCGCGAGGCCGCGCGACCCGCCGGGAACGGGATGGGCCGGTTGGGCACGCCGTGCGGGCCGCCGGAGCGGTGGCCGTTGCTGCCGTTGCTGCCGTTCGCCCCGTTACGGGGGCGGCCGAAGGGGTGGCCGCCCCGGATGCCGCCCTGGTCGTCACGGTCGGACACTCAGACCACCTCCTCCTCGGGCATGTTCTTGCGCAGCCGGGCGAGTGCCCGGTGCTGGGCCACGCGGACGGCTCCGGGGGTGGAGCCCACGGCCTCCGCCGTCTCCTCCGCGCTGAGTCCCACGACCACGCGCAGGACGATGATCTCGCGTTGCTTCTCGGGCAGCTGGTCGAGCAGGCGCGACATCTGCTCGGACAGCTCGACGCGCAGGGCACGCTGCTCGGGGCCGTCCCCGGACTCGACGGAGTCCGGCACGTCCGCCACCGGTTCGGACCGGTTCCGACCCGCCGCACGGTGCGCGTCGATCACCTTGTGCGACGCGATCCCGTAGACGAAGGCCAGGAACGGGCGTCCCTGGACGCGGTAACCGGGCAGGGCCGTCAGCACGGCCAGACACACCTCCTGCGCGACGTCGTCCGCCGAGACGGACGACCGGTCCGTCCCGCCGAGGCGCGCGCGGCAGTACCGCACGACCAACGGCCGGATGGTGGCCAGTACACGTTCGACCGCTCCGCGGTCACCTGCCATCGCAGATGCCACCAGCTCGTCGAGAACGTCTGTCGGTTCACTCATCGCGCAGAGTCGTCCAGGCGTTACGCAGCATGTTCGTCATCATCCGTTCGGTGAGGCCGACTACGGAGAGTGCCGAATCGGGATCTCAGTGCCGACCACCGTAGCGAAGCCCCCGGAGCGTCCGGGAACCGCTCTCACGAGTGAGGACGGGCGAGAGGCACGCTGGTTGCCGTCCGTACCGGCGCCGACGCCGACGTGTCGGACCGCGTCGACGAGCGGTCGTCCGTGGGCGTGGGGCGACTGCGGCGCGTCACCGAGCGGAACCCGGTCGGGTCGGTCACGCGCGGCGACCGGCGCCCCGGGCGGGCGGCGGGAGCGGCCTCGGGAAGGCGCCCAGAGGGGCACGGTCCGTACAGAGGGGTACCGGAGGTGCGAGGGCCTACAGCGTCGTACACAGCCATACAAAGGCCCACAGGCCGCGCAGAAGGTGCAGAAGGGTGGCGCGGCAGCGGTCCCCCGAGGAGACCCGACAGGGACGCGCTGAGGCGCCGCAACTCGGTCGGCCGCGCGACGACGGGCCACGAACCGGTCGGCCGCGCGGCGGGGGCGGGCCGCGCGGCGGGCACGACGGGCCGGCGGCGCCACGGACGGGCGCGCACGGCGGTCGTGCGATGGCGGAGCGCGTGGCGGGACGGACCCGGCCGGTGCGTGGCTGCGCTGCGACAGCCACGGCCCTCGGCCGCGTCGTCCGCCCGGTCTCCCACCCGGACCCCCGTCCGGGTGCTCGTGCTGAGCTGCGGACCCGTGCGGGTCCGCGGGTCGTGCTCGGCTACCGCGTCAGGACACGAGGCCGCGACGGAAGCCGTGGGCCACGGCCTGCGCGCGGTCCCGCACGCCGAGCTTGCGGAACAGCCGGCGGGCGTGGGTCTTCACCGTGTCCTCGGACAGGTAGAGCTCGCGGCCGATCTGCCCGTTGCTCTTGCCCTGGCTCATCCCGCGCAGCACCTGCAGCTCGCGCTCGGTGAGCTGCACGCCGGGGTCGGCGGGCGCCCGCGGCGTGGGGACCGCGGTGGAGGCGAGGGTGTGGGCGAGGGCGGCCACCAGCTCGGGCCGGGAGGCGTCCCAGCGGAGGTAGCCCCGCGCACCGCCGGCGATGGCGGCGGCGATGCTGCCCGCGTCGTCGGGGGCGCCGAAGACGATGACGTTCGCCTGCGGGTGGGCCGCCACCAGACGCCTGGTGGCCTCCACCCCGGTGGGCACCGCGCGCTGGGTGCCGACCAGGACGACGTCGACCGGCTGCCGGGAGAACCGGGCCAGCAACTCGTCCCCATGGGCGACGCAATCGATCCGGTGCACCCCCGGCACCGCGGACATCACGCGGGTGAGACCTTCGCGGACGCTGCGACGATCGTCGCAGATGAGTACCGTCGTCACGACGATTCCTTCCTGCAGCTTCCTGCAGCCGGGTGATGTGTCACCCTCCGCATCGGCGAGTGACCGGACCACCTTGACACGATCAGGGCGACTTTGTGCCCTCCATTCGAGACCCGTGCGCCGAATGGCACTCGTCATGTGGGTGACGAGGGACCGAATGGAGTAATTACACTACCGCGAGCCTCATCTCACCCGGAGGCGCCTCCCCCCATCAGGCGCCGGGCCGTCCCCTCGGATCGGGCACGGATGACGCTCAGCGTGGCCGCCGCGGCGTGTCGTCGGCCCGTCGCACCGTTCGTCGCACAGATCGTCGATCGGAGCAACCGTTCGGGCCGCCGATCGTGTCGTGGCGACCCCTCGGAAGGCGGGCCCGACGGTCGCGCTGCGGCGCCGGACGGATCGCCCACCCGGGGCGGGCCCGGGAGGCCCTCCGCGGGCCCCGTCCGAGGGGTCCGGGAACCCGCCGGCGTTCCCTTCCCGGGCTCCCCGCGCCTGCCGTCCGGAGGGGGCGGCGCCGGGGCCGCGGAGGCCCGCCCGACGGCCGTCGCTGCGGCGTCCGCGGCGGCCAGCAGGGCCCGCCCAGGCGAGCGGGAGCAGCCCCGCCGCGGACGCCTCTTGCGCGACCGCGTCGAGGGCCGCCAGCGCCGCCTCCGGCGTCGGCGCGACGACGCCCTCGGTGCCTTCAGGACCCTCGGCGCCTTCCCCCGGTCCCCCGCCGTACCCCGCGACGGCCCGCACCGAGGCGACCACCGCGGCGAGGAGGCGCGACTTCAGCAGGTGGCCGGAGCGAGCTCGCCGCCGTGGACCCGCGGACGGCGCGGGCGGCGGCCGCGGACGCGGTGGCGAGATCGCCGCGGGCGAGCGCCAGCTCCGCGTGGACCCACGCGGTCCGGACGGCCGGTCGCCAGGGCACGGAGCCACCGGCGCGACCTGCCGGAAGGGCGTTCAGGACTGCATCCGCCCTGCTCAGCAGGCGTTCTGAGCGGGCGAGCGCGCCCTGCCCGAGCGCGTCGGCCGCCAGCCCGGCGAGCGCGTCGACCCGCGCGGACAGCAGGTCCGCACAGGCCCCCGCGAGCCCCGAGGCGGTGGCGCTGCGATCTGGAGGAAGCGCCCCGTGGCCGACCGGATCGGCGAGCCCGGCGAGGCTCGGTCCACCCGTCGCCGAGGCCGGTACGGAGGCGCTCGCACCGGCGCGCGACGGCGGCCCGGACGTACCCGACGGTCCCTCCACCACCGGTTCCGGAGCCGGCGTGCCGTCCACCGCGTGCCGGCCCTCCCGGACCCCGACGGTGAGGGCCAGCGCCTGCCCGTCGAGCCGCTCGGCGAGCGCGTGGCCACCCCGCTGGCGGAGGTGCGAGGCACGGGTGACGAGGGCGTGGGCGCGGATCTCCACGGGCACCCGCGGCTCGCGCAGGAGGGGCTCCAGGAGGGCCGCCGCGGCGGCGTACCGACCCTGCCCGCCGAGGGCCACGGCGGCCGCCCGGCGCACCGCCGGCCCCGCTCGTCCGACCCGTCCGACCGACACGCCGGGGTGGCCACCAAAGGCCACCTCACTCATGCGGCTGTCGTCCAAGTGGGCGGACCCGTTCAGGTACCGGCTACGGTCGTTACACCCACATGTACTAGTTCTTGTGGGTGATGAGAATCAGGTTCGTCACCGCGTCCGCCGCCGACGTCAACGAGTCGAGGCGGCCGATCCGTGGCGCGAGGACGATGTCCGTCCAGCCCGGCCCTGCGGCAAACGAGCGGAAGCGGGGCCGGGTACGGGGCAGCGCGGCGAAGAGATCGGGATCGGCCGTCCCCGGGCCCTGTGCCCACAGCACCACCGCGGCGGGCGCGGTGCGGCGCACGGCCGCCGCGAGGGCGTCGAGCGGCAGGTTCGGCCCGAGCGGGCGGTACGCCACGCCCCGCTCGGCCAGCACGGCTGCCAGGACGGCGAGCGGGAGGTGATGCCACTCGCCGGGCGCGCTCGCCAGCAGGACGGGGCGCGTGTCCGCCACGCTCCGGGCCGCTGCCAGCGAGCGGGCCCCGTACACCGCGGTCACGGCCTCACTGACCAGGTGTTCGATCTCCACCCCGGCGCCGGTCGACTCCCAGCGCTCGGCGACCGCACACAGCACCGGCCGGACGACGTCGTTCCAGGCCCGGACCAGCCCGTCGGCGGCGATGGCCTCGTCGACGAGGCGGCGCACCGCGGGCGCGTCCATCGACAGGGCCGCCCGCCCGACACCGCGGGCCCGCCGGCTCGCGCCGGGCAGCCGCAGCACCCGCCCGCCGACGCGCACGCGCGCGCCGAGGTCGAGCTCGTCGTCCGACGGCCGGCCCGCGAGCAGCAGCGGGCCGCCCTCCCCCGCCCCGGGCTCCGCGGCGCCCCGGCCGGGCACCCCGACGGGCCGCCCGGCGCCCGGATCCGGCAACCGCGCGGCGAGGGCGTGCCGCGCCGCCTCGGCCGGGCTCGCCCCCTGCAGCAACGCTCGCTGCATCAGCTCGAGACGAGCGATGTCCGCCGCCCCGTAGCGCCGGTGGGCGCCCGGGGTGTGGGCCGAGGGTCCGAGGCCGTAGCGCCGGTCCCAGGTCCGCAGGGTCGCCGGGGCGACGCCGAGCCGCCGCGCGACGGCGGCGACCGTCAACCGGGGGGTGTCGACGACCCCGGACGGGGTATTCGCCATGCGGCCCTCCGGTGCGCCGTGCTGGTCCACGTCAGCCCCAGGCGCAGGTCGGGCGCGCTCGGGCGCGTGCTCCGGCAGCGGCTGCGTGGTCACCCGCCCATGGTCGGGGCTCGCCCCCGCCGGGGCAACCGGACACGGCTCGTCGAGCGAACCTCTTGAACAAGGTTTGGCGCGTTTCTATGCTGGGCACCTCGTTGCCGAGCAACGACCTTCGCTTCGAACGGGTGGGTGATGACGGTGGCGGACATCAGGCGGCTCCCGGGGCCGGTCTCCGACGTCTGGGACTGGCAGATGCACGGGGCGTGCCGCGGGATGGACAGCTCGTTCTTCTTCCATCCCGAGGGCGAGCGCGGCCCGGCGCGGGCGAACCGCGAGCGGCGGGCCAAGGAGATCTGCGCGACCTGCCCGGTGATGGAGCTGTGCCGGCGGCACGCGCTGCAGGTGCAGGAGCCCTACGGCGTGTGGGGCGGGCTGTCCGAGCACGAGCGGGAGGCGATCATCCGCGGCCGCGACCGGCGGCTCAGGATCGAGGCGAAGAAGGGCGTGCAGCCCGCGTGAGGTGACCGCACGGCCCGTCGGAGCGCCGGAGAACGCCGGAGGGCGGGTGGCCGTGAGGCCACCCGCCCTTCGTATGCCGTACTACCGGGGTCGGTCCCGGCTCAGTGCCCGTGCCCGTGCCCGGCGGCGGCCGGGGCCGGCGGGGCCTCCTCGGGCTTGTCGACCACGGCGCTCTCGGTGGTGAGCACCATCCGCGCGATCGACGCGGCGTTGACCACCGCGTTGCGCGTGACCTTGACCGGGTCGATGACGCCGTCGGCCAGGAGGTCCGAGTAGGCCAGCGTGGCGGCGTTGAAGCCCTTGCCCCACTCCTGCTCGGCGACCTTGGCGGTGACGACCGCGCCCTCGACGCCGCCGTTGGCGGCGATCCAGTACAGCGGGGCGGTCAGCGCGCGACGGACGATCGCGACACCGGTGGCCTCGTCCCCGGGGAGCGTGAGCTCGCCCAGCGCGGCGGCGGCCTGGACCAGCGCCGACCCGCCGCCGGGGACGATGCCCTCCTCGACCGCGGCGCGGGTCGCGGCGACCGCGTCCTCGATGCGGTGCTTGCGCTCCTTGAGGGCGGTCTCGGTGGCCGCGCCGGCCTTGATGACCGCGACGCCGCCGGACAGCTTGGCCAGCCGCTCCTGCAGCTTCTCGCGGTCCCAGTCGGAGTCGGTGGTCTCGATCTCGCCCTTGATCTGGGCGACCCGACCCTCGATGTCCGCGGCCTTGCCGGCGCCCTCGACGATCGTCGTGGCGTCCTTGGTGACGACGACCCGGCGGGCCTTGCCCAGCAGGTCCAGCCCGGCCTCGGACAGCTTGAGCCCGACCTCCGGGTTGATGACCTGGCCGCCGGTCGCGATCGCGAGGTCGTCCATGAACGCCTTGCGACGGTCGCCGAAGAACGGCGACTTGACCGCGGCGACCTTGACGGTCTTGCGGATCGAGTTGACGACCAGGGTCGACAGGGCCTCGCCCTCGACGTCCTCGGCGATGATCAGCAGGGGCTTGCCCTCGCCCAGCACCTTCTCCAGCAGCGGGAGCAGGTCCTGGATCGAGCTGATCTTGTCGCGGTGCAGGAGGATGTAGGCGTCCTCGAGGACGGCCTCCATGCTCTCCGCGTCCGTGACGAAGTACGGCGACAGGTAGCCCTTGTCGAACTGCAGGCCCTCGGTGATCTCCAGCTCGGTGGCGAGCGTGGAGCCCTCCTCGACCGTGATCACGCCGTCGTTGCCGACGGAGCCGATGGCGTCGGCGATCAGCCGGCCGATCTCCTCCTCGCGGGAGGCGATGGTGCCGACCTGCGCGATGTGCTCGGCGCCGTTGACCGGGATGGCCTTGGACAGCAGCCAGTCCGACACCTTGTCCGCGGCGGCGGCGATGCCGCGGCCGAGGGCGGTCGGGTTGGCGCCGGCGGCCACGTTGCGCAGGCCCTCGCGGACCAGCGCCTGGGCGAGCACGGTGGCGGTGGTGGTGCCGTCGCCCGCGACGTCGTTCGTCTTGGTGGCGACGGTCTTCGCGAGCTGCGCCCCGAGGTTCTCGTACGGGTCCTCGAGGTCGATCTCGCGGGCGATGGTCACGCCGTCGTTCGTGACGGTCGGGCCACCGAACTTCTTGTCGATGACGACGTGGCGGCCGCGCGGGCCGAGCGTCACCTTCACGGCGTCGGCGAGCTGGTTGACACCCCGCTCGAGCGCGCGCCGCGTGTCCTCGTCGAAGCTGATCTGCTTCGGCATCAGAGCCTCTCGTTCATGGTGTGGAGACGGAACCGCCCCGGGGCCGCGCCCGGGAGACGGACGGAGGCCGCCGGGGCGGGATTCACGCGGCAGTCGTCAGTTGACGACGGCGAGCACGTCGCGCGCGGAGAGGATCAGGTACTCCTCGCCGTTGTACTTGACCTCGGTGCCGCCGTACTTCGAGTAGATGACGACGTCGCCGACGGCCACGTCGAGCGGCACGCGGTTGCCGTTGTCGTCGATCCGGCCCGGGCCGACCGCGAGGACCTTGCCCTCCTGCGGCTTCTCCTTGGCCGTGTCCGGGATGACGATGCCGGAGGCCGTGGTGGTCTCGGCCTCGCTGGCCTGGACGACGATCTTGTCCTCGAGCGGCTTGATGTTCGCCACGCTGACCTCCCCTTTCCTGGGGTGATTCACGAACTGTCCGTAGTACTGTCCACCGACAGCCGACCAGGGGCCCCGCCGTCGCGGGTGCCGGGGCGACCCGACCTGAACTGTGCGGTTGGCACTCTACCCACGAGAGTGCCAGCCGTTCAACGGGCCCGCCACCCGTTCGCGGTCGTAGGCTCCGGAGCCATGCCGACTGTGGGAGAACTCGAGGTCTCGCCCCTCTGTCTGGGCGCCAACGTCTTCGGCTGGACCGCCGACGCGGACACCTCGTTCGCGGTGCTCGACGCCTTCGCCGAGGCGGGCGGCACGTTCGTCGACACCGCGGACTCGTACATGTTCCGGGTTCCCGGCAACCGCGGCGGCGAATCCGAGACGATCATCGGGAACTGGATGGCCGCGCGCGGGAACCGGGACGCGATAGTCGTCGCCACGAAGGTGGGCTCGCTGCCGCAGCGCGCGGGCCTGGGCGGGGAGAACATCAAGGCCGCCTGCGAGGACTCGCTGCGCCGGCTGCGCACCGACCACATCGACCTGTACTACGCGCACAAGGACGACCCGGACACCGCGCAGGAGGAGACGCTCGACGCCTTCGACGCACTCGTCGAGGAGGGCAAGGTCCGCCAGGTCGGGGCGTCGAACTTCTCCGCCGCACGGCTGCGTTCGGCGCTGGAGATCTCCGCCCGGGACGGGCTGGTCCGCTACACCGCCCTCCAGCCGCACTACAACCTGATGGAGCGGGCCGAGTTCGAGTCGTCGCTGCAGGACCTGCTGCGGTCGGAGGGGATCGCCTGCCTACCGTACTACGCGCTGGCCAAGGGCTTCCTCACCGGCAAGTACCGCGGCGAGAAGGTCGACAGCGTGCGGGCCGAGGGCGCGTCGGCGTACCTCGAGGACCCGCGCGGGCGGGCCGTCCTGGCGGTGCTCGACGAGATCGCCGTGGGCCACGAGGTCCCCGTCCCGGCCGTCGCGCTCGCCTGGCTGGCCGCGCAGGACACCGTCGCCGCGCCGATCGCGTCGGCCCGCACGGTGGAGCAGCTGCAGAACCTGCTGCCGATGCTCACCCTGCGGCTCACCGACGACGAGCTGCGCCTCCTGTCCCACGTGAGCGGCTGACGCCGCCCGCGATCTCCTTCGGCATCGTGCCGACGACGAAGCAGGTAGGTCGCGCGACACACCTGCTTCGACGCCTTCACGCCGTCGATCCGGTCCTCGACGAAGGGGGGCTCGTCGTCGGCCGAGACGATGCCGACCCCTCGCCGGGGCGGTCGCCCGAGCGCCGCAGCGCCCGGGCCGCCGCGTAGGGCAGGCCTACGACGTGCCCGGACAAGGACGTCCCGCCGCGGATCGGGCAGGGAGCGTCCCGACCCGAGGGGGCGCCCTTGTCCGGATGGTTCTCTCAGGGGCGGCATGTCCGCCCGGCAGCCCGGCCGGGGTGCCGGACAGGACCGCCTTCTGCGCCGCGGCCCGAGCGGCGCACTTCCACCGCCCGTCACGTCGCTGCACCAGTGGTGCGGGTCCCTAGCCTGACAGGAGTCCTGGACGACTGTCAAGAATTCTCTTGACGTACGTCCAATCCGCTACCCTCGTCATCGTGACCACCGCTGCCGACCGGGTGTCCCGCCGCCAGGTCGACAAGTTCGAGGAGCGTCGCCGGCTGCTGGCCGAGGGCGCGCTGCAGACGCTGTCCGAGCGCGGCTACGCGCGCACCAGCCTGCGGGAGATCGCGCAGAACACCGAGTTCAGCCACGGCACGCTGCACTACTACTTCCGCGACAAGGTCGAGCTGATCATGTACTGCGTGCGCCGCTACAAGGCCGTGTGCGTGCAGCGCTACGACGCGATCGTCGCCGACGCGGAGACCCCGGAGGGCCTGGCCGCGGACTTCGCCGAGGGCCTCGCGACGACCTGCCGGGACGACGCGCTGATGCACCGGCTCTGGTACGACCTGCGCTCCCAGTCGCTGTTCGAGGAGTCCTTCCGGCCCGACGTCGCCGAGATCGACGAGAGCCTGGAGCGGATGATCTGGCGGATCGTCGGCCGCTACGCCGAGCTGGGGGGCCGGGAGGCCACGTGCAGCTCCGCGCTGGCCTACGCGACCTTCGACGGGCTGTTCCAGCAGGCGCTGCTCCGCCACCTCGCCGGCTCCGGGCTCGCCCTCGACGACCTCCGGACCGGTGCCCGGCACCTCCTCGACCACGTGGTCTGCGCGTAGCTCCAGCGGCTCCGCCGCCCGTGCGCGGCGTCAGGCGCCTGTGCGCGGCGTCAGGCGCGGGCCAGGCGCAGGCCGAGCGACCCGACGGCCACGGCGATCCCGACCGAGATCCACAGCGCCGCGTGCAGGCCGGCCGCGAGGTTCCCCGCCGCGAGCGCGCCGAACAGGCCGACGCCCACCACGCTGCCCGCCTGCCGGGCCGTGTTGAGCGTGCCCGCCGCGACGCCAGACCGCGCTGGTTCGACGCTGCCGAGCAGTGCCGCCGTCATGGCCGGGACCACCAGCCCGAGACCGAACCCGGCGATCGCGAGGCCGACGACGATCGCGTCGGCGGTGAGGACGGTCAGGCAGCCCGCGGCGAGCAGCCCCGCTCCCACGGCGACGGTCCGGCGCGGGCCGCCGAGGCGGGCGGCCAGCAGGTTCGCGATGCCCACGGCGACCGTCGTCGGCGCGAAGACCAGGCCGGTGACCAGCGGCGACCGGCCGAGAGCCTGCTGCAGGTAGAGCCCGAGCACGAAGATCAGCCCGTAGAAGGACACGTTGACCAGCACACCGATCGCCGACGCCGAGGCGAACACCGGCCGCCGGAACAACGCGAGCGGCAGCATGGGCGTCGCGCCGCGGGACTCGGCGACCACGAACCCGATCCCGGCCAGGAGGGCGAGCCCGTAGAGGCCCAGCACCGACGGCGCGCCGAACCCCGCGACGCCGCCCAGGATGGTCGCCCCGGCCAGCGCCGCGAGCGCCGTGACGGCGGCGAGCTGGCCGGGGAGGTCGACGCCCCGGGCGCGGGAGGCGGGCGTCTCCGGCACCCGGCGGGCGGTGATCAGCACCCCGACGATCCCCAGCGGCACGTTGATCAGGAACAACGTCCGCCAGCCCGCGACCTGGACGAGCAGGCCGCCGAGCAGCGGGCCCGCGGACAGCGCGATGCTCGCCCCCGCCGCCCAGATCCCGACGGCGCGGGCCCGGGCGGCCGGCGTCGGATGGGCGTGCGCGACCAGTGCCAGCGAGCACGGCACCAGAACCGCGGCCCCGACTCCTTGCACGGCCCGCGCGGCGATCAGCGCGCCGAGCCCGGGTGCCAGCCCGCAGGCCACCGACGCCAGCGTGAACAGCACGAACCCGCCGGTGAACAGGCGGCGGGCGCCGATCCGGTCGCCGAACGCGCCCGCGGTCAGGATCAGCGCGGCGAAGGTGACGGTGTAGGCGTTGACCACCCACTGCCCGCCGGCCACGCCCCCGCCGAGGGCCTGCCCGATCGCCTCGACGGCCACGTTCACGGCGGTCACGTCCAGCTGCACCACGCCGAAGCCGAGCGACGCGGCGACGAGGGTCCACAGTCCGGTACGCACACTCCTCGACACGCCTCCCGACGCTAGGCGCGGACCGCTTCGACGGCCGTCGAACCGTTCCGGCCCTAGCCTCGGGGCATGCCCGGAGACGCCGACATCGCCGCGGTCGGCGCGCTGCTCGGCGACGAGCGCCGCTGCCGCATCCTGCTCGCCCTCGACGACGGCCGCGCCCTGCCCGCGAGCCGGCTCGCGGCCGAGGCCGGCGTGAGCGCCGCGACCGCCAGCAGCCACCTCGGCAAGCTGCGCGAGGGCGGGCTGGTGACCGTGGAGACGCACGGCCGGCACCGCTTCTACCGGCTCGCCGGCCCGCACGTCGGGCGGCTGCTGGAGGCGATGGTCGCCCTCGCGCCACCCCGGCCGGTCACGTCGCTGCGCGAGGGCACCCGCGCGCGGGCGCTGCGCCGGGCCCGGACCTGCTACGACCATCTCGCCGGCGAGCTCGGCGTCGCGATCATGCGGCACCTCGTCGACGCCGGCCTGCTCGGTGGTGGCGACGGCCGGCGCGACCACGCGGACCCGCCCGTCGGGTTCGGGCACGACGTCGACTACCGGTTCACCGCCGACGGCGACGCCTGGCTCGACGACTTCGGCGTCCGCCTCGCCCCCGGCCGCCGCACGATCCGCTACTGCGTCGACTGGACCGAGCAGGCCCACCACCTGTCCGGCGCGGCGGGCGCGGGGATCCTGGCCCGGCTCGTCGAGCTGGACTGGGTGCGGCGCGCACCGAAGGACCGCGCCGTCACCGTCACCGAGGCGGGCCAGGAGGGGTTGGCCCGCACCTTCGGTGTCTGATCCCGCGAGTCGGCACCTCCGGTCGGGCGGACGTGCGATCCCGGGAGCGACCGGGATGTGCGACTCGGTCACCCGGAGGTGCCGACTCGCGGGTCAGGGAACCAGGACCTCGGTGACCCGCAGGCTCGAGTTGGCCGGGAGGGCGAGGTCGGACGGTGTGGCGCCGGTGTGGGCGAGGTGCGCGCCGAGCGCGGCGACCATCGCGCCGTTGTCCGTGCAGAGCACCGGGCGGGGCACCCGCAGCCGCAGGCCCGCGGCGGTGCAGCGCTCCTCGGCCAGCGCCCGCAGCCGCGAGTTGGCCGCGACCCCGCCGCCGAGCAGCACCGTGTCCATGCCGTACTCCTGCGCGGCCTTCACGGTCTTCATGGTGAGGACGTCCGTCACGGCCTCCTGGAACGACGCGGCGACGTCCGCGACCGGGATCGGGGTCCCCGCCCGCTCCAGCGCCTCGACGTGCCGCGCGACGGCCGTCTTGAGCCCGGAGAACGAGAAGTCGTACTTCGCGTCCCGCGGCCCGGTGAGCCCGCGGGGGAAGTGGATCGCGGCCGGGTCGCCCTCGCGTGCGGCCTTGTCGATCCACGGGCCGCCGGGGAAGGGCAGCCCGAGCAGCCGGGCGACCTTGTCGAACGCCTCGCCCGCGGCGTCGTCGATCGTGGCGCCGAGCGGGGTGACGGGTCCGGCGAGGTCCGGCACCGCGAGCAGGCTCGAGTGCCCGCCGGAGACGAGCAGCGCCAGCGCCGGCGGCAACGGCCCGTGCTGCACGGTGTCGACCGCGACGTGCGCGGCCAGGTGGTTCACCCCGTACAGCGGGACGTCCCACGCCGTGGCGTAGGCCTTGGCCGCCGCGACCCCGACGAGCAACGCGCCGGCGAGCCCGGGACCCGCGGTGACGGCCACGGCGTCGACGTCGGAGCCCTTCAGGCCGGCGGTCTCCAGCGCCCGGTGCACCGCCGGGACCATCGCCTGCAGGTGCGCCCGCGACGCCACCTCCGGGACCACGCCGCCGAACCGGGCGTGCTCCTCCACGCTCGACGCGATCTCGTTCGCGAGCAGCTCGGCGACCCCGGACCCCGACATCCGGACGATCCCCACGCCGGTCTCGTCGCAGGAGGTCTCGATACCGAGAACGATCGTCACCGGGGGTCCCTCTTCATCGTGTAGGCGTCGGCCCCGCTGGGCCGGTAGTACCGCTTCCGCAGCCCGACGACGGCGAACCCGGTCTTCTCGTAGAGCCCGATGGCGGGCTCGTTGTCCGTCCGGACCTCGAGGAACACCGTCGCGTGCAGCTCGTCGGCGACGCCCAGCAGGGCGTCGAGCAGCCGGCGGCCGACGCCGCGGCCCTGGTGGGCGGGGTCGACGCCGATGGTGTGCACCTCCGCCTCGGCCTGCGGCGGACCCGCGGTGACGCCGAGCCCGGCGTACCCGACGAGCTCGCCGTCGAGCCGGGCGGCGAAGTACGGGAGGCCGCGCGAGACCTCGTCGCGGAACGCCTGGGCGCTCCAGGGGTCGTCGCCCGGGAAGAGGACCTTCTCCAGCTCGGCGCAGCGCGGCGCGTCGGCCCGGTACAACGGGCCGATCGTCACGGTGCCGGTCCCGCTCACGTGTGCACCTTCTTCCGCTCCCCGGGCGGGACCGCGTCGGGCCGGCGCAGGTAGAGCGGCTCGAGCGGGCCCGGGGCTCGACCGGAGTCCAGGGCCGGGGCGGCCGCGGCGACCAGGCCGGCGGGCGTGGGGCTCGCGGGCTCGCGCACGGGCAGGCCGAAGCGCTCGGCCATCGTTCCGGCGGCGGCGACCAGGTGCAGGCCGTCGAGCCGCTCGGCCACCGCGTCGGGGCTCTCGACGGTCGGCCCGGTCAGCCGGGCGCCCTCCGCCTCGTACGCGGCCCAGTACACCTCGCGGCGCCGCGCGTCCGTGGCCACCAACAGGTTCCCGGTGAGCTTGCCGGGCAGCACGACGGCCTGGGCGATCGCGTCGAGCGAGCAGACCCCGTGCACCGGGACGCCGAGCGCGTCGCCCAGCGAGGCGGCGGTGACCATGCCGACCCGCAGGCCGGTGAACGGCCCGGGCCCGGCGCCGACGACGATCGCCTCCACCTCGCCCAGCCGGATCCCGGCGTCGGCGCAGGCGCCCTGCACGCCGGGCATGAGCAGCTCGCCGTGCTTGCGGGCGTCGTGCGCGACCCGCACGCCGAGCTCGGCGACGCGGGCGCCGGGGCCGTCGGTCAGCCGCACGACACCGGCGGTGACGGCGGGCGTGGCGGTGTCCAGGGCCAGCACGAGCACGCCACCGAGCCTACGAGCGCCCTCCGGACGCCGGTCCGCCGGGCCGTCTACCAGTCCCGCAACAGCCCGGGCAGCTCGGCCAGGCGCTGGATCACGCCGTCGGGCTCGACGTCGACCGGGACCCGCTGCGCCACCGGGATGTCGCTGTGCGGCACCAGCACCGCCCGCATGCCGACGGCCTTGGCGCCGCTGATGTCGTCGTACGGGCGGTCGCCGACGTAGACGCAGCGCGCCGGGTCCTCGACCCCGACGGCGGCCATCGCCGCGCGGAAGGCCTCGGGGTGCGGCTTGGTGTACTCGAGGTCGCTGCTCCAGGTCACGCCGTCGAACAGGTGCAGCACCCGGTCCCGGCGCAGCCACTCCTCGTGCCACTCGCCGGGCCACATCGTGGAGGACAGCACCCCGAGCCGCAGCCCTCGCCCGCGCAGCTCCTCGAGCATCGGCGCCGCCTCCGGGTCGGTGTGGGTTGCCTGCACCCAGAACTCCCGGTAGGCCTCCAGTGCGGCACCGTGCAGCTCGGAGGTCTCGTCGACCGCGGCGTCGGCCAGCACGTGGGCGAGGTGGAAGGCGTGCGCGTCGTTCCGGACGCCGGCCCAGCGGGCGGTGTCGGCCTCGGCGAGGGCCGTGGCGACCTCGCGGGCCCGCTCCGGCTCGCCGGCGTGCAGGACCTCGCTGTAGGCCCGCCAGCCCGCGTGGAAGTCCATCGTGCGCCAGGGCGTGAGCGTGCCGCCCCAGTCGAAGAGGACGGCCTCGATCACGGCGCGATCACGGCGCGACCCGCTCCGCCCGCGCGACCCGGACGTCGTCCTCCCGTCGCTCCAGGTGCACCAGCACGTGCTTCTCCGCGAGGCGCTCGGCCACGCCCTCGCCCCACTCCACCGCGACGACGGCCTCGGTGAGGTCGGTGTCGAGATCCAGGTCGTCGAGCTCCGCGGCGACCGAGGCCACCGCCCCGAGCCGGTATGCGTCGACGTGCACCAGCGGGACGCCCGGCCCGTCGGGCAGCGGCCGGTGCTCCCGGGCGATGACGAAGGTCGGCGACGTGATCGGGCCCGCGACCCGCAGCCCGCGGGCCAGGCCGCGGACCAGCGCCGTCTTGCCCGCACCCAGCGGCCCGGACAGCACGACGAGGTCGCCGGCGCCCAGCTCGCGGCCCAGCTCCTCGCCGTAGGCCTCGGTGTCGGCCTGCTCCGGGAGCTCGACCGGCTCGTCCCACGTCATGCTCGCCTCCTGCGCCGGCGCGGGGCCCGCGAGGCCGCCCGCCGGACCAGTCCCTCCAGGGCCTCCTGGACCTCCTCGTGCCGCTCCAGCAGCGGCAGGTGCCCGACGCCCTCCAGCTCCAGCAGCTCGGCCTTCGGCAGCTCGGCGGCGATCCGCTCGCTGTGCGAGTACGGGATCACCTGGTCCTTCGTGCCGGCGACGATGAGCACCTCGCAGCCGGCGAGGGCGGGGAGCGCCGCCAGCCGGTCGTGCGTGCCGAGGGTGTCGGCGAAGTCGGTGAGCGCGTCGAGCGCGTTGGCGCTGATCATGGTGTCGACCAGGTCGACCAGCGCCGGGTCGACGCGGCGGTCGCCGAACGCGAAGCGCCGCGTGACGCCCCAGACGGCGTCGCCCAGCGCCTTGCGCGCGCCCTCCACGAACCGCGGCTGGACCCGGGCCAGCGCGCCGAGCCCGCGGGTGACCGGGTTGTGCCGGGAGAGCAGCGTGCCCGGCAGGCCCGCGCTGCCCATCTCGCCCGCCGTCGTCGCCACGAACCCCACGCCCAGCACGCGCGACTCGAACAGCTCGGGCTGCTGCTCGGCGAGGGCCATCAGCGTCATCCCGCCCATCGAGTGCCCGACGAGCACCAGCGGCCCGTCCGGCGCCAACGCCCGGATGACCGAGTCGAGGTCGTGGCCGAGCTGGTCGATCGTGCAGCTCTCCTGCGGCGCGCGCTCGGAGCGGCCGTGGCTGCGCTGGTCGTAGAGCACCGTGCGCACCGACGGGTCCGCCATCAGCGGGAACGCCTCCCGCTGGAAGTGCCAGGTGCGGCGGTCGAGGGCGAACCCGTGCACCAGCACCACGGTGAGCAGCGGCTCACCGGTGCGGGAGGGCACCTCCTCGCAGGCCAGCCGGATGCCGTCCTCGGCCATGACCGACGACGACGTCGGCGCCGGTTCGGCCCCCGGCTGCCGGCCCGCGGCGTCCAGCTCGCCCGCGAGCCGGCGGCGCTCCTTGGCGATCTCGTGCCGCTTGTGGCTCGCCACCCCGACGCCGACCGCGGCACCCGCCGCCCCGACGACCCCGCCCGCGACCCCGAGCGCCTGCCACAGCCTCCGGCCGGCCACGCTCACTCCCCCACGTCCAGGTGCGTGCGGCGGACCCGGGCGCCGTGCACGCCGGTGGCGATCTCGTAGTGGATCGTGCCCAGCTCGGTGGCCCAGTCCTGGGCGGTGGGGCCGCCGCCGACGCCCGCGCCGAAGAGCACGGCGGTGTCGCCCTCGTGGACCTCGTCCTCGCCGCAGTCGACGACGACCTGGTCCATGCACACGCGGCCGACCACCGGGCGGACCTTGCCCGCGAGGTGCACGCGCATCCGGCCGCGGGAGTTCAGCCGGCGCGGGACGCCGTCCGCGTAGCCCGCCGGCACCAGGGCCAGCGTGGTCCCGTGCGGGGTCGTCCACTCGTGCCCGTACGACACGCCCTCGTCGGCCGGGACCCGCTTGACCAGCGCGACCCGTGCCCGGAACTCCATCGCCGGACGCAGTGGCGACTCCTCGACCGGCCGGTCCAGCGGGTCGAGCCCGTAGACCGCGATGCCGGGCCGGACGAGGTCGAGGTGCAGGTCGGGGCGGGTGAGCGTGGCCGCGGAGTTGGCGAGGTGCCGCAGCGGCGCGAACCCGCGCTCGCGGGCCTGCTCCCAGGCCGCGTTCAGCCGCGCGAGCTGGGTGTCGATCACCGGGTGGTGCGGCTGGTCGGCGTGCGCGAGGTGCGACCACACGGCGACGACCTCGGCCTCCTCCCCGGCTTTCTCCACCGCGTCGAGCAGCTCGGGCCAGTCGGCGGGCTGGCAGCCGTTGCGGGACAGCCCGGTGTCGATCTTGAGGTGCAGCCGGGCCGGACGGCCGGCGCGACGGGCGCCGTCGAGCACGCCGGCGAGGTGCCGGACCGAGGAGACGGCGAGGTCGACGTCCGCCGCGACGGCCGGGGCGAAGTCCTCGTCCGGCAGGTGCAGCCAGGAGAGCACGGAGGCGGTGATGCCGGCCGCGCGCAGCTCCAGGGCCTCCTCGATCGTGCACACCCCGAGCCAGGTGGCGCCGGCCGTCAGCGCCGCGCGTCCGACCTCGACCGCGCCGTGCCCGTACCCGTCGGCCTTGACGACCGCCATCGTGCCCGCGCCCGACTCCCGGGCCAGCCCGGACAGCAGCGCGACGTTGTGCCGGATCGCGCCCAGGTCGACCGCCGCCTCGGCGCGCGGATGAGCCGTGCCGTGGGGCGTTCCGCCCGGCGGGGCCGTTCTGGCTTGCGGGGCCGATCCGGCGGGTGGGGCCGTTCCGGGAAGCGAGGACACGCCCGCATTCTGACATCCGCCCCCGACAGGAGCTGTATCGATCACGGTCGTGGTGGGGGACAAGGGATCCCGTCCGCACAGCCCTCGGCTCGTCGCACACCGGTCCGAGCTCCGTGCCACACCGGCGGGGTGAGCCGCACACCCCGTCGACAGGGTGTGCGGTGTCCGAGCGGGTGTGCGGCCGGGGCCACGCGGGTGGCCGCCGACGAAGCCCTGGGTCACGACGATGTTCTTGGCCGGACGAGCCGGTGGGCGAGCCCCGCGGGCAGCCGGGACTTCCGGACCGGGCGCTGTCCCGGGAAGCCCGCGCGTCCGGTGCACCCGGTGCATCCGAGACGCGGATCCAGGCGACCGCCACGGCGGGCGGCAGGAGGTCTGCCTCAAGATCAGCGAATTCGTGCGCTCACGGCAGCCGGCGAAACCTTCTGTGCACGGAACCGGCGACCATGCCGACACTGATCACCATCTACGTGCAGGTACGGCACCCGCGAGCTCGTCCTGCGTCGGCCAGCCCGCCTGCCGCACCTGCCCGGTCGGGCCACACCCGTCGGCAACCCGCGCCCCGAATTCCTGCGCTCTGCGGCCGAGGCGGATCGGATGTGCCGGAATGGATGTGCCGGCCACAGCAGGCGATCTCGACCCAGACTCGGGCCCAGCCCGACCCACGCGACGCAAGATCAGCAAATGTGTACATCCCCGGCAGTCAGCGAAACCCCCTGTGCACGGAATCGGCGACCTTGCCGACGCTGATCACCGGTCTGGTGCGATCACGGCGGCCCTGCGCCCCTCACATCCGACTCCACCCGCCCGCCCCGGTGACACCCCGTCGACGGCCCCCGCGGACTCGAGCGAGGGGCTTTCCCGAGCGGATGAGCGAGGCGGAGTGGCCCGACGGAACACCACCGACACAAGATGTGCGAACCCGTGCACCCACGGCTCCCGGCATAGCTCTCTCCGCACCCAACCGCCGATCAAGACGCGGCAGCTCTCACCCCTCCGCACCCGACCGCCGATCATGTCGACGCAGCCCTCACTCCCCGAGCGCGGCCTTCCGCACCTCGTGGATGGCGGCCGGGATCGCCGCCTGGAGCGTGGAGGCGGGGGCGGGGACGGCCGGCTCCCCGCCCACCCGCTCCGCCGCGAGCGTCGCGGCGCGCGAGTGCACGTGGGCCGCGCAGCCCGCGGCCCACCAGGGCTCCAGTCCCGCGGCGAGCAACGCGCCGACCATCCCGGTGAGGACGTCGCCGGAGCCGGCGGTGGCGGCCCATGCGTTGTCGGAGGGGTTGACCAGCGCGCGCCCGTCCGGGTCGGCGACCACGGTCGCGTTGCCCTTGAGCAGCACGGTCACGTCGAGCTCGGCCGCGGCCCGCCGCGCGGCGCCGATCCGGTCGGCGCCCACGTCGCCCGCCATCCGCGCGAACTCCCCGGCGTGCGGCGTGAGCACGATCGACCGGCCCCGCACCGTCCGCCGGAGGTCCTCGTGCTCGGCGAGCAGGGTGATGCCGTCGGCGTCGATACAGGTGGGGACGTCCCGGGCGAGGACGCCGGCGAGCAGGTCGTACCCGGCGTCGTCGGTGCCGATGCCGGGGCCCACCGACCAGGCCTGGGTGCGTCCGGCCTGCTCGAGGTCGTCGGTGCCGACGACCTCGGGCCAGTGCGAGCGGACGACGTCGGCGGCCGTGCCGGCGAACCGGACCATGCCGCTGGTCGCGAGCACCGCGGACCCGGTCGCCAGCACCGCGGCGCCCGGGTAGGTGGCCGACCCGGCGGCCACGCCGACCACGCCCTGCGTGTACTTGTCGTCGGTGGGTCCGGGGATCGGCCAGCGCTCCCCCGCGTCGGCGGTGTCGAGCACCCACGCGTGCGGCTCCGGCAGGTGCGGGCCGAGCCCGATGTCGACGAGCACGACCTCCCCGCACCGCGGCCGCGCCAGCACGTGCACCGGCTTGAGCGCCCCGAACGTCACGGTCAACGTTGCCCGGACGGCGGCCCCCTCGGTCGTGCCGGTGTCCGCGTCGACGCCGCTGGGCAGGTCGACGGCCACGATCGGTACCCCGGCCGCCCCCGCGGCCTCGACGAGCGCGCCGGCCGGTTCGCGCAGCGCGCCCTTGCCGGAGATCCCCACGATCCCGTCGACGACGACGTCGGCGCCGGCCACCGCCTCCCGCGCCGCCGGGTCCTCGGCCCCCAGCACCCGCCCGTGCGCCCGGCGCAGCGCCGCGAGCCCCTCCGGATGGGCGCGGTCCGGCGCGAGCAGCACGGCGGTGACGGCCAGCCCCCCGCGCCGCAGCCCGGCCCCCGCCCACAGCGCGTCGCCGCCGTTGTTGCCGGCCCCCACCAGCAACGTCACCCGCCGCCCGGTCGACCGCCCGCGCCGCTCCCCGAGGAACCGGCGGACGCCGAGGGCGAGCCCGTGGGCGGCCCGGCGCATCAGCACGCCGTCGGGCATCCGGGCCAGGAGCACCTCCTCGGCCTCGCGGATCTGCTGCGCGGTCCACACACCCTGCATGGAGCGAACGCTAGCCGCGGGCCGCCCCGGCTACACCTCGTTGATGTCGAACTTGACGTCGCTGCCCTCGACCGCCGTCACCTTGGCGACGACGTCGAAGCTGCGCTGGGGCACCACGACGTGGCAGGTCAGCGTGGCGCCCACGGTCGCGTCGAGGCCCGACGGGCACTCGACGGAATTCGGCGCGGTCTGCAGCTGCTCCTGCACCACGCGGGTGATCTCGGACTTCACGTCGTCGCTCGAGACCGACATGCTGCAGGCGCTCAGGCCCAGGAGCAGGCCCCCGGCGGCGGCCAGCGTGCCGATGGTACGTGCGATCCTGGCGTTCATCGTCTGTCCCTCTCGGATGGGTGCCGGACCCCTTCCGGCCTGGTCAGAACGCTATTGACGCGCGCACCGCGGGACAGGAGTGGTGCTACCACACCCTCGCCTCGCACTGGCCACCCCACGGCGGGCGGGCAGCCCGACCGGGGCGATCGTCCGGGTACGCCGCTGGGCGGCGGTGATCGGGCGACGGTACGGTTCCGCTGTGAGCCGGACCAGCACGTTCACCCGTCCTCCCGCCCTGCGGAACGCCAAGGACGCGCTGGAGCAGCTGTCCCGGCCCGGCCCCAACGAGGTGCTGCGCGGCGACCTCGGGCTCGTCGGCATCCCCGGGGTGGTGTTCGCGCCGGCCGAGGGGCTCGGCCTGGCCGCCGTCGCCTTCGGGCACGACTGGATGCAGCCCGTGTCGCGCTACGCCGAGCTGCTGCGCCACCTCGCCTCGTGGGGCATCGTCGCGGCGGCGCCCGGATCGCAGGGCAGCCCGCTGCCGAGCGTGGCCCGGTTCTCCGCCGACCTGCGGACCACGCTCGACGTCTGCGCCGGCGTCCGGCTGGGCGAGGGCAGGATCAGTGTCGACGCGCGGCGGACGGCGCTCGCCGGGCACGGCATCGGCGCGGGCGCCGCGATGCTGGCCGCCGCCGGACATCCCAAGGTGGCCGCGGTGGTGGCGATCGCGGCGTCGCAGACCCGCCCGTCGCCGGTCGAGGCGGCCAAGGCGGTGACGGTGCCGTCGCTGAACATCGTCGCGGGAAACGACACCGTCGCACCGATCGCGGGGCACGGGGAGCAGATCGCCGCGGCCTGCGCGGGCCCCACCTGGGTGCGCCGGCTGCCGAAGGCCGGGCACACGGACTTCCTCGAGGGCCTGCACTGGTCGGACCTGGTGCTCTCCGGCGGCCCCAACGCCAAGACCCGGCGCATCACGCGCGCGCTCGTCACCGCGTTCCTGCTCAAGGAGCTGTGCGGCGAGGACCGGGTCGACGACCTGGTCGACGGCAAGGTTCCCGGCACCGTGCTGGAGACCCCGCAGGCCTGAGTCGTTCGCGATCGCGAACGATCGCGCCGATCCGCTCCGCTTCCGGCACCGGCGCCCGCATCCTGACCGCGTGCGCCCGGACCTCGACCTCGATCCCGACGGCCTCGACGCGGCCGCCGTCCACGCCGCCGTCCTGGGCCTCGATCTCGAGGAGCTCGCGCGGGTGCTGCACCGGTCGGACGACGACTGCCGCGAGATCGGACGGGTGGTCGCGGAGGCCGCCGCTCAGGTGGTCACGGCGGCCGAGACGTTCCGGCGGGTGGCGGGCTCGGCGCGGCGGGCGGAGGCCGACGCCGGGAGTGCCCTCGGATGAGCCGTCGGGAGCTCGACGCCGTGGTCGAGCGGCTGAGTGCCGCGGCCGCCGACGCCGCCCGGGTGGCCCGGACCGTGCATGCGAGCTGGTGGGACGCCCGCGGCGCCGAGTTCGCCGAGCGGCTCGCCCTCGTCGGGCGGGAGCTGGCCCGGCAGGCCGACGCGGTCGCCGAGCTGGCCCGCGGCCCCGCCCCCGACACCGTCGGCGACCCGGCCCCGGTCGACGCTCCGGCTGGACCGGTCCTGGTCGAGACGTCCGCCGACCCGGCCCCGATCGACATCGCCACCGGCCCGGTCCTGCCGGGTACCGGTGGCCGACGGACCGGCGAGGCCCGGGGCGTGCGGCTCCCGCTGCTCCACGACGAGCGGGAGCCGGCCGGGCCGGCCTGAGCCCCGCGCGGGGCTCAGACTGCCGCAGCCACCACGGAGGCGATCCGGCCTGCGGTCGACTCCGCGAGCTCCTGGGTGCCGGCCTCGACCATCACCCGGACCAGCTGCTCGGTGCCCGAGGGGCGCAGCAGCACGCGGCCGGTCTCGCCGAGCTCGGCCTCGGCCTTCGCGACCGCCTCGGCCACCGCGGGCGACGCCGCGACGGCCTCCTTGTCGGCCACCTTCACGTTCTGCAGCACCTGCGGCAGCGGCTGCACCACGGACGCGAGCTCCGCCAGGGTCCGGCCGGTCTCGGTCATGCGGCTCATCAGGCGCATCGCCGTGAGCAGGCCGTCGCCCGTGGTCGCGTGCCCGGGGAGCACGACGTGCCCGGACTGCTCGCCGCCGAGGGTGAACCCGTGGGCGCGCAGGTCCTCGAGGACGTACCGGTCGCCGACCGCGGTGGTGCGCAGCGTGACGCCCTCCGCCTTCATCGCCAGGTGCAGCGCGAGGTTGCTCATCACCGTGGCGACGAGGGTGTCCTCGACCAGCTCGCCGGACTCCTTCATGGCGAGCGCGAGGATCGCCATGATCTGGTCGCCGTCGACGATCCGGCCCTCGGCGTCGACGGCCAGGCAGCGATCGGCGTCGCCGTCGTGCGCGATGCCCAGGTCGGCGCCGCGCTCGACAACGGCGGCCTGCAGCGCCTCCATGTGCGTGGAGCCCACACCGGCGTTGATGTTCAGCCCGTCCGGCGAGGCGTGCAGCGCGACGACCTCGGCGCCGGCCTTGGTGTAGGCCGTCGGCGCGGCCTCCGAGGCCGCCCCGTGCGCGCAGTCGACGACGACCTTCAGCCCGGTGAGCGGGCGGGGGGTCGCGACGAGCAGGTGGGCGACGTACTGGTCGAGCGCCTCCGGCAGGTCCCGGACGCGGCCGATGTCGGCACCGGTCGGGCGGGTCCACCCGGCCGTGAGCCCCTGCTCGATCTCGAGCTCGAGCGCGTCGGGCAGCTTGTGCCCGCCCGCGGCGAACAGCTTGATCCCGTTGTCCGGCATCGCGTTGTGCGAGGCCGAGATCATGACGCCCAGGTCGGCGCCCAGCGAGTCCACGAGGTGGGCGACCGCGGGGGTGGGCAGCACACCGAGACGCACCGCGTCCGCCCCTGCGGACGTGAGGCCGGCGAGCACGGCGGCCTCGAGCATCTCGCCGCTGGCCCGCGGGTCGCGCCCGACGAGCGCGACGGGCCGGTGCTCGTCCCCGGCGGCGCGGTGGGCGGCCAGGACACGGGCGGCCGAGGCGGAGACGGAAACGGCGAGCTCCGGGGTGAGGAGCTCGCCGTTCGCCAGGCCCCGGACGCCGTCGGTTCCGAAGAGTCGACGCATCCGGCTACCGGATCAACGCTTCGAGTACTGAGGCGCCTTGCGGGCCTTCTTGAGGCCGTACTTCTTGCGCTCGGTGGCGCGGGCGTCCCGGGTGAGGAAGCCGGCCTTCTTCAGCGGCGGGCGGTCCTCGGAGTCCACCTCGACCAGCGCGCGGGCGATGGCCAGGCGCAGCGCACCGGCCTGGCCGGAGGTGCCGCCGCCGGTGAGGTTGGCGAAGATGTCGAACCGCTCGGTCTTCTCGACCGTGACCAGCGGCTCCTTGATCAGCTGCTGGTGCAGCTTGTTCGGGAAGTAGACCTCGAGGGACTTCCCGTTCAGCGTGAACTGACCCGAGCCGGGGACGAGCCGCACCCGGACCACGGCCTCCTTGCGGCGGCCGACGGTCTGCACCGGGCGGTCGGAGACGATCGGGGCCTCGACGGCGAACTCGTCGGAGACGGCCTCGGTCTCGCCCTCGTCGTACGACGCGGCCTCGCCGATGGTGTAGTCCAGGTTGTCGCCGGCCTCGGAGGTGTAGACCTCCTGCTCGGGCGACTCGGGGGTGCTCACGCTCTGTCCCTCTTCGTTGCTCTCGGGGTAGGTCACTGGGCGACCTGGGTGATCTCGAACGGCTGCGGCTTCTGGGCCGTGTGCGGGTGCGACGGGCCGGCGTAGACCTTCAGCTTCTTGGCCATCGCGCGGCCGAGCCGGTTCTTGGGCAGCATGCCCTTGACGGCCTTCTCGACCAGCCGGTCGGGGTGCGCCTCGATCATCTCGCCGACCGAGCGCTGCTTGAGGCCGCCCGGGAAGCCCGAGTGCCGGTAGACGAACTTGTCGTCCCGCTTCGTACCCGAGACCGCGATCTTCTCCGCGTTGACGATGACGACGAAGTCGCCGGTGTCCATGTGCGGCGCGTAGGTCGGCTTGTGCTTGCCGCGCAGCAGCGTGGCGGCGTGGGTGGCCAGTCGACCGAGCACCACGTCGGTGGCGTCGATCACGTGCCAGGCACGGGTGATCTCACCGGGCTTGGGGCTGTACGTGGGCACGGGTCTACCTCGTCGTTCTCGGGCTCGGGAGCTGCCTCGAAGTCAGTCTCTCTTCTGGTGCGCCGGTGCGGACGCCGTCCGACCACCGACCGGGGCCGGCGGCGGCGCGGGTCTCCACCCGTCGCACAACGAACAGTCAGGGTACCCGTCGCTCGAAACGGAGGTCAAAACGCCCCCTCACCGACCACGAACGCCCTGCTCGAACGAGGGTACGCGCCCCCGTTCCCGACTCCCCACGCGGGGGGCGGGGGCGCGGTCCGCGACACCGCCGGTCACGCCCAGCGGCGCGCGTTCGCCTGCTCGACCTGCCGGTAGCCCTCCTCCGCCCGGCCGAGCGCCTCGCCGATCCGGGCGAGCACGGCGGTGAGGTCGGCCGCGGCCGCGTCCCACTGCCGCTGGCGGGCGGCGTAGTCCGTCGCGGCCTCGCCCTCCCAGGTCGCGGCCAGCGGCGCGAGCTCGCTCCGCAGCTCGTCGAGCCGACCGGTGATGCGTGCGGCGGTGCCCGCGACGGCGGTCCGCGCCGCGGCGAGCTCGGCGAAGGTGACCCTGATCTCGCCCATCGCGTCAGCCCAGCGCCGCGCGGATGGCCGACAGCGAGGCGGACCGGTCCTCCTCGGCCTGCCGGTACGTGCGGCCCGACCCGGTGATCGCCTCGCCGATGCCGTGCAGGGCGGCGGAGAGTGCGCGGGCGTCGGCGTCCCAGCGGGCCATGAGCGACTCGAAGGTCGCGGCGGCCTCGCCGCGCCAGGTGCCGGCGAGCGGCGTGAGCCGGGAACGCAGCGCACTCAGTTCGCCCTGCACCTGCTCGTCCGCCTCCAGCACCCGGCCGCCGGCCCTGGCCATCTCCTCCGGTGTGGTGCCGAACCCGCCGGCCCCGGTCATCCCGCTCGTCATGAGGTCCTCCCCTGCTGTGGTGGTGCGACGCCGTGGTGGTGCGACGCTGTAGTGGCGCGACGCTGTAGTGGCGCGACGCCGTGGTGGTGCGACGCTGTGGTGCGGCGAGCCTCGCAGCGGCGGCGCCGGCCCGAGGCGGTTCGCGGGATCCGTTCGCGATGGTGAAGGGGTCGGTCCCGGACCCCCGGGTGAAGGGGCAGGTCAGTCCCGGACCCGCAGCGACGCGACGACGACCGCGCACGCCCGGGCGACCGCCGCCGACCCGCCGGGCGGGTACCGGCAGCCGACGCTGAGCTGGTCCGTGCCCTGCAGCCGGACGTGCCACTCGACCGTCGCCGGGCCGTCGCGCTCCTCGTAGCGCAGCGCGCCGCCCTCCTCACGGAAGCCCCCGAGCCGCTGCCCGGCCGCGACGCCCCGGTCGTAGCGGTCGCGCAACTCGGCCCGGGCCCGCGCACCTTCGGTGCCGGCGTCGTAGCCCAGCGGGGTGCGTTCGACGGCCACGAGCCCGGTCCCGTCCGGTTGGTCCGCGGGCGCGAGCAGGGTGCGGCGGCGCTCGGGCGCGCCGCCGACGTGGGTCCAGCCCTCCGGCACGGCGACCTCGTAGCCGTACTGGACCAGCCGGTCCGCGGGCAGCGGGTCGGGGAGGAGGAGGCCGAGGGCGACCAGGCCCGCGGCCGCGACCGCGCTCCCGGCGACAGCGAGCAGCCGCCGGCGGCGGGGCAAGGGCGGGGGCAGGAGAAGCGGTGGCGGGAGGAGCGGGGACCGCTGCTCCGGCGCACGGCCGCGTGCCGGCTCGGGCGCCGCGAGCACGGCCGTCACCTCCGGTCGCGGCGCGACCGTGACCGGCCCGAGGCCCGCCTCGTCGAGCAGCGCGGCGAGCAGCGGGGTCCGCGCCACCCCGCCGACCAGCAGCACCGGTCCCGGTGGCACGGCCGCCACGACCCGCGCGAGGAGCGGCACAAGCGCCTCCTGCACCTGCTCCGCGGTGACCCGGACGCGCCCGGCCCCGGTCCCGACGGTCGCGGAGGGCAGCAGCGAGAGCGTCTCGCGGAGCACTGTGACATCGGCCTCGCGGCGCGGGGGCGCGGGCAACAGCGCGCGGACGGCGGCGTCGAGATGCACGCCGCCCACCGGGACCTGGCGGACGAGCCGCCCGTCGCGCAGCACCCGCGTCCCCGACGCGCCGGCGTCGACGACCAGGCCGCGGACCGGCCCCGGACGGACCGCCTGTGCGCCGGGCAGGAAGACCGCGGCCGCCGCACCCGGCGGGACGCCGGCCGGGAGCACGCCGAGCACCACCGCCCGGCCGTCCTCCCGGGCCGCCACGCGCGTGCCGCCACCGCCGGCATCGACGGTGGCGATTCCGACGGATTCGCAGGAGCGGGTCATGGTTCCGCCCACGCCACCTGCACCAGCCGCGGACCGCCCCGTCGGTCGACGAGCAGGCCACGGCCGGGCGGCTGGGGCCCGGCCCGCACCGCCCCGACCAGCGGCCCCTCGTCCGGGCTGCCGTGCATCACGAGCGCGGGCCCGCCGAGCTCCCGGAGCCGCCCGACGACCGGGTCGAACAGTGCCCGCGCGGCCCCGCCGGTGCGCCGCGCGACGACCAGGTGCAGCCCGACGTCGGCCGCCTGCGGCAGGAACTCCGCGAGCGGCACGAGGGGGTGCGGCGCGGTCGAGCCCGCCGGCGCGACGAGGTCGTAGTCGTCGACGAGCACCCAGACGTCCGGGCCCGACCACCAGTCGCGCGCCGCCAGCTGCTCGGGCGTGACGTCGGGGCCGGGGAGCCGGCGGCGCAACGTCGCCGCGAGCTCGCGGCCCGCGTGGGCGATCGCGGTCGCGGTGCCCGCGTGCTCGATCACGTGGCCCGCGGGCAGCGCGCCGAGCAGCGACCGGCGCGGGTCGATCACCACGATCCGGGCCTGCTCGGGCGTGTGCCGGGCCGCGACACCGCGGGCCACGAGGCGCAGCAGGGCCGTCTTGCCACTGCGGGCGTCGGCGAAGCAGAGCAGGTGCGGCTCGGCCGGGTCGAGCACGACCGGTTCCAGGTGCTCCTCGTCGAGGCCGAGCGGGAGGCCGTCGACGGTGTCGAGCAGGGGGTCCGCGGGGACGAGCGCCGGCAGCACCCGGACCGGCGGGAACGGCGGCCCGGGCCGGTGGACGAGCCGGGCGGGCGCGGCGAGGACCATCGCGTCGCCGTCGGGTGCGAGGCCGTGGCCGGGCCGCGCGGGCACGCCGGCGGCCCGCCGGCGGTCCACCTCGGAGTCCCCCGGCTCGCCGAGCCGCAGCTCCAGCCGGGTCCCGAGCTGGTCCTTCAGCGCCGGCCGCAGCTCGGCCCAGCGGCCGACCGACACCGCCAGGTGGATCCCGTACGCGAGACCGCGCGCGGCGATCGCGGCGAGCCGGGCGGCCGGGTCGGACGCGTCGGTCGGTTCCGCCGTCAGGGCGGCGTAGCCGTCGACGACGAGCAGGACGTCCGACGCCGGCTCGTCGGCCAGCTCCCCGGCCGCCCGCCGCGCCCGGAACTCCTCCACGGACCCGATGCCCTCCGCGCGGAACCGCGCCTCGCGCCGGGCGAGCACCCCGCCGACCTCGGCGAGCGTGCGGCGCCCGAGGTCGGGGTCGGCGGCGACCGTGCCGACGTGCGGCAGCTCCTCGAGCACCGCGAGCGTGCCCCCGCCGAGGTCGAGGACGTGCACGCCCAGCTCGGCCGGGGTGTGCGCGCGGGCGAGCGCGGCGCCGAGGGTGCGCAACGCCGTCGACTTGCCCGATCGCGGCCCGCCGGCCACCGCGACGTGCCCCGCCGCGCCTGCGAGGTCGACGACGAGCGGGTCGCGGCGCTGCCTGGCGGGCCGGTCGACCAGGCCCACGGGTACCCGCAGCGCGGACCCGGCGGCGAGCTCGTCGAGCGGGGGCGGTTCGTCGAGCGGCGGCAGCCAGACCCGGTGTGCCGCAGGGCCTCCGAGCGCGATGACGGCGTCGACCGCCGCGTCGAGCACGGACTCCCCCGTCGGTTCGGGGCGCCGCTCCGGTGCCGTGACAGGCGCCGCCGTGAACCGGTGCGCCCGGCGTGCGGCGACGGTCCCGCCCCCGGGCGCGGACCCGGAGACGTACGCGCTCCGGAACCGGACGAGCTGGTCGGTGCCCGCCGACAGGATCGCGGCACCGGGCATCGGCGGGAGTGCGTGCGCGTCGGGCACGCCCAGCACGGCCCGCGACTCGGAGGCGGAGAAGGTGCGCAGCGCGATCCGGTAGGACAGGTGCGACTCGAGCCCGCGCAACCGCCCCTCGTCGAGCCGCTGCGAGGCCAGCAGCAGGTGCAGCCCGAGCGAGCGGCCCAGCCGGCCCACGGTCACGAACAGCTCGACGAGCTCGGACCTGCGGGCGAGGAGCTCGGAGAACTCGTCGACCACGACCAGGAGCGCGGGCAGCGGCGGCAGAGCCCGACCGGCGGCGCGTTCCCGCTCGTACTCGGCGATCCCGGCGAGGTTCCCCGCGGCCCGCAGCAGCTCCTGACGCCGGAGGATCTCGCCCTCGAGGGCGTCGGCCATCCGGTCGACGAGGGCGAGCTCGTCGACCAGGTTGGTGATCACGGCGGAGACGTGCGGCAGCCCGGCGAGGCCGAGGAAGGTCGCGCCGCCCTTGAAGTCGACGAGCACGAGGTTCAGCTCCTCCGGGCCGTGCGCGAGCACCAGACCGACGACCAGGGTCCGCAGCAGCTCGCTCTTGCCCGACCCGGTCGCGCCGACGCACAGGCCGTGCGGGCCGCTGCCGCCGCGCGCGGACTCCTTGAGGTCGAGCAGGAGCGGGCGGCCGGCGTCGTCGAGACCGAGCGGGATCCGCATCCGGTCCGCCGCCGCGCGCGACCGCCGCAGCGCGGCGACCTCCGCAGGCCGGATCCCTGTCAGCCCCAGCAGGTCCGGCAGGCCGTGTGCGGCCGGCCGGGCCCGTTCGGTGCCTGCGGGCCGGTACCGGGCGAGCCGGCGGGCGAGGGCGAGCGCGTCGGCCTCGTCGAGCTCGTCGGGGCGGGTGACGGGGCCGGGCTCGTCGAGCCGCACCCGCACGACCGACGCGGACTCCCGCCGCGCCGCGGGCACGCCGACCCGCAGCACGGTCACGCCCTCGGCCGCCGCCCACGCCCCGGGACCGTCGGCCGGTCCGTCGACGACGACGAGCAGGTGCCGCGGCCCGGGGTCCGCGGCCCACCACCGGCGCAGCCGATCGGGGTCGTCTGTGATCATGCGGACGGGGCCGAGGGCGTCGCGCTCGACGGCGTGGGCGTTGTGCGGCAACCACTTCACCCAGTCCCATGCCGCCGCTCCGGTGAGCGCCGCGACGCGGGTGTCGGTGGGGCCGTGCCCGAGCGCGAACCCGGCGACGACGGCCCGGGCGACCGCCCGGGCCCGCTCCGGCGGCCCGTCGAGCCAGACCGCCGACGCCGCCCGCAGGTCGACGGCCACGGGCAGGTCCGGCACGACCGAGTGCCCCGCGAGCAGCCGGCGCAGCGCGCGGGTGCTCACGGGCTCGACGCCGTCGACGGGCCCGGTGCGGGGCGGCAGGAGCGGGGTGGCCAGCCGCTGCGGGCCGAGGCCGACGCGGACGTGCGCGAAGTCGTCGTCGCCGGGGTCGCGTTCCCACAGCCGCCCGGCGGCGAGCACCTCCGGCCAGGCGGCGGGGTGCGGGTGCTGTTCCTCCAGGGCCGCCCGCTGCGCCGCGGCGACCCGCTCGGCGCGCTCCCGGAGCTGCGCGAGATAGCGCAGGTAGTCGCGGCGGTCCTCGTCGAGGGTCGCGGTGCGCTCGGAGCCGCGGGCGGTGCCGCCGGTGAGCAACATGCCGACCGACGACAGCGCGAACATCCCGCCGAACACCCATGTCGTCGGCTCGCTCGGCCCCACGGCGACCACACCGAGCGAGCCGAGCAGCATCGCGACCGGCAGCGCCCGGGCGAGCAGCCCGGGCGGGACCGCCCGCTCCGGCTCCGGCGGCGGCTCCACCCGGATCTCCCCGGCGGGCAGCGGTGCCGTCCGCCGTCGGCGCCGTGCGATCTCGACCGTCCCCACCTCGTGCCCCACTTTCGCCGAACGGCCGCGGGCGGACACCCGTTCGGCCGATACTGCGGCCGATGATCGCAACGCGAGGCAGCCCCGCGGGGCCGTTTCGCCGAAGTCGTGGACACCGGGAGGTCGTGGGTGGACACCTACCGCCGCGTGACGGTGCTGGCCCCGGCCTGCCGGCTCGACGTCGCGCTGCCCGCCGATCTCGCCGTGGCCGAGCTGGTGCCGATGGTGCGGGAGCTGCTGGGCGAGCCCGTGCCCGCCGCGGGGCGGGCTCCGCTGCCGTGGCGGCTCGACGGCGCGGCCGGGGCGCCGCTGCCGCCCGGCGCCACCCTCGCGCAGCTCGGGGTGCACGACGGCGAGCTGCTGCGGATCGGCCCGGCGGTCGCCCCGCCGCCCCCGCCGCGGTTCGACGACCTGCCCGAGGCCCTCGCCGCGGCCGTCGAGAAGGGGGCGCGGGCGGGCGGCGAACGGGTCCTCCCCGTCGCCGTCCTGGTCGCGGTGACGGTCGCCTCGGTGCTGCTCGCGGGGGTGCGCGGAAGCGGGGTGGTCGTCGCCGCGGCCGGAGTGGGGGTCGGGATCGGGGCGGCGGTGGGGGCGCTGGTGGTGGCAGCACGGGTGGGTGGCCGCTGCGCAGTGGGGATCACCCTGACCACACGGACTGCGGCCGGGTCCGCGGCGACCGGAGGCGGTGCTGCCAGTGTTGCGGCGTCGGGCGCCACGGCGGCCACTGCGGCCGGTGGAGCTGTGAACGCGAGCGCAACCGGCTGGCAGTCTTCCGATGGCCCGCCGACCTCCGGACGGGTCGGGGATCGGGCGCGGAGACTCGTCGCGGTCCTCTCCGCCCTGCCGCCTGCCGCGGCGGCGGGCTGGCTGATGACGCCGGGCTCCGCGACGGCGGCCGCGCTGGGCGCCGCGGCACTCGACCTGATCGCACAGGTCCGCGCAAGGGGCTGTCTCATAAACACATATGACGATGACGACGAATCAGGTGGTGTAGATCGC